>CAZOPF010000043.1:0-20628 GCA_964581605.1 uncultured Ardenticatenaceae bacterium
GCGATCTCCTCGTCCGATTGGGTGAGCAGCCATGAGCAGTACGGCCGTAATCGGTGACGAGCAACGCCAGGCATTGATCCAGGCGGCGGTGGCGGCGCGAGAGCAGGCATATGCCCCTTATTCACATTACAAGGTGGGGGCGGCATTGCTAACGGCGGACGGCCGTATCTTTACTGGCGTTAATGTGGAAAATGCCTCTTATGGGCTGACCATTTGTGCGGAGCGGACGGCCGTGTTCAAGGCCGTCTCCGAAGGCTGCCGGGAATTTATGGCCGTGGCCGTGGCCACCGAAAATGCCGGTTCGCCGTGTGGCGCCTGCCGCCAGGTGCTGGCCGAATTTGCCGGAGATGTGCCGGTATGGCTGGTGGATGCAACGGGCAACGGCCGTGCCACTACCCTCTACACCTTGTTACCCGATCACTTCGGCCCGGAGCATTTGCCATAACCAGCTCATGTTTTAGGAAAGATGACACTTTGCCCGGCAAGAGATGACAACTGATACATGACAGACACGGCCGTGCCTGTTTACTCTGTGGACGGATGTCTCCCCCATCACGTCTGCTTTCCTCCCCCAAGAGCATCCAGCTTACCAAATCCCCTAGTTTGACAAGGAGAAAAGATCATGCTCAACAAAGTTGCTGATCTGGCCGGGCCGGGCATTGGTAATTATGATGATTTGTGGCACATTTTGCCGGATGATTACCATTCCTTGCTCTCGCCCAAAGAAACCCAACAGGCGATTTTTGCCGCCAAACAATACATTGAAGAAAACCTGTGCAAAGAGCTAAACCTGATGATGGTGACGGTGCCGCTGATTGTGGATGTGGACAGCGGCGTCAACGATTACCTGGATCGGGACGGCTCGCGCACCCCGGTGCGTTTCCACATCAGCAATGATTACGACAAGCACCCCGTTGACGCCGAAGTGGTGCAGGCGGCCACCAAGTGGAAGCGCATGGCTTTGAAGCAGTTTGATATGAAACCAGGTGAAGGATTAGTGACCGATATGCGTGCCGTGCGCAAGGATTATTTCTTGGACCACGACCACAGTGCTTATGTGGATCAGTGGGACTGGGAGCGCGTGATTACCGAAGATCAGCGCAATCTGGAATTTCTGACGGCCGTTGTCACCCGCATCTGGAAAGTGATCAAAGGCGCAGAAAGCTATGTGCAGGGTATGTTCCCCAAGTTACGCGATGATCGCTACCCCAATCTACCCGAAGAACTCACCTTTCTGCACGCGGAAGATATTCTGGACATGTACCCCAATCTGCCGCGCAAACAGCGGGAAACGGCCGTGCTGCAAGAATACCCCGCCGTCTTCATCTATGGCATTGGCTGGACGCTGCGTGATGGCTACCCCCACGAAATGCGCGCCGCCGATTATGATGATTGGGTCACGCCAACGGTTTCTGAAGACGGCCGTCCCATGCACGGCTTAAACGGCGACATCCTGGTCTGGAATCCGGTCACACGCCGCCGCCATGAGCTTTCTTCCATGGGCATTCGCGTCAACAAACGCACCCTGGTGCAGCAATTAGAGATGACCGGGCAGCTTCATTTCTTGAACCTGCCTTACCACAAAGCGATACTAAACGACGAGATTCCATTGAGCATTGGCGGTGGCATTGGGCAGTCGCGCACCCTCATGCAACTGCTGCGCAAAGCGCACCTGGGCGAAGTCAGTGTCACCGTCTGGCCCAAGATTTTGAAGGAGATGGGGGCGAAGAAAAATATCTTCGTGTTGGAATAAGCGGGAATAGCGTAAAATAGCGGCTACCAAACACGCGATTTCTTGAAGAAATCGCATGTCTAACACGCCCTATGTCTATTGATGCCCCGACCCAACGTTTTTCTGATCGCGTGGCCCATTACGTTAAATATCGGCCGGGCTACCCAACGGCCGTCCTCACCAACCTGCGCGATGAATGGGGGTTGACGAGGACGGCCGTTGTGGCTGACATTGGCGCCGGTACTGGCCTGCTCACCCGCCTCTTTCTGGACAATGGCAACCCCGTCTACGGCGTGGAACCAAACGCCGAAATGCGGGCGGCAGGCGAGGCATTTCTGGCCGAATACCCCCACTTCACCAGCATTAACGGCACGGCCGAAGCCACCACCCTGCCCGACCACAGCGTAGATTTCATCGTTGCCGGGCAGGCCGCCCACTGGTTTGATCCTGTGCCTACCCGCGCCGAATGGCTGCGCATCTGCAAGCCGGGCGGGAAGATCGCCCTGGTCTGGAATACGCGCCATGTGGATGGCTCCGCGTTTATGCAGGCGTATGAGCGAATTCTGGTGACGTTTGCGCGGGATGACACAGGGCGGCCGCGCCGCGAAGGCGGCCACGAACGGGGGCCAGAGCATATTTTGGGTAACGATTATGCCTATCGCACATTTGACAACGCGCAGCAGTTTGATTACGCCGGTCTGGAAGGGCGCACTCTCTCCTCTTCGATGATGCCCCTGGCGGGGCACCCCCAGTATGAGCCGATGTTGGCGGCACTGCACGACCTGTTTACACGCTATGAGGAGGACGGCCGTGTGGCCGTCCTCTACACCACCGAGCTGTACATCTCCATGCTTGATTAACTCTCCCGTCGCCTGCGTATAAAAAACGAGGTGGCGCAATGGGTGAGTTTGAGATTATGTGTTACGAAGGGCAGGCGATGGTGATTGGCACCTTCTTCTGCCCGCCAACCCATCCCCGTTTTCCAGATACCGGGCCGATTGGTGGTTATACCATCGTGTTTCCGCGCACCAGTGTGACCATTACCCACGACGGCCGTCCCCCCATCGTCGCCGATCCCAATGTGGTCATGTTTTACAACCAGGGGCAGTTGTACCGGCGGGGCAAGATTTCTGAGCAGGGAGATTTGTGTGACTGGTTTGGTTTTGGGCAAACGGCCGTCATCGAAGCTATCCGCACCCATGACCCCACCGTGGATGAACGCTGGCTGACCCCGTTTTGCTTCACATATAGCCCGGCGGCTTCCACCATTTATATGCAGCAGCGCTTACTCATCCATTACCTCAACCAAACGGCCGTGCCTGACTGTTTGTATGTGGAAGAAAAAGCATTTGCTATTTTACAGCAGGCCCTTACGCACGCTTATGCCACACGGCCGTGCCGCGTACCAAAAGATAATCACACCACCCGGCAGCACCGGGAACTGGCACAGGCCGTGAAGGAACTGCTGGCCCGCCGTTTTGCTGAACCGCTGTCGCTGGCACAAATTGCTACGGCCGTTTACACCTCCCCTTTTCACCTCAGCCGCGTTTTCCGCCAGCAAACCGGCCTGACCATCCACCATTACCTCAACCAGCTTCGGCTGCGGGCGGCTCTGGCTCATGTGGCCGAACCCGGCGCGAATCTGACCGACCTGGGCTTGCAGCTTGGCTATGCCAGCCACAGCCATTTCACACTGGCCTTTCGTCGCGCTTTTGGCGCCGCTCCCTCTCACTTTCGCCAGACCATGAATCTGCCCTGACAGGTTTGTGCAACCTGTCGGAAGTGAAATGAGCAAGATTTTGACAGCGTGACGGCCGTCAGTTGCCCTATCCTCCAACCATCTGATAACTGGATGCGGTACGGCCGTGTCCCATTTATACACTTTTATGGAGGATACAATGTTTACACGACGCTTTAAATTTTCTCTTTTATTGGCTGGCGCTGCTTTGCTGCTGTTTGGCTTAGTCGCAATGGCTGATAGTCCCGTTTTTGCACCGCATATCGTCATCATTCACCAGTTTGATGGCGAGCAGGTGGGGGATGGTTTTGGCTGGGTGGGTGCAGATTTGGGCGACCTGACCGGCGATGGTATCCATGAACTGCTGATTCCCGCGCCTTTTTTTGCCGATGAAAACGGATTTCCCGTCGGCAAATTCTACGTCTACTCCGGCAGTGATGGCGCGCTGCTGCATAGCGAAACCGGGCTGGGCTATCTGGGTTACAGCGCGGCCACAGCCGGGGATGTGAACGGTGATGGTGTGGCCGATTACATTGTCAGTGGGCCAATCGGCCGTTATGCCAATGTCTATTCAGGTGCAGACCATACTATCTTGCTGACGTTTAACGCCGGGCCGGGCGAGTTCTTTGGGGCCAGCGTGACAGGGGCGGGGGATGTGAATGGCGACGGCCGTGCCGACCTTTTGGTGGGCGCACAAAATGCCAGCTATAGTTTCACCAATGCGGGCCGGGTTTACCTGTATTCGGGCATGGATGGGTCTCTGTTATGGACGGCCGATGGGCCAGCCGCTTTTGCCCGGTTAGGTAGCGGCGCAGGGCTGGTGGGAGATGTGAATGGGGATGGCGTACCCGATTCGGTAGTGGGGGCGATGGGCGCAGCACAGGCGTTTGTGTTTTCTGGGGTGGATGGCAGCGTCATTCATACCCTGTCCCCGCAGCGGCCAGAAGAGGCGGCCGTGTTTGGACAATTTTTCGCTTCTGGCGCTGGCGACCACAATGCGGACGGTATTCCCGATGTCTTTGTGGCCGATTATGCCGCAACGGTCAATGGCGTATCCGGTACAGGGAATGCCTTTATCTTTTCCGGGGCGGATGGGGCACTCTTGGAGGCGATGGACGGCCGTGAACCAGGCGGCGGTTTTGGGCCTGGTCGTGCTTATGATGACATTGATGGCGACGGGTATGGCGACCTGGTCATCGGTTCGTGGACTTCTAGCCAGCATGTGCCGTCCGGTGGCAAAGTGGAGGTTTACAGCGGGCGCGGCCCACGCCGGGCACAATTGGTGCAGAAGATGATTGGCACGGTGGCGGGCGATAGTTTGGGGGTGGATGCGCTGCCGGTGGGCGATTTGAATGGGGATGGGTTAATAGATTTTATGGCGACGGCCGTTGGCAACAACTTCAATGGCACGGATGTCGGCCATGTCTACATTGTGGCCGGTGATCCTTTCCCGCCTGGGAAGTAAAAGTTGTAGAAGGTGCGCCACACTTGCAAGTGCGGCGCACCTTTCAAGCCGGGAAGGCCCATCGCAAAAATTGGGGCAATACCTGTGCCCAGGTATCATAATTGTGACGGCCGCCGGGCACCTCCACATAGACCAGATCCTTACCGCGCCGGTAGCCCAATGTTTCCAGTTCATCTATCAGTTCCAGCGTGTCCTGTATGGCATCTATCACCCCGTTCTGGTCACGGTCTTCAAATTCATCCTGGGTAGCCGCTTCAAACCAGAACCGCTGCCCTTCCCGTTTTGGCCCCTGCCGCACCTGGCTATGGGCCAGGCGCTCACCCGGTGCAATGGCTGTTTCCTCATCGGCGGCCGTCCACCAAAAAGAGCCGGACATGACGCCAACGATGCCGAAGGCGTCGGGGAAGTTCCAGGCAATATCGAAGGCGGAGAGGCCACCGAGTGAGGCCCCCAGGATGGCGGTGTCCGCGGCGCGTTCGCTTACGCGGAAGTTTTGGCGCATAAAGGGGAGCAGTTCTTCCAGGACGAAGAGGGTGTAGAGCGCCGCCTTGCTGCCCAGGCCACGTGCATTGGGGGCAACGGCCGTGCCATACTCTTCCAATCGCTCCTCATTTGTGGGAACCGCCACTGCCACCAACGGCTCAAGCTGACGGCGGGCAAAAAGCGTGGCTAACGTTTGTTGCAAATGGAGCGCTTCCCTATCCTGCCCATCGTGGACGAGCAGCAATTGGCAGGTCTGATCGTTGTGGTGGTAATCAGGAGGCAGGTAAATGTATAACGGCCGTGTATTGTCCAGATGGTGCGAATAGAAATCGGGGACGGTAATGACGTGGATGGCAGCTAAGAGCTGCTGTGCCCGCCGCCGCCGCTGCCACCAGGCAAAACCCAATAAGGCCAGGAGAACGGCCGTTAACAAGAGTGGTGAAAAGATGTCCATTTGCCTGCGGGTTTATAGCTCAACCGTAAAAATGGAACCCCGCGGGGCATTCGGTTCCACGTAGATACGGCCGTCGTGCGCCTCCACCACCATCTTGCAAAAAGCCAGCCCCAACCCCACCTGAGACACATCCCGCCGTTTGGCCGCCACAATCTTAAACTTATCAAAAATCGTTTCCTGGTGTTCTTCGGGGATGCCCGGCCCCTGGTCTATGACCTGAAACAGCATGTTAACGGCCGTCATACTGCTCATCTCCTGTTCCATTTGCGGATAAACCAGTCGCAAGGTAATCGTTCCACCCGTTGGCGAAAACTTAACAGCATTAGTGAGCAAATTATCCAGCACACGTCGCCAGAGGCTGGCATCTACCAGCAACGTTTTTGTCACCTGCGGCAGCTCCAACACCAGGGTAATATCCTTCAAGGCCGCCATCGGCAAGAAACCATCCCGCACGGCCGTAACCAGTTCATTCATATCCACAGCAGACCGGGTGAGCATGAGACGGCCGTGTTCCATCTTCGCCATCATCAACATGTCCGTCAAAAATCCACTCAACCGCGCCGCCTCGCTGCGAATGGTAGACAGCGGCATCGAAGCCACTCCTACCTCTTTCTCCAACAAATCACAAGAAATCAAAATGGCCGAAAGCGGGCTGCGAATATCATGCACAATCATATTAGACAGGTCTTGCCGCAGTTGCAGCGCCGTCTGCAACTCATCATGCCGCTGCTTGATGCGCAGCATGGAGCGCACCCGCGCCCGCAGTTCCAGCCCGTTGTAGGGCTTATGCAAAAAATCGTCCGCCCCTGCTTCCAGACCCCGCGCCAAATCCTGCTTACTATCCAGCGCCGTCACCAGGATTATGGGTACATGCTGCCACTTCGGGTTGCGGCGCAGACGCTCGCACAACTCAAAACCATCCAGGCCCGGCATCATCACATCCAACAAAATGACATCGGCCGAGTCTTCGTCCAGATGGGCCAGCGCTTCATAGCCATCGGCCGCAAACGCCAGGTCATACCCTTCACGCAGCAGCAGCATTTCCATCGTCTGCCGCGCACTTGGCTCATCATCTACAATAAGGATTTGGGGAATCTCGTTAATGGTAACCTCACTTGGGGGTGTTTGAGTGTTTTAGTGTTTGGGTGTCTCATCTCTTAAACACACAAACGCCTGAACACCTGAACACCTAAACACCTGAATACCTGAATACCTAAACACCGGCTAACTGCATCTCTATACGTTCCAATAACCCTTTCAAACTAACTGGTTTGCTCAGGTAATCATTGGCCCCGGCCGCCAGACATTTCTCCTGATCGCCGGGCATAGCCAGAGCAGTAACGGCAATGATGGGGATCTGGTTCAACATGGCGTCGGCGCGAATTTCACGAATTGCCTCTAATCCATTCATTTTGGGCATTTGAATGTCCATCAGAATGAGGTCTGGTTTATCTTGTCGGGCGAGTTCAATCGCTTCACGGCCGTTATGTACCACGATCATATCATAACCCTTAGCCGTCAGGTATTGGGAAAAAGTTTTGATATTGGCCTCATTATCCTCCGCCAGCAAGATACGCGGACGCAGGGTAATCTGCCCGGCATCAGAAGACGTATCAGTCAACGGGGGCAACGGCCGTGTCTGCACCCGGTTCACCAGCATCATCACCCGCTGCAAGGCACGGTGTAACTGCTGGCGCGTCACCGGCTTCAACAAACAGTCGGCGGCACCTGCTGCCAACGCATTCTCTCGTTCATCAATGACCGAAGCAATCACCACCGGAATCGGCCGGGTTTTAGGATTTCCTTTCAGCCGCGCCAGCACATCCCAGCCAGAGAGGTCTGGCAGCAAAATATCCAGCACAATCACATCTGGCCGAATCAACTCCGCCTGTTCCATCACCCGTGCGCCATTTTGCAGCGCTACCACCTCTACCTGCAATTCATTAAAGTAACGCTTCAACTGCCCAACGGCCGCTGGTGAATCATCCACCAACATTGCCAGACGGAACGCCCGTGTCAGACTATCATCCAAATTTTGGGCTGCTTCCAAAGGCGACAACACTCTCTCCCACGGCTGCCAGGGGAACGATATAGTGAAACGGCTGCCTTGCCCTGGCTCGCTAACCACCGACACCGTGCCCCCATGCAAATCCATCATCCGCTGCACCAATGACAGCCCTAACCCAGTGCCACCATACTCCCGTGCCAACCGGCTGTCTAGCTGCACAAACGGCTGGAACAACCGACTTAAATCCTCCTCCGCAATACCAATGCCTGTATCCCAAACCGTAATATGCACCGCGCCAACGGCCGTATCTCCCACCACCTCCAGGCCGATCTCACCCCCCTCCGGTGTAAACTTCACCGCATTACCCAATAAATTAACTAAAATCTGCTTCACCCGCCGTTCATCTGCCTGAATCGTGGTTACAGCACCGTCAAACGACGAATGGATGGTTAGCCGTTTTTTGTGTGCGTTTTGTTTGATGATGCGCAAACTGGCATGGCAAATCATCTCCACCGGCACGGGCGTCGGCTCCAGTTCCAATTTACCTGCTTCAATTTTAGACAGGTCCAAAATATCATTGATCAAAGCCAGCAGGTGACGGCCGCTCTCCTCAATACTGTGCAATGAATTGATCTGGTTTTCATTGAGCGGCCCATACACCTCTTCCTGCAACGCCTCAGAAATACCTAACACCGCATTCAAAGGGGTACGCAATTCATGGCTCATACTGGCCAAAAATTCATCTTTCAGGCGAGCAGCATGAGCCAGTTCCGCATTCGCCGCGCTCAAGTCGGCCGTTCGTTCCGCCACCCGCCGCGCCAACAACGAACGCTCTGCTTCCAGGGCCGCTTCCACGCGCTTCCGCTCGGCAATCTCTTGCTGCGCCTGGGCAAATAAACGTGCATTTTCAATGGCTGTCGCTGCCGGGGCTGCCAGCCGCGTCAGGAGTTTCAAATCTTCCTGATCAAAAAAGCCACCTTCCTTGTTAATGGCTTCCAATGCGCCCGTTGTTTGCCCCTTTGTTTGCATGGGCACACATAGGATGGAGCGGGCAACAAATCCGCTCTTTTCATCGAAATCACTGAAGTAGCGGGTATCGTTTTCTGTGTCTGGCACCAGCACCGGCTCGCCATGCTCCACCACCCAACCAATAACCCCCTGCCCCAATGCCAGCCGCTGGCCGCGCACAAAGCCGGCCGCCTGCCCGGATGCGGCCGCAAACATCAAATCACCTGCTTCATGATCCAGCAGCACCACCGAAGCCGCCTCTACATGCAAGAGGCGCACGGTACTTTCCGTAATTACCGTCAGCGTTTCTGGCAAATCCAATGTGGAAGAGATGGCCTGGCTGATCGTGTTCAGAGTAGATAATTCTTCAGCACGCTGCCGCACCTGGGCATACAGGCGGGCATTTTCAAAGGCCACACCAGCCTGCCCGGCAAAGGCGGCCAGCCGCACGGCCGCCTCTGGCTGGTAAAAGTTCGGCTGGCTGTTGTTCAGCGCCAGTATGGCAATAACCTCTCCTTTGATGCTAATGGGCGCGCCAGCCCAGGAACGCACATGGGGTGATTCGGCCGCATTGACCCATAGATCAGACGCGGCCGTATCCGGCACAATCACGGGCTCCTTCGTTTCCAGCAATCGCTGCAAACTGGGGATGCGCTCAATGGTAAACCGCTGCGGGATACCTGGGCGAATGTCCTGACCATAACCACGTGTGACGCCAATTTCAATTTCACGGCCGTGAACCAGCATCACATTCGCCGTATCATAGGGTAACACCCGCGCCATCTGGTCGAGCAAAATATCTAACAATTGGTCAAACTCCAGCACCGAGCTAAGAGCGATCCCCACCTCACGCAATGCCTCAGCTAATTGGCGCTGCTCATGTTCGGCCGTTTCAATCCGTTTGCGTTCCGTCACTTCCTGCTGCAATCTCTCATTGGCATCTGCCTGGGCCGCAGCCATCACTTCCCCCTGGCGGAAAATGGAAACAATGCTGATAAGCAGCCCCAGCAAGACAACCAGATAGCTGATTGCCTGGAAAATCAGGCCAGCCACCGCCATGCTATCATAAAAATTCTGAGCAAACGCCAGAAACAAAATATGGGCAGCGTAGAGAATAATGAGCGCCAGAATCAGGGAATGTTCAAAGGCATCTACCGGCCAACGCTGCTTATACAGATAGCCCAGCAAGGCCATTAAGAAAAAGGTGGCAGCAACGGCCGTTGCCAGATACCCCGCCGCATCCCCTCCACCCTGCGCCCAGGGCGCCAACAAAAAATAGGTGGTATTCAGCAGCAGTGCGGCCGCGCCACCCCACCATGCTCGCCGTGATAGTTGCCGCCAGGAACCACCCCGTACCCAGATCAGCCAGCTTCCCGCCAGAAAAATTGCCAGGAACACCACCGATGCCTGCCAGGTGCTAGATTGCCCACCACTCCCGCTACCCTCGGCCAGAGTACGCCACCACTGCACCAAATAATACGCACCTAAAAACCCCGCCCCGGCATAGCCAACACCGATGAGCAGATACACAGCGTCATGGCGCGTATAAAAACGTGTGAGTGCCAGCATGGCCACAAACAGTGACAGGCTGACACTGACAAAAGCCCACACCGATTGCACAGATACGGAGGGCTGCCAATCAGTCGCCGCCAGCAGCAGCCGCACTATGACCATGAACAACCCCGTTGCCAGGTAGAGGATCAGCTTGGTGCGTACAGATTGATTTTTTTGCATATAGTTTTGATTGGGTGACTGATTTGACCAGATGGGTATGAGTAGGCGCACGGCCGTCACCATCTCTTGCAGATAGTACCCAGGCAGCAGTATCCCGTTTATCCCCCGTTGGTACTATAGCTGAATAGCGGTAGAATCCGGCTCAATGCGTAAGGCTCTTCCTTTATTCCTCATCCTCCTCACCTACCTCTCTTTGGGGGTATTGTATGCCCGGCAAACACCGGCCTGGCAAAGCCCCGATGAACCGGCCCATTATAACTACGTGCGGCAGTTGGCCGACGGCCGCCTGCCCGTGATGGCGCCGGGCGATTATGATGAACAATACCGCCACGAACTGGTCAGTTCCCGTTTTTCCCCAGAATATGACATTACCGTACTTACCTATGAAGATTGGCAGCCACCACTTTATTATCTGTTGCAATTACCCGTTTTCCGGTTAACAGCAGGTTCCCTGCTGTTCATGCGGCTGATTTCGGTACTCATGGGGGCTGGCATGGTTGCGTTGGCTTATGCCATCGCCCGGCTCCTGCTACCGCAGCAAGAATGGGTGGCCTGGAGTACGGCCGTGCTGGTGGCCTTCACCCCGCAGCACCTGTCCATGATGGCTTCCGCCAATAATGACGCTCTGGCTGAATTGCTCATTGCGGCTATTCTGCTGCTTTTGCTCAAATGGACACAGCGGCCGCAAGCCGTTCGTCTGCTGTGGTGGCTGGGGCTGATGTTGGGTTTGGGCTTTCTCACCAAAGGCACCGTTTACCTGATGGCGCCTGTGATTGCTGTTGCTCTGCTCTGGCAAAGCTGGGGGCGCTGGCGGGCGCTGGCACAAAACGGGCTGCGCGTGTTCATTCCTGCGCTTGGGTTAGGGGTGCTGTGGTGGGGGCGGAATATCGCTGTCTACGGCGGGCTGGACATTCTGGGCAAAAGTCGCCACGATGCCGTCGTCGTAGGTCAAATTCGCACGGCCGAATGGATCTCCCAGTATGGTCTGGCTGGTACAGCACAGCGCTTCTGGCAAACAACGTTTAACAGCTATTGGGGCCAGTTTGGCTGGATGGCCGTGCCCATGCCGCAGTGGATTTATTGGTTGTTACTGGCAATGGTCATTACGGCCGTTGCCGGTATTTTCCTGGCCCCCTACATCTGGCCCGCTGCCCCAAACGCCCCACAGGGCTGGCTGCGCCGATTACCCATCTCTAACCTGCAATTTACTATACTGGCGCTGCTCACAATGCTGACGCTGGCGCTGCACATCGGTTATAACCTCACCTTTGTCCAGCACCAGGGACGGTACCTGTTTCCGGCACTCATCCCCCTGGCGCTGGGTATGAGCATTGGGTTGGGCGCGTGGGCGCTGCTGTTGGCACAAGCCATCCGCCAACCCCGGCTCCCGTTCTGGCTGCCAATCGGGTTGGGGCTGGCGTTTGTGGTGCTTGATCTGGCCGCCCTTTATCGGTTTATCATCCCCAATCTGGCCTGAACATCCGGCGTCAGCAGCCAATGGCGCGAAGGCAAAGCTGGTGGCTGGCGGCCTTCCAGCCGGACGCGAATGACATCAGCTTTGGAAACGGCCAGCCGAATGAGGCAACAAATGGTGCTGATGTCATGCAGGGTGACGGCCGTGCCTGTAGGCAAACAGATCACCCGTTCCAGCAACCATTCCGTCTGCGGCAGCCATAACCGCGCCTCCGGATCCTCTGTGCAATAAGGTTCCATGCGATGGCAGCCCGGATAAAAATAACGACGTGCCAGCACGTTTTCGGCCGTCAAAACAGCAATCAACTGATCGCGGGTGATGCCAGCAACAGCTTCATCCACTTCCAGCACAATGTATTGATAGTTGTTACAGGCCGTTTCATCATAACGCATCAACGAAATGCCGGAAACACCGGCCAACTCCTGGCGGTAATGGCTGTACCGGTTGTGGTTGGCATGAACAAAATGGTGCATACTTTCCAGTGAAGTCAACCCCATGGCGGCCGATAGTTCATTCATCTTGCCATTTGTGCCAACACTTTCCACCTGATCTAACCCGACAAAGCCAAAGTTGCGCATTAACCGGGCGCGCCGGGCAACGGCATCGTCATTGGTGACAATGGCCCCCCCCTCCAGCGCATTGCAAAACTTGGTGGCATGAAAACTAAAAACCTCGGCGTCGCCAAAGTTGCCTATCATTTCGTGATCATAAGAGCAGGCAAAAGCATGAGCTGCATCAAAGAGCAGTTTCAACTGGCGGCGGCGGGCAATAGCAGTGAGTTCCGGGATGGCACACGGCCGTCCCCACAAATGCACACCCACAATGCCCGTTGTCTGCGGTGTGATCATCGCTTCTACCTGGGCCGGGTCCAGGTTATGCGTTTTCGGGTCAATATCAGCAAAAACCGGGCGCACCTGCCGCCAACGCAAGGCATGGGCCGTAGCCACAAAGGTCATCGAAGGCACAATGACCTCGCCTTGCAAACCCAGCGCAGCAGTGGCAATCTCCAGACCCACAGTGGCATTACACACGGCCACACAATGTTTTACACCTGTCAGCCCAATGATCTGCGCCTCAAATTCGCGCACCATCGGCCCATCATTGGTCAGCCAGCGCCGCTGCAACACCTCATCCACCCGTGCCCGGAGCCTGTCGGCATTGCCAATGTTCGGCCGCCCCACATGCAGCGCATCTGCAAACGCTTTTTGTCCCCCAAAAATAGCCAGATCCTCAACCCGTTTTTTGATTTTCATTCCTAAATTCTCCCTGGCGGTATGCCGGAAAATAGTTCGTTTCTGGCAAGCCACCCACTGACACACATTCATCATACTGCGACTGGTTAAAGATGCGCCCACAAAAATAGGCGGGGCGTGTACCCGTAGCCCACCCTCGTTTGAACTGGCTCAAGCCGTCATCTTTGTCACCCCCTGTGCCGGCGCTGCCCCCTATGTGTAGCCAGCGAGGGCAGCCGTGATCGTTGGCACGGCCGTAAAAATAAGAAAACGCCACCCAATACAAAGCATACGCCGCCCGCAGTTCATACCCTTTGGGCGTGCAGGCAATGAGATGAGCATAAGCCACCTCTTCCTGAACATACCAGAGATAGATGCCCACGCACTCATCTCCCACCAGCGCCCGAAACATGACTAACCCTGGCGTGGATAGCTGCCGGGCAAAGGCTGTGGGTGAAAAAGCGTGAAGCCCACCCAGATGATGACGTTGCACCAGGTGGCCGTACAGTTCCACCCATTCCGCCAGGTGATCGAGAGGGCGAGGACAACAGTTCACCTGTACGGCCGCCAGGACATGGCGAGCATAGCGCTGGTGTCGCGGCCGGACAAAGTGTGGCCAGGGCTGTGCCAGATCCACCACAAAATGCTGCTTGAATGGTTTGACCAGATGCGGGAATGCCTGGCGCAGCAATCCCTCATCATAGGCGCCGAAGGGATCAACTACCACAGCCAATGAAACCAGTTCATCTTGCAATTCGCCCAGGTCGGCTGCTAATTCCGCCCAGGAATGGCAGGTAAAGAGTGGATAACAGCCCATCGCGTCCTGGTAAGGGGTGTTTGGCAGCGGCCGTACCAAAATCCACCCACCACATCGAGGTAAATAACGTGGTTGGCCCCATTCAGCCAGTGAGTAGGCATATTGTTCATGCCCATATCCCGTCATCATGATCATGCACCGGAAAATGCAAACGGCAGCCCATTTACTCCATGTTGCCCATGGGCTTGTTCCACCAGCCGCAATATCTGCCTGAACGCTTTTTCCGTCGTTAATTGGGTCGTCACCAATTCATAGGCCGCCGCCGCAATTCGCTGGCGATGGTCTGGCCGGGCCAGGTAGCTACAGATGAGGTCGGGCAAATGGGCGACAGGTGCTTCCATGTAGTGGACGGCTGGCATAATAGCCGGCACGTGTGGCAGCAGCGGTTCGGAAATCATCATTGCCTTGTTAGGCGCAGCCAGATAGAAACGCAGCGAATTGCAATCCCAGGGCTGGCGCACCAGGTTTAATACGACCTGGGTACGGTTCAGCAGCACCGTGCGCTCATGCCCAAAGATATACGGCCGTTCCACCCCATCTACCACCATCATCTCCACACCACGCGCCTGCAGGGCAGCGCGGACCTGGTTTAGCAAATGCTGTCGGCGGGGCGAACCGGCTTTGCCCAGCCATAATACCGGAATGTCTCGTTCCAGGTTCAGGTCAGCACCCCAATCGGGCCGGGAGCCTAAGGAAAAGGTATACGGCCGAAAACCGCGCTGGCGTAGAAATTCGGCCGTTACTTCTGATTCTAATAACAACAGCGACAAAATACCTTGCTGGCGCAGCCAATGAAGATCGCCATAATAACGAAAACGTAAGGCTTTGGCGGCCAGTTTGCCCCAGAGCGTGGCCGGGTGAGAGATGGCAAACCGCTCAAACTGGGAACGGGCAACGGCCGTATGGTAATTGACAAACTCCGGTATTTGCGGGCTGGGAAGTTGTTCGGTGAGAAAGAGAACAAGGGACGGCCGTCTGGTTGGTGTACATGCCAGCAATTGGGTCGCTAATGGCGTCAGGCTGCCCAACGGGCCATAGGCAAATACCACATCTACATCAGGTGGCAGCCGGGTATGCTCAAACAACTGAACCTGACACCCCAACATTTCCAGATTGGTTGCAATGAGCTGGGCTAATTCATCCAACTGCCAATACGGAACGCCAACGCATAAATGAGCAGACATCTTCCCACCTGGCCTATGCCTGTGAAAAAATACCAGACATCATTGCATTGTTGCGCAATTAGTTAGTTTACTGGCTTTCTGACACAGGCACTTAACTATACAACTCGACAAGGACAACTACCAGATTACATGTTACCATTTGCCCATCTGGAATGCGACGAACAACCACTCAATCAAAGCCACTGGGCAATCATACAAAGGTTATTGTTCAAGCGGTGCCCGGTGAGTTACCACACCTTAATAGTTACTCTACCGACGACTTTGACGATGCTTACTGTAGCAGGTATTATATAAGGTGTTCCGAAATACACAACAGGAGTTGCTTTTCACCCTACTCACCATTCACCCAACAGTTTCCAACCAGAATAGCAAAAAAATCCGGTCGTTCATAGGGTTAGAGTAGGACAAATAGTGGGACAAATGGTGGAACAGTCGCCGACCATCACAAAGCAGGGAGAATATAGATGCCCGAACAGCGTCCTTATGAGGGATTTGGCCGCTGGCTAAAAACATTGCGTCTCCAATTGGGATTGTCGCAAAATGAATTAGCGCACAAAATGGGCTACGAAGTTTCGTTGTTGCGCAAAATAGAAGGGGGGGGCAGACGGCCGTCCGAAAAGTTCAAAAAACAGCTGGCATATGTGGCTGATCTGCCCGTTGAAGCCATCCCTACACCTGGTTTGCTCAATCCTAGCCCCATTTTTATTCCTGACAACGCCCACGCCGTTCCCCTGCCCGGCGGATTGTCTCCTGGCTCATACTTGCCATTCCCGCCTAATCCTTTGTTTGCCAATCGCCAGGAACTTCTGCGACTGTTAGCCACTACCTACGCCACCCAAAACGTCACGGCCGTTGCTCTCACCGGCCTGGGTGGCGTGGGCAAAACACAATTGGCGGTGGAATTTGCGCACCGCTACGGCCGTTACTTCCCTGGCGGCGTCTTTTGGCTCAACTTTGCCGATCCCCGCACCATTCCCACCCAAATAGCCCGCTGCGGCCAGGTGGAGCATATGAATTTGCGCCCCGGATTTGCCCTGCTCCCATTGGAACAGCAAGTACGCCTGGTGCAACAGACCTGGCAAGAACCTATCCCGCGCCTGCTCATTTTTGATAACTGTGAATCTGAAACCGCTTTTAGCGAGTGGCAACCTTCCTTTGGTGGTTGCCGCATTTTGCTGACAAGCCAACGCAGTTGGTGGAATCCGGCGTTAGGGCTGACCCAAATCAACGTAGACGTTCTTTCACGCCCCGATAGCATCTGGCTACTGCAACGATTTGTGCCTGCATTGACCAACGAGGAATCCGCCCAAATCGCCGACACCATGGCCGATTTGCCACTGGCGCTGCATCTGGCTGGCAGCTATCTGGCACGCAATGGGGGTGCTGTCTCGCCCCAATCCTACCTGGCCCAAATGCGTGTTGGGCAACGCCTGCAACATGAGTCGTTACGGGCAGCAAGCTATTCCCCCACCGCCCACACGGTCAACGTCTGGCATACGCTTATGCTTAACTGCCAACAGCTTAACGCGGCCGTACCCACCAACCAACTGGCAAAATGGCTATTGGCCGGTATGGCCCATCTGGCCCCCGGCGCGCCCGTTCCCCTGGAAATTTTGGCGGCGCTGCTGCCCGCAGACACCACCCTGGAGCGTCTGGAAAACGCCCGGCAGCGCTTATTGCAATTGGGGCTGGTGATGCCAACCACCACCGATTCGCTGCGTTTGCATCCCCTGGTTGCCGAGTACGTGCGGGAATGGACGGCCGACCTGGCCATCCAGACGGCCGTGGAAGAAGCCCTGATCACCCTGACCATGCAAGGTAATCGGGAGCGTGCTCTGGAACCGGCCCACCACTGGCGGCACCATCTTGTTTATGTTACGGCCGTGGCCCTGCCCCGGCGAGATGATCGCAGCGCCCGGCTGTGCCTGGCCATGGGGCAGCACCTCTTTTTCAGCGGCGACTATTTCAATGGGGCACGGTATTATCTGGAAACGGCCGTGTCTATTCAAGAAGAAGTTGCCGGGCCGGAACATCTGGATACGGCCGTCTGCCTGGAATGGTTAGGGCGTGCATTGATTTCCGCTCAAGAGTTCGGCCGTGCCCGCACCTGCCTGGAACGCGCCCTGACCATATATCAGCTACACCTGGCCCCGGATGACATCCGGTTGGCGACTATTCATAATCAGGTGGGTATCTTTCTGATGACGATTGCGGAGTTTAAACCGGCCCAATTGCACCTGGAACAGGCGCAGCAAATATACCTACATGTATTGGGAGATGATCAGCCGGATGTCGCTTTCAACTATCACTGTCTGGGGCTGGTTTTACTGTGGCAAGGGAAATATGAGCAGGCGGAACACTCTTCGGCAACGGCCGTTGCCATCCTCCAACAGCGATTTGGCCTGATGCACCCGGATACGGCTCGTGCGGCCAATACCCTGGGCCTCATTCACCAGCGCCTGGGCCAATTAGAGAGCGCCCGGCAGCTATTTGAATATGCCTACACGACCCGCGTCCACACATTGGGCGAAAGCCAGAGCGAAACGCTCACCTCGCTTAACAATTTAGGTGGCGTTTACCGGGAATTGGGCAACCTGAGCCAGGCGGCAAAATGTGCGCATGAAGCGGCCGCCAAATGGGAGGCAGCTTTTGGGCCAGAATCGGGGTATGTGGCTCTCGCCCTAAACAACTTAGGGCAGATTTATCGTGACCTGGGCAATTTTGCTCTCAGTCAGGCGTATTTGCAGCAAGCGTTGTCCAACCGGCGGCAAACTTATGGCGAATACCATTTTTATACGGCCGATACCCTTTATAACCTGGGCACACTGGCTCAGGCCCAGGGTGATTATGCGTCTGCTCAGGATTATTTCACCCAATCCTGGCAAATTCGCAGCCAAATTTATGATGCCGATCACCCCCTGCTCATCCAAAACCAGCAGGCATTCCAAGCCATCGAGCAACCACCACCTTGAGAAACGAGTCCAGATATCCTGGTACTCTGTTGCCCAACTGCTTCTTTTTCACTATAACTGCCCTGGAGAAACGTATGATGGGCGAAAATGAACACCCCTTTGATGAAGAAACATGGGCACAGCTACCAGCGCTGCTGGCGCATTTACCGGAACCGGTACACCTGGTGGTCTGGGGGGATGAAAACAGCCCTAAAGAAGCCGAAGCGATGCGATTGTGCCAGACATTGGCCGACCATTTTGCGCCCATTTCCAGCGAGCAGCGCCCACGCCAGCCAAATTATCATTACTGGCCGGTCATTGGTGTGATGCGGGGCACGGCCGTTGCCCACGAAGATTGTGGCATCCGCCTGATCGGCCTGCCACACGGTTACGCCATGACCGTTCTCATCAGCGCCATCCAGGCCGTTGCCTTTCGGGGCATGACTTCCGAGGCGCTCACCCGCATTCAACTGAGCAAGTTAGCACAAGAAGTCCGCGCCGAACTGATCACCGCCCCAGATAATGAAGCGGGCGTGATGATGGCCCACCCGCTGACAAACATGGCCGCCGCCAGCCCCCATGTGCGTGTTTTTATCATCATGGCCGACCAGTTCCCGGTGATTGTGGAGCGGTATTCGGTACACTACCTGCCCCATACCGTGCTGAACGGCCGTGTCCACATCGAAGGCGTCGTCAGCGAAAAGGAAATTTTGGAACATATGGCGACGGCCGTGAGGCGTGAGACGTGATAAAATAGGCGGGGTATAACCCGGAGAAGATTAGAGACATTACCCACAAAACCCATGCGCACAAAAGTTATCTTAAATCCTTATGCAGACAATGGCCGGGGGCGGGCTTGCCAGGCGTTGATTGAAACGGCCGCGCAACCGTTTGGCGGCATTGAAATTGTGCTGACGGAGTATCCGGGACACGGCCGTGAACTGGCCCGCCAGTTTGCCAATGAAGGGGTTGAGCTGGTGGTAGCCGCTGGCGGTGATGGCACGATTAGCGATGTGGTCAATGGGCTGGTATTGGGTGACAAAGCCAACACCCGGTTGGGTATCATCCCCATCGGCTCTGGCAACGATCTGGCCTGGTCATTGGGTATATCCACCGCTATAAACACGGCCGTGCGCACCCTGTTCACCGGCCAACCCCGCACGATTGATCTGGCACGGGTGGAGGATGATCACGGCCGTTACCGCATCTTCGACAACAACATGGGCATCGGTTTCGACGCCACCGTTGTCGTTGAGGCCGAAAACATCACCCGCATTCATGGGTTTGGCATGTATCTGCTGGCAACGCTGCGCACCATTGCCTTTTACTATGACAAACCATTGCTGGAAATGCAGTTTGATGACGAACGCCTCACCCAGGAATCCCTTTTCCTGGCTTTTGGCGTGGGGCCACGCGGTGGCGGTGGCTTCCTGCTCACCCCCAACGCCCGCCACGATGACAATCTGATTGACACCTGCCTGGTTAACCCGGTCGGCCGTCTGACCATGCTGCTGATGCTGCTGAAGGTGAAAAAAGGGACACACGGCAACCATAAAGCCATTACCCTGCGCCAAAACCGACGCATCACCGTCCGCGCCGACCGCCCCATGCCCATCCACACCGACGGCGAAGTGTTCGCCTACACCAAAGACAACGTGCGCCAGGTGACAGTCACCAGCCTCCCGGCAGCGATAGAAGTCATTGTTTGAGAAGGGCAATAATGCGAAAAGCAATAAAAGCAATTATTTGGCTATAATAGAACTCCAGATGACGGAGAGTAAAAATGCAAAACATAGTCAAACTACCTCAAGATTTATATGATGCAATTCGCCAAAAAGCGGCTGCCCAACAAAAAACCACAGATGCGCTTGTCATTGAATGGGTATCCGAACATATAGACCAATCAGACACAAGCGAAATTACTCAGGCATTTGAGCAAGAAATTGCCGCGTTTGAACAATTAAAGCCCGGTTTGCTTGAACGGTATACCGGTCATTATGTGGCTATTTATCAGGGCAAGGTCGTTGCTGTTGGTGATGATAAACTGGCTTTGCTCGACGAGGTACGTACACGTTTCGGCCATGTCGTTTGCTACATCGAAAAAGTCGCCATAGATTCCCCTCGCACTGCACGCATACCCTCTCTGCGTATCGCACACAAATGATCCACTACGATACAAAATTCGATCCACCAGCGATGGTAATACCCGTGTTGGTCGCCGGGGTGGTTCATCGTCGTCCGCAAGTTGAGCTGTCTGCTGTGATAGATACCGGAGCGGATGTCACGGCCGTTCCCGAAACATGTGTAGACAGGCTCAAACTTTACCCTTTTGGGCGATTGCAGTTAGA
>CAZOPF010000043.1:20728-44424 GCA_964581605.1 uncultured Ardenticatenaceae bacterium
ATGAGGCACGTCTGGCATGGCTTGACAAGCCAACCATAAAAATGGAGGTTGTTCTCACGCCATATCCATTTGTCATTTTAGGTCGTGATTGGCTTCAGGATTACTACCTTTTGCTTGATGGTCCTGGTCAACAATTTCATCTGACAAGCGATCGGGATTCGGTAAACTCCCTTTTTGGGTAGCATAAACCACTATCAGAATACTCAACAAAACATTCGCTTAACGCCTACTCGCCTTTCCTCGGCTGAAGTACAATCAGGCTCTATGCACTCCTTGAATCAAGCCTTACAAGAACACGAGTTGATTGTTTTGCGCGTGATTGGCGAATGGTGGGACCTGGATTTAACCGGGTCTGGTAAAGCCACCTGCGTGAAAGAGTTGGCGACTGCTTTGAGCGAATTGAATTTCCCAGAGGAAGTCGGCTATTTGTCGCCGGAGGAGGCGGCCGGGGTGCAGGCATTGGTGCAGGCAGACGGCCGTATGCCCGTAGCCGCTTTTGCCCGCGATTTTGGCGACGTGCGCCTGATGGGGCCGGGGCGACTAGAACGGGAAGAACCCTGGTTTGATCCCGCCAATGCGGCCGAGGCGCTCTGGTATCGGGGCTTTCTGTACCGGGGCTTTGACGAAACGGCCGAGGGCATGATCGAATTTTACTACCTACCAGATGAGTTCATGGCCCAATTCCCCAAGCCAGAAAAGAAAAACAAAGGCACGGCGACCGGCTCAGTAAAGGTTGCCACATCACCCGCTTCCGGCACAACTCCTCCCCCCACCCCGCCTGAATCCGCCCCTACTCTGCTGCCGTTGTCGCTGTCGCTCACCCCACCACCTGATGTCACCGATGCGGTGGATGACATGACCACGCTCATCACCCTGGCGCAGCAAGATGGCCTGCAATCTGGCCTGTTGGACGAGACGATCCCGTTTCTGCTGAACCCGCACCCGGAACGGCGCTCGCTCTTACTCAATCTGGCGACGGAGATGGGATTGTTGTCTTTGCAAGAGAATCGGCTACGGCCGTTGCCGACGGCCGTGACCTGGCTCAAAAAAAGCCGCGAAGCACAACTGCGCGCCCTGGCCGAAGCGTGGAGCAGCAGCAGTTGGAACGAACTCGGCCGTACCCCCGGCCTGCGCTGCGAAGGCGACCAGTGGCAAAACGACCCCATCCTGGCCCGCACCGCCCTGCTGGACGCGCTGCCCCGCGACCCGGAGTGGTATCACCTGGATGATCTGGTGGCGGCCATCAAAGCCCATGACCCCGACTTTCAACGGCCGGATGGCAACTATGACACCTGGTATGTGCGAGACCTGGCCAGCAACCAATACCTGAACGGCTTTGAAAGTTGGGAGCGGGTGGAAGGGCGGCTGCTGCGTTATCTGGTGCAGGGGCCGCTGGTGTGGCTGGGGCTGGCAGTGACGGCCGTGCCCGAAAACCACCCCGCCTTTGCCCTCACCGACCGCGCCATTGAATGGCTCAACGGCGCGCCTGCCGAAAACCACGAAGTGCCATCGCCGCTGATTGTGCAGCCGGATGCCATCATCCTGGCCCCGGCCAACGCCAACCGCTACCACCGCTTTCAGGTGGGGCGCATCAGCGAGATGCTACCCGCGCAGCCGGGCAAGCCATACCAATACCGGCTGACGCCCACTTCACTGGCAAGGGCACAAAAACAGGGTATCTCCGCGGAGCGCATTGTGCAATTTCTGGAAGAGGTGGCCGGGGGGCTGCCCGCCAGCATCAAACGAGCCATCGTGCGATGGGGGGATAAGGGAATGGAGGGGCGGTTGGAAACGGCCGTGATCCTGCGGGTGCGTGAGGCGGCCATCCTGGACACCCTGCGTGCCAACCCCAAAACCCGCGACTACCTGGGCGAAAGCCTGGGTGATCTGGCCGTGGCCGTGCCCGTTCAACATGGGGAAGCGCTGCGGGCAGCCGTGGCCCAACTGGGTTTGCTGCTGGACGTGAGTGTGTAATGTGGTAATCCTCTTGTAATAACTCCATAAGCAATCCGTAGGCAGTGTGGGGCAGGATGGGTGATGGAGGAAAACGCATGAACACATTCACCCGATTCCTGTTTATTATTGGTTGTGGGCTGGCGCTGGCTGCCTGCACAGGCAGCGGCATACCTTTTGAGCCGGCGGCTGAAGCGCCAACAGCTGCCATGTTACCCACACGCACACCCACGGAGACGCCTATGAAAGCCAACTTACCTGACCTGGGGCCAGCCCCTGAATTGAAAAATGATACCTGGCTTAATGCTGACGAACCGATCCGCCTGGCCTCCTTGCGGGGCAAGGTGGTGCTGCTGGAATTCTGGACATTTGGCTGCATCAACTGCCAGCGCACCACGCCCTGGATTAAGGCCTGGCACGAGCAGTACATGGGCGATGATTTTGCCGTTGTCACCATCCATTACCCGGAGTTTGCGTTTGAGCGGGATATTGATAATGTGGCGCATGCGCTGGCGGAAAATGGCATCACCTATCCCGTCGCCATTGACAACGAGCGGCTGACCTGGGATGCTTATGGGCAGCGGTATTGGCCGACGACGTATCTGATTGATAAAAACGGCCGTATCCGTTACGTCCACATTGGTGAATTTACCAGAGGGTCAGACCAAGAGGCGGTGGCGGCGATAGAGGCGCTGCGGGCAGAGGGTGAGCAGTGAGCGCCGAGCGGTGAGCAGTGAGCAGTAAGTGGCAAAGCGAATGGAGATAGATGCAGTTATTTAAGTCTAAAGCAGTGCCGGATGCCGATGGTTTTTTTGAAACGGTCGCAGCAGATGCCGTGCGGGAAGGGGAACTCACGGCCGTCACCATCAACGGCCGTAAACTCCTCCTCACCCGTTACGAAGGACAGGTGTATGCCTTCAGTGCCCTTTGCCCCCACGCGGCCGCCAATCTGGCCGATGGCTGGTTGAGCCGCTTCAAAATCACCTGCGCCGACCATGAATACTGCTTTGATGTGCGTAACGGCCGTATCCTCTGGCCCGCCGACGAAAACTACCGCTTGAAACTCTTTGCGGTCAAAGAAGAAGCCGGGGTGGTGAAAGTCAAGGTAGAAATCGGTAATTGAGTAATTGGGTAATTATCCAATTACTCAATTACCCAATCCCAATCTAATTACACCCAGATGGCGGTGTGCTGGTGGGGGTGGGTGTCCATGTAGCTGTAGGAGTAAATGTAGGCGTAGGCGTGAATGTTGCTGTGCTGGTGGGCGTCAAAGTACCCGTGGGGGTAGCGGTCGCAGTAACAGTAGCGGTCAGGGTCGCCGTGGCCGTTATGGTGCTAGTGGCCGTTGGCGTCGCAGGAAAAGGGGTATCTTCCGCCTTGAGCACCAGGGGCAAAAAGCCCATCTCCTCACCACCAGCTGAAGTAGAAGGGATAACGGCCGTAGCCCCCACCCTATAAATCGCCCCATTACTACTGCTGTAATGCGCCACATATAACTCCCCATCACACCCCTCACCAAAACTACTGGGCGACCCCACATTAGGCAAAAAGCCAATGGTGTTGGTATCCAAACCACCGCTGCCATTGGGATATGATAGCCAGGCGCGCCCTGTGCCATAATCCGCAAACAGATAATACCCTTGCAAAGCAGGATAATCCGCACCACGATAAACGAACCCGCCGGTAACGGCTATACCCAGGCTGTGTGAATAATCAAAAAAGGGGAAATCGTAAAAAGTGGACGGCTGGCAGCCGCTGGTATTGTATGGTTGTGAGCCTTCATAACAACGCCAGCCCCAATTTTCGCCGCCTGTGCTGCTGGCCGGTTGGAAGTTCACTTCCTCCCATGCTCCCTGGCCCACATCACCAATAAACATATCGTGCGTTTGCCGATCAAAGCTGAAACGCCAGGGATTGCGCAGCCCCAGGTGCCAGATTTCGTCGCAGTTTCCGCCAGATCCATCCACAAATGGATTGCTCGCTGGCACCGTATAATTCCCATCGCTGTCACAGTCTGGGGCATTGCCGCCGCCATCCACATCAAGTCGCAACATTTTGCCCAGCAACGAAGAGGGCGTTTGGGCATAATTCGATGGATCACCAGAACTACCACCATCGCCCATACCAATATATAAATAGCCATCCGCACCAAAGTTCAAATCACCGCCGTTGTGGTTCCAATCCGGTTGGGCAATGTGGATGATTTCCAGGCGACTATTGGGATCAGCCACGTTTGGGTCAGCGCTCACCGTAAAGCGGGAAATTACCGTGTCACCCAATGCATGCCCATCTATGGCCACAGTGGTGTAGTTCACATAGAAATAAGGGGTGGTTGGATAATCAGGATGGAACACTAACCCTAACAAACCACGTTCATTGGGCGAGTCATGGACGATATTGGTGATGTCGAGAAAAGGAGTCGTTAATGTATTTCCGGTTGCATCAATAATTTTGATGACGCCAGCCCGTTCCACAATAAAAAGGCGGTTATCGCCAGCGTTGGCAATGTCTACCGGATAGGCAAAACCATTGTCTACTAATGTGGTGGTTATGGTAGGCAACCCGCCTTCTGGAGAACGGGAGGCGGGAGCGGCGGACACGGCCGTGCGCCCCCCACCATTCATTACCACCAGCAACGCCCCTAACCCTACCAACAATATCATCACGCCAACTGCTTTTATTGACTTCATCTTGTCTGCTCCTTGTTTCATAAAACGATTTAGAAAATCGCCTCATATGCTTCACTCATCAACTGACTGAATTTGATAAACCCCTCCGTTATGATCCACAAGGTACAACTCACCGGCCGCATCTTCACCAAAGCTGGCAATGGTACGGCCGCTTTCCAATACTTTGTGCGCATCCCAGGTACCATCCGCCAGGGGAAACAGCCGCCAGATAAAACCGGTGCAATAATCAGCCACAAAGTAGTTGCCGCGCAGCGCCGGATATTGCTGCCCCCGATACACATACCCCCCGGTAACGGAACAACCCTGGCTGTGGTCATATTCAAAGATGGGCAGCGTCAGCCCGGCCGTGTCACAGTTTTCCGGCTGGTAACAATGTGTTCCTTCCATGATTTTCCAGCCATAATTTTCACCGCCTGGGCTGGCGGCCGGCCGGAAATTTAGTTCCTCCCACTGATTTTGCCCCACATCAGCCATAAAAAAATCACCTGTTTCCCGGTCAAAGCTAAAACGCCAGGGATTACGCACCCCCAGCGCCCAGATTTCGCTCCGAAAGGTATCATCGCCCACAAACGGGTTCGTTTCGGGAACACCATAGGGTACATCTTCAGGAACATCCACATCTATGCGCAGAATTTTGCCGAGCAGGTCACGGCCGTCTTGCGCTCGATTTTCGGGATCACCCTGGCTGCCACCATCCCCCATGCCGATGTAGAGATAACCATCCGGGCCAAACTTCACCAGGCCGCCGTTATGGTTGGCGTAGGGCTGTTCGACGGTCAGCAGGATTTTTTCGCTGGTTGGGTCAGCCAGGTTGGGATCATCGGCACTCACTTGAAAGCGAGAAATGACCGTATCAAAGGCCAGATTGGTGTAATTCACAAAAAAGTAGCCATTTTGGGCGTACTGTGGGTGGAAAGCCATACTGAGCAATCCTTGTTCGTTGGCTTCGGCGCCCACCCGGTCGCGGATTTCCAAAAATGGCTCCGACAGTACAACGCCATCTTGAATAATGCGGATAACGCCGTTTTGCTGCACCACAAAGAGACGGCCGTCGCCTGCATGAGTGAGATAGAGCGGAAGGCGTAAACCGTCTGTGATCACCGGCGTCAGTTGAATCTGATCGACCGGTTGAAGAGGGGCAGGCGTGGCGGTGGGTGTTATAGGGGCAGGCGTAGCGGTGGGCACGGCCGTTGGCGTTTCCGGCTCGCCAGCTTCAGTGTTTGTCGGCGGTAAGGTTGGGTTGGTGGCAGGGATGGTTGCTGCTTCAGTAACGGCCGTAGTGGGTGTGTGGGCGGGAACAATGGGTGGGGTGACGGCCGTTTCCCCCCCGCCACAGGCAGCTAAAAACAGAATGAAAACAAAAAAGAGGGATTTTTGCATAGAAGTAAGTGGGTAATTGGGTAAGTGGGTAATGACACAATTACCCAATCACTCAATTACCTTATCTCTCCGACAGAGGAATAAACGGCCGTGGCGCAGGGCCAATGTAATTTGCTTTGGGGCGAATGAGGCGGTTATCGGCCAACTGTTCCAGCACATGCGCCAGCCAGCCGGCAATACGGCTAATGGCAAACAGCGCAGTGAACTGATCTACCGGCAGCCCGATCATATACAACGCCACTGCCGAATAATAATCCACATTGGCAAAAAGCTGGCGCTGCACAAAGTAATCATCCTGCCGCGTGAGCTGTTCAATCTGGGCGGCAACCTCATACCATTGCCCCTGCCCACTGCTGACGGCCAGCCGTTCGGCCATAGGTCGGAAAACACGGGCGCGGGGGTCTTCCACCTTGTATTCTCGATGTCCGATACCCATAATCCGCTGCCCGGCGGCCCGTTTTTGTTCATACCAGGCTGTTACATCACCAAAAGCGGCCGCTTCCAGAAATTGTTCCATTGCCTTCTGGTTAGCGCCGCCGTGCGAAATGCCTTTCAGGGTGCCAATGCCGGTGGTGATGATGGAGTAGATGTCTGGCTGGGTGCCGGTGGTCACGCGGCAGGCAAAGGTGGAAGCATTGAAATCGTGATCGGCCAGCAACACCAGGTAGGCATCCAGCGCCTGCACCGCATCCGGGTTTTGCCATTGGCCGTCTAGCATGTAGAGGAAGTTGGCGGCGTGGCCCAGATCAGTGCGGGGCGCGATAGGTGTTTTGCCCTGGCGGATACGTTCCCAGGCGGCCACAATGGTGGGGAACACGGCCGTTAACTGCATCGCCTTTTCCCGCGCCCCCGCCGGACTCAGGTCATCGGCCGTGGGGTCGGCCATGCCCAGCCAACTGACGGCCGTGCGCAACACCGCCATCGGGTGTGCCTGCCGGGGGAAGGATTGCATCGCCGCTAACACCTCTGGTGGCAACTCCCGCCGCGCCGCCAATGCTGCCTGAAAAGGTTCTAGTTGTGCTTGTGTGGGCAGCTCCCCATACCACAACAGGTAAACCACTTCTTCATAACTGACTTGCCCCCCCAAATCCCAGACGTTGTAGCCGCGAAAGATCAGGGTGCCGTTTTCGCCATCTACCCGGCTGACGGCCGTGTCTGCGGCCGTTATCCCCGCCAACCCTTTGCCTGTACTCATAAACCGTTTGCTCCTTCCGCTAGATTTCTTTTGACGGCCGTAAGTATAACACGTCGCGTCAGGCGCATATTACCCCACCCCTCTTGTTCTGCCAATTCTAAATTTCCCCACCCACCACGCCCACCCGCCGTAGGGGCGAGACAACCGGGCAACATATCCACCTCAGAAGTTGGGGCTTTTTCCCGGTTGTCTCGCCCTTCTTTTTATCCCCGGTTGCCTCGCCCATCTTCACAACCACCCCTGTTTCCCAACCGCGACAGGGCGAGACGGTTGGGAATGAAATATCACCGCTGAATCTACACCTTTCCCAACCGTCCCGCCCCTACGAACGGTATCGGGTGTTTATGGTTGTTGCCAGCGATGGCCGTATTGTTTTTCGTAATACGCCTTAAATTCACCGCTCTTGATTTTGCGCCACCACCATTCGTTGTCGCGGTACCAGAGCGCGGTCTGGGCGATGGCTTCGCGTGGTGTATGATTTGGTTCCCAACCCAGGGCGCGGATTTTGTCCACATTCATGCTGTAGCGGCGGTCGTGCCCTTCGCGGTCTTTGACGTAGCGGATGAGGCTGGCCGGGCGTTCGAGCGTTTGCAGCAGCAGTTCAATCATTTCGATGTTTTCCATTTCCACGGCCGTACCCACATTATACGTCTCGCCCAACACCCCTTTGTGCAACACCAGGTCAATCGCCTCGCAATGGTCGGTCACGTATTGATATTCGCGCATCTGACGGCCGTCGCCATACACCGGCAAAGGTTCATGGTCAATCGCATTCGTAGCAAACAGGGGCACTACCTTCTCCGGGTATTGGTAGGGGCCAATGTTGTTGCTGCCCCGTGTAATGGTTACCGGCACATCATAGGTAATGAAATAAGCATTCACCAGCAAATCCGCGCTGGCTTTGCTGGCCGCATACGGGCTGCGCGGGGCCAGATTGTCTGTTTCTTTGCTGGAATACCCGTGCGGAATATGCCCATACACCTCATCTGTGCTGATCTGGTGATAGCGCAACTTGAACTTACGCGCCGCTTCCAACAACACATACGTCCCATACACACTCGTCTGAATAAACGCATCCGGGTTCATAATGGAGCGGTCAACGTGCGTTTCGGCCGCAAAATTGACAATCGTATCAATTCCCTGCTCTTGCACTGTCCGTTCCACCAGTGCCGCATCACAAATATCTCCCTGCACAAAATGGTACTGCGGGTCGTTTTCTACCGCACGCAAATTGTCCAGATTCCCGGCATAGGTCAATTTGTCATAGACCACAATCCGGTAATGTGGATATTTCTGTCGCATATACAAGACAAAATTTGCGCCAATAAAGCCCGCCCCACCCGTTATCATCAAATTTTTCATGTAATCCTCTTTGGAAATTGGGTCAATCTTGGGGAATGAACCAATGCTGTACGTTTACAAACCGGACGGCATTTTAGCCAAATGACCTTGCACAGCCAATAAACGGCTGTGCTATACTTGCCCTACGCTATGGATACCTACAATTATCTCATTGTCAGTGATTTTCATTTGAGCGAGGGGTGTAACCCGGCGACAGGGCTTCTGCATCCTAATGAGGATTTCTTTCAAGATTTACCCTTTGCCCAATTGATTGCGCATCATGTCCTGCTAAACAAGAATCCAGAAGCAGCCGATTTTTACCAAAAGCCGTGGCGACTGGTGATAAATGGCGACTTGTTTGACTTTTTGCAGGTCACGTCTCTGCCCCCTGAAGGGGAGACGCTTAAAGCTGTTACCGGCAAAAAACAGCATAAAGAGTTGAGCGCAAATGAACAACTCTACGGCCTGGGCACCGAAGAAAAAGCGATCAGTTGGAAACTGGAAACAATTGCGGCGGGACATCCTCTCTTCTTTCAGGCATTGGCCTGGTTTCTGGCCCAGCCGGACAACCAACTGGTTTTGATGAAGGGCAACCATGACGTGGAAATTGCCTGGGCCGGGGTGCAAAAGCGGCTACTGGGGCTGTTGGCCGAGGCGTATACGGATTGGTTGACGGCCGTGCCCCACACCCCTGAATCTCCTCTGCCAAATTTCGCCGATATGCCCGCCGCTCTCGATCCCGACGCCCTCGCCAGCCAGGTACGTTTTCCCAAGCAATTCCTTTACCAACGCGACCTGTTCTACATTGAACATGGCTGCCAGTATGACCCGGTAAACTATTTTCAGGATTTTGCCGATCCCCGCCTGATTGATGAAAAAGGGCAGATACAGGAAGTGATTGAACTGCCAGAAGGGTCGCTTTTTGTACGTTACTTTTTTAACGAAGTGGAGGCCATTCACCCCTTCGCCGACAATTTCAAACCGATTACCCGCTACTTTTTCTGGCTGCTGGTGAACGCGCCCGGCCAATTGGCGGCCTTTGTGCAGGTTTTGCTGCAATATCGAGAAGCCCGAAAACAGGTGAAAGTGAAGGCGAAAAAGAAAGTGAAGTATCAGCGGCAGGAAAACGGCCGTACCACCCCCGATCCCTTCCTCGCTCCCCTGCTAGACATTCAGGAAAATATGCGCGCCACGATGGCCGCCCACTCCAAACGAACCAGCCAGCGCATGATTGGCAGCATGTTATTGGCGCTGTTGGCCTTGCTGCTGGTAGTGGGGGCTATACGTGCCTTGGCGGTGGGGGAATATGGCTTGATGGTAGCCACATTGTTTTTCACGGCCGTCTGCCTCTTTGCCAGCGGCGCTCTCTTTCAATCACTCAACCAGTTGTTGGCCAGCCCCTACCTGTATACGGCCGCCCAAGAGGTAGCAGAATTAGTGAACGGCCGTCCCACCCCCCACATCGGCCCCGTGCGCTACTTCATCTTCGGCCACGACCACGCCGCCCGCCTGATGCTGCTCGATAATAGCGCCGACCCACACCGCCCCCCCTACCGTCAATGGTACATCAACACCGGCAGTTGGATTCCCGTATTCAGCCAGGAAGAACAGCTCACCCGCCCCGCCGCCAACCTCACCTTTCTCCGGCTCATCCCCTCTCGCCTGGAACGCGAACAGGACATGCCCGAACTCCTTCGCTGGTCAGAAGAGGCTAACGCCCCCCGTCCGGCCCGCATCTTTGCGTAATGGACGATCTGAAGCCAGAGCAAGGTAAAATAACAACATTTACCGGGTACGGTGGCCTCCCCAAAACTGGCCTTGAACCTATACGCCTCGATCTTAAATTGGACAAACCACCCAGATGTCCATATTCTGGCGCTCTCAGCTTATGACCGGCGAGAATGTGAGGAGATGGCCGCACCATTGTGCCTCTCCATTCAGACCGTAAAAACCACCTCCGAAGTATTTACAGCAAACTGGTCGTAGAAAACTGTGTGAAAGCGGCGCTGTATGCCCCAAAGATAGGGGTTGTGTCAGGCTGATTCATCCCTCTCCCCACTCACAAATTGATGCAATAAATCGCAGGTAGCATCAATGGCCTCCTGGCGGGCCGCATAACGGCGGCCTTGCTGGCTCAAAGTCACATGCACCAACCGCGCCAGCCGCAGCGCATCCAGGTGATGAATAACGGTTGGCGGCCGTAACCGCAGCCGCCGCGCCAGTTCTGCCGGGGTCAATGGTTCTTCCGACAAGTATTTGAGGATACGCAGCCGGGTAGGGTCGGCCAGCGCCTTGAGGGTGTTATAGAGCAGTTCGGGCACCACTTCTCCTGGCACCAATGACATATCATTCGGCCGGCCGCCAAATAGAAACGCCCATTTCACATGGCCCTGCCCAATGGGGCCAAAATAGCTCAACGGCGTTGTCCAGAATGACGGGATCATCACCACCTCCTGCACGGCCGTGACCTCTTCATAATCAAACCGCAACCCCTGGGATAACTCGTTTAGCAATTCAGACAACGGCAGCGATTCCGCCAAAGCCTGGGCTGTGGCCGCACTCTGCACCAATGCCGGCAAAATGCGCCCCTCTTCCTCCCGAAAAAAAACGTCATAATACGATTGCAGCGCCGTCAGATATCTTTCGCCAAATAGTTCCGGCTGCGCCCAAGTTTGCAAAGTGGCAATAATTTCTTCTTCTGCCACCTTTTTTTTACCCTTGCCACCCTCTTTGTGGTATGCCTCCGTGTACAGGTCAGTCAACCGTTGTTGCTCTGCTTCCTGCCAGCTTCCCCGCTCCGCCACCCCATAAAGCAAACTCTTAAAATCCTCAGATAAGTGAGGGGCAGAAAGTTCATGCAGGCGATGCCCTGCCGGAATTTCCGCTAATCTGTCCAATACCGTGCTGCTATCTTTTGGGCCTGGCAGCCCGATCAGCCAGGGCAGTATCCAGACGTGATGATAGTTGTGGTTTTCCTGCAAAAATTCACGCTGCTCCACCGGCAGCCGTGAACGCACCCCCGCCGCCCAGTTGCCACGCAGCCCAAATCGCTCCGGCTCATGCAGCACATCCAGGCTAATGAACAGGTCATAAGCCGTGCCTACTTCCCATGTGAGTTGGGGTGTTGTTTCCATATGATCATCAGTGCCCATAACTGGTAATCCATAATCGGTTTACGGATCGCCAGTTATGGGTTACGGTTTTAGGCCGGTTCAAACGTCGCCTGTGCCTGGCGCACAATTTCCTCAATCTGCCCCAGGTGGCTATCGTCATGGGAAAGACCGAGTACAAAACGGATCACGGCCGTCATCTCCACCCCACCTGCCCGCGCCTGATAAAAATTATCCAGATACGGCTCATCCGGCCACATCTCCAGGCTGGCCAACCGCATCCGGCGACTCTCTTCCAGCCGCTGGCGGCATTGGGCAATGGTGGTGATGGTGCGCCACGGCCGTTCGCTACGCGATCTTCTGGGCTGCACTGCCACCCCTCGCGCCAGTTCTGCCGCCAACACCGCACTTTCTTCTGCCGATGCCGTCGTATGCACAATTACATGCCCCAACGTCCAGGGCATATTCACTTCTGCCTGATCAATCGCGTAACTATCACTCGCCACCGGATCATCCGGCACAAAAGTCACGCAATCATCGGTGCAGTCCGCAATCAGTGCCAGCATCGTATCCACCATCTCATTTGTCAAATCCCGCAAATCTTCCACCGTTAAACCGGCGGTCAATTCCACCCAGGTCTTCTCTTTTTGGCGCACAGGCCCAAAATCAAGCATCAACCAAACTCCTTCACATCCAGATTTTCTCTAAAAAGCTATTGGCGCACGGCCGAGATAGGTGTCGGGTGTCAGCGGGGCCGGGGCAATGGACACGGCCGTTAGCCAGTTCCTCGCTCAAATCCAGATACCATCTTGGGTACGTCATCGTTTTTCCTCCAACAATTGCATCTACATGTCCCAGGTAGCATCCCCAAAAAAGTTCCCATGATCCTTCGCCACAAACGCCTCAATTTGCGCCCGTCGGTCGCCCAGCCGAAAGGAAGGGCCGTGCCCCGGATAACAAACCATGTCATCCGGCCACTGCAAGACCACTTGCCGCAGCGTTTGCAGCGTTTGCCGAAAACCGGCGGCCGACCACGTCTTGCCGGGGCCGCCATCAAAAATGGTATCCCCCACAATCACCCGCCGGTCATTCTGCAACACAAAACAAATCTGGTCGCCAATGTGGCCAGGAGTGTAATACACCCGCAACGTGTGTGCGCCCACTGCCACTAAATCCCCATCGTGCAAGATGCGATCCAACCCCACATCCTGACCGTTCGGCTCGTGCGGCCCATCGTGCCCGGCCACCGGCACAGCCAGCCGCTGCCGCATCTCGGCCAACGCGCCAATATGGTCCATATGCGTGTGCGTGAGCAAAATGGCAACCGGTTGGCTATTGCCCAACATCGCCTGCAAAATCTCCGGGTCATCACCGGGATCAATGAGAACGCTTTGGTTGGTCTCCGAACAGATCAACGCATAAGTGTTCATCCCCCAGGGACCGACTTGTTTTGTGATGAATTGCAAGGTGGGCACCTTCTCCTTCTTTCCTGGTTTGTCAATACTGGTGATGACAGACCTGGCAGATATTTTGTATAATGATTTTGTTTATTAGATTGAAGTCTAACGTATTAGATTATTATCTAATATCGGGCATTTGTCAACGCTGGTGTGCCGTTTTATCACCTGCACATTATCCTGTTCATGGTACCCCTAACCTATTCACCATCTGCCAGCTTTGCCGGAAACTTAACTGCATGTAGTTGAAACAGATTTTCCCTGGAGGGACAACACGATGACACGAACCGAGAGAATTATTACGGCCGTCGCCACACTCATTGCCGCTTTGATTTTGGGAGCGATTGGCTATGCCATTGCAGAAGAATTGGGCGCACTATTGGCTATTGGTCTGGTTATTGTATTGGCAGCCGCTTTTACCGGGTTGTTTTCAAATTACGTTGTCCTCAACGAAATGGAAGTGGGCGTTGTTTTTGACCGGCATGGGAACTTTGTTTGTTTTTTAGACAATGATTACGGCCGTATCCCCCGCCGCAATGAGGGTGCACCCTGGTACGGTGACGGGCCAGGAGAGCCACCATTGCCCAAACCTTTGTCCAGACCACTTGGCCGTCATCGTATCAATCGTGCCACAGAAGTTATGACAGCCAAACTGCGTAAAGGCTCTTATGATGCCAGTGGGGTAAGCAAAGGGGTACGTACACAAGAAGGCATTCCAATTGATATTCCCTGGAAAGTTAGCTTCCGCATCGAGGTATACCGCATCAGGCCAGGAATTGATTATAAAATGGCCCGCGCCTTGCCGGAAAATGCGGACAAGATGGTGGCCGGCCGTATGACCCAGATCATCCAACATGTGGTGGGTCAAAAACGGATTGACGAGTTGTATGCCGCTTCCGACGGCCGTAGCGCCATTCAACTACTGGAGGATGAAGTACGCCAGGAATTGTTGAGCCGCGCCAGAACTATTGGCATCACGGGCATTGCCGGAAATGACCTCAAAATTGGCCCCATTGAACTACCCGCTAAAATTGAAACCTCATTGCGAGATGCCCATCAACGCCTTTTGTATGCCCACACTTTAGCGAATGCCCTGCAAAGTGTACAGCAGGCTCTTCATTCTTTTTCGCCAGAGGATATTGACCGGCTGACGGAACTGGAACGGTTGCGCATTATTGACGAAAAGACGCAATCTATTGTGTTATCCGAAGCCTATGTTAGCTCGCGCAGGCAAAACACCACGAACTACTATGACGAAGTGGGCCAGAACAATACAAATGGCAGCAGCCACGCCAGGGCCGAAACCAGGATGAGTGCGACTAAGGGCTGAACACGGCCGTCCCCCCCTGCCACAACTGATACAACCCAAAACTCAATAACGCAACGGCCGAACCCACCGCCAACATACGATTCATGCGCGGGTCTAGCCGTTTGGCAGCAGCAAACAAAAACACAAACCCCATAAACCCACCAATCAACGCCCCATAAAAGCCAATTAAAAAGCTAAGGCCCCAATCCACCGACTGCCGCCAACTCGTCAGCAAAATCGGGCCAGCAATGGTCGCCCAAAAAATGTAAGGCCCAGGCCCTAACGCATTCATCAACGCCGCTTCAAAGATATTAAATCGTTTGGTTTCCATCGGAGCTTCTGCCCCAAAAGAAGGCCGACGCAGTGCCAGAAATGCCCTGCTTGCCAAAAATAGCAAAAAGAACCCACCAACAATCTGCAAGCCAACCAGAAAACTATCCGGCAGCCGCGTCAGCACAAACAAGACCAGGAAAATAATTGGCCCATCGCTGAGCAAAGGAGCAAAAGCAGCCCACAACGTACCCCGCCACCCATTTTGCACTGTTTGGGAAAGTAAATAAGCCTGAAATGGCCCTGGTTGAGCGGCGGCCGCCCCACCCAACACCAGCCCTTGTGAAAAATAGATCAGCATAAACCGGAAATTGTATGTAGAACAGGTGAATCTATCAACCTTGCAATCTTTCAATCTCCCGATCTGCCAAACTTACCACACAACGAATACCCACATAATTGAGATGCACATCTGGGGCGTAAACGAGCGTAGAATAAAAGGGGATAGTGGCCGAGATTTGTTGGGGCAATGAATTCCAGCCACCGCCACGAAGTACACGCCCTGGCCCGGTCATTTTGCTTACTGTCCATTCCCACACATTGCCACACATATCGGCGCAACCATAGGGGCTATCACCTTCGGGTGAGTAGGTGGCGACAGGCGTGGGGCCGCGGCTGAAGAAGTTGCAGCGTTCGGGTGAGGGTGGCTGGTTGCCCCAGGGATATTCACGGCCGTCCGTCCCTCGCGCCGCCAACTCCCATTCCTCTTCAGTAGGCAATCGTTTGCCCGCCCATCTGGCGTAGGCAACCGCATCCTGCCAGCTAACCAATGTCACCGGATAATTAGCTTTACCGGTCGGGTAGGTGCGTTTTTTGCGGTCCCAGTTATACGGCCGTGCCGTCTTTTCCAACGAGTATGGCACTTCATAATCCGGATTCGCATCAATAAACCGTTTATACTCCGCATTCGTCACCAACGTCCGGTCAATCCAAAACTCTGGCACCAACACCCGATGATGCGCCTGCCCAAAGTCAAACTCCGCCGCCGGAATATGCACCATCACCTTATGGTCGGTGCGCCAGGTCAACCGGTCATGTGCCCAGCCCAACATCTTGTATGCCTGCTCCAACAGCCCGCGCGTAATAGCTAATGTAGGCATTAAACTAGCTACCGTCTCCCCCATTTCCACCACCTGCTGCCACTCACCCGCCTCCATCGCCGTGCCCATCCCCTCACAGCAAGCCAGTATCCGGCGGTAGCGATTGATACTCTCCCGCGCCGAACGCAAATCCCGCTGCTGCTGCTTAAACAGCCGAATCATTTCATCATAGCGGGTGACAATGGGCGCAATCGTATTCAACATCTGCTGCACCGCCTCCCCCTGGCGATAATCATACCTGTCACGCAATATGTCAATCCAGGCCCGCCCTGCTTCCGTCAGATCGCCGGCCTGGCCCGCGTTCAACGCCTTTTCATACAATCCTGCCAGGCGCAACTCCTCGCCCGCCTGTGCCAGCTTCACCTGCACATCACGAAAAGCAGGATCACTATTCACAACTTCAGAAAAAGCCTCCGCCGCCAGCAACCACTCCCCCTCTGCCATCAGGCGCACGCCATCTTCATACTGTTTTTCCCGCCACTGCCGCACCAACGCCTCATCCGTTTCATGTTGCAAGCCCTGAGTTGCCTCCGCCATCAGCCGCAGGGCATCGGTGTGGTTGCGCTCGATGTGAATGATTTGCAGGCAGAGCATTTGCACCCGCAACCACTCTCTGGCTTCATACGCATCTTGCATTTGCGCCACTAAATCTTCAAGCGTTAGTTTTTGTACACCTTTGTGCTGTTTACTTTCAGCCACTTCTGCTAACGCCTTCACCATCAGGCCGGCGCTTTCATAACGTTGGGCCGGGGATTTGGTGAGGGCATTGAGCAGCACCGTTGATAACTCTTCATCTACATCGGGCGGGGGTGGCGGCGTGTCGCTGTGCGCCCGCAACAGGGCGACCAGCTGGCCTTCAAAGGGGAGTTGCCCAACCAGCATTTCGTAAGCCATCACACCTAAAGAATAAACATCGGTAAGGGGGGTAATCTCGCCCCATTGTTTGGAATCTACCTGCTCTGGGGCCAGGTAGGCGGGTGTGCCCAGGATGCCGTCGCTTTGGGTAATGGCGACGCTACGTTCCAGAGAGCGTACCAGGCCAAAATCGGTCAGAGTCACAGATAAGGAATTGGCTTTTTCTTCCAGCATGACATTGCCGGGTTTGAGGTCGCGGTGAACCAGGCGGCGATCTTTAAGGTAGTCGAGGGCTTCGGCCAGTTGGCGTAAGATGGGCAGGGCTTCTTCCAATGTGAGCCGCCGGTGCTCGTCCAGGTATTGGCGTAAGGTCATGCCCCGGATGAGGCGCATGGCCAGGTAAGACATGCCGTCGGCGTTGCCGTAGTCGTAAATGGTGACGATGTTGGGGTGATGCAGGGAGGCGGCGGCGTGGGCTTCTTGTTCAAAGCGTTTGTTGAATGAGGGGTCCTGGGAGAATTCGCCGCGAATGACTTTGAGGGCCACACGGCGGCCGAGGCGTGTATCCTGGGCTTCGTAAACGGTGGCAAAGCCTCCGCGTCCTATCTCGGAAAGGATGGAATATCTGGCCAGGCGGTCTGGTACATCTATCATAAACCCACCTCTGACATATATTTTGGCTGGTCTTACTTCATTTATCTGTTGGCACTGGGTTTTGTTGTTACCACATACCGTTTATTACTCTACCATAAAAATTGTATAGTGGCGAGAAAACAAGAAAGCAAGAAGGTAACTGGGTAATTGCACAGTGATCAGGGTCACAAAGTTTTCGCCACTCCCTCAGTGATCGTTTGCAAATAAGTTAGCGATTGGGTAATTGGGTAATTAAGTAATTGAAGCGGCTAATTACCAAATTGCTCAATTACATCATTACTGCACGGTTACTTAAGACTACGACGGATGGGGAAATAAGCGGATAAATTTCTAGAGAGGAATCCGTCCATTTCTTTATTCGCTGTAGTCATGGCGAAAAACTAACACGAACGGCAGTAAATCACCCAATTACTCGATTGCCAGCATTGTCCAGAGGAAGCTGTAAACGTCGGCGGCTTCTTCGATGAGTTTGGCGGTGGGTTTGCCCAGGCCGTGCCCGGCTTTCATATCCACGCGCAGAAGCAACGGGTTGGCGCCAGGACTGGCGTGGCCGGAGTCGGCCGTTTGCAGGGCGGCGGCGAATTTTTTGGCGTGCATAGGCACCACGCGGTCATCGGTGTCGGCGGTGGTGATGAGGAGGGGTGGGTAGGTGACGCCAGGTTTGATGTTGTGCAGGGGGGAGTAGGCGAGGAGGAAGTCAAAGTGGGCGGGATCGGTTTCGGCGTTGCCGTATTCGCTCGTCCAGTAACGGCCGGCCGTGAACAGATGGTAGCGCAGCATGTCAATGACGGGCACGCCGCAGTGTACCGCGCCGTAGAGGTCGGGGCGCTGGATCATGCAGGTAGCAACGAGCAGGCCGCCGTTGCTGCGCCCTTCGATAGCCAGCTTTTTGGGGGAGGTGTAGCCCTGGGCGATGAGCCATTCGGCGGCGGCGATGAAGTCATCGAAGACGTTTTGTTTGTTTTGCAACATGCCGGCCTGGTGCCACTCTTCGCCGTATTCGGCGCCGCCGCGCAGGTTGGCCTGGGCGTAGACGCCGCCGCGTTCCAGCCAGGCCAGGCGGGTGGGGGCAAAGAGGGGGGGCAGGTTGATGTTGAAGCCGCCGTAGCCGTAGAGGAGGGTGGGGTTATTTCCGTCCAGCGCCAGCCCTTTTTTGTGGGTGATGAAGAGGGGCACGGCCGTGCCATCTTTCGATTCGTAAAATACCTGCTTTGTTTCATACAGGGTGGGGTCGAAGTGCAAAGTCGGTTGGTGGACGGCCGTTGTCTGCCTCGTCGCAAAATCATACTGGAAGATGGTGGGTGGGTAGAGGAAGGATTGGAACTGAAAATAGAAACGGGTGTCGGCGCGACGGCCGTTCAATTCCACAATGGAGCCGAGGGTGGGCAGGGGGATTTCACCAACGGACGTGCCGTCTTTCTGGAACAGGTACAGATGGTGGCTGGCGTGGCGCAGTCGGTCAAGCACAAAATGTTCGTTGACCAGACGGCAATATTCAATTGTTTCGTCGCTTTCAGGGATGATCTCCTGCCAGTGGGCGCGGTCGGGATTTTCCACGTTGATGGCGATGACACGGCCGTGTGGCGCATCATAGTCCGTCTCTAAATAGAAAAGCGGGCCGTCGTTGGCGAGGAAGATGTATTTGGCCTCCATCCCGTCAATGAGGCGCACAAAGTCGCCGCCGGTCTGCAAATCGCGGTAGTAGAGGCGGTTGCGTGGGTCGGTGCCATCCCAGACGTGGAGGATGAGGTAACGGCCGTCGGCCGTCACTTCGGGATTAAAGCCTAAATTGGGCGCATCGGGGCGGGCATACACCAGTTCATCGGCATCCTGGGCTGTGCCCATTTTGTGAAAGTAGACCTGGTGGTGCGTGCTGGGGGGCACGTCTGGCATTTCGTTGGGGGCGGGGTAGCGGGCGTAATAAAAGCCGCTGTTGTCTGGCAACCAGGCGGCGTTGCTGAATTTGCACCATTGAATGAGGTCGCCGGTATCCTTCCCGGAATCTACATCCCGCACGTGGATGGTTTGCCAGTCGGAGCCGCTTTGGGAGAGGGAGTAGGCCAGGTAACGGCCGTCGTCTGTTACCGACTGCCCAATCAGCGCCACCGTGCCATCGTCGCTCAACGTATTGGGGTCGAGCAGCACTTTTGCCGATGTGTCCCCATCCTGCCAATACAATACCGGTTGGTTTTGCAGGCCATCGTTTTTCTGAAAAAATGTACGGCCGTGTCGGGTCACGGGCGCGGTGTAGCGGGGATAATTCCACAGGGCGGTCAACCGTTCGGCAAAAGCCGCCCGCACCGGTAGTTCATCCATCAAGTGGCGGGTGAGTTCATTTTGCACGGCCGTCCACGCCTGGGTTTCGGGCGAGTCGGCGTCTTCCAACCAGCGGTAGGGGTCGGGGATGGTACGGCCGTGATAGCTGTCTACCACGTCTGATTGGCGGGCGGGTGGGTAGTGGAATCGGGGTTTAGTCATGGGGGTAATTGGGTAATTGGGTAATTGGGTAATTACAAAATTACTCAATTACCCAGTTACACTCTCTACACAGGCAGCTCTTCCACCTGCGAGGTATGATGGGCAATAAAATCGGGGGCGCGTTCCCAGGTTTCGTGCTGCACGGTACGGGCATCAACAGATAAGGTAACCCTGTCCGCCGCCGGATCATAATCGGCCACAAAATCGGTGGGAATATAAACGGAACCACCCATTTCAATGCTCTTGCTCTCCAGGTAAGTCTGGTACAGCTTCAACGCCGGGTTCACATCATGGGTGCGATGGTGCAGGCGAATGGCCTCACCAAGATAAACATCATCAGCCGTCCACACTTTGGCAAACCGTTTCAGCCCTCTCTGGCGCAGCATGTCCGGCGTTTCTTCACGATAGCTTTCTCGTTCAGGCATGGTTTCCTCCTTACATAGTGGGTGTAGAATGATTTTTCCAATCGTTTTACTAAAAATAGCGCAAATCAGGCGGGTGACAAGTGTCAAAGTTCGTGAATTGGGGGTTACGGTTGTTTACGGCGGAGTGCGCATCTAAGGATGCGCACTCCGCTCAATGCATTACGGCCGTATATGCCCATCCCCAATGCACACCCACTTATACGTCGTCAGTTCCGCCAACCCCATCGGGCCGCGGGCGTGTAACTTCTGCGTACTCACCGCCACCTCCGCCCCCAGGCCAAACTGCGCCCCATCGTTAAAGCGGGTACTGGCGTTCACAAACACGGCCGACGAGTTGACCTCGTTCACAAAGCGGGTGGCGTTAGCCCAATTGTTGGTGACAATGCTGTCGCTGTGATCCAGGCTGTGGGCGTGGATGTGCTCAATGGCTTCGTCTAATTCACAAATTTTCACGCCCAAAACCAGCGCCATCCATTCTGTATCAAAATCGTCCGGCCCGGCGGGAATGACCTTCGCCCCCTGCCCACCCGCCTGCAAAATGTCCAGCGCACGCCCGGCGGGGCGCAGTTCCACGCCATGCCGCGCCAGCCGCGCCGCCATCTGCGGCAGGAATGTTTCGGCGACGGCCGGATGTACCAACACGGTATCGAGCGCATTGCAGACCGACGGCCGTTGCACCTTCGCATTCTCCACAATATCCACCGCCTTCGCCAAATCCGCGCTCTCGTCCACAAAGACATGGCAAATGCCAATGCCGCCGGTAATCACCGGAATAGTCGCCATCTCCTTGCACAGCTTGTGCAAATTGTGGCCGCCACGCGGGATGATCACATCCACATATTGATCCAGGCGCAGGAAATCGGCTACCAGTTGGCGGTCGGGGTCGGCGATGTATTGCACGGCCGTGCCCGGCAACCCTACTCGCTCCAACGCTGCCTGTATCACATTCACCAGCGCCAGATTGCTGCGCCGCGTCTCTTTGCCGCCGCGCAAAATGGAGGCGTTGCCCGTTTTCAGGCAGAGGGTGGCAATGTCAATGGTCACGTTGGGGCGGGCTTCGTAAATGACGCCGACCACACCAAAGGGGATGCGGCGGCGGCTGAGGCGCAGGCCATTGGGCAGCAGCCGGGCGTCAAATTCGCTGCCCACCGGGTCAGGCAGGGTGGCCACGTTGCGGGCATCGGCGGCCAGCCCGGCGATGCGCTTTTCGGTCAGCAGCAGCCGATCCAGCAGCCCCTCGCTCAGGTTTTGGGCACGGCCGTCGGCAATATCCAGTTCGTTTTGCGCCAGCACCATCTCCGCCTGCGCTTCCAACTCATCCGCAATCGCCAGCAACGCGGCATTCTTCGCATCTGTTGTCAACGTCCCCAGTTTATGGGCGGCCGCTTTAGCCGCCTTGCCCATTGCAATTAAATCAGTCATCTTTCTCCTATTTTCATAAACTATTGTGTTGGACAGGGGGGTGTGGAACACGCCAGCCAGATAAGCAGGTGGGCATCATGTGTCCCATCAACATCACGCTCATAAGCCATCACCCGACGATGTTGATTACCACTAGAGCCAGGTGCCGGCTTAACAATAAAGGTCAACGCCGACAGGCCAGGCTCCCACTCGGGGAGATGTACGATTTCCTGCACGATAGGCCCTATATTCGGACTATAACGAGTTTGCCAAACCAACCATTGGTCGGTAATAGGAACATTCCAAGATTTATAAGCAGTGGTCAGTGTTCGCGTTGGAGGTGGTGCGTGGGGTGGAATCGGGTCAAAATCCTCTGAATCCGGATTCCTCTCCCCATAGAATCGCAAATTTAATAGATCAGTATCCGGCTGCCCACTCGCACCACCATCTACCGTAAATTGGAGATGTGCCCGTTTTATAAGAGCATTGGCGGGAATATCCACACTGCTGTACCGAAAACCGCTTACAATCCCCGGCCCGGTGTTACAATGTCCCAGATATATTTCCGGCTCGCCCCAAAGAGAATTACAAGAAAGATTCGGATTATGTCCAGCATCGTTACTACCCTGCGTAATCTGCAAGTCCAGATCGGGCGGGCCGTCTACAAAGACAAAAACAATAGCGTCAGCCGAGAGGTTCTCACCCACATCTCCTTCATGATATACCGTCACTCGTTCATAATTAACCAAACCTATTCCGGCAAAATCATAACGCCCTAAATAAGACCACTTAGGTTCTGGATGCTCCGGTTTATTGAAGTATTGCTGGTTAATACCAGCGTAATGGAGCTGGTTATTGTGGGTGATGTAATAATGAGCCAAATTGGCGTTGCTGTAATCGAGTTCGTTTGGGTGGTAAGCATACACATCATACTGGCCTGGTATTAATTCACCCGGTCTAGGGGTATATGTGGCTGAAGTAAGCGTCATAAGATTTTTCGGGGAAGAGTGGTAAGTTGGGCCATAACAGGCTGGCATTCCAGCACAACCATACAGCAACCAACCAGGCCCATTAACGGTAAACCGTGGTGGATTATTGTTATCATTGTCATCAACAATGACGGTGTAAGGAGGTGATGTGATGGTGGGCACAAGGGGCGGATCTCCGGAAACTGGGTAAGGGATTTCAGTCCCGTCCGGGTAGGGCAACTGTATACAGGTGCTATAAGCCTGAATACTGGGATATGATTTCCACAAATCAACACTGGGTGGCTCATTGCCCAGAGCGTCCCATGGATCTAATGCTGGGGTGCCATTCCACCCATAAGGGTTCACCACAAATAAGCCGCTGCCATCTTCTCCCTCTCGCCTTACTGAAAAATGTAAGTGAGGGGCTGTTGAATTGCCAGTATCCCCACTAACGCCAATAATTTTACCTTCTGCAACTGGCGAGTTAATACCACCACTACCAGCCTTGACCAAAATCGAACTGAGATGGCCATAAACCGTTTGACAGGTAATATCGTTATAGGTTGTTTGTAAGACAACATGTAAACCATAACTTAACTGATGATTGGTACTGGCCCACCCAGCCTTATTAACTATCCCACTATGCGAGGCTCGTACATAATTGTAGTGCAAGCCATAATCAATTCCGTCATGTCCGCTATAACCAGTACAATAAATATTACCGGGGCCACCTTGATGAACAGGATGATCCAGACGCTGATTATCATTATGTACCATATTCCTGGTTTCCCCAGGAGGGGTGCCATTATAATTTGGATATTCATGGTCAAAAATATTCCACACTCTTGTAGTACCAAAATAGGGTGGGCTTAAGAGATCAATCTCTTGGGCATGGCTCTGCTGTGGAGATTGCAAATACCGAAACGTTAATAGCAAAATAGCGACTATAAAACTTACCAGCGATAAGCGTTTCTTCATGATATTTTCTCCTTCTTACACGGCTTTTGCACCTTAAAAACTGATACGCTAAATAGCTAAAAAGACCGCTTT
>CAZOPF010000044.1:0-37064 GCA_964581605.1 uncultured Ardenticatenaceae bacterium
ACTCGCCAGAAAGTGCGTTGGACAGCGCTCCCCGTTTTCACCTGACCGACCGGGAGTTGGAAGTATTGGTTTTAATGGCCGAGGGTCTGACGATGGCTGAGATTGCCTCCCGGCTGGTTATCAGCCCGTCCACTGTTAAATTCCATATTGCTAATATCCAGAGCAAGTTAGGGGTGAATACGCGCTCAGAGGCTTTGATTACGGCCGCCAAAAACAACCTCATCTAACCACCCCGTACCTTTGTCACCTGACACTTTAGACAGGGCGTTGCCACCCCTAAAACTCCCACATTAGCCAGTAGATAGTACCTCTCATTCTCCTCTACAATGAATAACATGATATGCGATTCAGGCACTATCGGGCTATTACCGCAAAGAACGCCAATTTTTTCATCTTTACACCCTTTGCGCCCTTCGCGGTAAATAATACCAAAGGAAAGGTAAAAGATGGTCAAGTATAATTGGAAACAAATAGGGGCGTTATTGTTGGTCAGTTTACTGGTAGCCGCCTGCGGCCGTGAACCGGAAGGCCCTAAGACCGTAGCCATTATTAACAGTCTTGGTTCGGTGGGGGCACCAACCGTTGCCGGCTATCAGAGTGAGATGGCCGAACTGGGGTATGTGGAAGGCGAAACGATTGTCTACCAGGTAAGTAACTATGATCCCACACAGGCAGACGAAATAATAACGGCCGTACAAACGGCCGCCTCCCAACCAGTAGACCTCATCCTTGCCCTGGGTGTGCCTGCGGCAGTAGCCGCTAAGGAAGCCACGGCCGAAAACAAAATCCCCGTGCTGTTTAATGTAGGCGATCCCATCATGACCGGTCTGGTAACAGATGTGCGCCAGCCCGGTGGGAACATGAGTGGCGTTACCACTGGCGTTCTCAGTTCTGACACTGAAGGGCGACGGCTGGAGTGGCTAAAGCAAATGAAGCCTGATATTAAACAGATTTATGTAATAAATGATCCTAACACCCCGGCCTTAGCAAAAAGCCTCGAGTCAGTGCTGGCGGCAGCCGCAAATTTGGGCATTGAGGTGGTGGTTGATGCCCCGGCCAGCCAGGAAGAAGTAGATGCACTTATAGCGAATTTCCCAGAAGATGTCGAAGTTTTCTTCCCTATGGGGGACCGGCGGCTGGTACCCCATATCGCCGAAATTATCCAGCTCAGCCTGGAACGGAAATTTCTCTTTTCCACCCCTGTTATGGATATAACCCGGGCCGGTGGCTTAATGGCCTTCGCGGCCGATTATGGTGAGATTGGCAAACAGCTAGCTCACCAGGCTGACCAGGTTTTGCAGGGAACCGCCCCGGGCACCTTACCAGTGGAAGAGCCAGAAATCTTATTGAATGTGAATATGAAAACGGCCGAAGCCATCGGCCTTGAAGTCCCTGATGAAGTTTTAGAAGCCGCTTTCGAGATTATCCGCTAACGGTACATTTCCCCGGAAACGGCGACGAAGCGTCGCTTGGAGTTTCCGGGGAAATACGTTGAAACAACACTATGAAACTGACCCTCCGTAGACGCCTAATTCTAACCTTTATCGGCCTCACCATCATCCCCCTCATTCTGGTAGGCGGTGTCCTCATCCAGCGCAGCTTTGCCGTGCAATCCGCCCAGGCCCTGGCCTTGCAATCCCAGGTAGCCCAAACGGCCGCCACCGAAATCAAAGCGTTCATTCAGGCGCGGGAAGACGATTTGCGCCTATTAAGCGAAGTACGCAGCCTGGCCAACTTAGAACCGGACGAACAAATTCGCCTGCTCGATGGGCTGCTGACCCGCCGCAGCGAATATGAAGAACTGATCTTGCTGGATAACGCCGGCAACGAACTGGTATACCGTCAACGTTTAGGTACCGTCAGCCAAAACGAGCTGGGAAATCGCATCAGCTCCCCGGAATTTGCCTTCCCCAAGGTGACAGGTACCACCTACTACAGCCCCATCGAAGTCAATGAATTTGGCGAACCGTTTATGACCATTGCCTTACCTTTGGGCGATTTACGCACCGAGGAGTTAAGCCACGTTTTAGTCGCCAAATTCCGCTTCAAAACGGTGTGGGATTTAGTGACGGCCGCCTCAGTAGACGATCAAACCGTTTATGTAGTAGACCGCACCGGGCAAGTGGTCGCCCATCCAAACCCATCCGTCGTGCTGCAAGGGCGCCAATTCACCCCACCAGATGGCGATAGCTTTATATTGGGGCTGGCTGGAGACGAGGTAGCGATGGCTATGGATCGCGTGAATCTGGGGGACGAATCCCTGACGGTTATCGCCGAACAGCCCCAATCCGTAGCCTTGAGCCTGGCCTTAAATGCGGCTTACGTGACAACGGCCGCCATTATCATTGGCCTCATCTTAGCCATTACCTTAGGCTTTGTGGCCGCCCGCCGGATTGTGAAACCTGTTGATCAACTCGCTTTGACCGCCCAAATGATTCGTGAAGGTGATTTGACCGTCCGGGCAGAGGTTCATTCCCAGGATGAGATTGGCGCGCTGGCGGGCACATTTAACCAAATGGCCGACCAGATCAACGACCTGGTACAAAATCTGGAAAATCGGGTAGCCGCGCAAACTCGTGACTTGCAACTGGCCGGCCAGGTTGCCCGGCAAATTACCACTGTTCTAGACATCAACCTCCTGCTGCCACAACTGGTAGAAGCCACAAAAGCGGCCTTTAATCTCTACTTTGTGTCCGTTTACGTCTACCGCCCAGAGACACAGCAACTGACACTGGCCGCGGGGACGGGTGAATCGGGGCAGCGAATGTTGGCCGAAGAACGCGCTTTCCACCTGGACTCTCGCCCCAGCCTGGTCGCCAAGTCCGGCCGTGAACGCCGTAACGTCATTATTAACGATGTCAGCCAGGAACCGGCACACGCCGAAAACCCATATCTACCAGACACACAATCCGAGGTAGTTTTGCCCATGTTAATCGGCGAGCAGTTAATTGGCGTTTTGGGGTTGCAATCAGAAATCAAAGGGCGTTTTGGCCCGGATGAGGTGGCAATCTTTACCACGCTGGGGGAGCAGATTGCCATCGCTGTGAAAAACGCCCAACTGTATGCCGGGCAGACACACCTGGCCGAGGAATTACGCAAGGCCGACCAGGCCAAGAGCCAATTCCTGGCCAGCATGAGCCATGAATTGCGTACGCCTCTCAACGCCATTATGAACTTCACAGAAATGGTAGCTCTGGAAATGATGGGGCCAATCAACCCCGAACAGAAAGATCTGTTGGAGCAATCGCTCATTAGTTCCCAACATTTGCTGAATCTGATCAACGATGTGCTGGACATCAGCAAAATCCAGGCGGGTATGCTGAGTTTGTTTGTGGAACATGACGTCAATATGTATACCGAGTTAAAGACGGCGGTGGGTATGGCCGAACCAATGCTGAAAGGGAAGCCGGTGACGTTGATTCAGGATATTGATGACAATTTGCCGCTTATTACTGGTGATAAGCGGCGTATCCGCCAGATTATGCTCAATCTCCTGTCTAACGCCGCCAAGTTTACGGATGAGGGCAGCATTACGCTCAGTGCCAAGAATCAGGGGGATCATCTGTTGTTGGCGGTGATTGATAGCGGCCCTGGTATTGCGGCCGAGATGCAGTCGCTTATCTTTGAGCCATTTATGCAAACGGCCGATGGGGTACGACATGCCCAGGGTACGGGATTGGGACTACCCATCACCCGTAGTCTGGTGGCGGCGCATGGCGGGCAAATGTGGCTGGAGAGTGAGTTAGGTGAAGGGGCAGCTTTTTATGTGACGTTGCCGGTGGGCGCGGCTGATTCGGCTGCCATCCATACGGCCGTACCTACCCTATAAACAGGTGTATGATGTGGCAAGATATTTCCTTTTTGTACGTGGAAGATGATCCCCGCAGCCGCCAGGTGATGGAGCTGATCATGACCAAAGCGATGAAAGCACAAAACCTGGTTATGTTTGCCGACAGCACCGACTTTATCCCTCGCGTGAAGGCAGTTGCCAAACGGCCGAATGTGATCTTGCTGGACATTCACGTAGAGCCATATGATGGTTTTGCTATGTTGCGTATGATCCGGCAAGACCCGGAATTGCAGCAGGCCAGGGTCATTGCCCTCACCGCCAGCGTGATGAATGAAGAAGTGGAAGAGATGCGTGCCAGGGGATTTGATGGGGCAATCAGCAAACCGTTGAGCGTATCGCTGTTTCCTGGTCTGATGGAACGCATTGTGGCCGGTGAAGCGGTCTGGCATGTCGCTTAAGGAGAGTTTTGGCAATGAGTACATTAACCGGTAAACGAATCGCCATTTTTGAAGATAATGTCACCAATCTGGCCGTTTTTGCTACGGCACTGCGCCGCCATGGGGTGGCTGTGATCCAGGATACCTGGAACACCCAAACGACAGAGTTTCTCTTGCAGCATCTTCCCATTGATCTTATTGTGCTGGATATTATGCTGCGCAAAGGTGCAAGTGGATATGATGCCTTTGACGAATGGCAAATCCACCCGGAATTGCGCCAGATTCCGGTAGTCGCTGTTAGCTCGTTGGATGCGGAATCGGAGATTCCCAAAGCGCAAGCGAAGGGGTTTGCCGGATTTATCAGCAAACCGATCAATGCGGTAAAGTTCCCGGAATATATTGAAGCCTGCCTGAACGGTGAGAAAGTGTGGATCACCAGCCGGTAAGTCTGGTGATCAGGGGTGTGAAATGAAGGGCGAGGGAATACCATTTATTCCCTCGCCCTTTATTGATCCCTGAGCCAGCCATTGATTTCCCTGCCAAATCCCCCGTTCGCTGTTAAAATTGGTCAATTCATTGAACTTTTAGTCTTTACTAAGTCACTTCAAGTTGTAGGTGGCAAGTTACCTGCCACTTGCCACTTGCAACTTGCCGCAAAGGAGTAATACCCATGTTGGAACCAAACACCATTGAACGGCCGTCGCTCACCCCGGAAATGCTCTGGCCGATCAAATTCTATAAGGAGCGTGACCTCTACTTTTATCTGGAAGCGACACAGGATATTTTGCCCAACGGCCGTGTCAACGTGGAAGGACATGGCGAGATGATCATGCTCGGCAGCTACTCCTATCTGGGGCTGATCGGGCATCCCCAAATTAACCAGGCGGCGAAAGCGGCCGTAGACAAATATGGCACCGGCACACATGGTGTGCGTTTGCTGGCCGGGTCGCTGTCATTGCACAATGAACTGGAAGCGCGGATTGCCCGCTTTAAGGGCACGGACGGGGCCATCACCTTTTCCAGCGGCTACGTCACCAATCTCTCCACCATCTCCTCCTTGCTGCGCAAAGGGGACACTGTGATCAGCGACAAGCTGAACCACGCCAGTATTGTGGATGGCTGTATGCTGGCTATGGCCCACCATGTCCGTTTCCGGCACAATGACATGGATCATTTGGAACGGAGATTGAAAGAGGCCAATCCACACGGCCGTAAACTGGTCATCGCCGACGCCGTTTTCAGCATGGACGGAGACATCATCAACCTGCCCGAAATGGTGAAACTGTGCCAAAAGTATGACGCCTACCTGATGATTGACGAAGCCCATTCATTGGGTGTGCTTGGGGAAACGGGGCACGGCATTGAAGAACATTTCAACCTGCCGCCCGATTGTGTGGACATCAAAATGGGCACCCTTAGCAAAACGATCCCCAGCGCGGGTGGCTATGTAGCTGGCAATGAGGAGTTGATCACCTTCCTCAAACACGAGGCACGGGGTTTCATCTTCTCGGCCGCGCTGCCACCCGCTTCGGCCGCCGCCGCTCTGGCCGCCTTTGATGTGATTGAGGAAGAACCCTGGCGCGTCAAGAAAATTCAGGACAACTACAACCACTTTGCTGACCGGCTGCGCACGGCCGGGTTTGATCTGCTCTACACGGAAACGGCCATCGTGCCTGTCATTTGTGGCTCTACCGAACGGGGCGCATTGTTAGCCAATTATTGCCAGCGGCATGGCATTTTTGTGCAGGCGGTGGTGGCTCCGGTGGTGCCGGAAGGGTTGGCGCGGCTGCGGGCCTGTGTCTCTGCCGCGCATACCATGGAAGATATTGACTACTGCGCCGACACTATCATCGCCGGCGGCAAGGAATTGGGCATTATTGTGTAGCGTTTTTAACGCAAAAGCGCAAAGAGGCAACGACGCCAAGAGCAACCTGGCTGACGGCCGTAACCGCCAAAAACTGTTTCTGTGCCTGCTCACAGTAGCCGGGTTAGCTGCGCTGGTGTGGGGCTGGCGGCTGTTCTGGTTTATGACGGATGATGCGTATATCGCTTTTCGTTACATCAGCAACAGCCAGGCCGGGTATGGCTACACCTGGAATTTGCCCCCTTTTCGGCCAGTGGAAGGGTATACCAGTTTCTTATGGGTGCTGCTGCTGGATGTTGTCTGGCGAGTGAGCGGCTATCCCCCACCTGAAAGTGCCAATATCATCTCCCTCTTGTTTGCCATAGGAACGCTGCTGCTTGGCGTTTATATGGTGTGGCGGCTACCCCTTCGGCCTGACCTGGCACGGCATCGGCTCTGGCTGCTGCTCTTTTTCCTGGTAGGCGTTTTGAGCAACCGCACGTTTTTGGCCTGGAGTAGTTCTGGCCTGGAAACGGCCATGTTTAACTTCTTTGTTGTTGCCTGGTTGTGTGTGGCGCTGTATGCGGCGGCCGGAACGGCGGGCTGGATGGTGGGCATGATGGCTACGGCCGTGCTCTCTGCCCTCACTCGCCCGGATGGGTTGCTCTTTATTGCCGCTTCCCTCTTCCTGAGCGGTTGGACGCTGTTGCGGCTGTGGTGGCTGGGCCGGTTTCGCTGGCGATACCTGCTGGTTTGGTCGCCTTTGTTATTGACGATTATCCATTTTCTCTGGCGTAAAAATAAATATGGGGAATGGTTGCCCAATACCTTCGCTGCCAAATATGTGGCCCCCTGGCCGGCAAGTGGCTGGCGTTATCTGCTCTCATTTGTCATGGAGTATGCTCTCTGGTTCTGGCTGGTTTTGCTGTTGTGGGCCGGTGTGGTTTACGGCCGTCGCCTGTGGCGTTATCGGCCGTCCCCATCACTTTTTGGTGATGATGTTGCCCCGCCCCGCCCGGTGATCCAGACAGTTGTCATAGGCGCATTGCTGGCTCATTTTGCCTATTACACCTTCATCATCGGCGGGGACTATTTTGAGTACCGGGTTTACAGCCAGTTGATTATTCCCCTTTACCTTTCGTTCATCTGGTTGTTAGACGCCAGCCATGTCAGTTCGCAGGTCACGGCCGTTTATTGTCTTTTCTTCCTTTTCTGTTCCTGGCTCATTCCCTGGACACATTGGCGTGTCGCTGAATCATTTGCCACTGAACCTGATCGGCATAACTTGCAAGCCTATGTTGCTGACCAGTTTCCAACGCCTGTCCGTCCCTATTTTTCCATGTTTGACAACCTGCAAATTTGGTTAACAGACCATTATGTAGCCAGGCGCCATCACCAGCACAAATGGTTTCTTGAATATCAAATAGCTCTCTACCCAAGCCGTGAAGATGGGTCTCGGCTGGATGCAGCCGCTTATCCGGTTGTTGTCCTGGGGGCAGTGGGGGTGCCTGCCTGGATGCTGCCAACTACCAATATCATTGATAGACATGGCCTCAACGATTATGTGGTGGCTCGTAATCCGGTGGTGGCAGACGAAATGCGGGTGATGGCGCACGAACGACATTTGCCGGTTGGTTATGCTGAGTGTTTTCTCCCGAATGTGCGGGTGGTACCAAATAAGGCGGTGATTATACCCCGTGTGTTGACGCCGGAAATGATTGTAGCTTGCGAAACGGCCGTCTGGCCCGCCAGCAAAGCTAGCCATTATGCCATTACTACCCTCAACATGGACTATCAACAAACGCCGGTTGTAGATCGCTATCTGTGGGGCGGTCTACCGCCCGAACAACTCTTGTGGCAATTCGTGCCATATGCCCAGGCGTCACAAACCACAAACGCGGCTGTGTTAGCTGCTTATCCATCTTTTGCCGGGCGGGGTTGTATTATTGTGCCGCCGCCGGAACAGTTGACGGCCGGCTCAGATTATTTGTTTGCTTTTTTTGATGCCCAGGCGCCGCCGGGTGTTGATCTTGCCGCTCTGTTTCCCTGGTTGACCATACCGGAAGCTGAATCTTCAGCGCCGCTGCCGTATCTGGCACATACGGCCGTTGCCTACGCCACCCTCCACCCCCAACCAACCCATGCCCAAAGCCAATCGTGGGCAAATGACCTCACGTTCCTAGGCTATGATCTGCCCCAGACGGTTTACCAGCCAGGCGAAACGGTAAACCTGACACTTTACTATCGTGTTGATGCCCCGGTAGATAACAGTTTCAGTGCGTTTACCCATTTACTCGGCACTGCCTTTAACCCCGCTACTGGCGGCCCATTATGGGGACAGCAAGATGGCAACCCCTGTAGTGATTTTTATAATATGGCCGACTGGCAGCCCGGTTCGGTGATTATCAGCAAAGTCATCATTCCCCTGGCGACGGATACTCCTCCTGGGGCGTATGAATTGCGTACAGGCTTTTACAACTGGGTCAGCAGCGAACGAGTGACACTGGCGAACAGCGCGGCGGATGGAATTTCGTTGGGGTCTATTGAAGTGCGGGAGTAACGGCCGTTACTCCTCCCGGTTAACAAAATCTTGCCAGGCGGCCAGGTCGTCGGGATTGAGATGGTGGGGGGTGTTGGTTGCCGGGCGTGGGCGGTGTGGTTTGGGGGGAACGGCCGTCGCTGGTGCAGTGGGCGTGTGCGAGCGCCTCTCCTTCGCCGGTTTTTTCTTTTTCGGTTCGCCGCCAAAGAGGGCCAGCCACTCCTCTAACTCCTGGTGGCTGAGTTGTGGCTCTTCGCGGTTGAGCGGCGGGGGTGGTGTACCCGGTGTCGTCACCGGCTCCGGTTCTGGTGGCGGTAAATTGGGCGGCATGGGTTTGGGACGGTTGCGAATAGCCCGTTCATCCACTGGCCCGAATGTTGCCAACCAGTCGGCTACCTCGGCTTCGCTAATGACCGGATCATCGTCGGTGATGGTGGAGCCGGGCGGCGTCTCTTGCCATTGGGTAGCCAGTTGTGCAGCAAATTTATCAGATGTGAGATGAGGCATCTGGCGGGCAGCGGCAGCCGCAACTATTTGCTGGTCGCTGGTAATAAGCCGGAACTCCGGTGGGTTTTTCACTTTTTGAATGGCGTTGATGAGCAAGCCATCGGCCGTTTGCCCCACCGAAGCAAAAATCACCCGTACCTGTGGTGTAGACAGCTTCACATTCTTGCCACCAGGAATCCCCCCATCAAAAAAAAGTGTCACCTGCCGCTTCCGGCTCCGCGCCGTCCAACTGCGCAGCCGCAAAATCAACTGCACCTCATCATCCGGGTCGTTGAGAGAAATGTCCGGCATTCGGGCAATGAGATTGTGACCGTCAATGAGGTAGTGCATTTTAGTGAACGGTGAACAGTAAACAGTGAACAGTCAACAGTGAGCTCAACTGTTGACTGTTCACTGTTCACTCAATGACTTCTAAGTTGGCGAAGCTGGCGGCGAGCCGTTTGATGCCGTGTTCGGGGAAGGCAACGCTGACTTCTTCGTCGCTGCCGGTGAGTTTGCTTTCAATGACGGTGCCGGTGCCAAATTTGACGTGGCGCACCTTTTGGCCGGTTTTGTAGCGGGCGGTTTGTGGGGATGGCTCCCGGTCCTCATCAGCGGGGGCCGTGCGGAGGTGTTGGGGCAGGGGGAGGGGTTTTTCGGGTTGGGATGCGGCGGGGGTGGCCGACGGCCGTGCCGTTGCCGACGGCCGTGCCGTTGCCGACGGCCGTGCCTCCTTGGCCCAACTCGTGCTGCCCGATGATCCGGATGACCATTCCCACTTACTGGCCTGCGTTTTTGTTTGCTGCCGGCGGCTTTTAGCACTGCCGCCGTCCACCAGTTCATGTGGTAAATCCTGCAAAAAGCGAGAGGGTACGGACACATCATAGCCGCCATACCCCAACCGGCGGAACGCATGGGAAATATACAACCGGTCCATCGCCCGCGTGATGCCCACATAAAACAACCGCCGCTCCTCGGCCAGCGATTCCACATCATCCAGCGAACGGCTGTGCGGCAAAATGCCGTCCTCCAACCCGGCCAGAAAAACGATGGGGAATTCTAGCCCTTTGGCTGCGTGCAGCGTAAGCAGCGTGGCCCGGTTCGGTTCTTCTTCCAGGTCGTCCACTTCCGAGACGAGAGCGATTTGTTCCAGAAATTCGCTTAGTGACATCTGATTTCCGGCGGCCACATTACGTAGCTCCATGACGTTGGCCCAGCGGTCTTGGGCTTCATCTTCATCTTTGGCGCTGTCCTCGATGTAAGCGCGAAAATCGGTCTGCTGCAAAATCAGGTCGAGCAGTTCGCCGACACTGGTTTCGTCGCGGATGGTGCGCCAGGCGTGCAGCATCTGGCCGAAGGTGTGCAGGGCGTTGGTGGCACGGCCGTTAAACGGATGCTGACAATCAGGATCAGTTGCCAACCAGACCAGCGCGTCGGTGGGGGAGATGAGCAACGAAGCCGCCCACTGCTGCAACTGTTCCTGTGTACGGCCGCCAATGCCCCGTGTGGGCGTGTTGATAATGCGGTTGAAGCTGATGCTGTCGGCCGGGTTATGCACCACGCGCAAATAGGCGATCACATCCTTGATTTCGCGGCGGCGGTAAAAGGCCGTCGCCCCCACCAGCCGATAAGGAATGCTGCTGCGTATGAATGCCTCTTCCAGGGCGCGGGATTGGGCATTGGTGCGGTACATCACGGCCATGTCGCCCGGCGAATAGCCACGCAGCAGTAAATCCTGCACTGTGCCCACAATACGTTCCGCCTCTTCATTTTCATCATACGCCTCGCGCACAGTTACATTTTCGCCGCCGTTTCGTCTGGTAAAAAGCTGCTTATGCACCCGGTTGCGGTTGTGTTTGATGACGGCCATGGCCGTATCCAAAATCACCTGGGTTGAACGATAATTTTCTTCTAGAAGAATCTGGCGCACGTTGGGAAAATCTTCGCGGAAACGGTTCAGGTTGCGATAATCGGCCCCTCGCCATCCATATATACTCTGGTCGCCATCGCCGACGGCAAAAATGTTTTGGCGCACGGCCGTGAGCCTCTTCAATAACCCATACTGCGCCGTGTTGGTATCTTGAAACTCGTCTACCAAAATGTGCTGGAACCGCTCCTGATACTTTTCCAGCACATCGGGCCGCCGGTCAAACAGCGTGACCACATTCATCAGCAGGTCATCAAAATCCATGGCATTGTTGGCTACCAGAATTTGTTGGTAACGGGCGTACACTCGTTTGGTGACTTCGGCCACGTAGTTGGCGGCGGTGTACATTTCGGGGGTGATCAGTTCGTTCTTGGCGCTGCCAATCCCGCTGCGCATTTTGAAAGGGGGGAACTTTTTGTCGTCCAGGTTCAAATCTTTGAGCGCCTGTTTAATCGCTTCCAACTGGTCTTCGGTGTCAAAGATCACAAAGTCACGGCCGTATCCCTCCAGATTCTCCGCCTCAATGCGCAAAATGCGGGCGCAGGTGGCGTGGAAAGTGCCCATCAACAGGCCACGTGGCTGCCCTTCCAGCACCTTCTCGATACGGTGGGCCATTTCACGGGCGGCCTTGTTGGTGAAGGTGACGGCCAGAATGTGCCAGGGGGAGACGTGCAGTTCACGAATCAGGTAAACAATGCGGTGGGTGAGGACGCGCGTCTTGCCGCTGCCCGGCCCGGCCAGGACAAGGATGGGGCCGGGGTCGGCAGTTACGGCCGTGTATTGTGCTTCATTCAATTCATCCAGATAACTGTGCATAAGGGTATTGTAACCCGACGCGCCGGGTTGGGCATCTAGTCCGTGATGCGTGATACGTGCCCCGCCATGGATGTCACGTATCACGCATCACCCATCACTGATATAATCCCGCGAATGCGATCAGCCAAAAGTTTTTACTTTGTATTCTTCGGCGCAGGGGCGTGCCTGTTGCCCTTCCTCACCTTGCATTATCTGAGCCTGGGGCTGACCGGGCAGCAAATGGGCTTCCTCACCGGCATTGTGCCGCTGATTACAATGGTGGCGGCCGCTGCCTGGGGGGCGTTGGCGGATGCCACCCACAAACATCACCTGTTGCTGCTGGTGGCCATTGCCGGCCTGTGGTTTTCCATTGCCGCCATGACCCAGGTGGCAACGTTTGCGGCGCTCATCCCCATTGTTTGCCTGTATGCCATCTTCATCGCCCCCATTGTGCCCCTGGTGGACAATGCGGTGATGGTGCAGTTGGGGGAGCGGCGGGCGGAGTACGGCCGTGTCCGTGTCTGGGGTTCCGTTGGTTGGGGCATTGCCGCCCTCATCATCGGCCTCATTATCGAGGCGCAGGGTCTGTCCATCGCCTTTACCACTTACCTGTTGATGATGATTGTACTTTTTCTGGTGGCGGTGTGGCTGCCCGTGCCGGGTGGGCAGGTGGGTGAGTCCATGCGACGCGGCTTGCGGGTGCTGCTCACCAATCGGCACTGGTTGTTGTTCACGGCCGTAGCCCTGGTGGAAGGCATGACGCTGGGCATTTTCCTCAATTACCTCTTCCTTTACCTGGAAGAATTGGGGGCCAGCAACACCATCATGGGCCTCTCGCTCACCTTTGCCACCATCAGCGAGATTCCCGTTTTTCTCTACTCCCGCCGATTGCTGGCGCGTTGGGGAGCGCCTTTTGTGTTGATGTTGTCCATGGTCGGCACTGTCATCCGCGCCTTTGCCTACGTCTGGATGACCGCGCCCTGGCAAGTGCTGCCCATCAGCCTGTTGCATGGCCCAACCTTTGCCGCCATGTGGGTGGCCGGTGTGGCCTATGCCGATGAAAACGCCCCGCCCGGTTTAGGGGCGACGGCGCAGGGTTTGTTTAGCAGCGCCGTTTTTGGCCTGGGGGCGGCATTGGGCGCCTTTACCGGCGGCTTCTTGTATGATGCCTATGGCGCGGTGGCTGCGTTTCAGTGGGCGGGCTGGGCTTCATTGGCCGCCTTGCTGCTGTTTATTGGCGCGAATCGGCGTCTGTTTGCCCGGAAACTGACGTTGACATCGGTTGGAGATTGAGAGATTGGGCCATCTCCTACTCTCTCAATTTCATTCTTAACATGTGCCACATTCGTCAGGGTCAGGAAACAGATTGTGAGGCGGTGCTGACCGTTTTGCAGGCGGCGTTTGGCGTTTACCAGAATTTAGACCCACCATCGGGCGTTACCAGGGAGACGGTGGCCACGCTGCGGGAAAAGCTGTTGGGGGAAACGTTGTGGGTGGCAGAAGTAGGCGGCGAATCCGAAGCGGCTCCCGGCCGTATCGTTGCCTGTGTCTTTACCAGGCCCCATCAGCAGTACACAGATGCCCTTTATTTTGGCCGGCTGGCGGTGCTGCCTGCTTACCAGCGGCAGGGGATTGCCCGCCGCTTGATAGGGGTGGTGGAGCAACAGGCCAGGGAGCAAGGCTTCCGGCGCGTGGTTTTGGGTGTGCGGGTGGCTCTCCCAGACAACGTGCGTTACTACCAGTCACTTGGTTATGAAATTATGGGGTCGGGAACCTATCCTGGCTATGCAGGACCAACTTACTATCGGATGGGCAGGGTGATTGGGTAGGTTGGGTTACGGCCGTTGCCTGCAAAAAAGCCCAGCGCTGTTCGTGTTTTGTTTGTGGTTAATTATCCGGCGCGGCATGCCTTGCCACCCAATAAAATGTAACTTTACGACCTCGCTGCGTATAAGTGGAGTTGTATCACCGTAAAACAAGGCGATCAACCAATTTATACTGTGGGCTTGACAATGCTATGTGACACATAGTATCATGTGACGCATGACACAAGCTGACCAACAGTATGCAGAAAATTTGCAATTAGAATTGCGGCGCGGGGTGATTGTCCTGGCCGTATTAAGCCAGCTTCGCCAGACCCACTACGGCTATTCGCTGCGGCAGGTGTTGGTGGAAAAGGGCTTTGATGTGAACGAAGGCACGCTCTACCCACTGCTGCGCCGGTTAGAAACCCAAGGGTTGCTCAATAGTGCCTGGGATTTGGAGGAGGGGGGACGGCCGCGCCGCTATTACACTCTCTCTGACATGGGCCAGACCATTTTCACGCAGCTGAAAGCGGAATGGAAATACCTGGGTGTGGTGATGGATGGTTTATTGGTGGATGAAATCAACAATGAGTAACTGGGTAATTGGGTAATTACCGAATTACTCAATTACCCAAGTGCTAACAACTTTCAGGAGATATAAAATGGACTTAATCGAACGTTACGTAGCCGAAGTGGGGCGGCATTTGCCGCGTGATCAGCGGGCGGATGTGCAGACGGAACTGCGTTCGCTGCTGCAAGATATGGTGGAAGACCGGGCGCAAACGAAGGTGGATAAGGCAGATGAGGCGGTGATCATGGCCGTACTCCTGGAAATGGGACATCCTGAAAAAGTGGCTGCCTCGTACCAGACCCGCCCGCAATATCTGATTGGGCCGCAGTTGTTCCCTATCTTTAAGCTTGTGGTGACGGTGGTGGCGGTGGTGCTCACGGCCGTGACCCTCTTTGGTGTGGTACTCTCAGCCTGGAACTCAGACGCTTTGCTGGCCGACACCACTCGATTGATCGTGCAGGCCATACCGGATGTGGTCGGCGCTTTATTCAGCGCCTTTGGTTCCATCGCCATTGTCTTTGCCATTTTAGAGCGAGTCATCCCCGAATCGGAGTTGACCGCCGATGAAGAAGAAGCATGGGACCCGCGCAAATTACCGGCAGTAGATAACGCCCGTGAAATGAAGCGGGGTGAACTGATTGCCGGCATCGTGTTTGGCTTGATCTTTCTGCTGCTTTTGAATGCCTTTCCCCAGTGGGCGGGCATCATTGTCATGCACGATGAACAGGTGATGACGGTGCCACTCTTTTCGGCTAACTTCTATGCCAACCTGCTGCCCTGGGCAAACCTGCTCCTGCTCGTCTCCATTGCGGTTGACGTATACAAATTGCGCTTCCGCTGGCAGACCCGGACGACGTTGCTGCTGGACATTGGGGTGAATTTGCTCACGGCCGTTGTCGTTTACATCTTCATGGTCAATGGCCCGGTTTTGGGCATCAATACCACTTTGGCCCAAGCCACTGATTTCTCTCAGGATGGGATTGACTTGTTCGCTGGCATCTTTGCTTTTGTGGAGAGAATCGCTCTGCCTCTTATCCTGATAACACAATTCATATCCATTGCCCAAAAGGGGTATCAGTTGTGGCAATTGCCCAAAAATGAGGCCCCCCCTACATTAGCTGGCAAAATGGGCTAGTAAGGGCGATGTTTAAGGGAACCAATTGGCAATGGCCTGCGTTTTCACAGGTGGTGAACGACAATTTTATCGTCCACCACCTAAACCCTATTGACCGGAGAGTAAGATGACCCACAAAAGAGCAATTTTCACCCTGATCCTTTTTGTTTTGTTTCTGGCGGCCTGTGGCCAGAGTGCGTCTATGGCCGAACCGCAGTTTGCTTATGATGAAGCCAGTTCTGAAGAGGCGGCCCCCGCACCTGAAATGGAGACAATGGAGACCTCGGCTGTGGCGGGGGACACGGCCGTAGGTAACGTCGCCTTTTCTCCTGGTGAGGACGCTTTGGAGCAAACCGGCCAGGTAGAACGGCTCATCATTCGCACCGGCAACCTGAGCCTGGTGGTGGTGGATACCGAAGAAACAGTGGCCGATATTACCCGACTCGCTGAACAAAATGGTGGCTGGGTGGTCAGCGCCAACCTGTACCAATATGGGGCGGATGCCAAATCGGGCGACATCACCATTCGCGTCCCGGCGGCTGGATTTATCGGCGCGATGGAAGCGTTGAAACAAATGGCCGTTGAAGTGCGCAGTGAGAACGTTTCCGGGCAGGATGTGACCGAAGAATACGTAGACCTGGAAGCGCGGCTGGGCAATCTGGAAGCGACGGCCGAACGGGTGCGCTCCTTTTTGGATGATGCCGTCACGGTTGAAGAAGCACTAGCCGTTAACCAGGAACTCAGCCGATTGGAAGGGGAAATTGAGGTCATCAAAGGGCGGATGCAATATCTGAGCCAGTCGGCCGCTTTTTCCACCATTACCATCTCCCTCACGCCAGATATTGCCAATCAGCCGGTGCAGGTGGCTGGCTGGCAACCCCAAGGCGTCGCCAAAGATGCCATTGAAGCCCTGGTCAACACCCTACAAGGTCTGGCCAACATCATCATCTGGCTGGTTATTTTTTTCCTGCCTATCCTCTTACTGATTGGCATTCCCCTCTGGCTGATCATCCGCTTCTTCGTCCGGCGGCGGCGCGCCAGGGCAGCGGGGTGATCGTGTGATTGTGTGTTCTAGTGTTTTGGTGATTGAGTGCCCGTGTGCTCACTAAAACACTAAAACACTAAAACACTAAAGCACTAAAGCACTAAAACACTAAAACACTAAAACACTAAAACACTAAAGCACTAGATCACCTAAACACTCTCTTCTATCGCCCCGCGCACGGCCGTGACACAATCCTGAAACACGGCCGTGCGCTGAATGGCTAAATCGCGGGGTCGGGGCAAACAGGTGGAGATACGGTGGGTGATGGTGGCCGGGCGACCACCCATTACCAATACCTCATCGGCCAGAAAAACCGCCTCGCTGATGCTGTGCGTGACCATAAACACCGTTACCGGCATCGCTTCCCAAATACGCAGCAGTTCCAGCCCCATCCGTTCCCGCGTCAGCGCGTCCAACGCCCCAAACGGTTCATCCAGCAGCAAAAACAGCGGCTCATGCACCAGTGCCCGCGCCAGCGCCACCCGCTGCGCCATGCCGCCGGACAATTGTGCCGGGTAGCTGTTTTCAAAACCGGCCAACCCCACCAGGTTGATCATGTCTTGCACACGGCCGTTCGCCTCCTGTCTATTTGTGCCCACCAGTTCCAACGGCAGGCGCACATTTTCGGCCACCGTGCGCCAGGGCATCAGGTTGTCGCGCTGGAAAACCAGACCAATTGGCTCTTGCCGGGAATTGCCGGACATGTGGATTTCGCCGGACGACGGCCGTAAAAGCCCCGCCAGTATACGCAGCAGCGTAGATTTGCCGATGCCTGATGGCCCCACCAACGCCACAAACCCACCGGCCGGAATTTCCAGCGAGATATTCGCCAGAACGGGCAAGTTGGGGAAGGTGTGGGTGAGGTTGACGGCCGTTAAAAATGGTTTGCTCATAACTGTTGCAGGTGGCAAGTGGCAGGTGGCAGGTAAAACTTGGTACTTGCCACCTGGCTACTTGCCACTTGCCACTTGCTACTTTTCCAAATCTGCCTGCACTTTCTCCACAAACTCATTCGTAAACGCCGCTTCCAGATTTTCCACCGGCGTGTCTAATTGCCCAGAGTTCAGGAGCACAGCTTGTGTTTGCTGCCAGGAATCGGCCGTCGTCAGCCCCAATATCTCTGCCTGCCACAATGGTAACGACGCTTCTAAAACTGGCAGACGGTCATCTTGTAACCCTTCCACATATTCCTTGCTAATTTCAAAAGCCGCTGCCGGATCAGCCAGTGTATCTTGCAGACCGCGTAAGGTGGCGCGTACAAACCCTTCCACCAGTTCGGGATTTTCGGCGATGACCGTCTCATTGGTGATAATGCCATTGGCCACCATATCAATGAAATCAGCCACATAAATCACGTTCACCTCTTCGCCCATGCCCGCCAATTGTACCGGCTCATTGTTGGCGTAGCCGACCACCGCTTCCACCTTGTCGGTCAGCAATGATTCCACCTGCGTGAAGCCAATATCGCTGGCGTTCACCTCGTCTGGTTGCAAACCGGCCGCTTCCAGCAGCCCCAGATAACCCACATAGCTGGCCCCAAAAAAGCCTGGCAACCCCACACTACGCTCGGCCAAATCCTGCGGGCTGCTGATGTTGGCGCTGGCCTTGCTAACGACGGCGATGGGGAAACGCTGGAACCATTCCAGCACATAGACCACCGGCAGTTCCTGGGCGCGGGCCAACACGACCTGGTCGCCACTGACAATGGCAAACGGCCGTTCATTTGCCCCCACCAGCGCCATCCCATCTGTCTCAAAGCTGTAGTCAAATGACAGGTCAATCCCTTCTTCGGCAAAGTACCCTTTTTCTACCGCCACGTAAAACGGGGCGTATTGGGGGTCGGGGATGTAGCCCATGGGCAGATTGATCTGGGTCACTTCCTCGGGCGCTTCCTGTGCGGTGCAGGCAGCCAGCAACAACAGCAAGGTCAGTAATAAAAATATAGATCGTTTCATTTTGTTATCACTCCTTTAATTTTGTAATTTCCAGCGCAACACGCGCTTTTCTAACAAGGCTACCAGGCCATATAACGACAACGCCATCACCGCTAATGTGAGCAGGATGACAAAAACGAGGTCGGTTTTGAAGGATTGGCGGGCGGTGATGAGCAAAAAGCCCAGCCCCCGGCTTTGCGGCTGCACAAATTCGCCGACTAATGCGCCAATGACGGCCAACGTGGCCCCAATTTTCAGCCCGGCCAAAAAAAGCGGCAGTGCCGCCGGAAATTCCAGCTTGCGGAAGATTTGCCCGGCGTCCGCCTTCAGGACGTGCATCAATTCATACAATTCTGGCGGCACGGAGCGCAGCCCCACGACCATGTTGATGAGGATGGGGAAGAAAACGACCAGCGCGGCTACCGCCACCCGTGACCAATACACGGAACTGATCCAGATGGTGAGTAGCGGAGCAATGGCGATGATGGGGATAGCCTGGGAGGCGATGAGGTAAGGTGAGAGCAGGCGCTCGGCCAGGGGGGATTTTGCCAACAGATACCCCAATGGGGCCGCCACCAGGCAGCCAATGAGCAGGCCGGGGATGACTTCGCTGAGGGTGATGAGGCTGTGGCGTAGCAAACGGCCGTCACCCACCACTACCTGCAGTTGCCGCCACACGTCCACCGGCCCCGGCAGGATAAACTTCTCATAGCCACTAAGAGTAACCAGCAGTTGCCAGGCAATCACCAGGAAGGCAAACGAGGCAACGGCCGTGAGCCAGACAGGTTGGGTGCGTAAACTGTGCATCATGCGTGATCCGTGAACCGTAATCCGTGAACCGTAATCGGATTACGGATTATGAAATTACGAGAATGGGGCAAGGGGGAAAAGACGCGAAGGGGAAACGGCCGTTTGTTTGCCCATTTGTTACCAAAAAAAGACCCCACTCAATGGTGGGGCACAGGAAACAATACACAGACGCCGTTTGTTTGACCTTCTCCCATCCAGACTATAACTGTCGGCTCTGGAATTACACCAGCTCAACCGGTTTGATTGTCAATTGAAAATGGTCAATTATCAATTGGCAATTAAGCCGGGTCGCGGGCTTGGCTTGCGTGGGCCTCACCGCCGATCGGGAATTTCACCCTGCCCCGAAGGTATGTATGTACTTGTATTGTTGATTATATAAAAGACGGCCGTACCGTCAACGTAATGTGGCGTTAAGCCTTTTCTCACGGCCGTGACTTTGTAAAGTCTCAGGCACATTCAGTAAAGCCGTGTCACCCGGATATATGCTTGCTTCTATGTACTTCTGCCTGTCAATCAGCAGCAGTTTGCCCTTGAACCGCAAAGTTTCCACCACATAGCGCCGTTCGGTAAAATCCTCGTCGGCGGCGAGGAGGCTTGGGTGTGGGGAAAACCATCATGGCCTGGTTGACCTTCATCTTGTCGGAATCGGGCCATCGGTTGAGCTATGTAGAGCCGTGGGTGGCCACGCATCTGGCGACGCTGAAGCGATTGCTCCATCCCGACCTGACGGCACAAGATTTCAGTGATGATCGGCTGAGAGACATTCTGCGGTACTTGAGTGACGATGTCCGTTGGGCGGCGATTGAAGAGGAGTTGGGGCAGCGGACCATTCGTGTTTATCAGGCGCCGTAACACAGTATCCGTCTGGACAGCACAACGGTCTCACTGTACCATTAACAGTGAACAAATTGTTTTCGTAGCACGACAAGATGTTTATATTATGGATACCGACGATGGACATGACCCCGATGTGTTTGAAGCACTGCGGGGTATTGAAGAATACCCGACACCCAACCGGCATGGCGGCCGTGAGAATGGTTGTATATTGATTTGAAGGGCGGAGGCCAGCAGACGGCCGTAACCAACAATTTGCGCCACACTGATAAATGCGTACAATTATTTGTACGCACTTTTGTTTGTCGGAGAGAAAAATGGAAGCAATTAACTACACAGTAGCTCGTAAAACGATGGCGCAGACAATGGACAATGTTTGTAATGATCATGCGCCTGTGATTATCACACGCCAAAATAAGCGTTCGGTGGTTTTGATGTCCCTGGAAGATTACCAGGCACTAGAAGAAACGGCTTATCTTTTGCGCAGCCCGAAAAATGCCCAACGGTTGCTGGAAGCTATACTGGAGTTGGAAAATGGCGGTGGCACAGAGCGGGAGTTAATGGAGTGAGGCTGGTCTTTGCGGAGAATGCCTGGGAAGATTACCTTTATTGGCAAAAGACAGACCAAAAAACGCTCAAGCGCATTAACGAGCTCATCAAAGAAGTTCAGCGTTCTCCTTTTGCCGGTATTGGCAAACCAGAGCCACTGAAGCATAGTTTTTCTGGTTATTGGTCGCGGCGTATTTCCAGTGAGCATCGCATGATTTATAAAGTAGAGGGCAACGATTTGTTAATTGCCCAGCTACGCTACCATTACTAAAATGGAGTCAAACCTGATTTGCCAGGTGAGGATAAAAGGCGATGAATGAGCGGGAAGAGAGGATGATTGTAGCTTTTCAGGGGGAACCGGGGGCGTACTCGGAGCAGGCGGTGCATGAACATTGTGGGCCGGAAACACGGACACGGCCGTGCCGCACCTTCACCGAAATTTTTGAGAGTGTCCACAATGGCGAGGCCACCCATGGTATGCTGCCGGTGGAAAATTCGCTGGCGGGCATGATCGCCCCGGCCTATGATTTGCTCATTGACCACGATTTGCGTGTGCAGGCGGAAGTGATTGTGAAGGTGGAGCATTGCCTGATGGCCCCCGCTGGGATGCAGTTGAAGGATGTCAAACGGGCCATCTCCCATCCACAGGCGTTGGCGCAATGTGAACAAAGCTTGCGCCGCCTACGTATTCAGCCAGTGGAGCATTATGATACGGCCGGGGCCGCCCGTGACCTGGCCGCCAACCCGCAGCCGGGCACGGCCGCTATTGCCAGCCGGTTGGCGGCCGAAACGTATAATCTGGAAGTGCTGGCGCAGCATATTGAAGACCAGCCGTTCAATTACACCCGCTTCTTTTTGCTAGGCAAAATAGATCCGCCCCGCCAAGACCCTAGCAAAACTTCTATCATCTTCACCACCCGCCATGTGCCGGGGGCGCTTCATTCTATTTTGGGCGAACTGGCGGATCGGGGTATTAACCTGACAAAGATTGAATCACGGCCGCGCCGCAATCGCCCCTGGCATTATCGCTTTTTTGTGGATTTTGAGGGGCACGAGAGTGATGAGAATGTGAAGGCGGCTATGCTCGGCATCCTCAAACACTCCTCGTTCTTGCAGGTTTTGGGCAGCTACCCCATGGCGAAATTAACAGACAATTAAAAACGGTCAATGGTCAATTGGCTGAAGTTGGATGGCGTCGCTGGTTGTGCCGTTGGGCAGGGTGATTTGCAGGCGACGGCCGTTTTCCGCCAGATAAATGCCCACTTCTAGGGGATAGACGCCGGGAGGGGCCGCCTTCGGCAAGACAATCTGGTAGCTATCAATCACCACTTCACCCACCTGCCAGCGCGTGGTGGGGTATTGCCCTTGCCGGGGCATCTCATCTTGCTGCCAGGCGCAGGGGTTACACGTGCCATCCGGCTGCAACAAATGGACAAAGATGGTGTAATCATCTGCCGGAAGTTGGACTGCCTGCCAGACGAGGGTGAGGGTGTAGACGCCCGGCTCATCCGTGGCGTTCAAACTGTAGCCCAGGAGGGCGACCTCATTGCCAAAGGTGGCATTTACTTCGGTTTCAAACGGAGGTGGCGTAAACAATCGCTGCGTCGCCTTAACAGTAAGTGGCCCCAGGTTGGCACGCTTGATGACAGCCCCATTTTCATCCAGGAAACGAGCGACTATTTGATATTCGCCTGCTGGTATGTCTGTGGGGATAGATAAAAGCTGGCGGTCAATGATAAATTGGGGTGGCTGCCATTCGCTGAAGGGGTAACGGCCGTAAACAGGTTGCGTTTCCAACATGGCATATTCCCGACTGGATGGATGTGTGAGGACGAATTGGGTGGTAGTAGTGGGCACGTCTCTGGTTGCCAGCCACCATAGCGCCAGGCCATATGGTTCGCCAGCAGAAGTTTCAGCCGCGCCACGTTCAAAACCTAACAATCGGAGATTTGGCCGTATCTCTTTTTCTAACAAAAAAGGCGGCTGCGGTATTTCATCAGGCAGGCCGGTGGCTTGAATGGGTACATCTTTGATGAGATAGGTGCTGCCAGCATAACGGCCGTCCTCATCCACCAATGGTAACAAATCGCCTGTTTCACCCGAAAAAAGCCCTACACGTAGCACATAACGGCCGGGTGGTGTACCTGGTGGAATAGGCACATCAACCCTTTGAATAATAAGCTCACCGGGCGACCATTGTGGTGCCGGATAAGCAAAGGTTTCTACCTGGCTCCAGCGATGCCCCTGCACATCTTCCAGGTGTACAAATGGGGTAAAATCGCCGGGCTGTGCCTGATTGACTTGCCAATAGAGCGTGAGAGGAGCAGTGCCTTCAGGGAGGTTATTTTCTAGATCGTAGCCAAGCAAAGTCAGGCTTCCACCAAAAATTGCACCTACCGCGTGGCTAATGGTGAATGGCGGTGTCATCGTCAGCTGATATGCTGTGTATGCCGGACTATCGTCTGGGGCCAGGGTATTGGTTAGTGGGGTGGCGTGGGCAAAATAGGGGGCAGCCCAGTTGGGCAGGGGGCTGTTATGAGGAAAGATGTAGACGGCCGTTTGCCCAATTGGGAAAACCACAGCCTGACTCTGCGGTAGCCACTTCACCTGCTCATATTTATTGCTCAAAAAGGCTACGGTTGGGTGCTGATAATGCTCGGCCGCCACATAGAGTTGTTTGTCGGTTATGTCCAGGTTGTTTAAAAAGCGAGCGGCCGCTGCCAGATCCCCATCTGCTTCAAAAAACACATCAGAGCGCACCGCCCACTGGTGGAAATAAAGTCGCTCTACATACACACTACCGATGATGAGTACAAGGGTGGCTATGGCGAGCGCGGCCGTAGTGGGCTGTGGGCGACCAAAACGCGCATGTAGATCATTAAGCAGCGTTATCAGGCCGATGGCGGGCAGGTAAAAGATAAACGGGATCAGACCAAAGGCACGAATGTTACTCGGTACAATCTCGTTTATGGCCAGTGCGGTGGGCAAGATCATGATTAATGGTGCCAGCATTAGCAACAAATGGGCGCTTCGTTGCCAATCGAAAGTCGCTTTACGCCAGCGGAAAATTAGCGTAGCCCAACCTACCAATAACAAACCGCCCCAAAACCAATCGAAGAGCGGCCGTCCGGGTAGGTTAAAACGCATATATGGATCGCCTTGCAGAAACAGCATCTCCAATGATTTCAAGTAGCTTTGGGAAATAGTAAGACTGGTTTCATCAGGCGCAACCTGAGCAATGCGAACCCAAAACGCCTCTGGGTGCAAGCGAAAATAGTTAAGTAAGGGGAGGGTAATGACAAAAGCAATGAAGAGAGTGACGGCCGTTTGCCCCCAACGTCGTTTCCAATTCACGCGGCTAAACAGGATGGGAAGCAGAGCTAATAGCAGCAAAACCGGAAACAGGCGCACCGCCAGATAGGTATAAGCAGCCAGCCCCAGAAAAATACCGGCCGCTATCAACCAACGCCAATTGTTCAAGCGATAACCCCGCCACAAAGCGGCTATTACCAGAGCCTGTAAGAGTGGTTGGGTGTTAACGCGAAATCCCAGCCGGCTAAAGAGGAGATGCCAAAAACTGACGGCTAATAAGGCTGCGGCCAGCAAAGCAATACGGCGGTCGCGGCTTAACTCCATACCCAACCAGTAGGTCATGGCAATGGTGAGCAAGCTGATGTAGACGGCCGTTAACCGAAGCGTAAATACGGAACTGCCTACCAGCCTCGTGACCCCACCGGCAAGGTAAAAGAACAACACCTCTTTTCCTGTATAACTGGATATAAAAACAGGGCGATAGCCATCAAAAGCAATCTGGCCTACTAATGTGCCATTGGCTGCTTCATCATAATGCATAGCGGCTGGTAAGCCAGATAGATAGGGAATACGTAACGAAGCGGCTACCATCAAACAGAACAGCATAAACAGCAACGCATGATAGTAGCGGATGTGGCGCATGGCAAGATTGTATCTGCCCGATCATCCTCTGTCGAAATGGAGCGTCCGACAGCTGCTGATTGTGAAATTTCGCACCAGCGTCGGTTTCCCGTTGGTTTGGCGTAGGGACTACGTACAGACTGGCGTATAAAACCCGTATAGAATTTGTTACGAAGGGTAAAAAATCTCTTCTTCTTCTCCTCCTTTTAACGAGAGTCAGGTTTCGGCGTTCCTGACTCTCCACAAAACAAATGGGCTGGTTTTATACCAGCCCTTTTTTGTTTCTCATTCAAATTGTTTGCATTGGTGATCTGTTTCACGGCCGTCCTCCATCCTCATTGCCTGTGATACAAATCCAACATCTGCACCAACACCCGCCCCCACGCCTGCAGCGCAAGTAGTAGTTGTCACTGTTGAGTTCCAATCTCCCCTAACCCTTTTTTTACCAGTTTGTTGACACATCTCACAACTAAAAGTAGGATCACCCTCACATTAGACATAATGTAACAATAGTTGTAATCGCTAACCTCAACTGGTTGCCAGCCAGCATGAAGCGACCGATTACCAAAAATAGTAGGAGGAAAGTCTGTGAAGAAAAACACTCCCACCTTAACGATTATCCTTGTGATCTTAGTGGTATTGTTCCTTTGTGTGAGTGCAGCCCTGGTGTGGCAGTTGTTGCGGCCGTCTGGCTCAACACCCACTCCTGTGCCCACCGTGTCCGTTCCCGAAGGTCAATCTGGAGATGCCTGGGAACGCATCCAGGCCAGCGGCAAAATGGTCGTTGGCACCTCGGCCGATTACCCTCCCTTTGAATATTATGATACCAACTTCCAGCTAGACGGCTTCGACATTGCCCTCATGCGCGAGATCGGGCAGCGGCTCGGCGTCACCATTGAATTCCGCGACATGGCCTTTGATGGCCTGGGTAATGCGCTGGAACTGGACAACATTGACGTAGCGGCCGCCGCCCTCACCGTCACTGAAAACCGTGACCAGTTTGTTGACTTTTCCAATACCTACTTCATCAGCCAGGATGCTGAATTGGTCAACGTCTCCTCTCCCGTCAACAGCATCAGTGACCCTAGCCAGATCACCTCCATGCGCGTGGGCGTGCAGCGTGGTACGGTTTATGACCGGTGGATTCAGACAAATCTGGTAGACACCGGTCAAATGCCAGCCGCCAACTTACTCGTCTATGAAAGTATCCAACATGCCTTGCGTGATTTGCGTGAAGGGCGTATTGATCTGGTGGCGCTCGACCTGGCCCCGGCACAGGTGGCCGTAGCCGAGGGTGGCGTCAAAATTGTGGGGCAGGGGCTAAACAGCCAGCAGTTAGCCCTGGCAGTAGGTAATGGCCAAGCCAGTTTGCAGGCCCGCTTGAACAGCACCCTCACCACCATGATCAACGAAGGGCGCATCAGTGCCCTTATCCAACAGTACATGAACTTTGATGATGACGACATCATCCCCTTGCCCACACCTCCGCCAGTTACCCCAACGCCCGTACCCACTGCTACCCCACAACCTTGCGTTGACGATATGGCCTTTGTACAAGACCTGAATTTGGATGATCAGAACATGACAGCCCCCCCGCAAATGCCCCCTGGCTGGCCGTTTACGAAAGGATGGCGAGTACGCAACAGCGGTACCTGCCCCTGGAATAGCAGTTACCGGCTGGTTTATGTGGCTGGCAACAATCCGGCCGCGCAAATGGGCGGGCAGCCTGTTTCAGTACAGGGCACCGTGCCGCCCGGACAGGCGTATGACTTCTTTGTGAACCTGGTATCCCCTTTGCAACCAGGCGTTTACCAGGGCTTCTGGCAGATGATCAATGACCGCAATGTTCCCTTTGGGCAGCGCGTTTGGGTAGGCATTGAAGTAGTGGCCCCGGCGACAGCCACACCTGCACCCACGCAAACACCCGTCCAGAATATCCAGTTCACTGTAGATCGCACCAATATCCAACAGGGTGAGTGTGTGGTTTTCACCTGGAATGTGACCGGGGCGCAGTCGGTCACGTTTTCTCAGGCCGGCGCGGTGGCCCAATCGGCCAGTGCGAATTTCCAGGGCACCAGCACCCAATGCCCGCAATCTACCACCATGTATGAACTCCGTGTTGTCTGGCCGGATGGCTCTACGGATGTGCGCCAGATTACGATTACCGTGACACCCGCGCCGCAGGCACCGCGCATTGACCGGTTTACGGTGGATCCGCCAAACCAGATCACGGCCGGTGCATGTGTGGTCATTCGCTGGGCGGTTTCGGGGGAGGTCAATCAGATTGCCATTGCCCGGAATGATGCTGTGTTGTGGCCACAAGCGCCGCTCAACGGCGAGGTGCAAGATTGCCCCCCTGGCACAGGGCAGGTGACGTACCGGCTCACCGCCAGCGGCCCTGGTGGGAATAACCAGGCACAGCAAACGATTAATGTGGTACAACCACCACCGCAGCCACCGACGCCGACACCCACGCCCCAATCACCACCGCCGGTCATCAATAGTTTTTCTGTTTCGCCGCAGCAAATTACGGCCGGGGAATGTGTGCTTGTTTCCTGGAGTGTGGGTGGTGGGTCGGTGCGCACGCAGATTCAACGTAATGGGCAGGTGATTCTGGACAATGCCTCCGCCAGTGGCTCGCAGCAAGATTGTCTGAACAGTGCAGGCAGCTATGCCTACCGGGTGCAAACATGGAACAGCAACAATGAATCGGCCGTAGCTGACCAGACGGTCAATGTGGCGGCCCCCCCTGTGCCACCAGGTTTGACGAATACGCGGTGGACGCTCTATTCCCTCTGGGATGGTGTTTCCGAAGTGCCGCCCATTCCGGGCCGCGAAATCTGGATTACGTTTGGCGATGACGGTGGTTTTAGTGGTAACTCTGGTTGTAATAATTACAACGGCCGTTACGAGGTGCAGGGCAATTCGCTGCAAGTGACGAGTGACATCGTAAATACAGGTCAGTTCTGTTCAGACCCGGCGGGCATTATGGAACAAGAAACGTTGTATTACAATAATCTCCGCGCCACGCGACAATTTGCGTTGACTAATGGCGAATTGCAGTTGATAGATGGCAACGGCCGTATCATTTTGCGCTATTCCGTCCTTTCTGCTCAGCCACGTTAAATGAAATGGTGGCTGGTGAGTAGTGGCTGGTAACTCCGCCAACTGCTGACCACCAGCCACCAGCCACCAAAGGAAGCCATGACTCAGAAACAAAAGAGTGATCTTATTCTAGGGCTGTTGATTGCGATTTTTGTGATTGTGTTGGGCTGGTTGTTATGGCTGCTGATACGGCCGTCGCCCCCACCGCCACCCCCCACACCACCCCCCGATGCCTGGTCGCGCATTCAGGCGACCGGGCAAATCATTGTGGGCACATCGGCCGATTATCCGCCCTTTTCATATTACGATGATAACTTTGCCTTGACCGGCTTTGATATTGCCCTCATGCAGGAAATCGGCCAGCAGATGGGGGTAAAGGTCATCTTCCGCGATATGGCCTTTAATGGCCTTTATAACGCCCTGCAACTGCAACAGATTGATGCCGCTATCTCGGCCATCTCCATTACGCCGGAGCGGGATCAGGTGGTAGATTTTTCATCTGTCTACTTTGTCAGTGAGGATGGCATATTGGCACGGGCTGATGCGGGTATCACCATCACCAGCATCAACGACATGGCACCTTACCGGCTCGGTGTGCAGGCGGGCACGGTATACCAGAATCAGGCGCAGTCATTGTTGGTGGATACTACCCTGATGCCACAGCACAATCTGTTTGTGTATCAGCAGGCAGACACGGCCGTTGCTGACCTGACCGCCGGGCGTATTGATCTGGTCTGGCTTGATCTGCAACCCGCACAGCGGGCTGTTAGCCTGAATGGGGTAGCGTTGGTCGGGCAGGGGCTGAGCCGGCAAACCCTGGCAATTGCCATGCAAAATGGAGAAACAGCGCTGCAAAGCAACATCAATGCCGCTCTGTCAACACTGCAAAGTCAGGGGCGCATCAGCCAGTTGGTGCTAGATTATATGGGCATTCCACCTGACCAGATATTGCCACCGCCAACGGCCGTGCCTTCCGCCACCCCCGTCCCCACAGCCACCCCGCTGCCCTGCGTGGACGGCATGCGTTTTGTGGCCGACCTGAACCTGAATGATAACAATATGCAAAACCCGCCGCCCATCCAACCCGGCACCCCCTTCCAAAAAGGGTGGCGGATTCAAAACACCGGCACCTGTGCCTGGCAAACGAACTACTACCTGCTTTATGTGGATGGGAACACCCCGGCGGCGCGTATGGGAGGGCAAGCGACCTTTGTTCCCCAGGTGGTGCAGCCGGGGCAAACGGCGGATATGTGGGTGAACCTGGTGGCACCATTACAACCGGGCGTTTACCAGGGCATTTGGGCCCTGCACAACAGCCAGGGGCAGGCCTTTGGCGACCGGGTGTGGGTGGGTATTACGGTGCCTGCACCGGCCACTGCCACCCCGCAGCCCACGCAAACACCTTCGCCCAACATCCAATTTGCGGCCAACCCAACGACCATTACGGCCGGACAATGCACCACATTTAGCTGGAATGTGACGGGAGCAACGGCCGTGTACTTCAATGCCGCCGGGCAAAACTGGCAGCAAAATCAGGTTCAGCCGCAAGGTAGCCGCAGCGAATGCCCCCCATTTACCACCACATACGAACTGCGTGTTTTATGGCCTAATGGGAGCACCGAAGTCCGGCAAATAGTCATTCAGGTTATCCCCGTGCCGGGCGCGCCGGTTATTGAGCAATTTAGCATCAACCCATCTGGGCAGATATTTACCGGGCAGTGTGTCAACCTGGCCTGGCGCATATCGGGCAGCGTGACAACGGCAACCATCTTGCGTAATGACAGCGCCATTTACAGCAATGCGCCGGTCAGTGGCTCACTGGCAGATTGCCCACCTGGTTCGGGCACGGTAACCTACCGACTAACTGCCACTGGCCCCGGTGGAACCAGCAACCAGCAGCAGGTGATCAATGTTGTCCTGCCCGCTACCCAACCGCCGCCGCCAACGGCGACAGCCCCTTCACCACCGCCAACGATTGATTCGTTTTCGGTACGGCCGTCGGAACTGACTCAGGGTGAGTGTGCCAATATCTCCTGGCGCGTCGGTGGGGCCGCCACCTTGATCCAGATCAAACGAGATGGTGTGGTGGTGCTAGACAATGCCGGTTATAGCGGCACTGTTAGCAATTGTTTGCAAACGCCAGGGGTGGTTACGTTCCGCATTGAAGCCAGTGGTAATGGCTTTGCTTTCCAGGAGGCGCAGGTTTCCGTGCTGCCTTACACAGAAACGGGGTTGCCATTAGTGGGTACCAACTGGCAACTCACGGATTATTGGGATGGGCAGGGGGCCGTGGTGGCTACGCTGCCAGGGACAACAGTCACGGCCGTGTTTGGGGCAGATAGCCAGCTCTCTGGCTCCGGTGGCTGTAATAATTACAATGCTACCTACCATCTACTGACTGTTCCCAATGCTATAACCATTGGCACGCCTACGTCTGCCAATATGATGTGCGCCACGCCGGAAGGGATTATGGAGCAGGAGCAGATTTATCTGAGCAACCTGCCTACGGTGACGGGGTATCAGATTACGGGGAATATCTTGGAATTACGGGATGGCAACGGCCGTGTCGTTTTGTGGTTCCAGGGGTCATAATAAAAGACATCCGATTTTTCTGGAAAAAATCGGATGTCTTGCTTCATTATCCTTCAATCACTTTGCGCTCGGCTGTGGGTTTAATGGAGATGCGTTTCGGTTTGGTTTCTTCGGCTTTGGGAAGTCTCAGGGTGAGGACGCCGTTTTCATGGCTGGCTTCGATAGCCTCTTGTTTTAATGGGGCAGGTAAAGTCAGTGTGCGGCCAAAACTGCCATAGCGTCGTTCGCGGAGGTGGTATTTTTCGCCTTCGGTTTCAGTTTCGCTGCTGGCTGTGCCCTTGATTGTCAGAACATTTTCTGTCAATGTCACTTCAATGTCATCTGGCTTCACGCCTGGCAGGGAAGCTCTCACAGTATAAGCATCCTCGTTTTCACTCACATCCACTGCCAACCCCCAGGTAGTTGGGGTGTCCCAGCTTTTCTCGGTGAATGGAGCGAAGAAGTTATCAAACAACCTGTCCATATCCCTTCGCATATTCAGCATATCACGAAACGGCTCCCAACGAATTAACTCACTCATTTTTTGTTACCTCCTTTTGTCTAAACAAGCTAAACTCCAACAAAAGTGATATGGATTAGTGTGTGGTTTGTTTGTCAGAAGAACGTTAGCAAGCCATCAGAAAAATATAAAAATTGTCATGTGATAGCGCTAAATGGCTTGGGAGAATTGGGATGGATTTGAGAGCGTCAATTCAAGTATGGTTGCAAGTATTGCGCACGCCAGGTGAGGCGGTAATGACGGCCGAAATGCAAAAACCTTATGCCCGTTTGGGCACGGCCGTTGTCTGGCTGGTTGCTTCTGGTCTGGTGACTGTCCTAATCTGGATTTTGGTTTTTATGCTGCTGGATCCGATGGGGCAATCTATGGCGATGATGCCTGATTTCCTGGCAGAAATGGGATTTTCAGAAGCGGAAAGTGAAGAAATGGTTACTCAAATGGAAGCAACGGCTCAGATGAGCATGTTTTTAATGCTTTGTGGGATGTTGGTGGGAATACCCACCTTTGCATTGGCCTGGTCTGGTCTGTTGTGGTTGATGGCCCGTTTGGTGGGTGGTGTGGGGAATTATGAAAAACAGACCTTCTTATTAGCTTCTTTTACTGCACCGCTGGTTGTTTTGAGCACGCTGGCTTATCTTTTTCCACTATTGGGGTTAGCAATAGTGATGGGGTTGGCTGTGTACAATTTGTACCTGACATTCCTGGCATTGAAGGTGGTACACGAGTTACCGAAGGAAAAGGCGGTTACGGCCGTCCTCGCGCCGACGCTGGTTGTTTTTGCGGCTGGTTGCTGCGCTTTAACCTTGTGGTTGGCATTGTTAGGAGCTGCCTTAAACGCTGCTTGAGATGCTTTTGGGCTGTTGGCAATCAGCCGATTTTACTGATGGTATGATAAAACGAACTGGTTTGTTGCATTGCTGTATATTTTTTATTTTCTGGCTGACTGGGTGCCAGCCAGGAAGTGCCATGGTGGGAGAGCCAGGCGTTAGCATTTTTAAGGCGGTCGTGCCAACGGCCGTGCCTCTTATTGGCCCTCCTGCACATCCGATAACGGCCGTCACTCTGCACCCCATTCTCCTATCTGGCCTACGTAAACCGGTGTACCTGACACACGCCGGAGATGGACGATTATTTGTGGCGGAGCAGGGCGGCCGTGTGCGTATTATTCAAAATGGCGAACCCTTACCTGAGCCATTTCTGGATATATCCGCTACCATATCCACTGATGGCTCGGAGCGTGGCCTGTTGGGGCTGGCCTTTCACCCCCAATACGCCAATAATGGTTATTTTTACGTCGTTTACACCAACAAAGATGGGGATACAGAAATAGCGCGTTATACAGTTTCGGCTACTGATCCGGATCGAGCCGACCCATCTAGTGCCCAACTTCTCTTCCGGATCGACCAGCCGTATGGCAATCACAATGGCGGACAACTGGCTTTTGGCCCGGATGGTTATTTTTACATCGGCTTGGGCGATGGTGGCGCAGTGGGTGACCCCTATGACAATGCACAAGACCCTGGCACATTGTTGGGCAGCATCTTGCGCGTAGACATTAACAGTGAAACACCCTATACCATCCCTCCAGATAACCCATTCGTCGGCCAGCAAGGGGCAAGGGGCGAGGTGTGGATGATTGGGCTACGTAATCCTTGGGCTTTTAGTTTTGATGCCCAAACCGGTGATTTATATATTACCGATGTTGCCCAGGACGGCCCAGAAGAGATCAATTTTCACCCGGCTAAAAGCCCGGCCGGAGTCAATTTTGGCTGGCCGTATCGGGAAGGCAGCCACTGCTATGAGGCGGAGGAATGTCGCAGCCAGGGCTTGCGAATGCCCATTTATGAATATCTGCATGGGGAAGATGGCTGTGCGGTGATTGGCGGGCACGTGTATCGGGGGAAGCAGTTCCCGCAGTTAACCGGCAACTATTTCTTTTCTGATTTTTGCAGCGGCAGAATCTGGACGCTGCGCTATGATGAGGTAACGAGGGAGTGGGTGCGCACGGCCGTAGCCGAAACTGGCACACAGGTTTCTACAATTGGTGTGGATGCGGCTGGCGAGCTGTATATAGTGGATTATCGCCAGGGCGGAATATGGCAAATCCAGCCCCAAAATCACGCCGATCATTGACAAGCTGGAACATTTGTTCTAAAATTGACGAACCTGGCAGCCACCTATCAACACTTATGCTGTTTTTGAAACAGCCCTGGCCTCCATTGGTGGCACCTCTGGTTATATTTTTAATACCTGGCTGCCCACATCTGCTTTTCAACAGGCGGCCGCTCCCCACTTTGAACGTTACAGCGAAACATTCAACCTGGAGGACACGCCCCCAAACTCTCAATCTATATTCCAGTAATCAAACAAGCGTAGCAGCCTTTTATGGTGCTGCAAAAGGAGAAAGCAATGAGTGATGTACGAGTATTAGTTGGCACGCGCAAAGGTGCGTTTATTCTCACCTCAGATGCAAATCGGAAAGAGTGGCAGGTCAGCGGCCCACACTTTGCCGGTTGGGAAATTTATCACATGAATGGTTCACCGGCCGATCCCAATCGGCTGTATGCCTCTCAATCTACCGGCTGGTTTGGGCAGCTCATTCAGCGTTCCAATGACGGTGGGCAGACCTGGGAACCTGTCGGTAATGCGTTCAATTATGATGGTATTCCGGGCACACATCAGTGGTATGACGGTTCACAACACCCCTGGGAGTTTAAGCGTGTCTGGCGGCTGCAACCTTCATTCACCGATCCGGATACGGTTTATGCCGGCGTAGAAGATGCCGCCATGTTCCGCTCCAGCGATGGTGGGTTAACCTGGCAAGAGCTTTCCAGTTTGCGCCAGATCAAGAGTGCATTGTGGTCGCCTGGGGCAGGCGGCATGTGTTTGCATACCATCGTTCTGGATCCTGCTAACCCTAATCGTATATTTATTGCTATTTCGGCTGCTGGTGCGTTTCGTACCGATGATGGTGGCGAAAGCTGGCGGCCCATTAACCAGGGTTTGCAATCCCCATTTGAATTGCCAGACCCGGAGGCGGAAGTGGGGCATTGCGTTCATAGTATTGCGCTGCACCCATCCCGGCCGAATGTTTTGTTCATGCAAAAACATTGGGATGTGATGCGGAGTGATAATGCTGGCGAGATGTGGCACGAGATCAGTGGAAATTTGCCGACTGATTTTGGTTTTCCCATTGCTGTACATGCCCACGAGCCGGAAACGGTGTATGTAGTTCCCATCAAAAGCGATTCGGAACATTATCCGCCAGATGGAAAGTTACGTGTTTACCGTAGCCGAACGGGCGGCCATGAGTGGGAAGCACTGACTAATGGGTTGCCTCAAAGCAATTGCTACGTCAATGTTTATCGGACAGCCCTGGCGGTAGATTCGTTGGATTCATGTGGTGTGTATTTTGGCACGACTGGGGGGCAGGTGTATGCCTCGGCTGATTCAGGCGATACCTGGATGCCGATTGTCCGTGATTTGCCGGCCGTGTTGTCGGTTGAGGTGCAGACACTACGATGATCCGCGTGGTATTGCCTTATCATTTGCGTAATCTGGCGCAGGTTGGGCAAGAAGTTACGTTATTGATAAATGGCCCTGTGACTCTGGCTGCCACTCTGGATGCACTGGAAGCTCAGTATCCTATGCTGCGCGGTACTATCCGCGACCAGGCCACAAAGGAGCGACGGCCGTTTATTCGCTTTTTTGCCTGTGGTCAAGACTGGTCACACGTGCCATCGGATACGTTGCTGCCTGGGGCTGTTCTGGCGGGTGTTGAGCCGTTCCGTGTGGTGGGCGCAATGGCCGGCGGATAGGTGTCAAAACGTTAAATGGATGGATGGATGGTAAGGGTAGTAAACGTGCAGTAATTATGTAATTGAGTAATTTGGTAATCAGCCGCTTCAATTACTTAATTACCCAATTACCCAATTGCTAACTTATTTGCAAACGATCCCTATGATATGGTAAGAGCTGTTCTGTTTGATTTGGGGGGAACGTTAATTGAATATGCAGGGCCTTATACCTCATGGCCTGCACTGGAAACGCCAGGGTTGGCGGCCGCCTATGCTTCTTTGCATCAAATGGGTTATGAAATGCCCTCACAGACCCATTTTCAGCAGGCGGGTTTTTCTTTGCTGCCCCCTATGTGGCAGGCAGCCATACGCCATGAGGCAAATTTACGGGTGGAGGATTTGCTGTTACGTGTGTTAGCGGAGATAGGCGTAGCGGAGGTTGATACGGCCGATGTGAGTACAGCTGCCGCCCATTATGGTGCAGCCATTCAGTCTCAGGCAACACTGATTCCCTATGCGGTGGAAACAGTGGCACAAGTGAAGGCAGCCGGTTTCCGGGTGGGATTGGTGTCTAACACCATGTTTCCGCGGGCGATGCATCAGGCGGATATGGATCGCTTTGGACTGACGCCGTATTTTGATGTAATGCTGTTTTCGGCTGATGTGAATATGTGGAAACCCAATGCGAGCCTGTTTGAGCAAGTGTTAAAACTGTTAGGGGCATCGCCAGAGACGGCCGTATACATTGGCGATGATCCGGCCAGCGATGTGGTGGGTGGGCAAGCCGCCGGTATGCGCACAGTCTATTTTCGGTCTAACGGCCGTTTTATTACTCCACCTGGTGTTGTCCCCCATGCAGAGATTGCCGAACTGGCTGAACTGCTGCCTTTGCTGGAAAGCTGGATGTAAATGCAATAATCAGCTCATGTAGGAATCGTGTAAGAAATGCTGATGGCCTGCTGACACTTGCTAACAGGCATGCTAAACTAATTTGTATGATGACCGATGATCAGATTGAACAGCAAAAAGCGATGGTATTGTTTGATAGGGCATTTCGTCACCAGATGCAGGGCGAATTACAGGATGCAGCGCATCTGTATCGGCAATCTATTGAACTTCATCCAACAGCTGAGGCTTATACATTCCTGGGATGGACCTACAATATGATGGGCCAGTTAGAAGAGGCAATTGCCATGTGCCGTCAGGCAATTGATGTTGATCCTGCCTATGGCAATCCTTACAATGACATTGGTGTCTATCTGATTGAGCAAGAGAAATGGGAAGCGGCTATCCCCTGGTTTGAAAAAGCAATTATTGCGCCCCGTTATGAAGTGCGCCAATTCCCGTACATGAATTTGGGTCGCGTTTATGAGCATTTGGGGCGTTACCGCACGGCACTCCGCTATTACGAGCAGGCGTATGCGGTTAACCCGCTTTATCTTCCAGCTACCTGGGCCAAAACGGCTCTTCTGGGCAAAATGAATTAAGTAACCGTGCAGTAATTATGTAATTGAGTGATTTGGTAATTAGCCGCTTCAATTACTTAATTACCCAATTACCCAATCGCTAACTTATTTGCAAACGATCACTAACTTTACCCCTCGTTTTACCACCCCATTACTTCTTGAATTTTAGGTATTAAAACGGCCGCAATTTTCTGCTGGCCGCTCACATTGGGATGGTAGTCACAACCATAATCATCCGGCATAACCAGGTTATTGGGCATATGCAGGAAGTGAATGTGGTGGTCACTTTGGGCGCTGTTCATATGGTGGACGGCCGTTTCCACATACCCCGCCGCATAATCCGGCAAAATCGGCCCGGCCATGGCCATAATGGATGCAAAGGGGTATTGGTGGCGAATGTCATTCAGCAAATCAATATACGCCTGCACAAAAACAATCTCTGTCGGCTGCGGATGGGTGGAAAAGTCATTCGTCCCCAGGTTAATGACCACCAGATCAGCCCGCCAACGCTGGAAGTTCCAGAGTGGAACCGGCTCATTTGCCAGAGCACGGCCGTAGCGCACCGTCATCGCATCGCGGCCAATCATCTCCGGGTCATTGTAATTGCGAATGACACCCAGGCCAGACACGGCCGTGATCATCATCTCCGCCCCCACCGCCTCCGCCACCATTGCCGCATAACTGCGCCCCACATTCTCCGTAGCCACGCTAAACGGACAGGTCGGGGAATCGCCTTCCACGCCATACCCGGCCGTAATGGAATCCCCTACAAACTCAATGCGCCGTTCCAGGCGCGGCGGCGGGTTTTCAATCGTGCCGCCAGGCGACAACACAAATCCTTTGAAGGTGGATTGTCCCACAATAGACTCGGTGCGCTTGAACAGCCGGGCGGTATGCACCCCATCGCCCAGCCCCGTCGCCAGCGTATAACTTTCCTGATTCAAGAGTGTCTGTAACACAAACGTCTCGCCGTCAATGGTCACGTCATACCAGTTACCGCTATCTTCCAGCAGCACGGTAAGGGAATTGCCAGTAAAGGAAAGCTCTACGGCCGTGCCCGGCCAATCAAAGGTTGGCGCGGCCGGGTCGGCAAAATTGAAGCGGCCGATGAAATTGAGGCGCGGGTCGGCGGCGGAGATAGTGATGGGGTGTTCAGGTGTGGGGGTGTTTGGGTGTTCAGGTGTGGGGGTGTT
>CAZOPF010000044.1:37164-44110 GCA_964581605.1 uncultured Ardenticatenaceae bacterium
GGGTGTTCAGGTGTGGGGGTGTTTGGGTGTTCAGGTGTGGGGGTGTTCAGGTGTTCAGGTGTGGGGGTGTTCAGGTGTTCAGGTGTGGAAGTGTTTGGGTGTTCCTGTGTAGAGGGGTGAAGGGCAGCTTGAGGGGGTACGGCCGTGTTCAGTATGGTGATGGCTGGTTGGGGCAAACGGGCGGCCGTGATGGAACCGGCGAGCGATGGGGTGGGCATAGGGCTGATGGTCGCTGTGGGCAATGGCGGAGAGATACAGGACGTGACGAGGGTTACGGCCGTGAACAGCACAAGGTATCTTTTAAGCATACAGCAATTGTACCCCTGTACCGCCAAATGAAAATTGGGCAGGCCTGCGCCATGCGGTGCAATCCCCTGGCAAGGGGTTGAAGTTCCTCTGTAGGTGAGAACCACGCCAGAGAATGTGTTTGGTGTAAATGGGGGGTAGATGACCGTTGCATGAACGGTGACGGCCGTAGGGGAATCACTGTTTGCCGAGGCTGAGGCGGCTGGCTACAATGCCATTTATATTACTATGAGGAAGAGGAATTATGGGGAAATTTATCATTGAAGGGGGTTATCCACTTAGAGGCACGATGACCGCCAGCGGCAACAAAAACGCCGCGCTCAAACTGCTGCCCGCCTGCCTGCTGACGGATGAGCCGGTCATTTTACACAACATACCCGACATCCAGGACGTGCGTTCTACCTTTGACGTTTTGCACGATCTGGGGGTGGAAACGGAAGATTTGGGTGGGGGAAGCTGGCGCATTCAGGCCCAAAATGTGAAAAAGAGCAAACTGGATAGCCATCTGGCGGGACGTACCCGCGCCTCGTTTGTTTTCTCCGGGCCAATGCTGGCGCGCATGGGGCAGGTGGAACTGCCGCTGCCGGGCGGGGATGTGATTGGCGGACGGCCGTTAGACACCCACATTCGCGCCCTCCAAGCCCTCGGCGTTGATGTGAGCATGTATCCACGTGGGCACTTCAACATGAACGTGAACGGGCTGCGCGGCGCTGGCTATCTGCTGCTGGCCGAGGCCAGTGTAACGGCTACGGAAAACACGCTCATGGCAGCCGTTCTGGCCAGGGGAGAGACGGTGATTGACAATGCCGCCAGCGAACCGCATGTGCAAGATTTATGCCATTTTCTGAACCGGATGGGGGCGCAAATTAGCGGCATTGGCAGCAGCCGCCTGACGGTGCAGGGTGTAGATCGGCTGGGTGGGGCGGAGTTCCGCATTGGCTCGGATTTTATGGAGGTGGGCAGTTTTATTGGGGCAACGGCCGTGACGCGCGGTGAAGTGCGCATCCAAAACGCCGAACCGCACAACCTGGGCATGATTCGCCTGGTCTATGAAAAATTGGGTGTCCACTGGATTGACGATGGCAACGACATCATCATCCCCACCGACCAATCATTGGAAATTAAAGCCGCCCTCGGTGGCCGCATCCCCGAAATCAAGCCCATGCCCTGGCCCGGCTTCCCCCCCGACCTGATGAGCATTGCCCTGGTCATGGCGACGCAGGCCAATGGCTCTATCTTGCTGCATGACTGGATGTATGAAAGCCGCTTCTTTTTTGTGGATCATCTGGCCTTTATGGGGGCGCGCATTGTGTTGTGTGACCCACACCGTGTGCTGGTGCAGGGCGGCAATGGGATGCAGGCCAACCCGCAAGGTGTGCCCAGCCCGGACATCCGCGCCGGCATGGCCATGATCATGGCTGGCCTCTGCGCCAAGGGGGAAACCACCATCCACAACATCCAGCAAATTGACCGGGGCTATGAGCGGGTAGATGAAAAACTGCGCGCCCTGGGTGCCAAAATCCAACGCACGGAGTAAAGTAATGTGATACGTGAAGACTTTCTGGTCACGCCTCACGCATCAATTACACGCTGACGCAGCAGCGGCTCGTTGATTGCCCCTGCTTCTAGCTTGCTTGCGCCCAAGAAGGTGACAAAGCGGGCAAAACCGCCTGCTAAAGCCTCGGCAAATGCCTCATCTTTGCCCAGAGTTTCATCCTCTAACCAAAAGCCCAGGATGATGAACGTATTAGTTGTGCGGTCGAGTTTGCTGTCAAACCGCGCCACCAGCCGGTCGCCCCACAAAACCGGCAGTGTGTAGTAGCCAAACTTGCGCTTCTCCACCGGCTTGTACACCTCCCACACATAATCAAAGCCAAACAGAACTTTAGCCCGCCCGCGTGCACTGACTGGATCAAGTGGGGCCAGAAAGATAACCTCTTCTGTTGTGGTCGTCTCTAACGGCGGCCACGCCTGCGGCACACGTCCGGCGATCAAATCATGCAGCATCTCAGCGTCGCTGCCAAGTGCGTAGTGCACCGCCTTCCAGCCTTCAACCTGCACCTCAATGATGTCGCCGTCAGCCAACAGCGCCTCAAATATCTGATTACCTTTGCTGGATGGCATACCACGTTGCCACGAATCACTCGTCCGATTAAACCGTGCCAGACCAGAAAAACTGATCTCCTTTTTAATCAGGAAGCGAGTAACCTCGTCCTCATCGCTTTCGTGAATGAGTTGCGCCGGTGCGACCGTTTCCGTGAGGGCATAGACACGCTCGAAGTTTTCGCGGTGATGGGTCATGACTTCGCCGGTGCGCCACAGATAGTACAAAGCCAATGAGCTATCTTTACGGCCGCGATAACTTTCTGTGCGTTTCCGTGTCGCCATCTTGAAGTCACGGTTGCTCACCACATCACGTTCCTGCAAAATGGCGCGCATCTCGGCGATGGCTTCGGCGTGGTCGTGGGCCATCTGGCGAATGCGGGCGTCGCCATAGTTCCCATCCCGCTCGCGGTGCATGACCACCCGCCAGTGGGGTAGCTCCTCCATGGGGCGGACGGCCAGCCAGCCACCCCAATCAAAGAATTGGCGCTGTTGGTAGGTCACTTCTTCCCACAGGCCAGGGGTGTAGTCCAGGACACGGCCGTACAACTTGATGTCCTGGCTGCGGGCGATGATTTGCAGAGGGTCGAGTTGCAGGTATTCGATGGCGCGCATGGCCTGGGCCGTGCCCGCCACGCCGCGCCAGCGCCGCCCCGGCCACAAGCCCTGCTTGCCGAGGATAAAACGACGGGCTGTTTCGATGTTGATAGTCAGCATGATGGCCTATGGGAGAGATGTCTGGCCGGAAGTGATTTTGTTCCTGGCCTGTGTTACCCAATCAAAACCGGTTACACCGTGCTGCGTGAGCAGGAAACTTAAGTGCGCGGCGTGTTCCTGAACGTGGCGCATACAGTAGAGCTGCATCTCCACGAAGCTGGCTTCGATCCATTCAAATGTACATAGCTGGTTGGCTCTTTCTTCTGTCAACCCTTCGAGGGTGGTTTGGCACTTGTGGCGGCAGTGCGCGAGATAGGTTTGAAGCTGCTCTTTGGTGTACGGTTTTTCCGGGAGCTTGCCCCGTATGAATGGGGCTGGGGGAGCAAAGCCTTCATAGTAACCGGTCAGGTACAGGTCAATCCAGAAGAGGGTATGGTAAGCCACAAACCAGAATTGCCCGTACTCAGCGCCGTCCGGGTCATCCCACAGCACGGCCGTCCAGAGATGGTCGGGGCATAGTGCTATTGTGTCATCGAGTGTATCTATGGCCGCCCCGAACTGCTGCCAGATGATGGTTTTCCAATCTATAGCCATTCTATGCCTCCTGAATGTCTAAATTGCCGGCGCTTGCGGTGCGTAGTTTGGCGTTATACGGCCGCAAGTTCTCGTAAATCACATCCACTGTTGTTTGGCGAAGGGTGTTTGCCTTCATGGGGTAACTCCTTTTGTCGGCGAGCAAGAGGATTTTAGCACAAACGTTCTGGCAAAGTCAAAGTCTGTGCGACCCAACGAGGTAACGAGGAAAGGCTTCTACGGCGATAGCCCAAAGCCGTTCTCTTTCGGCAGAATCTACTACTTCGCGCACGCGCATGGCAAAAACTTCGGTCTTGTCGCGGATTTCAACATTCGGGTTCGCCTGCAAATTGTGATACCAATGGGGGTGCGTGGGTGCGCCACCCTGGGATGCCACCAGGATATAGCTATTTCCGTCGGCCACCCTCATTAACGGGGTCTTGCGGATCGCCCCTGTTTTCCGCCCTCTATTGGTCACGATGATGACGGGCAGCCCCGTGTCCCTTAAGGTCAAACCGGCCGTACCACCGCTGCCTTCATAAAGTTCAACTTGTTCGGCCACCCACGGCCGTGGACTGGGTATATATTCGCTCATCATTACCTCCAATGTTCTGCTTCCGGTATGCCAACTTATGGGCACAAACGTGTGAAAGATTCCCACAAATAACATCTGGAGTACGACATATCCCCCTTTCCTGTCAATAGGGGGTCACGGCCGTTTTTCCAAATTTTCATCGTGTCGGCTTTATCGGTAGTTAGTCGACCATTTCGTTCACCCCACAACATCCGTTAAGTAATACGGGAGTAATACTCAACTAATTTTCTTGCCGAGCCGACTAACGCTGGAGTTAATCCGCCGCGCGTAGCGCGATCGGCCTGAACGACTTGTTATGCGCTATTTTCGTTAATTCAGCATCTGTACCATTTAAAACATACTCGCCGCTTTCAGCTGGGAGCGTGTAGTGTTTTTTTCCGTCCTTCTCGACATGCGCAAACCCACCTGAGCTTTGAATAACTTTTCCCTTGTTTGACCCACCGTGAGTATTCTGTTGAGAGTTACAATTTGGGCAAAGAAATTGAAGATTCTCAACCCTGTTATCACCATTTACACCATTAATATGATCTAAAACCAGTTTCAGTGGCTTTCCATTCCATACCAATTCTGCTGTGTAGAATACGCATTGACGATTATCACATCGTAATGGAAGAGGCGGATTTTGTTGCGGACGCCATTGAAGGTAATGTCTTCTTACGGTCGCTTGCGACTTTCGGCCCATTTCATATCGAAGGATTTCAGATTGCTTCAATTTTGGCAATTTGGCTCTCCTTCTTTTTTGGCCTAACGATCAGAATTGATGCGGCGCGGTCTAGCGAAACCTATAATGACCAGCGCCTCAGGCGCCGCATAATGGGCATAAGAATGCCTTGTTAAACGAAGCCGGTCTGGGGTCAAACAGATGGTTGGAATTTAAGCCTGTAGAATTTCAGACATGGTTGCCACCAGACTGGTCATGGCGGTTATTGTAACTACTTTGCTGGTCTAAGGTCAATCCAAAAAGAATGTCTTCTATAGCTATGTTTTCAGAACATAATGGAAACATCATTACCTATGCTTCTACAGGTAGTGCGGATTCGTAAGCGGTGATGATGCGATTTTCAGCAAGACAGCTTTAGTCTAGGGAAACTGTTTTAGTTCCTGGTCTATGCGCTCTTTCAAAAACAGTTTGATCAGCGATTGGTAGGGTATATCGCGCTTATTAGCAATTAACCGTAACTCATCCAGCATTAACTCTGGCAGGCGTAGAGAAATGGTTTTCGTTGATGGTTTCAGCATCGGCAAGATGGTCACTTTGGCCTCGTCCCAATCAATGTATTCAGTCGAGTCCTGGCTGGCCCAAAATGCGCGTTCTTCATCCTCATTCTTGAAGGTCGGAATATCTTTTAACTCGTTCGTCATAGCGTCTCACCTCTTTCTGGTTCATGTCCCGAACGGAAATAACCCGAATCAATTCATCACGAATTGTGAAAGCAATAAATAACCATCGCTCTCTATCTGTCCGCCCCAAGGCAAAATACCGTTGCTCAGATTGGGAATGTTTAGTATCAGAAGCGACGATGAGGGGCAAATTGAAAAAGACCTCCTCACATTCCCCATTGGTAACACGGTGAAGATACCAATTCTTATCCAGGTTTCCTTCGTCCCATTGGAAACCTTTACAATTCGAGAGAATGTCTTTCATTGCAATTTTGTATATTACAGGCATATACAAGGCATGTCAATAAATCTATACCTTCTGTCTAGGCTCCTACAGGCAAGGCAGATTCGTAGGCGGTGATGATGCGGTCCATGAGGTGGTCGAGTTCGGTGTTGACCACTTGCCGCGCCGCGTTAGCGTCGTACCAGGCCATGATTTCGCGTGCGCCCTGGGCAAAGGGGATGGTGGCGGCAAAGCCGGGTATGAGGCGCTTGATTTTGCTGTTGTCGAAGATCATGCTGTGCGTTTTGTCACCGAGCAGGCTGTCACCCCAACTGCTGCTGAAGCGGGCAATGAAGTCAGAGGGGATGTGGACAATTTGGGCTTCAGTACCGGTTGCCTGAGCTACCAGTTCCACAATCTGGTTCCAGGTGAGCCATTCGTCGGAGGTGATGTGGAAAGTTTCGCCGATGGTGTGGTTGTTGCCCAGCAGGCCCACAAACCCTTTGGCGAAGTCGCGGTGGTGGGTCATTGTCCACAGGGATGTGCCATCGCCATGCACGATCACTTTTTTGCCCTGGCGCATCCGGTGGACGTTGGTGTAGCCGCCGTGCATGGGCAGGAGGGTCTGGTCGTAGGTGTGTGACGGCCGTACCACCGTCATCGGAAAACCATCCTCCCGGTACGCCCGCAGCAGCCGCTCTTCGCAGGCGATCTTGTTACGGGAGTAAGCCCAGTAGGGATTGTGCAGCGGTGTGGATTCGGTGACGGGCAGATTGGCGGGCGGCGTCTGGTAAGCGGAGGCGGAACTGATGAAGATGTATTGGCGGGTACGGCCGTGAAACAAGCTCAGGTCGGTCTCAATATGCTCCGGCGTAAAAGCGATCCAATCCACTACTGTGTCAAACTGGTGGTTGCCTAATGCCTGTAATGCCGATTCCCTGTCCCGAATATCACCGTGTAGGATAGTCGCGCCCGGTGTGGGCAGCCGCTGGCTCTGCCCCCGGTTCAATAAATACAACTCCATGCCCTGTTCCACAGCCAACGGCGCACACGCCGAACTGATAATCCCTGTACCGCCTATGAACAATACTTTCATCTGGTTTCTCCTC
>CAZOPF010000045.1:0-43935 GCA_964581605.1 uncultured Ardenticatenaceae bacterium
AAAGGAAAGAGTTGGAGTAAAAAAGGTTATGCCTGTAACAACTTCTGGCACCCATTGGCGTGGCGCGGTGGAAATGGTACGGCGGACTATGACGGCCGCCGGCCGCCACCAGAGCGGACTCTATTCTATCGAGGGCTATCGGCTGCATGAACGCGCCCTACGTGCCGGGCTGACGCCAGAACTCACGCTCATCGCCGAGAATTTTGGCCTTGAGAACCAGCCACGCAGCCAGCAATTGCTGGCTGACCTGCACTGTGCTGGCGGCCGCCTGCTGCCCATCCCCAACCAGGAAATAGCTGCCCTGTTGAACGGCCGTGACCTGGGCCCTATCGTTAGCCTCCTCAAAATACCACCCGATGCAAACCTGGCAGAGTTGGTGACGGCCATGCCCCGCCCCCTGCTATTGGTAGCGTATGAAGTGATAGACCCGGGCAATGTGGGGGCAATGGTGCGCACTGGCCACGCCAACGGCCTCACCGCCTTTATCGCCGTTGGCGACAGTGACCCCTATCATCCCAAAGCTGTGCGCACCAGCATGGGCAGCTTGTTCAAAACGGCCGTCTGCCATTACCCCGGCGTGGCCGCCTTGCTAAAAGATTTGCGCCAGTGGGGGTTGGAAACGGTGGCAGCAACGGCCGATACAGGCATACCACTCCCCCAGGTAACATTTGCGGAGCGGGGGACGGCCGTGTTTATGGGCAACGAATATCACGGCCTGCCAGAAACCCTTGTGCAACAACTTGACCAGCGGATCACCATTCCCATGGCCGCTGGCATAGATTCGCTGTCAGTTAATGCGGCGACGGCCGTCATCCTCTATGAAATCAGGCGGTAAGGTTGAGGCCGGCGGGCAAAACCCGGCCTGGCAAAATTGGTTATTTACCAACTGCCTCGCCTTTACAACACATCCGCCAATCGGCTGATTCCCTCAACAATTTCCTCTTCCGTCAGCCCGCTAAAGCCCAGCAGGACAGATGGCGGAGCCGGCCGGTGCAGGTGATATGGTGCGCCTGGGTAAAGGCCCACACCCGCTTCAGCCGCTCTGGCCACAACGTCCGATTCTGCCACCCCCTCTGGCAAATAAACCATCACATGCAGCCCGGCCGCGTCGTGGCTGAAATGTGCTTTCTGCCCCCAATGCCTGGTTAGCGCTGTTATCAACGCCTGCCGCCGCTGCCCATATGCCTGGCGCAAGTGGCGCACATGGCGTTCAAAGTGCCCTTCGGTAATGAAGTCCGCCACGGCCGCCTGGGTCAACGTCGGCGCACCCCGGTCAACCAGCCCTTTGGCCTGCACGAATGGCGTTACCATTGGCGGCGGCAGTACCACATAAGAGAGGCCCAACGCGGGGAACAAGACTTTGGAGAAGGTGCCCAGGTAGACCACACGGCCGTCATCATCCAACCCTTGCAATGCCGAAAACGGCCGTCCCTCATACCGCAATTCCCCATCATAATCATCTTCCACCACAAACGCGCCATGCGCCCGCGCCCAGGCGAGCAGCGCCAGGCGGCGTGGCAGGGGCAATGCCCCACCACGCGGAAATTGATTAGAAGGGGTAACAAAAACCAGCCGCGCCCGGCAGTCGTCTGGAATCCGCTCCACAGGAAAGCCATGTTCATCCACCGGCAGCGGCGTCAGGTCGGCGCCAAACAGCTGAAACACAGCAAACGCCTGGGCATATCCCGGTGATTCCACCAACACCTCATCGCCTGGGGACAAATAAAGGCGGGTCAAAATATCCAGCGCCTGCTGCGCTCCATTCACAATGACAATTTGTTCGGCCGTGCAGCGTACCCCGCGCCACATCCCCAAATAAGCGGCTAATGCCTGCCGCAAGGGATAGAAACCGGCTACTGAACCGTAACGGGATAACATCACATCATCCGTACTCAGATAGCGATCCAACAATCGCCGCCAGGTATCATAGGGAAAGATGTGCGGGAAAGAACGGCCGAAGCCAAAATCAATGTCTGGGCGGGTGACAGGCAGATGGGCTGGCGGCCGAACCCCCAACACCCGTTCACCCCAAATAGAGGGAGCCGGTTGATAAACGGCCGTGCCGCCCCCGGTTAACGCCAGACTATCAGCCACAAACGTGCCTGCCCCCGGCCGGGAAACCACAAACCCCTCTGCTTCCAGTTGAGCATATGCTTCCGTTACCGTAACCCGCGCCACCCCTAAAGCGTGGGCCAGTTGCCGTGTTGGCAGCAACCGCGTTCCTGGCCTTATATCCCCCCGCAAAATGCGCAACCGCATTTCAGAATAAAGTTGTTGGTATAATGGCACTGGGGCCTGTTTATTCAGGGAAATGGTAGAAAACATAATGGCTTCCGGCTGGTGGCTGCTGACATTACCAGCTTCCGCCAGCCACCACTTACTAAATTCTGATTGACCCCAAAACAAAGGTCAAGTATCCTCTGCTAAATGGCGGGCTGGAGGATTCCCTATTAGATGAGCGATTACAGCGCATCCGAACGAACCAGGCAAAAGAAAGACGCGAAACGCACAGCCATGATGAATGCGGCCGTGCGCGTTTTCGCGGAAAAGGGGTATCATGCCGCCACCGTGCGCGATATTGTGCGTGATGCCGATGTCGCCATTGGCACATTTTATTTCTACTTTCCAGATAAAGAAACCTTGTTTGTGCATTTATATGAAGAAACGGCCGACTTCTTGCTGCAAGCAATGGAACAGGCCGTTAACAGCCGCGCCGACCTGCCCCATCAACTGCTCAAAGGAATTCAGGCATATGTGAACATTGCCCTGTATGAACCGGCCGTCATTCAACTGCTGCTGGTAGGTGGTGTGGGTGCTGTGCCTTCTTTGGCCGAGCGGCGGTTGGCGTTTCGGGAGCGGCTGGTGATGCTGTGGCAGCGGCCGTTAACGGCCGCCGTCACCCAGGGAGACGTCCCGCCTCAAAATGTCCGCCGCATCGCCGAAGGATACGCCGGCGCTTTTGATGAGATGGTGCTAAATCTGTTAGCCTATCCAGAACCAGAACGAGAAGCAGAAACGGCCGTGCAAGAAATGACCCTGTTTGCTCTGCGCGCCGTTGCCTACTCAGGCCGTTGAGCCACCCTACCACGGAACGTCTGTTATGAGCCAGCCACACCCCACACTTGCCAGCCCATCGCCCACAACCATCAGGCTTCCTCACACCATGCCAGACGAGAAAAACAATCTGTTTGGCCCCACATCTCCGGACCAACAACAAGGGATTCTCATGCAAACGGCCAAGGCACTGCTGGCCGCCACCGCTCCAGACGATTTATGGACGGCCATCCTCGCTGCTGCCAGCCAATCCCTCGCCGCCGAACGGGCGGCCATCTTTTTATATGACGAAGGTTTTACCACCTGCCCAGCCGCCGAAGGCTTATCACAGCAATATATTACCGCCTTGTGTGAAAATTCTGACCTGGCACCCAGCCGGGAGCTGTGGCAAAGCCCCGAACCTGTCGTCATCAATGATATTCATACTGACGGCCGTACCGCTGAACTGCGGGACGCTATGGAAGCTGAGGGGTTTATAGCCTATGCTATTTTCCCCCTGCTAACCGCCGACGGGCATTTGCTGGGGGCCCTTCTCACCTACCGGGATCAACCCATTCCCTTTACGGCCGACGATGTGGCGGTCGGGCAAACATTGGCCCATATGGCGGCCTTATCACTGCACAACATTCAGCTTTTGGCCGAAACACGCCTGAACCTGGCACGCGAGCAGCAACTAAACGAAATTACACGCACCCTGGCCAGCACCATGGATTTGCCCACCATCCTCGGCCATGTGCTGCGCATGACGGCCGACCTGACAGGCGCAGACGCCGGGCTGCTGGGGCTGGTTATTGACCACCAGATCATGACCTTTTACCCGCATAACATCCCCGCGGGCATTGTGCTGCGCCCTGCGCCCCGCGGGCGAGGGATTGCCTGGGATGTGGTGCAAAGCGGCGAAACGGTGTGCCTGACCCATTACGCTTCTCACTATCTGGCGCAGGCTAAATGGATAGAAGCGGGGATTACAGCACTGACGGCCGTGCCCCTTACCGCCGCCGACACCTGCCTGGGCGCCCTCATCCTTTTTAATATAGGCCATAATCGCCGCCCATTCACCGACCGCCAGGTAGCTTTAGCCGAAGCTATCGGCCGTCAGGCGGCCATTGCCATCCAACATGCCCGCATGTATGCCGAAGCCCACCAACGCACCACCGCCCTACGCAACGCCCTGGCTCGCCAGGCTGAACTGGATGACCTCAAAAACAAATTTATCCAGACTGTCTCCCATGAACTGCGTACTCCGTTAGGCATTATTCATGGCCATGCCGAACTGATGGGCATGGGAGCATTGGGCGAATTGTCACCACGTCTACAAGAATCGGTGGACATTATTTCGCGGCGGGTGCATATGCTCATTGATTTAATGGATGACCTGACAGCCATGCTCGCGGCCGAAACCCAGGAACTCCGCCGCCAAACAATCCAACTGGATCAACTGTTGTATACGATGCTGGACGAATATCGCCTGCAAGCAAACAAGGCTAACATTACACTGAAAACGGAAATTGCCGAAGGAATCCCCCCCTTGATGGGCGACGCCACTCATTTGCGGCGCGTGGTAGATAATCTGGTATCCAACGCCTTCAAGTTCACCCCGTCAGAAGGGGCTGTGACCCTCAGGCTGAGGAGTGAAGCTGATCAGGTCATCATGGAAGTGGTTGATACAGGCATGGGCATTCCTGAAGAGCAGTTGGGGCGGATATTTGAGCGGTTTTATCAGGTAGACGGCCGTAATAAGCGCCAACATGGCGGAACAGGGTTGGGGCTGGCGCTGGTTAAGGAAATTGTCCAGGCCCACCGCGGCGACGTATCTGTTACCAGCGAAGTGGGCGTGGGCACGACGTTTCGGGTCTGCTTGCCCATCGGCTAACGGCCGTTTGGTCTTGATCTTCCAACCATGACTGATAAGCAACAAACACAACTCCGGGAATTACCGGGCATAGACCGGCTGCTGCAAATGCCGGAAACGGCCGACCTCCTCACCCATTACGGCCGCTCCCTCACCGTGACGGCCCTGCGTGACACAGTAGAGCAGGTGCGGGGGGATTTGTTGCATGGCCGGGCTGCGGCCGTGCCCAGCCCGCCGCTTCTGGTTCAATCAGCTGCCAACTGGCTGGAAAATTTGCTCACCCCCAGCCTGCGCCCGGTCATCAACGCTACCGGGGTTATTGTGCATACGAACCTGGGGCGCGCCCCCCTCAGCCAGGCAGCACGCCGGGCCATTGCTTCCGCCGCGCAAGGTTACAACAACCTGGAATATGATCTGGAGCGTGGAGAGCGTGGCTCGCGCACGGCCCATGCCACCCAGCTGTTGCCTCACCTTACTGGGGCAGAGGCCTCGCTGGTAGTCAATAACAATGCCGCGGCCGTTTTGCTCATGCTCACAACATTGTGTCACGGCCGTCAGGTCATCATCAGCCGGGGGCAATTAGTAGAAATCGGCGGCGGCTTTCGCATACCAGAGGTGATGTCCCAGTCGGGGGCCACACTGGTAGAAGTAGGCACAACCAACCGTACCCATCTGCAAGATTATGCCCGTGCCATCCATGAACAGACGGCCGCCATTCTGGTTGCTCACCATTCAAACTATAAAATCGTCGGTTTTACCAGTGAACCATCGCTGGCCGAATTAGCAGAACTGGCTCATACACATCACCTGCCGCTCCTGTATGACCAGGGCAGCGGCGCGTTGTTGGACACAACGCCCTTTGGCCTGGAACCAGAACCAACCGTGCCCGACAGCATCCGCGACGGGTGTGATCTGGTGGCGTTTAGCGGCGATAAGCTATTGGGTGGGCCGCAGGCAGGTATTCTGGTGGGGCGGGCTGGCCTGATTGCCCGCTGCCAACAGCACCCATTGGCGCGGGCCGTGCGGGCCGATAAATTGTGCCTGGCCGGGCTGGCTGCTACCCTGTCCCATTACATGAAGGAAGAGGCGCTCACAACGGTGCCCATCTGGCAAATGATAGGTATGACGCGGGCAGAGGTGACGGCCGTTGCCCAGAGCTGGCAGGCGCGTTTGCAAACAGACGGTATCACGGCTGAATTAGTAGATGGTGAGTCTACGGTTGGAGGCGGCAGCCTGCCCGGAACCAGCCTGCCCACTTGCCTGGTGGCGCTGGATTCCACCAATCCTACTGCCCTGGCAGCCCGGTTACGTGCAGAACAACTCCCGGTGATTGGGCGTATCCAAGACGGCCGTTATTTGCTAGACCCACGCACCGTTTTGCCCGAACAGGTTGATAATTTGATGCAATCGTTGGTAAACTGTGCCAGACCCTAAGAGCTTTCTGAAACCCTTAGGGCTTTTCAAGGTATGTTCACACGAATTTTAGCCATTGAAACTTCCTGTGATGAGACGGCCGCTGCGGTAGTGGAAAACGGCCGTGCCATCCTGAGCAACATCATCGCCAGCCAGGTAGATTTACACGCCCAATACGGCGGCGTGTTCCCTGAGGTAGCCTCGCGCCGCCACATCGAAGTCATTCATGCAGTGGTCAACCAGGCGCTGGAGGCGGCACATCTGGGGCTGGATGATGTAGATTGCATTGCCGTCACCTATGGCCCAGGCTTAGTGGGATCGTTACTGGTGGGTGTGAATATGGCAAAGGGGCTGGTATTGGCCCGGCAAAAGCCGCTATTGGGCATTAACCATATTGAAGGGCACATTTATTCATTATGGCTCTGTGAAGAAGCAGAAAGTTTCACTTTTCCCATCCTCAATCTGGTGGTTAGCGGGGGGCACACGGAACTGTATCTGATGGTGGATCACGGCCGTTACAAACACCTGGGCGGCACATTGGATGATGCGGCCGGCGAGGCCTTTGACAAAGTAGGCCGGCTGTTAGGGTTGCCCTTCCCTGGCGGCCCGGCCATTGACCGGGTGTCCCGCAGTGGCAACCCCCAGGCATTCAAATTTCCGCGAGGTGTGATGGAGGATGGGTATAACTTCAGTTTTAGTGGGTTAAAGACGGCCGTCATGCGGCAAATTCAACCTACCCTTAATCAGCGTGCTATTCCCGACCTGGCCGCCAGCTTCCAGGCGGCCGTTGTAGATGCGCTGGTGACAAAAACAGAGCGGGCGGCCAGGGCATACGGGGTCACGGCCGTACACCTGGCTGGCGGCGTTTCCGCCAACAGCGCCCTCAGGCAAGCCATGAAAAGTCACCTTACTCTGCCCGTTCGTGTGCCGCCGCCCATCCTTTGCACCGACAATGCCGCTATGATTGCGGCCGCCGCTCACTGGCGTTTTGTCGCCGGGCAGCAGCATTCGCTTGAGCTGGATGTCATTCCCAGCCTGCAATTGGTATAATAATGGCGCAAAGGCATATCATCTGTTGGCAAACCGATGGCACATGACCAACTATCACATCGTAGTGACGCAATTGCATGATTCATTCACCTGAAATGCCTGATCTCTCAGGCCTTGAAACCGGAAACGGCGACGCCCCCGCACTCATTCAAACCATTGCCCATGTGCTGCGGCACATTGAAAAAGATGGTTTGGATATTGATCGCATTATGGACGCGGTGTTAGAGACGGCCGTGCGTTATTTCAACGCCTACGATGGCAGCCTCATCGTCATCAACGAAGCCCAACACATTGAACACACCTGCTATTACCAGGATGAACCACACCGTCGCCAGCCAGACGTATTCCTGCAAGATGTCATGCGTCAAGGAGTCGCTGGCTGGGTTATCCGCAAACGCCGTCCTTATCTGGCTGACAACATCTTCACCGACCCACAATGGCTAAAACGCCCCGAAATGGCGGTGGATAGTTCACCAGAGTCCGCCATCTGCGTGCCGTTGCTCACTCGTAGGCGCGTCGTTGGCGTGCTTACGTTGCACCGACGTAACCCACCGCATTTCAATAATGAGGATTTGGCCCTTTTAGCTGACCTGGCTACTGAAGTCGCCAGCCACGTAGAAAATGCTCGCCTGTTTGCCGCCTCCCAAAGGCAGTTGCAGATTGCTGCTCTGCTCAACGAGGCCAGCCGTGCCATCAACTCCTCCTTAGACCTGACCGAAATTATGAAATCCTTGCTGCTGCAAATGAATGAATTTCTCAATGCAGAAGCTGTTTCTATTGCTCTGGTAGATGAGCAAACAAATGAACTCGTTTATCAGATAGCAGCGGGGGTGGGCGAAAACGAAATACGCGGCCTGCGCATTCCATCCAACCAGGGCGTTTCTGGCTGGGTTTTTGAACATTGCCAGCCGGTTCTTATAGCCGACACCAGCCGCGACCCCCGGTTTAAGCCTTCACTGGGAGACCAGCGCACTGGTTACCCAACCAGGGCCATGATTTGCGCGCCCATTCAATATAAAGGCGAGGTGCTGGGCACTATCCAGGCCATCAACCCTTCCGAAGGGGCTTTTATGGAACAAGACCTGGATTTGTTGATGAATCTGGCAAACATCGCCAGCACGGCCATTGCCAATGCCAAGCAGTTTGCCCGCACACAGGCGGCCGAAGCCCAATATGCCGGTCTGTTCCAGGACACGATCAACCCCATCATTCTCACCGATCTGGATGGGTTTATTACTCAGGTGAACCGCCGGGCCTGTCAGGTCTTACGCTATCAACGAGAGGAGTTATTAGGCAAGCATATGAACGAGCTGCATGAAGCAGGTGCAGAAGTCCTAAGCGCTCAGGCGGTGCAAAGTGATTCGGTCAAGGTTTTCACCAGCAAGGTTGTTACAAAGGATAGGCAACCGCTGTCAATGGAAGTATATGCCCGGCGCACGCTTTTTGAGCAGAGTGTGATCTTGCAGTGGATTTTCCATGATATTTCCAAGCATGTGGAGTTGGAGGAGATGCGCCGAGATTTAACGGCCATGCTGTTCCACGATCTGCAAAGTCCTTTGGGCAATGTGATTTCGAGCCTGGAACTGCTTTCATATGAAATTCCGCCAATGGATCCCAGTTCGCCGCTGCTGTATATGCTGGATATTGCCAAACGCAGCAGCGAGCGGCTGCAAACGCTGGTGCGTTCGCTGTTGGATATTAATCGGCTGGAAGCAGGCCATCCTATTATGGAACGGACGCTGGTGGATATTTATGATCTGGTGGATGAGGTGCGGGAGATTGAACGGCCGAATTTTGAACAGCGGCAGGTGCTGTTTGTAGAGGAGTTGGCGCCAGCATTGCCTGATTTGTATGTGGAAGAGGATATGATTCGCCGGGTGCTGATTAACCTGGTGGGCAATGCTTTGAAGTACAGTATGGAAGGGCAACAGATCAAGGTGGCGGCCGAATTGACAGAGGATCAGCGGGGGCTGCTTGTTTCGGTGAGCGATCAGGGAATGGGCATTCCGGTCGAATTCCGGCAATCTATCTTTGAGAAGTTTGAACGTATCAAACATGCTGGCGCCGATTCAAAGGGACTGGGGTTGGGGTTAGCCTTTTGTCGGCTGGCAGTGGAAGCGCATAACGGCCGTATTTGGGTGGAAGATGCGCCGGGTGGTGGCGCCTGCTTCCGGTTTACTATTCCCTTTAGAGTGCCTGATGACCACTAAACGATTGTATTACGAAGATGCTTATGCCACGCGCTTTAAGGCGCGGATTGTGGAACGGGTGCGTGTGGAAAGGGGCACGGCCGTTGCCACTGCCATCGTTTTAGATAAAAGCTACTTCTACCCTACCTCTGGCGGCCAACCATTTGACAAAGGGGTGATTAACGATGTGCCTGTGCTGGATGTGACTATTCGGGAAGCCGATGGGGCCATTTTGCACTGGATTAGCGAAGGGGACATCTGGTCAGATGATGTGGTGGCGGACATCCATTGGGGCCGCCGCTTTGACCATATGCAGCAGCACACCGGCCAACACATTCTTTCCCAGGCATTTATCCGTGTTGCTGATGCGGAGACGGTTAGTTTTCATTTGAGCGATGAGACGGTGACGATTGATTTGGAAGCTACGGCCCTGCAGCCTGAGCATATTGAACAGGCTGAACTGCTGGCAAACCAGGTAATCTGGCAAAACCGCCCCATTTTAATGCGCGTTGTGACGCCAGATGAAGCGGAGCAATTACCGCTGCGCAAAATTCCCCCCGGTCGTGATGGGAAACTCCGGCTCATTGAAATTCAAGATTTTGACCTGACGGCCTGCGGCGGTACTCATGTGAGCGCCACTGGCGAGGTGGGGTTGATTAAAATTGTGAAGTTGGGGCGGGTTGGCACCCATTTGCGGGTGGAATTTGGCTGTGGTCAGCGGGCTTTGCAGGATTACCGGCAGAAGAATAGTGTGGTCAATCGGTTGACGGCCGTGCTCACCACCGGCACCACTGAGATTGTGGATTCGGTAAGCAGGCTGCAAGAAGAGCTAAAAGAGGCCCGCCGCCAGATCAAACGGCAGCAGACCAGCCTGATTCAGCTAGAAGCAGAATCTTTATTGGCGCATGGCAAAAAGAAAAACGGCACCATCATTATCACCCGCGTTTATACCGATGCCGAAAGTGACCCCAGCCAGTTGCGTACATTGGCAACCCGCCTGACGAGTGAAGAGAATGTGGTAGCCTTCTTAGGATTAGCCGGGGAGAAATGTATGCTCATCTTCGGCCGTTCGGCGGCCGCCCCTGGTGAAATGAATCAACTTATCAAACCAGCCTTGCAGATGTTAGGATCAGCTTCTGGCGGGGGGACAGGTGAGCTGGCCCAAGGCGGTGGCCCGGCGGCCGACCGGGAACGGGTGGAGCAGGCGGTGGCGCGGGCTGAAAGGCTCTTGATGGGACAGTTATAAAGCAGGGGCCTGGCACTTCTTGTACTGTTATGGAACAAATTGCCGAAAACGTTTATGTGGAAAGTGCCTATGAGGGGGTCAACGTTGGCGCCATTCTCACCAGCCAGGGAATTATTGCTATAGATGCGCCCACCTATCCCCGGCAGGCACGTGATTGGGCCACCCGTTTGCAGAGCCTGACTTCTCGCCACATCCTGTATACAATTCTTACCGATTATCACAGTGACCGTATTTTGCAGACGCGCTGGTTAAATGCTTCCCTCATCACCCATCAGGCAACGGCCGAAAAACTCGCCAGTTATGATAAACGTTCCCCTGCAAATTTATCAGAAAGCCCGGCCGCACGTAACCCCTACCGCAGCCGGGAAATTGTCAGTGGCACCGTGGAGAGGGCTACCGTTAGTTTTACCCATTCGCTGCATCTGCATAAAGGGGGAATTCACATCTGGCTGCTGGCCGCGCCGGGGCCGACGATGGGGAATTTGTGGGTATACCTGCCGACCAAAGGGGTGTTGTTTGCGGGTGATACCGTTACAAACGGCCGTCACCCACTTCTGCTGGAGCCTACCAGCCGGCAGTGGCTGGCTTCGCTGGCACGGCTTTCTGCCTGGCCGACTGCTTCGCCGTTGATTGTGCCTGGGCGGGGGCAAGTTCACGCTGATAACTGTATCGGTCAGATTAGCGATTATCTCCAGCAAATGCGGGACCGGGTGAAAACGCATCTGGCTGAAGGTAAATCGCGGGAAAGCACGGCCGTTTATATCCCTGAATTCCTGAATTTATTTCCGGCATACAACTTACCTGCTGACTGGTTACGCCAACAAATCAAAAACAGTTTGGATCATATTTATGATGAGATACAATTAGAAAGCGTAGCAAAATAGCTTTGATTTATGCCTCACACGCTTCTGTGTAGGGGTTTGGAAGTTGAGGAAGAAGGTGAAAAGAATGCAGGCAGCCACCCATGCCTTACAGGTCGTCCCATTTTTTGCCCATCTTACGCCTGAAGAAGCTGATAATTTGTCGCGGTTACTGGTCATGCGTCGGTTTAGTACCGGGCAAATTGTGTTCCACCATGGCGACCCTGGTGGGCTGCTATACATTATCAGCAAAGGGCGTGTCAAAATAACCCATTCTACTCCGGATGGGCAGGAAGCGATGCTGGCTATTGTGGGTGTGGGCGATTTTTTTGGCGAATTGGCGTTGTTGGATGATTCCCCCCGTTCGGCAACGGCCGAAGCGTTAGAGCCGACAGAAACAGTGACATTGCACCGGGAAGATTTTATGCGTTTTATCCAGGCCAACCCGGATTTTGCCCTCCACGTGCTGCAAACAATGGCCCGCCGGATTCGCCGCCTGAATAATCAGGTGAGCGATATTTTCTTCTTAGACCTGCCGGCGCGGCTGGCGCGGCAGTTGTTGGAATTGGCAGATGAACACGGCCGTGTCACCCCTGAAGGCATCACTATCCAGATTCCCCTCACCCAAACAGACCTGGCAGAAATGACTGGCGCAACACGGGTGAGCATCAATAAAGCGTTAGGAAGGTTCCGTCGGGCCGGTTGGGTAAAGGTGAACGGCCGTAAATTCACCATCGTCAAGCGGCAAGAACTGGTGACTCTTATCCAACTTTCCGGCGGCATGATCTGAGCAAACTCCTTTTATTTTCCCCTCTACACCGGCCATTTTGTGCTTTGCCCTAAAGGGAATACCGCCGTATGAGCACTATTTTGCTCTGGCCTGCCTGGTCAGGGTTCCCCAGGCAATAGCAATTCAAAATCTGTACCGGCCAGGGTTTGCCCATTCACTTGAATTTCCACACGGTGTAAACCAGGATAATAACGGCGCGTGGTAATGGGTTTGAAGGAGTGCTTCTTACGCAAGGAGAGCGACTGACGGCCGTCTAACGAAACGTGGCGCAGCTTAAACACTTTGGGGGCTGTACGGCCGTTGGCCTTCATAAAATGAACCACATAATCCACCACCAACGCCTGACTTTCCGCCACTTCACTATGCACCGTGAAACAAATCTCCAATGAGTCACCAACAGTTAAAACCGGCGGCGATACCAACACCTCCGGCACGCTGACCTGCACCTGCCCATAACCGAGCAGCCGCAAGGCCACCGGATCGCCCGCTTTTACCAATGAGCGCAGGGCATGGCGGATGATCCATTGCCGTTCCGGCGTAGCCTGAATTTGCCAGCGTGCCACTGTTTCTAACGCCAGGTGTGGGTTATCTTTGGTAATGTCGTTCAGGTGGTTGGCAACAGAACGACGCACATATTCAGAGGGATCATCTTTCAATTTTTCCAGCAAGGCCAGTGTGGGGTGGGGATCGGCAATGAACTGGCGCAGGCGCATTCCCCAGGGCAGCCGGGGGCGTGTGCCTTCGCTAACCAGGCGGCGGACATGATGGTTTTCGTCCTCTGTCCATTCGTGCAGCACAGCCAGGGTGCGGTCGGGATAACGGATAAGATACGGCCGTATGGCAAATTCGGCTGTGTGTCGTTTGGTGATTTCACGCATGGCGATGACGGCCGCATCAAAATCCTCAAGCCCATACAGTTCAATAAACTGCGCCATCGGCCAATAATGCCAGCCCCCATCCAACACACGGTCAGTTGGTTCTGCCGCCAGAGCCGCCTGCAACACAGCCCAGGCTGCCGGAAAGGGTGTTGGCAAATGATCATGCAGCGCATGGGTAAAGACAAGAGTGCGGGCTTTCATCTCCTTCCCGTCAAGCTGCGGCCCAATTTGGGCAACAAAAGCGGCCGCATCAAAAGCAGAATACACCGCCTTGATCCGCTCCGCCATGCGCCCCGCCAACCCCGCATTATAGTTGTCCTTAAACAAGGTGGATTCAGTCATCGTGTTCTCTTATCACTTCTTACTGCTTGCGAGCCAGAAGCAGCAAACCGGCCCCCGCCAGGAAGATCACCCCCACCAGGGCCAAAGCATAGGGCAAGATGGCGTCCCAGGCAAAGGGCATGGCCGTTGAGTTAACGGCCGTTACCCCGGCGGCCGTTACCGGCGTTGGTTCACGAGTTGGCGTGGAGACAATGGCAACAGACTGGACAGTAGTGGTTGGCTGGCTGGGGGCGGCCGTTGCCGCCGGATAATCGGCTGGTGGGGGTGTGAGGGTTGGAGAGGGCAGTTCAGTAGGAACGGCCGTGCTATCGGTGAGGAGGGAAGCAATCTCACGGCCGTCGGTGGAAGAGCCGCCCACATCAGCAGGCTGTGGCTTTCGGCCCACAATCACCTCCTGGCTCACCTGCAAAAGCGCATCTTCGGCCAGCCCGCTTAACTCCATCAATTCCGCCAGCGTCAGCCCATAAATGGCGGCAATACCAAACATGGTATCGCCACTTTGCACCAGATGAATTATTGTGCCATCCGGCTTTTGCCGCGCCAGGGGAAAACCGGCCACCAACGTAGAGCCATCCGGTAATACACTGTATCCTAACACAATCGTTTGCCCCACCGACAGGAGAGAATTGGCTGTTAAATCATTGAAGGCATATAAATCAGTAACCAACAGATCAAACCGGTCAGCAATTGCCAGCAAGGTGTCGCCGGGTTGCACAGAATAGAGGATACGGCCGTCGGCAGCGGCGGTGGGTGAGGCAATGGGTGTGGCGGTAGCGGTGGGCTGGGGGGTATGGGTTGGAAGCAGGGTGGGGGCGGGCGAGGCTGTTTGTGTTGGCGTTGGGGATGGCCCTGGTGTGAAGGTTGCCGGTGCGCTGGTTGGCGTAGCCAGCGGATCGGCCGTTGGTTCTGCGCCTGGCAACGGCACAACGGGTAGCGACCCGGCTTTATACGCCGCGCTCAATTCGGCCGTCAGTTGCAAATAAAAGTCCCCAAACTCCACACCCGGCTCGATATTGCTGCCCTCACGCCACTCGTTAAACGAGGTGATAATGAGCATGTCTGGGGCACTGGCGGCCGCACCGCCAAAACTGGCACGGTAATAGTTACCATCGGCCCGGCTGCGAATAAAAGCGGCATCACCTCGCCCTAATAATGTATCATCCCAACCAGGCATCGCCGTGGCCACCCAATACTTATACCCACCATACGTGGCGGCCCCTGCGCGGGTATTGGCCGCCCAGGTAGCGGCCGTGCCCGCCGGATTGCTCGACCAGGCCGTGTTATACAAATGCAGCCCATCAAACGAATTCAGGTAGCTGGTGTTGCCCCCTTCGGCTATCCAGATGCTATTGTGGTCAGGGTCTACCGCGCTGCGTATTGTTACCCAATCGGCCGGGGGCAACGCCCAATTCGCCCAAAAAAAGATGACCGGTTTGCCATCCACACGTAGATAAGCCGGGTGGTTGGCATGGGTTTGCAGCAAAGTTCGCAACGCCTGGATGCGATCTTCATTGGTAGCAAAAAACGGGCTGGTTGTTTCAAAATCTACGGCCGCCCTAAACCCAGTGGCCGAAGCGATAGTAAGCAACGTCTGAAAATTTGTTTCAGTCTGGTTATTGGCCGTTTGTGGCCCATACCAGCTTTGCACAAAAGCGTCTATGCCGGCAGCCTGCGCCTGGCTCACCTGCCGCTGAATCACGCCCGCATCGGTGGAGTAGTAGGGGGTTACTGGCTGCCAGGGAGTTTTGCCAGGGCCAAATGAGTCTGGGCTATACCAGGCATAATAAAATGCCAATACCAGTCGCGTCTGTCCTTGTGCGGCCGCTTCTGACCTGGATGGCCGGGAAAACAGGATGAGCCACAAAACGGCTGGCAAGAGGAGGAAAGAGAGGCAACGGCCGTATGGCATGGCAGCACAATTCTTCATGTCGTTTCCGGCAATGTGTTACTTTGCACCGGGCCCGATATAGCGATATTCCAACGAGGGCGACACCAGGGAGTTGACCAATTCCATTGTCTGTTCTGCTTCACTTTTGCTCATGCGGGCGGCAAAACTGGCCAGAAAATCTTGAAAACGCGGCAGGTGCTCATATTCCACAATGCGCGGCTCGCCACTGATGCCGCCGAGAGCGGCCGCCTTAGCAATGGCATCTTCGAGATTGCCCAATTCATCTATCAGCCCCAAGGCCAAAGCCTGGCTGCCACTATAAATGCGGCCGTCGGCTAACTGGCGCACCTCTTCTTCGGGTAGCGCACGGCCGTCCACAATCACCTGCACAAATCCATCATACGCTTCATCAGCAAATGACTGCAAGATGGCTTCCTGTTCGGCCGTCAGGGGTTCCCAGGGGTTGCCCATCGTTTTATTCGGGCCGCTGGTGATACTGGTGACATCCACCCCCACCTTATTCATCAATTCCGTTACGTTATACAGCGTCAGCACCACACCCAGGCTGCCGGTGGTGGTATCGGCGCGGGCAAAAATATAATCGGCCGGCGCACTGATGTAATACCCACCGGATGCGGCCGTGCCCGCCATACTCACAACCACCGGCTTTTCCAAATCCACCAATGCTTCATGGATTTGTGCCGAACCTGTTACAGTGCCACCAGGGCTATCCACACGCAGCACAATGGCCTTGATGCTCTCATCCGCTTCGGCCAGCCGCAAATCGTTGACAACGGTGCCGCTGACCGCACCAATGGCACTTTGGGTATCATCGCTATGGGTTATGGGACCCTCGACGCGCACGATAGCTACCGCATCACCAAAACCGCCCGAGCTGGTAGCTGTGGGAACGGCCGTGCCCGCAAGACCCAGGCTGAAAAAGAATGTGACCATCATAAAGCTACAGGCGCAGACGGGTAATAAAAAGCCCAGGCTGACGCCAAGAAGTAGCCAGATGGGGGTTCGGCCGGTGCCATCGCTTTTAACATGGATAACCGTCGGGCCAGGTGTCGGTGGGGTCTCGGCTGAGTCTGCCAAAGAAGGAATTGGTTCGCTCGTTTCTTCGCTCATATTGCCTCAATCAAAGGTGATAAATAAAGGGCAATTATACGGGAGACGGCCGTCTGCGTTAAAAAATACTCATCTGGCACTTGTGAATAAAAGAATTTGTGTTAATATCCCACCCCGTTGCACAGCAAACAATTAAATACTTCTGCTGCTTTCCGCTCTTACAGCCACCGCACATTAGGCAAAAAGGGCAAAGCTCGCCAGAGTAATTCCAAGGAAAGGAGGTATGCAACGTGCGTGAGTACGAGGTAACAATCATTGTCCAACCGACATTAGAAGAAAGCGCTCGCAATGAAGTAATTGAGCGAGTGACTGCCTGGTTAACCCATGGTGAAGGCGATGAAGCTAAACCAGTGGTCAATCATTGGGGTATGCGGCAGCTCGCCTACCCCATCAACAAGCACAAGCAGGGCTATTATGTCTTCTACGAAGCCAAATTAGACCCCGCCCGTGTCACCGATGTTGAACGAAATATGCGGTATGTCGAAAGCCTGCTGCGTTTTCTGGTTGTTCGCAAAGATGAATAAATCCACAGCTTCATAACCTGGCTACAGCATAGCACGGGTATAGGGGGCAGAGAAAAGATGGTCAAAGGGCTAAACAAAGTAATGCTGATCGGTCGGGTAGAAGGAGAACCTGAGGTGCGGCAGACCCCCACAGGCAGATCAGTAGCTACGTTTAGCCTGGCTACGCCCCGTAGTTGGACTTCATCTGAAGGTGAACACCATGAAGAAACGGAGTGGTTTAATGTAGTCGCCTGGGGAAACCTGGCAGATATTTGCGAAAAGCATGTCAGGCAAAACGAACAAATTTATGTGGAAGGCCGCCTGCAAACGCGAAGTTGGGAAGACAACCAGGGACGAAAACATTATCGCACCGAAGTAGTGGCACATGAATTAATTGTTCTAACCGAAACCGGAGGTTACTATGAATGAACAAAAAGTGCGCAAGAAGGCTTGTAGCTTCTGCACTGATAAAAATAGAGTGATTGATTATAAACAGGCTGATCAACTTCAGCGGTATATGAATGAATTTGGCCGCATCCGGCCACGTCGCCAGACAGGTGTTTGCGCCAAACACCAGCGGGCATTGGCACAAGCGATCAAACGCGCTCGCCATCTGGCACTGGTGCCTTTTACACATGAATGAGAAACTGTGGGAACTTACGGCCGTCAGTGCCCCAGTTTCTTTTGAACAATATGACCAAGAAGCAAACAAAAACGGTAAGCGAAGATCAACAACGACAATCCCGTAAAGAAGTGCTGATGGCACGAAAGGAACGGGAGCAAAAACGCACCATCTATATTGGCACGGCCGTTGTGGGCGGTATCCTGTTAGTCATTCTCCTGATAGCCATTATCAACGAGGCTTTTGTATCACCAAACCGGGCAGTAGCCACCATCAATGAAGACAGCATTACGCTGCACGAGTGGCAAGAGCGGGTACGCCTGGAGCGGGCACAACGCATCATCTTTTTAGAAACACAATACGAATCCTTTGGCGATATTGGCCTGATTCAACAGTTCTATGGCCAGGTAATCAACGAACTCCTGCAACCAGAATTGCTGGGGCAGACAGTCCTCAATGAAATGGCCGAAGAGGTAATTGTTCTGCGGGCTGCCCAGGAGCGCGGCATTACGGTTACAGATGAGGATGTGGAGCAGGAGATTGGCAGCTCGTTCAACTTTTTTGGCGGCCAATCACCGACACCTTTGCCAACGCCAACCGAGACCATTATGCCCACCCCTTCTCTCACGCCTATTCCAACGGTCGTGATCACCGAACCTCTGCCCACCCATACGCCCTTCCCCACCCCAACCCTGGGGCCAACAGCCACGCCACTGCCAACAGCAACACCAGTATCAGAAACCGCCTTTCAGGAAGAGTTTGGCAATCTGATGGCGCAATATCGGGAATTGGGCGTTTCTGAAGCACAATACCGCGAATTTATTCGCTTCCAGCTTTATCGTGAAAAGCTGGCCGATGCCCTGGCTGAAGAACTCAATCTATCATCAGAGGCTACCCAGGCTAGTTTCTTCTTTATGGCGTTTGACGATGAAGCATCAGCCAATGAAGCGCTGGCGCTGATTGAAGAAAATGGGTATTTGCAAACATGGAATGAATTGCGCAGCACACCTTTTGACCCAGAAGCCACGTCTACGCCTGTCGTTTCAGAAATTCTTTGGCGCACGCAGGATGAAGTGGAACAATCTTTTGGTTCAGACGTGGCTGAAGCAGTTTTTACACAATCATTGAATGAGCCAGGCGCGATCCTTGTACAGGTGGTGGATGAGGAAACAAATCGTTACTATCTGGTGATGGTTTCTGGGCGGGAGGTACGGCCGTTATCCGAAGCCGCTATCACCCAGGCCAAACAAGACCAACTCGCCAGCTTTATTGACGGCCGCCTCACCGGCAGCCTCACCTTCACCGAGTTTGATCGCGGCCGTGTGCCTGATACACCACGCCTGGACCCCATTTTCTACACGGCCCCCACAGCCACACCGGATCCGTTGGGTACGGCCGTGCCATAAACGAGAGTCCCGCCAACAAAACCCCAAAAGCCAGATTGCCAACGGTAATCTGGCTTTTTTCTTGCAGACTTTTGGCTCACTTTCGTGTAAAATAGTGAACATAATGCAAAGAGAGCAAGAAAACCCCTGGCAATCCGACTCATCCTGGCTTCATTGGTTACTCGATAACATCCGGCTCGTGATTTTTCTGGCAGCAGCTCTGGCCGGTATGTTAGTTGTGTATTGGTATTTCAGCCCCGAAGAGGCCACAGCGGAAATTATTGCAGCTACCACCCAGGGCACTCTATCAGCCCCCATTTATAAATCTGTCCCTGAACAGCCCGTGATCCAACGGCTGGCGCAAAGCCCCGGCCCGTTACGCATAGGCCTTATTGCTGGGCACAAAGGCAATGACAGTGGCGCGGTTTGCCCAGACGGGCTAACGGAAGCCCAGGTTGTAGAAAATATAGCCAACCAGGTGGCTGCCCAATTGCAGTCCGAAAGGATTCCCGTTGATATTTTGGAGGAGTTTGATGCCCGTCTGCCTCGCTATAGCGCCACCGCCCTCATCTCCATTCATGCCGACTCATGCGTGTATTACCACGACCAGTTAACTGGTTTCAAAATTGCCAGTTCTTCTTACACTGACTCGTCCGCTCTGGAAGTGTGCATGGAACAGGAGTACGGCCGTGTCACCCAACTGTCTTACCACCCCCACACCATCACCGAACACATGACCGATTATCACGCTTTCCGCGAGATACCCCCAGGCGTTCCGGCCATCATCATAGAAGTCGGCTTTATGAACCTGGATCGAGACCTCCTCGCTAACCATTCGGATCTGTTAGCGGCCGGTGTTACCAGTGGCATCCATTGTTATCTTGCACAATCAGGTGTGCGATGACCAGCACAACATCTGCCCCACCATTAACGGCCGAAGAACTGGTACGCCAGGCACGGCAGGCTATTCAAGCGGGTAATCGGCCAGAAGCACGGCGGCTACTGCAAACGGCCGCCCGGCAAAACCCCTCAGACTACCGCATCTGGCTCTGGTTGGCCAGCGTTGCCCCCACACCACAAGCCAGTTTAGAATATGTGCAACGCGCTGAACGACTGCGCCCTGGTGATCCCCGCGTAGCCGAAGCACGTGCCTGGGCCGAGCAGCAGGCCCAAAAGCAAGCCGCCAAACAGGTGGCCATAGCTCCTTCACCTGTCGAAATTCCCCTACCTAAATCCACCTCCCGTAAACGAAGATATTGGGTGGTTGGCGGCCTGTTCATACTGTTTCTGCTGCTTATTCTCGGCAGTGTGGCACTTTGGAAATTTAGGGGAAACCAGGTTGTGGCGGCCGTGCCAGATGCCCATCCCAACAGTTCGCAAACGGCCGTCATCGTTCCCGGTGCCGGCGTCTCTGAAGAGTTGAGCTTTTCTCCGCCACTTAACAATATCTTGCCTGTACTACCGACAGGAACACCCACTCCCTATGTGCCTGCCAAACCAATTGCCGCTAATCTGGGCAGCCAGCCTCGTGCCACCTGGACAGTAACACCCACCCCCACCCCCACCCCCACCCCAACGCCGACCTGGGCACCTACGTTTGTCAGCAGCAGCGGGAATGAATTTGAGACACGGCCGTTTGGTGTTGCGGCCGATGAAAAATGGATAGACGTTGACCTTTCCAGCCAGACTCTGCGAGCCTACGTGGGCAACGAACTGGTCTTCCAGACACTCATCTCCTCTGGTACATGGGAACACCCCACCGTTACCGGCCAGTTCCGCATATGGCTCACTTACCAGAGCCAGACAATGGACGGCAGCCTGCTAGGTTATGACTATTACCTGGAAAATGTGCCCTACGTCATGTACTTCTACAATGATTACGCCCTGCACGGCACATTCTGGCACAACAACTTTGGCACCCCCATGAGTCATGGCTGCGTGAATATGAAAACCAGCGACGCCGAATGGGTATATTATTGGGCATCAGTTGGCACTCTGGTCAATGTCCACAATTAGCCCCTCTCTATTCCCCAATTTCGCTTTAGCACACCCGCAAGATCAAGCCCCGGCTTAAAATGAACGGTATGCAGGCCAACTGCCTGTGCGCCCGCAATGTTATGGGCGAAATCATCAATAAACAGTGCTTCCTGTGGCTGGCAGCCTAATCGTTCCAAAGCAATGTGGTAAATGCGTGGGTCAGGTTTCATAATGCCTTCCTCGGCCGAAACCACAATCAGATCAAAAGCATCGGCAATGGTAAAGTGGTTGATCAACACATCGCGCAGGTCATCGAAGGCATTACTGATGAGGGCCGTCTGGTAAAACGGCCGTAACCCCCTTATCATCTCTACCAACTCTCCATCCAACACATCCCCCGCCCAAAAATCCTGCTGAAACTGCGCCAGTTCCACCGCCGACAGGCCACACGTCTGCCCCACCCATTGCCACAAATCGTTATAGGTGATACGGCCGTACTGCGCCTGCCGCCCCATCTCACTGTTAAACACCAACTGCTCTGCCCCATGTTCCGCCAGCCCCAACCGCTGCTCCCAACGGCGACGACCAGACCAATCCTGCGTCCGCAAAATTACCCCGCCAAAGTCAAAGATCACCGCTTTGATGGTCATTACTGCGCCTTACTCGCCTAACATCTTCAATTGATCATTGACAGAATTTAACCAACTTTGGGCTACACCAATCTCATTGGTCAATAAAGCTCTTTGTAAATTATCAATGTTCTTTTCAGTTTGCCCATTGGCAATTGCTTCCTGGCAACCCGCTGTCCAGATTTCAGTAACTTCCTTGAAATACTGGGCTGCATTTTGATAAACAGTATAAGCATCCTGTACTACCTGTATATCCTGGCTCACGTCCAGCGTGATGGTGGAGATGATTCGCTCTCGAATAGCAAGATTTTCTGGGCAGTTTACCGGTTCAAAAACCACACGAGGATTAGCACCTGCATGATGCCATCGGTTGATAGAAGTACGATACATATCTATATCGGCCAGGGTATTGGTGATTTCTGTTTTTAAGGTGGTTAGGTTATCGGTGGTTGGTGCAGTGGTGGGGGGCACGGCCGTTGCTGCCGTGGCAGGTCTGGGCGTCGCCGTGGCCGTGGGCACGGCCGTAGCTGTATCTTCTGGCGTTGGCGTCCAGGTGGGGTACGGCGTATAGGTCGCCTGGGGTGTAAAAGTGGGCAATGGGGTATAGGTTGGATATGGCGTGTATGTTGGTTGCGCCGTTCCCGTTGGCACTGGCATGAGTGTATTTACAGGTGTGCTGGTGGGCAACGATTGTATTGTGCTCTCAACAGCCATAGCCACCTGATTCTCTATGATACTGGTCGTTTCAGTGGCCGATTGGCTGCACCCCGCCAAAAACATCACACCGGCGGCAGTACAAAATAACAAGATGTTAAACCGGATCATTGATTCACTCCAATTGAAATAGTTGTCAAAGACAAGAATGACGGGCACAGAAATATACCAAATGGTGGCAACTACCGCCACCCTAAAAGTAAGGCATAAGAGCAGCCACATCCGCATTACCACCAGAAAGGATAACGCCAACTCGTTGGCCGGGGGCATTGTATTGGCCGCTAAAGATCGGGGCCAATGCGGCCGCACCACTTGGTTCCACCACCAACTTGAGCCGCTGCCAGAGGAATTTGAGCGTTTCGATGATGGCGTGGTCAGATACGGCCGTCATATCATGCACATAGCGCGTCATCACAGCCAGATTACGTTCACCAATGGCACGGGTGCGCAACCCATCAGCGATGGTTTCCGGCACCTGATCCAGCTTCACAACCTGCCCCTCGCGCCAGGATTGGCCAGCATCAGCACCAGCGGCCGGCTCTACTCCTACCACCCGGCAGCCTGAACCGTGCCCGGTGCTGACACCGGCAGCCGCCAGCGCACAGCCACTGATCAACCCACCACCGCCCACTGGCACAAACAGCAAATCCAGATCACCTACATCGGCCAATAGTTCCTGCGCGGCCGTGCCCTGCCCGGCCATGATCTCCCAATTATCAAACGGATGAATAAGGGTATAGCCAAATTCCCCCATTAAATCAGCACACACCCTATCCCGATCAATTGCCGGGCAGGTGACAATCTGTGCACCATAACCAGCCGTAGCCGCTTTTTTTACCGCCGGTGAATCATCTGGCATGACAATGGTGGCCTTCACACCCAACAACTGCGCTGCCAATGCCAACCCTTGCGCATGGTTGCCACTAGAATGAGTAACAACCCCGGCCGCTTTTTGGGCCGCGCTCAACTGGCTCACGGCATTATATGCCCCACGAAATTTGAACGCGCCAACACGCTGGAAATTTTCGCACTTCAAGAAGATTTGCCGGCCGGTCAATTGATTCAGTGTGCGCGAGGTCATCACGGGGGTGCGAAGGGCCACACCTTGAATACGGTGGGCAGCCTGGGTTACGGCCTCAGGTTCTATCATCGGTCACTCCATCAAAACCCTCAGGGCTTTAGAACCCCTGGATCTATATCTCCTTGCTCATCTCCACGCGCCGGAACGACTCAAAGTAACCAACCATTTGGAAACCCTGCCAGATGGCATCATCACTAAAATTTTCGGCAATAGCATCCTGGCGCTTGTGACGCTGGTGCATAATGCTCAAGACCGATTCAGTCACTTCGCGCGGGTCGCCTACTGTTACTTCCACCACAATACGTGTCAGTTGCAGCAACCCGGCATGGTATGTTACCCAGCCACGCCCGCCATTGTGCAGCTCCACCAGTAACGCAGAGAGATTACGCACATTTTGAAACGTTTCTGTCTCATTCAACCAGTTCGGCCGCTCTTTGCGGTGCGAAAGCAAAATGATAGCATCCTCATGGTTAAGCGATGTCACTCGTTTGATGCGATCTAAGGCTGCCTGACTGATATCGGGATTAGGCGGCCGCCGGGCCACCACCAGTTCACGCACATCCACAAAACCAAATTTGTAAAAAAGCTGGTGTGCTGGCGTATTACCTTTAATTACTTCCAGCCATACTGTTTTAACACCCAGGCGTTCACTTTCAGCCAACAAACCGGACATGATGGCAGAACCTGTGCCCAGCCGACGGCCGTAAGGCAGCACCCCCAACCGTGTAATCCAACTCCGCTCCCCACGCAAACCCAACATTCCCAATCCTAAAATCAGTTCAGCTTCCGCATCATAAACCACACAAGAGCTAGATAGAACAATGTCATGCACCCGCGCATACTCCTGAAAACGGGTAACATTCATCGGCATGGGCACCAAATAATCCATGCGCGTCTGGTTATATGCCTCAGTCAGGTCTTCAGGCGTAAACTGGTCAGCCGGTAAAATCTTCATCTTGGCGCATATAGCAAGGATCGTTCGTTTACTCGCACCATGCAGGCAACCCGTTTCTTTTACGATTGGCGGTTTTCCAGATAAGCAGCTATCTGAGCGGGAAAGGTGCGAATGTCAATCGGTTTCGTAATACAGCCATCACACCCATAGCGCCGGGCAATTTCCATCGCTTTGTCCGGTGGCCAGGCTGTAATAGCCACAATGGGAATGGGCTGCATTTCGGGAATTTGACGCAGCAAGGTGACAACCGTCTGTCCATCCACATCCGGCAGACCCATATCCACCAGGATCAGATCCGGCTTTTCCTCGATAGCCAGGCTGACGCCACTCTCCCCATCTAAAGCATGAAGCAAGCGATAACCATGTGGCGTCAATACCCGTTCCACCAGCAATTTGTTGGCATAGTTATCTTCAATTTGCAATATCGTTATCATTTTGTCCTCGTTATCCGTAATTCGAGATGCGTGAGCCGTAAGCAAACCACAGAACGATTACCGCTACCGATTACGGATCACCGAACACGACTCATGCCCCTGGTGGAGGAACGGGAAGCTGGTCAACGGGGATATTTTTCCATTTTTCTCCTTCGTCAATGAGCATCACGGGAATGCCATCCCGGATAGGGTATTTCATGCCACTGTCTGCACAAACGAGCCAACAGTTATGAACCAGCTCTAAGCGTCCTGGATCATCACCATATTGATCCGATTGCACAGCCAGAGGGCAGCGCAAAATTTCTAGCAAGTCTGGGCTAATGGGAGGTGCCTGGTAGTTGTTCATTTCATATCACTCCTTCAATATAGATCTATCGCCTTAGTGATCGTTTGCAAATAAGTTAGCGCTTGGTTAATTGGGTAATTAAGTAATTGAAGCGGCTAATTACCAAATGACTCCATTACATAATTACTGCACGGTTACTTAGCAAGCCAGGGGAAGGATAATGCGGCCGTGTCACTGCGGCAAATCAAGGATCATACACACACCGAAAACCAACGGTTGAACTAAAAAAGGTGGGGTCCAACTGGCTGCGATTAGGCACGCGAATACGGTCCTTGCCGATATTGCTGGGCCAGGCTCCCCCTCTCATACTTTTTGCCAGCCCGGTTTCCGGGCCAGTGGGATTTTCAGCCGGGCTTTCTGCGTAGTAATTTTCATCATACCAGTCGGCCACCCATTCCCACATGCTGCCCGCCATGCCATACACGCCAAAGGGGCTGGCCCCTCTGGGTAAGGCATTCACTGGCAGCAGATCTTCAAAACCTTCACTCTGATAAACAGCACGTTCCTGGTTGGGTGGTTCATTGCCCCAGGGGTAGATACGGCCGTCGGTGCCTCGTGCCGCATATTCCCATTCCGCTTCCGTTGGCAGCCGCCCGCCAACGGATTGGCAATAATAACTGGCCCCATACCAGCTCACGTGGTTGATAGGAAAGTCAGCAAAACCGGTAAGCGCATAAAATTGGCGTACACCATCTCCCAAATCCTCTTCAAGGAGATAGGTGCTGAAACCGGCCACATCACGCGGGTAGGCACAGTCAAAACCATCACACAGGCCGGCATAGCCGCCCAGACGATTTAGCAAAGCAGCATATTGCTCAACGGTGACTTCAAACTGGTCAATATAAAAGGTATCCAGCGTTACTTCGTGCTGCGGCCGTTCATCCGGCGCGGCCGGAAAATCATTGTCACCGGAACCCATTAAAAACGTGCCACCGGGGATCAGGATCATGGGCATATTATCTTGCTCACGAATAAATGTAGGCGGCAAGACGCTCGGAGATGGGGTGGGCGTCACGGTAGGGGTTTCGGTAGGGGTAGGTGTTTCCGTAGGCACGGCCGTAGCTGTGGGGGTGGGCGTGGGCGTGTGGGTATAGGTTGGCTGTGGCGTTGGCGATTCCACAATAACCACAACCTGGATGGTGGGGGCAGCGGTAGGCACGGCCGTACCACCATCTCCCGATTGATCCCCATTCAAACCGGCTAATTGTGCCGGCCAACCCTGCCCGATGACTCGCGGTACGGCCGCTACCAATAACACAGCTAAGGCCAGCACAAGCATTCCGGCCAAAAAGGGCCACTCCTGCCAGACAGCCCGCCGGCTGGTACGCCGAACAGTTTGCACGGCCGTCCCCTTGGGGCTGATATGAAAGGATGAATCGGCGGCCAATTGTAGCTGATAACCAGCATCCAACACCCGGCGCTGCGCGGCTTTTACATCGGCAACGGTGATTAAATTCAGTTTCAATCGCTGCTGCCGCTCATACAATTCCTGGCAAATCAACTGGATTTCATAGGGGTGATTTTGCGTTAGCCGGGCAATATAGTCGGCCACATTTCTGAAAATGGCGTCATTCATGGGGTGGCGAATGAGCATCAAAGCCTCTTCATTATCCAATGGGCCAATATCGTACACCTGCGCCTGGCGGAAAAGGGGCTGCATATATTCCGGGACGGGAACATCATCACTCTCCCAGGTAAAAAGGCAGGCGGCCCGGTGGTTCCGATAAATCGCCTGATGCAATGCCGCCAGAAAATCCTCCCTGACGGCCTGGCTCTTTATCCTGGCCGCCAGAATATGCAGGTTGTCAAACAAGAAGAGGAGTTTGCTGGTAGGGCGGCCTTCTTGTACGGCCGTATGCGCTTCATTCAGGGCTACCGTGGCCGGCAGCAGCAATTGCTCCCGGAAGGCGCGTAAGGGGTCGCCGATGAAGGGGGCATGGCTGAGGGGTGGCAGCTCAATGCGGGCCTGTTGTAGCCGCCGCACGGCTATTTGCGCCACTTCCCACAATAAGGCACTGGGGGTATCCAGAGGAATAGCGGCCAGATCAATGTAGACGGCCGTGTAGGGTGGCTGCAACGCGCCTGCTTCCAGTTGCAGCAGGATGGAGGTTTTGCCAATACGCCGGGGGCCACGCAGGATAACGGGGTGGTCGGGGCCTTGTTCAGGCGCGGCTTGTAGCAATGCAGCGCGAACCCAGACAAAGAGGGCCTCACGGCCGTAAAATGGGCGATCTTTCCCGGCCGGCTCGGCGACACTGTACGGGTTATTAGCGGGCAATTGGTGGGCCATCATAGCCTAAATGTATCATCAATACAGGGCATAAGCTATAGAACGATGGGGGGCGGATCGCCCATCGGCCATCTCCGATAAAAACAACTCTCTTGCCCTGTGTGGCAGGCCGGGCCGGCCGGCTCTACCAGGATGAGCAGCGTATCGGCGTCGCAATCTACGCGAATCTCGCGCACACGCTGAATGTTGCCGGAAGTGGCCCCCTTGTGCCACAGTTCACCCCGGCTGCGGCTCCAAAAGTGGGTTTCGCCCGTTTGCAGCGTCAGGCGTAACGCTTCGGCGTTCATCCAGGCCACCATCAGCACCTGTTGGGTGGCGGCGTGTTGGACGACGGCCGTGACCAACCCCCTCTCATCAAATTTCACATGCTCTATCATCATACACGCACCGGTATTCCTTGCGCTGTCAGATACTCCTTCACTTCAGCAATAGTCAGTTGTTTGTAATGAAAGAGCGAAGCGGCCAGGGCCGCATCCGCGCCACCGACGGTAAGGGCCTGGGCAAAGTGAACCACTGTACCGGCCCCACCGGAGGCAATCACGGGGATGTTCACGGCCGTAGCCACCGCCCTTGTCAACTCCAAGTCATACCCTTCCTGTGTGCCGTCCGCGTCCATGCTCGTTAGCAAAATTTCGCCCGCCCCCCGCCGTTCCGCCTCCACCGCCCACGCCACCACATCCAGCCCGGTAGGGGTGCGGCCACCGCTCACATACACCTCCCAGTGGGGAATTATGAATTGTGAATTATGAATTATGAAAGAAGAATCTTCTGCGTTCACTGTTAACTGCTTACTGTTCACTGTTAACTGCTCGCTGATTCGCCGGGCATCAATCGCCACCACTATCGCCTGGCTGCCAAACGCATCTGCCCCCTGGCTGATCAGTTCCGGCTGGCGCACGGCCGCCGAGTTGATGCTGATCTTATCTGCTCCGGCACGCAGGATGCCCCGCATATCATCCACCGTGCGGATGCCGCCGCCGATAGTGAAGGGGATGAAGACCTGCTCGGCCACCGCCTGCGCCAGTTCTATGACTGTCTGACGGGCTTCGTGCGTAGCGGTGATGTCCAGAAACACCAGTTCATCCGCCCCCGCCTGGTCATAAATTTTGGCCTGCGCCACGGGGTCGCCCGCGTCGCGCAGTTCCACAAAGTTGATACCTTTGACGACACGGCCGTCTTTCACATCTAAACAGGGGATTATTCGTTTAGCCAGCATATGCCAATGTAGTGGCAAGTGGCAGGTTATACTTGCAACCTGCAACCTGCAACCTGCAACCTGCAACCTGCAACCTGCAACCTGCAACCTGCTACCTGCAACCTGCAACCTGCTACCTGCAACCTGCAACCTGCAACCTGCTACCTGCAACCTGCTACTTGCCACTTGCAACCTCTGCCTCATTTCCAATTCCACAAACCATACGCCATTTGGTTGTCCAGGGCAAACCCGGCCTGCCCCAGGATGAGGCCAATCTCGCCATGATGGTAACTTTCGTGGGCGACCAGATAGCCAAAAAAGGCGGCCGCCTGCCCACCAAACCCTTTCACTTTGCCGCCGGCCGCCAGACTGCGGACAAGCAGGGTAGTGATGGCCTCAGCCGAAGATTGGAGGGCGAATTGCAGCACGGCCGTGTCCGTTGTCCCCGCTTTGTCCACCTTCACCAACCCGGCCCTCAAGTCAGGCGCGGCCGGTTCCAGCCAGGCCAGCCGGTTGTGGTGCAGATGCGCCAGGATGGCGCCAACGCTCCGCGCCTTACCACCCAATTTGGCCGCCAACGCTGCCGCCGGAATGGCCTGCACATACTCGATTTGCAGACGGCCGTGTGTCTGCCACGCCGCCACAACAGGATCATTCGTACTCATTTCTCCTCACCTTTTCGGCCATAACGGTAATCAGGCAAACTTCGGATTCAATGACGGCCGTGTCACCCACCTGCTCCAATTCTTGTGCAATCGCCGCCAGGCCGTCAGCATAGTCATCGTCGCTTATCCCTATCAATTGGGAAGTGCGATGGCGGGCAGAGGCATAGGCACGGAAGTCGGCCAACCGGGTGGGGGTAGGAATGTGTTGCCGGGTGAGGGTGACACGGCCGTACCCCACCTCTTCCAACATCGCCACCAACCGGTCCACCGGTAAAAAATCTTGTTCATCTAACGCCCACGCCGCCGGGAAGTAACGATAAATGGCCCAACCGGGCATAGACCAGGGATCAATGTTGGTCAGCACAAAACGGCCGTCTGGTTGCAGCAGCCGGTACGTTTCCGCAAAAAAGCGGGACTTGTTTTGCACATGCGGATAGGAAAATTGATTGGTAATGTAATGGAAACTGCCCACCGCAAATGGGGCCGCCATATTATCCGCCTGCACCCAGGCCACCCCCTGCCCACGCCGTTGTGCCTGCCGCAGCATCCCGGCAAACAAATCCATGCCCACCATACCCACGCCCGGAAAATGGGGCCGGTTGGCTGCCAGCTGTTTGCCCGTACCACAGCCCATATCCAGAATGCGAACCGGGAAATTGGGCGGACAGGTAACCAAAAATCGCGCCAGGTTCTCATCCACCACATGATCCCTTATGGGTTCATCATACAGATGGGCAATGGTATCATAATTGACGCGCTGTTTACTCAGGTCACTTTTCATGGATAGTGAGCCACCTGGTTGCCCGACTGTTGGCGCAATCCGCCCAAATAGAACCTGATGTACGGCTTTTCATCTGGTTTTATGGTGGGGGGTGCAGTTGAGAATGCGCCCGTGGGCATCTGAGGATGCCACCTCCTCGCCAGTGAAAGCTGTTTTTATTTTCGACGGGATGGCTGTTTGGTCAACGGCCGTATATTGGCATACAAACTATAAACCACATAATACGCCACATAAAACAGCGAGGCTCCTACCAACCATTCATTCAGCGCAGGGTACTGCCAGATCAGCACCCCCATCACCCCTACCCACAGGACAGTCAGCGTGACGGTGACGCCACGCCCGGCATTCATACGCGAAGGATAGAGATACTTAATGGGGACAAAAACCATCACCCCACAAGCCAACAGCACTATCAGATTAAATGTGAAGGTAGTGCCCAATAGCACAAAATAGATAACCAGGATATTCCAGTAAGAAGGAAAGCCTTTAAAAAAGTGGTCTTCTGTTTTAGCGTCTGCCTGGGCAAACTGATAGCTGGACGCCAGCAAAATAATGGCAGGTACCACCACTAACCAGGATTCCGGCACCAGGTTAGCCTGAAAGATGAAGATAGCGGGCACCAACACATAGGTCATAAAATCAACAATGTTGTCCAGCAACGCCCCATCAAATCCAGGTAATACCTCTTTAACCCTTACCAGGCGGGATAATGCGCCATCAAATCCATCAATAATAGTGGTGATGAGCATAAGCGCCATGGCTATTTGCCACTGCCCCTCAAAAATTGCCAGGATAGCCAGAAAACCCAGCACCACCCCGCTGGCCGTCAGGAGGTGAATTCCCCAGGCAGCCACTTTGCGTCGCAACCGAAACTCGCTGTCATCCACTGCTATCATTGTTTACGGCCGTCAGAGATGTCACTCCAACGAAACTATTCTCCTCGTATTATATTTGGCAAAACCGGCTGGTCGTTCAACACCAGCCGGTTTATAAAATCTATTGTAACAATCACCTGCGCCTAAGTCACTGAGACATAAGAAACGGGTAATCCGCCACGGGCCTTCGGCTTATGGCTTTCACGGCCGCCAGGGAAAACGCCCAAAATCCGGCGGCCGTTTTTCCAGAAAAGAATTTTTACCTTCCGTGCCCTCCTCAGTCATGTAAAACAACATGGTGGAATCGCCGGCCAGCACTTGCAACCCCGTCTGCCCATCCATGTCCGCATTCATGGCTGCTTTAAGAAAACGAATGGCAATGGGGCTCTTGCGCAAAATCTCTTGCGCCCATATCACCCCCTCCTGTTCCAATTCGGCCACTGTAGGCAGCACCTTATTGACCAACCCCATATCCAACGCTTCTTGTGCCGAATACTGGCGGCAAAGATACCATATTTCGCGTGCCTTTTTCTGGCCCACAATACGCGCCAACGTCGCCGAGCCATACCCGGCATCAAAGCTGCCTACAATGGGGCCAGTCTGCCCCAAAATGGCGTTTTCACTGGCCAGGCTGAGGTCACAGATTATATGCAGCACATGCCCCCCACCGATAGCGTACCCATTTACGAGGGCAATCACCACTTTGGGCATGGTGCGGATGATGCGCTGCAACTCCAGAACATTCAACCGCGGCACACCGTCATCACCCACATACCCGGCATGGCCGCGCACACTTTGGTCACCGCCAGAGCAGAAAGCATGGACGCCATCTTTAGGCGAGGGGCCGTTGCCGGTGAGCAATATCACTCCTACTTCCTGATCCATCCACACATGGCGGAAAGCATCTATCATCTGGTCAATAGTTTGCGGGCGGAAAGCGTTACGCACTTCCGGCCGATTAAAGGCAATACGAGCCATCCCGTCCGCTTTTTCATAGGTGATGTCCGTATACTCTTTTACTGTCTGCCAATCAGTCATAATAATTCTCCTCGATAGTTTTTTGACGCAGTGGTGTGGAGGCATGGAGTCCGTTGGGGCCAGCCGCCATCCCCTTCGCTAGTTTTATAATGATTGGATGACCATGTTGTTTAATTGCCGCCGTCGTTGGTCATCAACCTGGCTGTGGCTGCGCACTTCGATAACACGGGGGGCGCCATCTTGTAAGCTGTTTGCCAGCAGCTGGCGGAAGTGGGCACGGCCGTCTGCCCGCACAAAATCCAGTCCAAACATCCGCGTCACTGGTTCAAAATCCAGGCCGTGTGGAGTCAGGAATAATTTGGTAAACGGTGGCTCGATATTGGCAACGGGCAGTCGGTTGAAAATGCCACCGCCGTTATTGTGAAGCAGGACGATGACCAGCGGCGGGTGGCAGATAGCCGGTGGTCGGTTATTTCTGTCCACCGGCAACAACCCATTCAAATCATGGTAAAAAGTGATGTCGCCCAGAACGGCCACAAGCGGCTGCGAGCGTATGGTGTGGATACCTAATGCGGTGGAGAGGTTGCCATCTATGCCGCTGGCCCCGCGATTAGCATAAGCAAAGAGGGGCCTGGTTTGGGCACGGCCGTATTGATCTAAATGTCTTATAGGCGAGCTATTGCCCATAAACAGGGTGGCCTCCGGCGGCAACATGTTTACCACATCAGCCACAACTGCCCCATCGAAATAGGGATCGTAGAGATGTGCTTCCAGCAATTGCCAGGCGCGATTTTCCATGTCGGTTACGGCCGTTACCCATTCCGTATTGTCCCGTTTTGGCAGGCGGCTGATGAGTTGCTGGCATACAGCTATCTCGTTTGCCTGGACAAAGTGTGTCGTGCGGTGGCTGTCATCGGCCCATATCCCATTTTCGCGGATGTGCAGCCGATAAGCAGGCGAAATGTGGTCCAGATACGCATTAAGCCATTTGGAAGTAGGCACTGCCCCAAATCGCAAAACTAATTGGGGTTCCGGCCAGGGCGGAGCGGTTTGCAGGTAAGTTTCGTATGCGCTGAGGACGGCCGTGTTTGCCACCCACGCCCCAAAACGTACCCCGGAAATGGGGTCGGCCAGAACAGGATACCCCACCTGCTGGGCCAAAGCCGACACTGCTGCCGGAAACCCCTCACCTGGGCAGCGCGGCCCACACACAATTAGCCCATGTGGATGTGCGTTTATGACATCGGCCACAAAATCAAGCTGCTCATCTGGCAGGGTGATGAGGCCACGTGTGATCGCGTGGCGCATAATGTGTGATGCGTGACCTGGAGTTTGGTGTTCGCTGCTCGCTGCCAACTGCTCACTTCCCCCCGGCTCTAACGGGGCCCCCGGCTCTAACGGGGCGCGGAAGGGGAAATTGACCTGCACAGGCCCTTTGGGCAGGCCATTTGCAGTGGCATAAGCACGAGTTGCCAGGGTGTGCAGGTGGCGCAGCACCACCGCTGGCGCATCCGTTTGAGGCACCGGCGCATCCACACTCCACAACACCTGATCCCCATAGATTTTCACCTGGTCTATCGTCTGATTGGCACCACTATGGCGGAGTTCATGCGGGCGGTCGGCGGTGAGCGCCAGCAAGGGAATCTGGCTCATGCGTGCTTCGACAATGGCGGGCAAGAAGTTGGCGACGGCCGTGCCTGACGTACACACCAGCGCCACTGGCCGATCCAGCGCCACCGCCATCCCCAACGCATAAAACGCAGCGCTGCGTTCATCTAAATGCACAAAAACATCAAGGGCCGGATGGGCGCCAAAGGCCAATGCCAGCGGGGTAGAACGGGAACCAGGAGCAATAACAACGGCCGTCAGTCCTGCCCGCGCCAACCCCTCCACAAAAATTTGCGCCCACGTGATGTTGGGGTTTTCAAATAGTAAATCTTGCCCTCTCACCATCATCCAATCTTCCTCTACTCACCATTTACCGTTCACCATCTGCAATGCCCAACGCATTCAGCATGGGACGAAACTTCAACATTGTTTCATCCCACTCCTTCTGCGGCTGCGAATCAGCCACGATGCCAGCCCCGGCATGAAGCCAGACCCGGCGGTGTTGGGCAATGGCGGAGCGGATACCCACCGCAAATGTACCATCCAGATGGCAATCCAGCCACCCCACCGGGGCGGCGTACCAGCCGCGTGGCACCGGCTCGGCCTGGGTGATGTATGGCAGTGCCAGATGGCGGGGTGTTCCGCCCAGAGCCGGTGTGGGATGCAAAACTGCGACCATCGGTAAGACACCAGTGGGTTGGGGCAAACGGCCGTACACTGGCGTATACAAATGCTGGATATACCCCAACCGCAGTACAGCGGGGTGGTCTGGCATCTGCAATTCGGCTACCAACGGCATCAGCCGCCGCCGGATGGAGTCTGCCACAACAGCATGTTCATAGGCATCTTTTTGGCTGGCGAGCAGTTCTTGGGCTAACCGTTCATCTTCAACGGCCGTTTGCCCCCGGCGAATGGAACCGGCCAGGGACATAGTGTGCAGGTCACGGCCGTGTACCTGCACCAATAATTCCGGCGTGGCCCCATAAAAAGCATGATGGGGCCGAGGCTCAAACAAGAAACGGTAACAATCCGGGTACGCCTCGTGCAAGTACACCAACGCGCTATCCACATTTACTGGCCCCTCAAACCATAACTCACACACCCGTGAGAGAACAACTTTGTTGAAGGTACCGGCGCGCATCACGGCCGTAGCCCGTCCAATCATCTCCGCCCAGACAGCATAGGGCATGGGGTAATCCATCTGTTGCAGCGTTGCCTGGCGCCGGGCGGGAGGAGAGCCATTTTGCAGCAACGCCAGCCGCGCCACCAACGCCTCGCGCAGCGACGCTTGCGCCTCAGCCACATCCTCCTCAGGTGTGAGCACCGCATTGATGGTCAGCCAGCCCTCCTCCCCTATCTGCACTAACTGATAATGAGGCAAAACGAAGTGCGCCGGATGAAAAAAAGCCCAGGTGTTGTCAGGCACAAAATCATCGGCAAAGGCAAAGCCACCGAACAGCCGGGGAGCGGCCAGTGGCTGCCCGGCATCCTCAATCAGCGCACCTTGAAACAGCTTTTTAGCCTGCTGTTCAATAGATTGAAAACGCTCAACACCCCAGGCACGCAATTCGGCCGCCACGCCAAACCCGGCCAACGCCGCCTGTTCATGGGCCGCCTGCCAGAAAAAGCGTTCACGGCCGTAGGCATGATGCAAAAAGGTCACGGCCGTGACCCCTGGCGCTTCTATGGCCACAGTGACAAGCCGTAAGTGGTTATCGGCAATTAGCGGTTCATCCTCCCGTTGTGCAATCTCCCACGCGCCAACCCCTAATTCTCTAATCTCCATTCTGTTCAAACCCCACACTCCGCAACAGCATCGGCAGCAGCGTCCCCATAATCTGCTCCGATTCCGGCTCGCCAGTGTATACCCAACGAATAATGACGCCATACATGGCCCCCATCCAGGCGTAGGCCACCACTTCCGTATCCACAGGGGGGATGTCGCCGATAGCAATGGCTTCCTGTAAATACGTTTCGATCAACCGGGCAAAACGGTCATTGATTTCATTGCGCTTATTCTCAAAGGCCGCCCCCAACCCCACCGCCTGCACCAGCAACAGTTTGGCCGGGCGGCGGTAACGGCCGAACGTATCCAGACAGGTCGCCAACGCCACCCGCACGCGAGCCATGCCCGCCTCTTCGTGGGTAATGGCTTCCGTTACCCGTCGTTCCAGCAGGTCGGCAAACTGGTCTACCAATGCCAAAAAGAGCCGCTCCTTGTTGGGGAAATGGAAATAGATCGCTCCTTTAGAAGTCTGCGCCTCTTCCACAATTTCGTCCAGCCGGGCATCGTGATACCCCTTGCTGGCAAACACATCCAGCGCGGCATCCAGGATACGGGCTTTGGCGGCATCGGGGTTGGGGATGTTTATTGTTTCTTCCATATGGTCTTTGTGATTGGAGATTGAAGCTCAAGCAATCGCTAATCTCCACTATCGCCTCCATTGTTTAATTCTCGCTATTTGGCCTGCTGCCTGGGTAAGATGACGATAAATGTGCGGCCCAGTCCGGGGGTGCTTGGGGCGGTGATACGGCCGTGATGCCTTTCCACAATGCGCCGGCAGATAGCCAGCCCGACGCCAGTGCCTTCATATGCGCTACGGCCGTGCAATCTTTGAAACATGCCAAAAATACGTTTACTATACTTTTCATCAAACCCAATGCCGTTATCTTGCACGGCCAGCCGATTTTTCTCGGCGTCGGCAACTGGTGGATGTTTGAGAAAGGAAGCCAACCTGATGCGCATGACTACTCCACAAGCCAGAGTGAAAATGATTGACGGCCGTAAATGGTAAGCAGAATACGGCCGTGTCCACCCAATTCTACTCCATCTTCTCCTAATTCCCTGTACACTAGAGCTATCTTACCAAAACCATAAAGGTGATTGAAGATGAATCATGATGTTTCAAGACAAGTTGCATGGTGGGCGCGAGAAGATTTGGGGTATGTGAACGGCCGTCTCCACTTTGACGGCCGTGATCTTCTCGCCTTTGCCCACGCCGCCGGCACACCTACCTTTGTTTACAGCACGGCCCGTATGCACGCCAATTTAGAACGGTTGCATGGCGCTTTGGGGGATACGGCCGTGCCCTACCACATTTACTACGCCCTCAAAGCCAACCGCTTTTTGCCGCTGGTCAGCTTCCTACGCTTTAGCGGCTTGTGTGGCATAGACGCCTGCTCGCCGGGCGAGGTGCGGCTGGCCCGGCAGGTTGGTTTTGCGGAGCAAGAGATCAGTTTTACGGGCACATCGCTGGCCAATGAAGACCTGGATATTTTGCAACGGCATCCCGGCGTATGGGTCAATCTGGACAGCATCAGCGCCATTCGCCGTTTTGGGGCACGCTGCCCCGGTCGGGACATTGGCCTGCGCATCAACCCGCAAATCGGCGCAGGTTACAATTCACTGTTGGAATATGCAGGCGAACAAACCACCAAGTTTGGCATCTACCAGGAGCAATTCCCCGAAGCGTTGGCCGTCGCTAACCAGTTTGGGCTGACGGTGAAAACATTACATTTCCACATCGGCTCTGGTTTCCAGCAGCGCCATTTACACAAGGTAGCCCAGGTATTGGCACAGGTGGACTGGTTTTTGGGGCAGTGTACGGCCGTGACCACCCTGGATGTTGGCGGTGGTTTGGGCGTGCCCCTGACGGCCGCTGATGAACCGCTCAATTTGGCGGAATGGGCGGGCATCCTGGCCGCTTATGCCCGCCCACGGGGGCTGACCATCTGCCTTGAGCCGGGCGATTATGTGGTCAAGGATGCCGGGGTGCTGCTGGTGCAGGTAAACACAGTGGAGCAAAAACGAGACAAGGTTTTTGTGGGGATCAATGCCGGGTTCGGCCTGCAAAACCTTCATGCTTACTATCGGCTGCCTTTTGCCGTCGCCCCGCTGCTGGCCCCCACCACTCCTGGCCGCCAAACCGTGACCATTGCCGGGCACATCAACGAAGCCCTCGACCTGTTCGCCGAAAACATCTCCCTGCCTCCTTTGGCTGAAGGGGATTATCTGGCGATCCTCAACGTGGGCGGCTACGGCTCCGCCAACAGTTCCGCCCATTGCCTGCGGGGAGAGTTTGGCGAGTATTTGCTGGGCAATTGAGTAATTGAGTAATTGGGTAATTGGGTAATTGGGTAATTGGGGGATCGGGAGTTCAACGATTTACTCCATCACTCCATCACTCCCACACCTGCTCACCCCATCCCCACATGCGCGGCTTCCCAGCCAATGAGTGCCTTTTTGCGGGTGCTGCCCCAATGATAATTGCCAAAGTGGCCGCTTTTTTGGATGACACGATGGCAAGGAATTAGGTAAGCGATAGGGTTATGCCCAACGGCCGTGCCCACCGCCCGTACTGCCTTCTCCTGCCCTGCCGCCTGCGCCAGGGTGCTATACGTCACCAACGCCCCCAGCGGCACACGCAATAAGGCCATCCATACTTGAATCTGAAAGTTGGTGCCCTTCAGGTAAATGGGCAACGGGGTTTGTCGTTCATCAGGAGAGAATATTTGGGTCACGGCCGTTTCCGTCCCAACCATATCTTCCACCAACCGCGCCTGAGGCCAGGCATGGGAAAGTGCCTCAAAGGCAGCGGCACGGCCGTTGCCGCTTACAAATGACAGGCCACAAATACCCCGTTCCGTCTCCGCCAGCAACGCCTCGCCAAAAAGGGTGGGGTGAAACCCATAACGAATGGTCAGCCCTGCGCCTCTGGCTTTGTATTCACCCGGCGTCACCGCTTCGTGCGTCACAAACAGATCATGCAGGCGACCCGGCCCGGAAAGCCCGGATGCAAATGCCGCCTCCAGCAAATTTTGTGATTCGTCCAATACCTGTTTGGCGTGTTGAATCGTCAGGTATTGCACAAACCGTTTAGGGCTAATGCCCGCCCAGCGGCTAAACAACCGTTGGAAATGATACTCGCTCAACCCCACAGACGCAGCCACGTCCGCCAACGCCGGCTGGTGCTGGTAATTTTCTTCCAGGTAATGGATAGCTTTTTCAATCAATTGGTAATCAGTCATTGCTTCAGCATACATGAGTGGAATCCTCCGGTTACAATTCAGACATCCGATTTCTCAAAGAAATCGGATGTCTTGTTAATCTCCACTAACTGTAACAGAGCCGCTTCCCATTCTCCACCCGATTCTTGCGATAGGATGCGGTTCGGACGGCTTTCGGACGGCCGTAGCCTACACTGCCGGTAATTATGTAATTGGTAATTGGGTAATTGAGACCTCAATTACTCAATTACTCAGTTACTCAATTACCCAATTAGACAAATAGCTGATTCATTGACAACCCGTTCATTACAGATGAAAATTTGTCATGTGATTTGACAAAGCACCACATTCTGACAGGAGATACCATGACCCAGGTTCAAGCCCTCAAATGCCCCTCATGTAATGCCTCATTGGATTATGACGGCCGTTCCGAAACCATCCGCTGCGAATTTTGCGGCACCACCATCATCGTGCCCGAAAACATGCGCGCTGGCGGCTACCAGTCCGCCGGTTCCGGCTATATGTATGGCGAATCACCTGAAAAAGCGGAAAACATTCACCAGGTTCTGGCACTGGTGCATCAGGGCAAAAAGATTGAGGCTATTAAACTATACCGCGACACCTTCGGCGTGGGGCTAAAAGAGGCCAAAGATATTGTGGATGGTTTGGAAATGGGCAGGCCAACGGCCGTGACCATCACCACCACCTCCATTTCCCCGACCAGCAGCAGCAGCAGTTGTGGCTGCATCATCGGTATCCTCATTCTCCTGTTCACATTGGGCATTACCGCGGTCGCGTTGGTTCCGTTTGTCTCAATCAGCCAGGTTGTTTCCGACCCAGAGGCATTCATCCAACAAATAACTGAAGGGGATATTGATATTGAGTCCATTGCCGAAGATTTTGGCGAACAGGTCATTTCTATTAACCAAAACCTTCAGGGCAATCCGCTTGTCACCACTAGCGGCGGTGATGGTCTGGGCGCTGACTTGATCCTGGAAAGCTGGCAATACGCCAACAATGACAATACGATCACACTCAACTACACTGAAGAGAGCGACGGCAATCGCGCCATTCGCTGGTCAGCAGAAGTGGGTGATTCCAGCAACAATCTCGGCTTCAATGTCGGTTTTGATAATCAGCAGGTGTATTACACCAGTGGCAGTACCCTGTACGCCATTAACCGGGCCAGCGGTGAGCAGGTGTGGCAAGCCAACCTCAGCGACATCGTAGACAAACAGTGTTACGGCTGTCTGCGTTCGGAGCAAGGCGTGGTGGTGGCGCTGACGGCCGATAACACCCTCTATGGCCTCAATGCCACCACCGGCCAAACGCTGTGGCAGGCCCGCCTGGAATCAGATAACGCGCTGTACGTCGAAGAAGGGTTTTTAGGCATGGCCATCCTGAAAAACAAAGTGGCTGTTTTGGATGAATCCGAGAAGGCTGGTGCATTTGGTTTTGCCCTGAAACTGTATGACATCAACAGCGGTGAATTGGCTCTGCAACTGGTGCCCCTATGCCCAGACGTTGATAACTTTTTTGATCCCGCCCCCTTTGGCTATTACGATCAGGTGTTTATTGATGAAGCGCAGGATCGCCTCTTCTTTTTGTGGGGTGAAAGCATCAATGGCCCAGAGTGTCTGGAAGAGTGGAACCCGGAAACGGGCCAACCGATCTGGCAGACACGCCTGCCTGGGGAAGATACGGGTATTTCTTCCAGTATTGGCCAGGGCATCGTCACCGAATGGAACTTCTCACCTCATTTTGCCTTTGATGGCCAGACTTTGATGCTGCCTGCTTACCAATCTTCCAAACAGGGTGTGGCGCTGGCCGACCTGAGCAATGGCGCCATTCAGTTCAACCTGCAAGACGAGGATTATGAGATGTGGCCGATAGGTGTGCAGGGGGACACGGCCGTTGTCTGGGCGGAACGGCAGCGCGGCACCACGCAGGTGGAAGTGTGGGGGCTGAACAGAAGCACCGGCGAGCGGCTATGGCAGCATACCCTGACGGCCGAATATCTGTTTGATATGGACCCATTTGACGACCGTTGGACGTATCAGCTCACGCCCAACGGCCTATACATTTTGCAGCTATTCGCCACCCCAGAACCGCCTGAACTGCTGGTGCAATCCCTCAACACTGCCACCGGCGCGCTCAACTACGAAGTGAAAAATACCTTGAGCAGCGACTATTGGGAAGGGTTGGCCCGCACCCCCAGCCATCTCTATTTGTCGGTGGAGACGCTGGTGGGGGTAGACCTGAGCAGTGGCGAAGCTACGCAGGAATGGCCGTAATCCGTAATCCGTGATGTGTAGGTTGGATCACGCATCACGCATCACGAATGCTTACACAAACCACACGGCCGTCCTTCCACACCCTGCTCGATGCGGTAACGCTGACGGCCGTAGACGCCACCCCACCCGCCATCATCTATTTACACACAGACAGCCCGCCGCAAACTATCTCACGCGAGATGTTTCGGCGGGCTATTACTGGTTATGCGAATGAATTGCCGCAGTTGGGCATCCAGCCGGGTGATCTGGTCATCATCGCCCACACCCAAAACCTGGAAAGCATCTACGCCTTTTGGGGGGCGCTGCTGGCCGGCGCCGTTCCCTCCATGTTTCCCACCCTCACCGAAAAGCTGGACGCCGACATCTATATGCAGCACATGGCCGAACTGGTGCGCCTTTCAAACGTAAAGGCGGTGCTGACGACGGATGAATTTGCGCCGCAGTTGGGCACGGCCGTGACCTGTCCGGTTTACAGTTCAAAAGAGATTCGAGATTGGGAGACTGAGAGACTAAGAAACTCCCTGTCTCCCAATCTCCCAGTCTCCCAGTCTCCTGATCCCCATTCCACCGCCTTCCTGCAGCACTCCTCCGGCACGACCGGGCTGCAAAAGGGGGTAGCGCTGTCGCACACGGCCGTGCTCAACCAGCTTGCCAGTTACAGTGATGCCATTCAGCTAAATGAACGGGATGTGATTGTGAGCTGGCTGCCGCTGTACCATGACATGGGGTTGATTGCCGGGTTTTTGCTGCCGCTGGTACAGGGCATTCCCCTGGTGCTCATGTCCCCGTTCGATTGGGTCAGCCACCCGGCGCTGCTGCTGCGGGCCATTCACGATTACCAGGGCACACTCTGCTGGCTGCCCAACTTCGCCTATAACCACTGCGCCCGCCGCATCCGCACCCGTGACAAAGAAGGGCTGTCGCTGGCCTCCATGCGCCTGTTCGTCAACTGCTCCGAACCGGTGCGGTATGAGAGCCATCAACTTTTCCTGAACGCCTTTGCCGCCAACGGACTCCACCCGGAAATGTTGGGAGTCAGTTATGCGATGGCCGAAAATACGTTTGCCGTCACCCAAACCGTACCGGGGAGTATGGCCGTGCTGGACACCATAGATGAATACGAACTAACCCATCATCAATATGCGCAGCCGGTAACGGCCGACCATCCCCAGGCGGCCGTTAAAGTCTCCTGCGGCCCCGTGATTGCGGAGACGGAAGTAGCGGTGTGGGATGGAGACGGCCGTGCCCTGCCCGACCGGCACGTGGGCGAAATTGCCATCCGCAGCAACTGTATGCTTACGGAATACTACCGGCGGCCTGATTTACGGCCGTTCGTGAATGGTTGGTACAAAACCGGCGACCGGGGTTATATGGTGAACGGGGAACTTTTTGTGATCGGCCGGGCCAAGGATCTGATCATCAACGCGGGCAAAAACATCTACCCCCAAGACATTGAAACCATCGTTAACGACGTACACGGCGTCCACCCTGGCCGCGCCGTCTGTTTTGGCGTCCCCGATGAAAAAGAGGGCACCGAACTCATCGCCATCGTCGCCGAAGTAAAAACCAGCGATGCCGCCGAACGCAAGGAGATCAACAAAGCCATTCGCCTGGAAGTGGCCCGGCAAAGCGGCGTCAGCGTCAGCTACGTGCATCTGGTTGGCCCCCACTGGCTGCTCAAAACCTCCAGCGGCAAAATTGCCCGCGCCGCCAACCGGGAGAAGTGGCAGCTAGAAGTTGGTCAAATGTAAGGCAGCGGCCGGCAGCCGGCAGCTTGTTGCTTTCCGGCGTCTCAACCATACAATAGCAATATGACCGATCAGCCTATTCCACCCGCCATCCCCCAGGCCATTGCCCAAATTGCCCCCGACGGCCGTCTGACCTCCCGCCAGAAACGTCGCCTGCTCATTGAGATGAGTTTGCGCAAACAAAAACCCGGCACCGGCAGCAGTCATGCCTTTATGCTAAGGAGAACGGCTATGAATCCCTGGCCTGACTTACGCCAAATACTCAATGATTTTCAATGGGTGATTGTGGGCGGCGTGGCCACACGCGCCTACATGCCAGAACGCGCCACGAACGATATTGATATTTTGGTGCGACGCTCTGATGGACAGCGTGTGATTGAATCTCTAAATGAAGCGGGTTACACAGTAACAATAGAACTGGCCGTACCGGGCTTCATGTTGGCATCACCGGAAGGAGTTGAACTTGATGTTCTGTTTGGGGAACAAACGTGGCTGGAGGAAGCACTGGCACAACCGGAATATGATATGGCGAGTTACCCGGTTCTAAGTTTACCTTACCTGATATTGATGAAAATGGAGACGGGGCGCGGCCGTGACTTTGGCGACGTGACAACCATGTTGGGCTGGGCAAATGAAGAACAGCTAAACAAAGTAAGGGATGTCATCGCCAGATACAGCGCCCAAGATTTGGGCGATTTGGAATCACTTATTTTCATCGGTCAACAAGAACGGAAAACACCAGATTGAGTGCGGGGCAATCTCCTGTACCGGCCCCATTTGCCCATCAATGCCCAACACCTCATACCCCAACTCTTCCAGCCGCCGCGCCAGCGCCGTGCCAAACCGCCCCAGGCCAATGACCACAAACTCTTGCTGCGATTTCTGACGTTTCATAATCCCTCCGGTAGATGCTGCCGAAGTATAATCACGCCACCGCCAACCTTCAAAAAACGTAGCTATTCACCACTCAGGAAGCGAAGAATGCAACGGTCTTCCCTGGCAATGCTGCACCTTTACGTGAGCTTTTTCAGGAGTCTCAAAGAAATTTCTTGACAGCCGGGGGGGGGGGGGGGGGGGGAGAGGGTTGGGGTGATTTGAGTCATGGTTTTTTTTAAGCGACATGTGTTGGGGGAATTTTGCCCAAATAAAAACGGG
>CAZOPF010000046.1:0-9598 GCA_964581605.1 uncultured Ardenticatenaceae bacterium
CCAACCACCCGATTTACGCAGAGGAGATGGTGCAATGGTGATGGAGATGACGGCCATCAAAGGCCAGACCAAAACGAAACACAATTGGCCGCCACCGCAGGGGGGCCTGGCGCTATGAAGATTATTTGCGCCTGCCGGACAATGGCTTTCGCTATGAAATCATTAAAGGAGAGTTGTTCATGTCGCCTGCGCCCAGTACCCGCCACCAGTTAATGGCTACTTACATAGTTTCGTCTCTCTTTGATTTCGCCAAAAAGCACAAACTAGGTGAAGTTTTTTTCCGCGCCTATTGACGTGCGCTTAAGTCATTCAGCAGCGCTGGTTCAGCCAGATAGTTTGTTCGTCGCAAAAGACCGCCTGCACATCGTAAAAGAGCAAACGATTGAGGGACCGCCCGATTTGATTGTAGAGATATTATCGCCGGGCACGGCCGTGACTGACCGCCAGACCAAATTCCAGGCCTATGCCGCTGCCGGTGTGTGTGAATAGTGGCTGATAGACCCGGACGGCTGTACGGTGGAAGTGAATGTGCTGCGCGGGCAGGCGTATGCCCCGTTGGGCAACTTTGGCCCGGCGGATCGGATGCAATCAGAGGTACTATCGGGTTGGGATACGGCCGTGTCTACTCTTTGTCCTGTGCAATGACCTGCCACTAACCAAACTAGAAATAGGCTAGTGTCATTAGTTTTTCGCCATGACTACAGCGGATAAAGAAATGAACGGATTCCTCTCTAGAAATTTATCCGCTTATTTCTCCATCCGTTGTAGTCTTTTTAAGGGGGCGGCGAAAACTTCGTGACACTAACAAAATAGCATCCCCCTGCTTTGCCACAATCTATTTCCCAACAATTATCTGCCGCCTAGTTCAGGGCAGGTAATTAGCCAGTTGGACACATCTGTCATAGGGAGGCTTAACCTTTTATTGTAGTTGCATCCAAATGTCGAACGTCTGGGGAATGTCTAGAAAACTTTTGCGATGGGTTGTCAATCCGGGTAAACTACAGGTGTGCTTTCTCTGGTTTTGCAGATAGACAATAAAGCAAGGGTAGTAAAATGGACGGCCGTGCCAAACAGGAATTAGCCACACTCTTAAGCAACCGGCTTGATGACACAGATTTGCGTTCTCTTGCGCTGGCGCTAGATGTGCATTATGAAGACCTGCAAGGAGCCAACTTAAAAGCCAAAATCATCAGCCTTATTGAATACCAACAGCGGCGAAACCAGCTTAATGCTCTTTGTGAACAAATTAAACGCGACAGACCGGATTTAAGGCGTGAGGTTGATGAGGTCTGTAAGAGTGCCAGTTACAATCAGTTTGGTTCGGTAAAACCCATCGTATTGGTTGTCATTGGCATCATAGTGTTGGCGGCGATGGTTTATTTTGTCTGGCGGCCCTGGTATCAATCCCAATCGGCCGTTGTCTATCAAGTGCAGGTGTTGGACAGGAATACAAATTCATTTGTGCAAAACGCAAAGGTCATATTAGCTCTAAGCGGGAATAACGCGCCAGAAAGTGCTTTTACCGATGTGAATGGTGTAGCCACGTTTTCATTAAACAATAATCAAGCTGGAAAGCTGGCCCGGCTCACCGTTGAAAAAGCGGGGTACGTCACAATACAAGAAAATATCAATGTAACACCCAATAAGTTACCTCATGTCGTGTTATTGACCAGTGTAGAGCCTTAAAGCGCGGTACTTCTCCACCGTCCCAGAGAGGAAACCATGGTATTGTTATGCCGTTGTTCATTCAAGCATTATGTGATTTTACTGGCACTACTTATTCTTCTGGTCGGGTGCAGGGGGCAGTTCAATTATCAAGTGCGCGTACAAGATTCATGTGGCCTGCCCGTAAAAAATGCACACATAGAACTAGCAGTTGGTGGAAATTTTGCCGTATTAAGTAGCTATACTGTTGATGATGGATACGCTCTTATTGAGGTAGATGCTTCACGCGCCGGTAAACAGGCAAAGCTCAACGTTTCTGCCAACGGCTTTGCAATATATTCACAATACGTGAACCTGGATAAGGACACTTTACCAGATGTCATTGTGCTGGAAAAACCCAATTTTGCAGGTTCATGTATGCCCACACCGGTTGTAACCAATTCAATTACGCCAACCAGTACAGATATATTGCCGCCAACAGTCACCCCTGTGCAGCCAACTGATGTCCCGACTATGTCGCCGCCATCCCCAACATTCACTGGTATACCTGCTGATACGCCGACATCTATTCCCACTAACACACCAATGCCTCCCCCAGCACCAGTAAATGTACAGGTTCAGGCAGTTGAGGATGGGAGGTACGTTTATGCCGGGCCGGATTCAACGCAACCCCACATGGGCGTATTGAGGTTGCGGGAGGCAGCAGATGTCATTGGTAAAACGCAACAGGGCGAATGGTTGCAAGTTGTTACATCTCGCGGCATCGAAGGTTGGGTTGACCCTGAATTTGTAGAGTTTATAACCGGCTCGCTGGATCAAGTACCGATTACCTGGAGTGGCGCTGTTACGCCACCACAGCCACAGGATGGCGAGAATGGTGCCGTTCAACAATCCTGTGTGACGGTAACTGTTTCAAAGAGAGATGTTCCCCTCAAAGCATTTGATGACGTGACTCTGGATTGGAGCAATGCGCCATCGGGGACAGCGCGTCTATGGCTATCTGTGTACATTTCACAGGCGGATGGCAGCAAAGTGTATGCGGTTGATCCGACCTATAGTGACTTGATTACACCGTATATCATTCATGAATGGGTTTTTGCGGATCGTCATTTTGCCCCCGGCACGACCTTTACTTATACTGCTGAAGCACAAGATGCTGGCGGCAATAAAATCTGCACAACAACCGGCGCCTTTGTGCCGTGATCAGCCCCCGTCCTTTTACGCTATAATACCCCCTATCATCCACCCAATTGATGCAGAAGAGATGCAGGTTTACCTTTGCTAATCTCCAATCTTCAATCTCTGATCTCAATGATGAAACAACCTAAGGAAGAGGTACCTATAATGACTAACTTATTTGACCATTTCGGCGCTCGCGCCAAACTGCCCGGAACCGATGTTTATTATTATCGGCTGGATAAGCTGAACCACCTGGCCAACATTGACCGGCTGCCCTTCTCCATCAAGATCATGCTGGAGGCACTGCTGCGCACCTGTGACGGCTACGTTGTCACCCCCGCCGACGTAGAAAAGCTGGCCCGCTACAACGCCCCAAAACCGGCCCAAGACGAACTGCCCTTCAAACCGGGGCGTGTCATTTTGCAAGATTTCACGGGCGTACCGGCGGTGGTAGACCTGGCGGCTATGCGGGCGGCCATGGCCCGGCTGGGCGGCAACCCCAAAAAGATCAACCCCATTGTGCCCGTTGACCTGGTGATTGACCATTCGGTGCAGGTAGACGCCTTCGGCTCGGCGGCGGCGCTGTTCATCAATGCCGAAAAGGAGTTTGTGCGCAATCGGGAGCGGTATGAATTCCTGAAGTGGGGGCAAAAGGCGTTTGAAAATTTCACCGTCGTGCCGCCCGCTACCGGCATTGTGCATCAGGTGAACCTGGAATATCTGGGCAAGGTGGTGATGACGGCGCCGGAAGGGGATGGCCTGGTCGCCTTCCCGGACAGTCTGGTGGGCACTGATTCGCACACCACGATGATTGACGGGCTGGGGGTGCTGGCCTGGGGTGTGGGCGGCATTGAAGCGGAAGCGGTGATGCTGGGCCAGCCCATTTATATGTTGACGCCAGAGGTGATCGGCGTGCGGCTGACAGGCCGGATGCCCGAAGGCTCGACGGCTACCGACCTGGTGCTGGTGGTGACACAACTGCTGCGCCAGAAAGGGGTGGTGGGTAAGTTTGTGGAATTTTTTGGCCCTGGCCTGAGCAGCATGACGCTGGCTGACAGGGCCACCATTGCCAATATGTGCCCGGAATATGGGGCGACGGTGGGTTACTTCCCGGTGGATGAGGAAACATTGCGCTATTTGCGGCAGACGGGACGGCCGTCTGAACTCATAGACCTGGTGGAAAAATACAGCAAAGCGCAGGGGCTGTTCCGCACCGACGCTACGCCCGACCCGGACTTTACGGATGTGGTGGAACTGGATTTGGGCACCGTGCTGCCCAGTCTGGCGGGGCCAAAACGGCCGCAAGACCGCATCCTGGTCAGCGAGATGAAGGAAAAGTACACCAAAACGCTGCTTTCTCCGGCCGGGCCGCAGGGCATGGGGCTGCGTGAGGAAGAGTTGGGGCGCACGGCCGTCGTCCGCAACGGCCACGAAACAGAAATCGGGCACGGCGCAGTGGTCATCGCCGCCATCACCTCCTGCACCAACACCAGCAACCCGTATGTGATGTTGGGTGCAGGGCTGGTGGCTAAAAAGGCGGTGGAGGCGGGTTTAACTGTTCCACCTTATGTCAAGACAAGCCTGGCCCCTGGCTCGCGGGTCGTGGAAGACTACCTGAAAAAAGCGGGGTTGATGGCCTATTTAGAACAGCTGGGTTTTCATATTGTCGGGTTTGGCTGCACCACCTGTATTGGCAACTCCGGGCCGCTGCCGGAAGCGGTGGAGACGGCCATCCGCGAGGGGGATTTGGTGACCTCGGCCGTTCTCAGCGGCAACCGCAACTTTGAAGGGCGCGTTCACCCGCTCACCAAGACAAACTATCTGGCCTCGCCGCCGTTGGTGGTGGCCTATGCGTTGGCCGGGCGCACCGATATTGACCTGACCACCGAGCCAATTGGCACGAACCAGGCGGGGCAGCCGGTGTACCTGCGCGACATCTGGCCCAGCAGCCAGGAAGTGGCCCAGACCGTCGCCCAAACCGTCACCGCCGCCATGTTCCGCGAACAGTACGCCAACGTTTATGATGGCAACGAGGAGTGGAACAAAATCCCGGTGCGCGGCGGTGAACTGTATGAGTGGAATCCCGATTCCACCTACATTCAAGAGCCGCCTTTTTTCACCACCCTGACGCCGGAAGTGAAACCGATTACCAACATTGAGAATGCGCGGGTGCTGGTGAAGGTGGGCGACTCAGTGACCACTGACCACATTTCCCCCGCCGGTTCTATTTCTCGCACCAGCCCGGCTGGCCAATACCTGCTGGAGCATGATGTGGAGCCGCCCTATTTCAACAGCTACGGCTCGCGGCGGGGCAATGACCGGGTGATGACGCGGGGTACGTTTGCCAATGTGCGCCTGCGCAACCAGATGGCTCCCGGCACGGAAGGGGGCTGGACAACCTATCTGCCCACTAATGAAGTAACCACCATCTATGACGCCTCCTTGAAATACAAGGCAGCGGGCACGCCATTAGTGGTGCTGGCGGGTAATGATTATGGCATGGGCAGTTCCCGTGACTGGGCGGCCAAAGGGGTGCTGCTTCTGGGGGTGCGAATGGTGATTGCCCAGAGTTATGAGCGTATTCACCGCAGCAATCTGGTGGGCATGGGGGTGCTGCCGCTGCAATTTATGCCGGGTGAAACCCCCCAGACGTTGGGATTGGACGGCACGGAATCGTTCAGTACGCTCAACCTGACGGATGAGGTGAAGCCGTTGCAGGAAATTACGGTGCGGGCAGAACGGGCGGATGGCACGGCCGTGACCTTCCAGACCCTCTGCCGCATTGATACCCCCGTGGAAGTGGACTACTACCGCAACGGCGGCATCCTGCACACCGTCCTGCGCAACTTTTTGAAGGAATAGTGCTTATCAACCTCCCGGATCTTTTAAAGCTCCGAGAGGTTGATAAAACAAGAGGATCATATGGACACGGCCGTACTTGCCCCGCCCCAACTCATTACCGCCGACGATCTCCTGGAAATGCCAGATATTGGTCGTTACGAACTGGTCAGAGGAGAGATCATTACCATGAGTCCCACCAATGTTGAACATGCTTATCTGGAATTTGAAATTGGTCGTTTGTTAGGGAATTTTGTTTCCAAACACAAATTGGGATGGGTGTTTGTGGGAGAAGTGGGCATCTTTACGGAACGAAGTCCTGATACGGTACGCGGGGCTGATGTTTCCTTTATTTCACGGGAGCGCGCTCCGCAACGGCCGCGCAAAGGATTTTTGCAGCTTGCGCCGGAACTGGTGGTTGAAGTTGTCTCCCCCGGTGATTTGTGGACGGATTTGAATGAAAAAATTGAAGACTGTTTTGTGCTCGGCGTGAATTGGGTGTGGGTAGTAGAGCCAAAACGGAAAATAGTGCGGGTGTATCATGGGCCAACGGCCGTGACCATCATCACCGACACCCTGCATGGCGAAGGCATCCTGGGCGGCTTTGCCCTGTCCATCCCCGAACTGTTTGCGGAAGAATAATCCACAGATTTCACAGATGTCACAGATTCTCTTTTTCTTTTTTCTTCTTTGACTTTTTTGCCTCTTTGCGCCTTTGCGTTAAAAACCTGGAGTAAATATATGACCATTCCCCTGACCGACAAGTTTAACCGCCCCATTCGGGATTTGCGCATCTCGGTCATTGATAAATGTAACTTTCGCTGCCCCTACTGTATGCCCGCCGAAATCTTCGGCGCGGATTACAATTTTTTGAGTAAAGACGAATTACTCAGCGACGACGAATTGGTGCGGTTGGCGGGATTGTTTGCCCAGATTGGCGTCACCAAATTCCGGCTGACGGGCGGCGAACCACTGCTGCGGCCGAACCTGCCCCACCTGATCGCCCGCCTGGCACAAATTCCCGGCGTGGATGACCTGGCGCTGACGACCAATGGCTACTACCTGCCCAAGCTGTCTCACCTGCTCAAAGAGGCCGGGCTGCACCGGCTGACCGTCAGCCTGGATTCGCTGGATGAAGAGGTGTTTGCGGTGATGAACGGCCGTAAAGCCTCCGTGCAGCGCGTATTGGCCGGGCTGGCCGTGGCTGAAGCGGACGGCTTTTATCCCATCAAGATCAACTGCGTGGTCAAACGCGGGGTGAACGACCATACCATCGCAGACCTGGCGCGGCGTTTCAAAGGCACCGGGCACATTGTCCGTTTCATCGAATATATGGACGTGGGCAATTTGAACGGCTGGCAGATGGATGATGTGGTCACGGCCGAAGAAATCATCCGCCGTATTGACCGGGAAATGCCGCTGGAGCCTGTGCCACCCAATTATCCCGGCGAAGTGGCTAACCGCTTCCGTTATCTGGACGGTGACGGGGAAATTGGCCTCATCGCTTCCGTCAGCCAGCCATTTTGCGGCGGCTGCACCCGCGCCCGGCTGTCTGGGGCGGGTGAGTATTACACCTGCCTCTTTGCCCACCAGGGCACGGATTTGCGGGGGCCCATGCGGGCGGGCGCGACAGACGAGGAGATGCTCGACCTGATCGGCGGCGTCTGGCGGCGGCGCACCGACCGCTACTCTGAACTGCGCACATCCTTCACTCGCCTGCCGGCCAAGGGGGCGGAGATGTACCGCTTAGGCGGATAAATATCAGGAGACCATATGATTGTTATTCGTGATGACAAAAAAATAGCCCGGTATCGTTTGATTGGGCAGGTTGCCAGTTTTGCCGGGATGGCGGCCTTGATTGGGGGGATGGTGTTGATTTTTGTGGGTGATCCCCAAACGGTGTTTTATTGGCAGTTGCTGGCGCTGTTGGCGGGGTGGATGTTGTCTCAGGTGGGCATCTATTTTGCGCAGCGCTACGTGCGGCAGCCGCGCCCGGACCAGGTGCTGGATGAGGCATTGGAAAAGGTGAGTAAGGACGGCCGTCTGTACCATTACATCCTGCCTGCACCACACGTCTTGCTGCTGCCTTCGGGTATTATCGTTTTTGTGGCCAAATATCAAGGGGGGCAAATCACCGTGCAAGATGATAAATGGAAGCAGCATGGCATGGGGCTGCGCCGTTTTTTTGGGCAAGAAGGGATTGGAAACCCCACCAGGGAGGCAGAAAACAGCGTGGCGGCCGTAGCCCACTTTCTACAAAAAAATACCCCCCAGGTAGAAGAGGTACCGATTGCCGCGCTGATCGTTTTTACCAGCAAAGGAATAAAAGATTTGGACTTAAAGGGTTCAACGATTCCGGCGATGCACTACACAAAAGTGAAGGGATTCCTGAAAAACCAGAAGCGGGAGAAGATGCCGGCCGCTGATTATGAAGCGATTCAGGCGGCGTTTGATCAGCAAGCGGGCGTTTGGGCGGACGGGGTGGAACTGGCAAGTTCGTAGCAACTGGTTATGGATGCCAGGGGATGGTGGGGGGCACGGCCGTTTGGGCATAGGGACCATGGCGCAGATCATCAAAAAAGCCGCGCTCAAACAGCCCGCCGTAGGAGAAAATGGCATGGCCGGCCGTGCCCAATTGCCGCGCCATCTGAATGCGGGCGACCATTTCGTTGAAGTCGTCATAGCTGCCATTGATGCCGGGGACGATGTAACGGCCGTTGGCCTCCCCCTGAAAATTCTGCACCAGCGCATACCAGCGCGATTGTCCATATGGCTGCCCATCCCACGTCGTACCGCCATAGATCATTGGCGAGATAGCATCAATATAACCGCCACCCACCCACGCTTTAGAATCCTGATAATAATTATGGTACCCTTCGGATGCGCCCCAACCCCAATAATCTATGTACACGGGCCACACGGCCGCCGTTAACCAGAAATTCGGTTTATCGGCAATCCCCCCGTCGCCATACAATAAATCATAAAACTTGCTCACCGTGCCATTCACCTGCGCGCGCTGCCAATCTTCATAGCTGGCATAACCGGCGGGGGGTGCGGAAAAGCAAGGCACACCGGCCGCGCCCGCGCTCACCGGGTCGCAGGAGGTACTGATGTGCCCGTAACGAATATGATCCAGGTGAAGGCCATCAATGTCATAGCGCGTCACCAGGTCAGCCGCAACAGAAAGGATGTGATCGTCAAAAAAGGCGGAGGCGGGAGTGGCCCTCCAATAAGAACTGCAATGCACCTGGCCGCTCGTTGTCCATTGCAGGCCGTTGGGTCGGCCACTGGATGCACCATGATAATTCACCAATCGCCAATACAAAGGCAGCGGCGTCACACTGGCGCTCGGCGGCGTGGTGCAGTTGTCCCACACTGGATACACATTGATATATGCGTGAACCTGGATGTTCTGGGCGTGGGCGCGTTCAATCATATAGGCCAGCGGGTCCCAATACGGGTTGGGCGGCACGCCCAGCCCTTGCGCACTGACGCGATACGCCCAGGGTTCAATCGGGGAATCATAGTAGGCATCGGCCGCGCCGCGCACCTGGAAGAAGATGGCATTAAAACCGGCGTAGGCCGCATTGTTGACGATTTCGTCAATTTTGGCCGGGTTGGCGGGATTGTTGTAGTCCGTCCAATCAAAGCGTGTTACCCACAGGCCGCGCATTTCTACCATTTGCCCAGGTGGGGTGGCGGTGGGAGTCGGCGTAGGCGTGGGGGTGGGTGTGGGCAACGGCCGCATCACCAGCGGCAGGTAGGTGTCGGGTGGCGGTGTTTGGGCGACTACGGCCGTGACCAATCCCCCCAACATGAGGAGCAGCAACAGAATGGTGTTTCGTTGGGCTTTCACACTACCCCTGATCCAGATATTGCAATGCCAACTGTACCCGCTCATCCACCGTTTTGGCCT
>CAZOPF010000046.1:9698-43686 GCA_964581605.1 uncultured Ardenticatenaceae bacterium
CCCTGATCCAGATATTGCAATGCCAACTGTACCCGCTCATCCACCGTTTTGGCCTCGCGGGGCAGTCGCTGCAAAGCGGCCTGCGCCTCCACAATGCTGAAGCCCAGACCGGTGAGGAAATCAATGACATCGGCGTCCACATCGCTGACAAAGGGCACGGCCGTACCCGCCTGGCTCACATCCATTTTGTCCCGCAGCTGAAACATGATGCGTTCGGCCGTTTTCTTGCCAATACCGGGCACGCGCTGGAGCACGGCCGTTTCCTCCCGCAATATCGCACTCTTCAACAGTTCCGGGCTAAGGGTGGACAAAATCGAAAGCGCCACCTTTGGCCCCACCCCGTTCACCCCCAACAGCACCTCAAACAACTGCAAATCATCCGTCGTTTCAAAGCCATACAGCGCCAACTCCTGCTCACGCACAATCAAATGTGTGTGCAGATGAATGGCCCGCCCCACCCCGCCCACATCTTCCAGCACCGTGCGCGGCACAAACACCCGCACCCCCACCCCGCCCACCGCAATGATGAGGGCAGCATTTTCAATACGTTGGATAGAACCGGAGATGGAAGCGATCATAGGTGTTTTTGTAAGTTTGTGTCTTCGTGATTTTGTGCTTTCGTGTTCTGGTCACTCAGGCACTAAAGCACCAAAACACACAAACACCTCAATCATACAATGATTGATAGCGTTGATAATGATAATGTGTGATGGCCACCGCCAGGCCATCGGCGGCGTCGTCGGGGCGGGGCGTTTCGGCCAGGTCGAGCAGGTTACGCACCATGAGCTGCACCTGGTTTTTGTCCGCCTTGCCGTAGCCGGTGACGGCGTCTTTGATTTTGGGTGGGGAGTATTCGGCGATGGGCAGCCCGGCATTGGCTAAGGTCAGCAGCAACACCCCCCGCGCCTGGCCCACGGTGATGGCGGTGGTGATGTTACGGCCGAAGAACACTTCTTCCACCGCGGCCGTATCAGGTTGATAGTCGTTAATCAACTGCTGTAATTCCCGCTGGATGGTTTGCAGACGGTGGGGCATGGGTTCGTCAGGCGAGGTAGAGATGACGCCATAGGTCACGGCCGTGAACCGCCCTTCTATCACCTCAACAATGCCATACCCGGTCGTCGCCGTCCCAGGGTCCAACCCAATAATTCTCATCAATAGGGAATTAGGAATTAGGAATTATGAAAAAGAGCCTTCTGCCTAATTCCTAATTCCTAATTTTCTTACGCCGCTTCCAGGGCAGCCATAGTTTCGTCGCTCATATCCAGCGCCGAATAGACGTTTTGCACATCATCCAGGTCTTCCAGCGCTTCCACGCACTTCATCACCTGCATAGATTCGCTAAGTGACAGCCCCAACGGATTGTTGGGATCATAAATCATGGTCGCTTCGGTCAGGTTATAGCCGCTTTGCTGCAAATGGTTGCGCACACTTTGGAACTGCTCCAACTCCACATAGATTTCGGCCATGGCATCTTCAAATTGCACATCTTCCGCGCCCATTTCGGCAGCGGCCATAAACAGCTCGTCCTGATCAAATTGGCCTTCAATGGCAATATACCCTTTGCGGGTGAACTGCCAGGAAACGGAACCGGCTTCGGCCATGTTGCCGCCGTTTTTGTTGAGCGTGTGGCGCAGATCGGCGACGGCGCGGTTGCGGTTATCGGTGACGGTTTCGATGAGGATACCCACCCCATGCGGCCCATACGCTTCATACATCACCGTTTCCAATTGCCCCCCTTCCAGTTCGCCGGTGCCTCGTTTAATGGCCCGTTCGATGTTGTCCTTGGGCATGTTTTCGGCTTTGGCTTTGTCAATAGCCAGGGCCAGGGCATTGTTGAAGCTGGGGTCACCGCCGCCTTCGCGGGCGGCAATGGTGATGTCTTTTGCCAGCCGGGTGAAAATTTTGCCCCGTTTTTTATCGGTGGCCGCTTTTTTGTGTTTAATGGTTGCCCATTTTGAATGACCAGACATGATTTTTTACCTCTTGATGTGGGCGTTTCAGTAGACAGTCAACCGTATGCAGTGAACGATTTTGAGGCCCACTTTTAAGTTTAATTTGCGAAGGGGGATTATATCACAGTCGGCATTTTGGGGAACGCGCACGGCCGTGCCCCTTCCCGCTCTTTCTCGCCACTTTCTTATCTGGCAGGGAGGGCTGTTGGAATTCCTCAATCTCTTGTTGCAACGTGCGCAGCTTTTTGAAGGTGAGCAGTTCCGGGTAGGCGCGGGTCATCTGGCGGTAGGTGTTGTGCCACAGTTGGAAGTCCGCGCGACGGCCGTAACGCGCCATACTCCCCTCCTTGCGAAACTGCCACGGTTTGAAGCCGGTGTAATGGATGCCCCACAACACGGCCGGGTCCGGGTAGCCGTTGAGGCTGTGAAAGCGCAAATCCACATTTGTCCACCGGCCCGACCAGCGCCACGTCAGGTATTGCATCTCCGGCCATTCAAACTGGTTACTCACCATTTCGCGGATTTGCGGCCGTTCCAAATCCTGCAAGATAGCCCGGAACTCGGCCAGCGATGGTTCAATGACCAGCAGCGAACTGATGACGCCCATGTTGGTGGGGTCGGCCGCCACCCGGTCGGTAATGGCGCGGGGAATAGGCTGCCCGTGTGGGCAATCGGCGTAAAGGTGATGCCAGTTCCATGTGCCATCCTGCGCCACACTGTCTGGGATGATGAAGTTGCCATCCGCGCCCCATTCCATAACGTTTGTCTTGCGCTCGTTGATTGTGCCAGCGGGCGCGGGCAGGTCAAACAGTTGGTCGTATTGTTTGATCGGCAGCAGGTCGGCATCCAGCAATACAATTTTGTCGTAATGTAGCCCTAAATCACCGTCGGCCCCCAGGCGCAGGGCGTGGAGTTTGGTGAAGACGAGGGGCAGATACGGCCGTACCCCCGCCAGTTTATGTGGTATGACAATCGGCTTTACTTCCAACACCCGGCCATACAACAGCGCCAACGCCTGCCGCGCCGTGCCGGTAATTTCCGGCGTCACCAGGCAAATGATGTCTGCCTGCGTTTTCTGCCGCCGCAGCCCATACGCCAGCAGCAGCACGGCCGGCAGGTAGCTGTCGTTGAGGGTGAAAAGGGTAACAAAGGCGAAAGGGGGCATATGGGAATTGAGACTGAGAGATTGGGAGATTAGGGGATTGGATAATCTCTCAATCTCCTCATCTCCATTCTTGGGCTTTCCCCCGGAAACATCGTCTGCATCAACTCCGGCGCATACTGTTCGGCCATGTCGCTGCTGATGCCGCGCTGATGGCAGATGGCGGTGTACAGTTCGCCGCTGCGGCGCAGGCGGCGGGTTTGCGTTTCCGGGTCCATTTCAATCAGGCCAAAACGCTGCGTCCAGCCGCGATCCCATTCAAAGTTATCAATCAGACTCCAATGGTAGTAGCCCATCACCGGGTAACAGAAGCTGACGGCGCGCCACACTTCGCGCAGGTGGGTGAGGATGAACGACGGCCGTAACCGATCATCCGCATCCGGCACTCCATTCTCCGTAATGTAAATCGGCTTGTTGTATTTCAGCACCCGCTGGATGGCCTGGTACAACCCTGCCGGATACACCTCGCCATAGTTGCCATCGCTGATCACCGCCCCTGGCGCCCATTCCGTCTCAAAAAAGGTTTTGGGCGGCGGGAAACGCAGGTAAAAGCGGGTGTAATAATTGAGGCCAATGAAGTCATAACTGCCCGCCAACCCTTTGATTTTGGTAGAGCCGAAGAAGGTGCGCATACGGCCGTTGTGTACCGCGTCCAACCACATGCCATTAAACAGCCCCTCCATCTGCCGTGTCCACAGTTTGCTAATAAAGGAACTGCCCGGTTTAGCTTCCAGGATAGGGATATTCTTGGCATAGCCCACCTCCGCTTCCGGGTATCTGATCTTGATGATCTCATACGCCGCCGCATGGCACATCAGCAAATGTCTGGCCGCTTCCAGCCCTGCCCGCAGCCCCATTTGCTGCGGCGCGGGAAAAACACCGCCCATATAGCGGGCAAAAACGTATACCATTGGCTCGTTGATGGTGATCCATTTGGGAATCAGGTCGCCCAATACATCCACGACCTTGTTAACATAACGCTGGAAATACTCTACTACAATCTGGCGATTAAAATCCCCTTTCTCTACCAGCCAGAGCGGGTTGCTGAAGTGGTGCAGTGTGACCATTGGTTCAATACCCCGCTGGTGCATCGCCTGGAGAATCTGCCGGTAACGATCCAGAGCGTAGTCGTCAAAGACACTCGGCTCCGGCTCAATGCGGCTCCATTCCAGTGACAGACGATGGGCGTTGGTGCCCATCTCAGCGGCGATGTCCAGGTCGCTTTCGGCGTCGGCCCACCAGTTGCAGGCCAGACCAGAGCGATGGTTGTGCAGGATTCGGCCCGAACCAGCTTCGGGCGAACCGCCGCCCTGCTCCCACAACCACCAGTCACTATTTGTATTGTTCCCTTCCACCTGATACGCGGCCGTTGCCGTACCCCAACGGAAATCGGCCGGAAATAACATTTGTGCTTTTGCCATACTCTTCTCCGTTACCGGTAATCGGTATTGGCTCACCAATTACCAATTACCGCTCACCGATTACCAAAAGAGTAACACGCCGCTTTGCCCACGCCAAATAGCTTGTTATACTTACACAGTCTTGGCCGTTTGACTGGAATTACCCCCAACAAAGCGGCAGTTCACAATCAAAGGCAACTCTGCAAACGGACGATTCACAACAAAGGCGTCGTTAGAGGTTTTTTGTGAAAGAGCTAGTACCCCCCAGTGGTTACTATTACCCCAACAAGATGGGCCGCATCCTCCTCATTTCTATGGAAGAAGTCATGGGTAGAAATGGTCTGAACGCCTTGTTGAATCTCATAGATTTGCGAGAATATATGCAGGAGTTACCGCCTGATAATTTGGAACGGGAGTTTGACTTTGCCCACATCAGTAATCTCAACAAATCTTTGCGTGAAATTTATGGGCCGCGGGGTGGGCGAGGCCTGGCTTTGCGCGGAGGGCGAGCTATTTTTTCACGGGGTTTGCGCCAGTTTGGCGCACTGGCCGGCGTCAGCGATCTGGCTTTCAAAGTGCTGCCGTTGAAAACAAAACTCAAGATTGGGGTTCCGGCCGTCGCCCGTATTTTCACCCAATTTAGCGATCAGGCCAGCCACGTAGAAGAATTGGATGACCATTTTTTGTATACTATCGAACGTTGCTCAGAATGTTGGCAGCAAACGAGTGATCGCCCCATTTGTTATATCGCTGTCGGCATTTTGCAAGAAACCCTGCGCTGGGTCAGCGGTGGGTTAGAATTTCGAGTAGATCAGGTGGCTTGCAAAGCGATGGGGCATGAAGCCTGCGTTTTTAGGATTGATAAAGACCCAATCAAATAACGCTAGAAATGGGGTTCCCAGGAAAAACCCCATTTCTACAGCGGGCTTTTGAAGGAACAAAGCACGTGACTGACGAAAAGAAAGGACACAAAATATTCATTGTCGAAGATGACCTGGACCTGTCAGAAATGTTGAGCGCCTATTTCCGTGTCCAGGGCTATGAGGTGGAAACGGCCTCGCGTGGCGAAGATGCGGTGGAGGCGATCAGCCATGAGATTCCAGATGTAGCTGTTTTGGACATCCGCCTGCCGGATATTGATGGGTATGAAGTGTGCCGCCGGCTGCGCCGCACCCGGCGTACCCAAAATCTACCGGTTATTTTCTTGACGGAAAAGCGGGATCGGGATGACAAGCTGGCCGGTCTGGAATTGGGGGCGGTGGATTACATTACCAAGCCGTTTGATATTCAAGAACTGCGGCTGCGGGTGCGTAATGCGCTGCGGCGGGCACACCTGAGTACATTACAAAACCCGGTGACGGGATTACCGGAAGGTATGCTGGTGCGGGAACGGCTGGAACAGATGCTGAAGCAGCCGGAGTGGGGTGTGGTGTTAGCCGGGATTCATGGGCTGAGCCGGTTCCGGGATAAGTTTGGTTTTGTGGCGGCCGATGATGTTTCCCGCGCCGTGACGTTGATGATCTCGAATGCGGTGCAGGAAAGTGGGGCGGGTGAAGATTTTATCGGGCATACGGATTCGGGGGATTTTGTGATTATTACGGCCGCTGACCGTAGTCATAAACTGGCCGAACGTTGCCTGGTGCGCCTGCAACCGTCCATCCAATACTTCTACCCGGCGCTGGAGCGGCAGCGCCTCCATGAACTGCCGGAGTCGGAACGGCTGACGGTGCGGGTTTCCAGTTTAACGTCGCGGGAAAAACAGGTGGGGTCGCTAGAGGATTTATTTGAAACGTTGGCCAATCGGCGGCTGTAAGGCTCTCTTTGGGCGGCGGTTGGCCTGTTTGGGCGCTTTTTCTCCCTCTTGTTTTTGATAGAATCGCACACGGTATTTATTTAGACCCTGAGGGTTTCAGAAAACCCTCAGGGTCTTCTTCTCATGTATGAATTTTCGCAGAGCGTACCGGCTTGATCTTCTCATTATTCTGGGCTTTTTGGTGTTGCCGCTGTTGCTATTCTGGGATGTGACGGTGGGCGGCCGTACCATGTTGCCGGTGGATAATTTGTGGCAGTGGGCGCCCTGGGCAGCGAACACGGCCGTGCCCCCTCCCTCCCAAAACCCGCTTATCACCGATCTCATCATCCAAAATTACGCCTGGAAGCAGTTCATTCGTGAGAACATCAGCACACCCACGCAATTGTTGTGGAATCCCTATCTGTTTGGTGGCGTTCCTTTTCTGGCGGCGGGGCAGCATGGGGCGTATTACCCGTTTAGTGTTTTGTTCCTCATCTTGCCGCTGAGTCAGGCGTATGGCTGGTATGCCGTCAGCCAGATATGGCTGGCGGGGGTGCTGATGTATGTGTACGGCCGTGTCGTTGGGATGGGGCGTAGTTCGGCGGTCTTGGCCGGGCTGGTTTATCAGGGTGGCGGGTATCTGGTCGTCAGCGCCGTCGCTTTTCCCATGATCAGCGGCGCGGTGGTCTGGCTGCCGCTGTTGCTGGCCTGTGTGGACAAAGTGATCACCGGCTCAATCCGTCGTGCCCGCTCCACCTGGCTGTGGCTTATGCTGGGCGCGGCGGCGCTGGGCACACAAATCCTGGCCGGGCATATTGAGTTTACCATTTACACGCTGCTGGTGATGGCAGTGTATGCGCTGTGGCAGGTGGCAAGTGGCCTATGGCGGGCACGGCCGTTCACCGATTACCGTTCGCCGATTACCGATTACGGGCTACGGCCGTGCCTCTCCCTCGTCGGCATGGTGCTGCTGGGGCTGATGGTGGGGGCCGTGCAACTGATCCCGCTGTATGAATTGGGGCAGGCCAATTTCCGGGAGGCGTCTGCCAGCCTGGATGAGGTGCGCGGCTATGCCTTTCCCGCCCGGCAGGTATTGACGCTGGCGCTGCCCAACTTTTTTGGCAATCCGACCCATCAGGAAGTGGTGGATGTGTTTAGCGGGCAGACCGTTCATATTACCCAAAACTATTTCGGCCAGCCCATTTCGACAACAGAATGGAGCACAAAGAATTATGTGGAAGGGGGTATTTACCTGGGCATCTTGCCGCTGTTCCTGGCAATTTTGGGGATTTATGGCGGGTTAAAGAAGGGCGAGACAGGCGGGAATGCAGACGATCCCTCTGAACAAAGCCTTGCCCGCCTGTCTCGCCCCTACAACGGTTTACCGCTCACTGCTCACTTCTCACCGCTCACTCTCTTCTATCTCTTCCTCTCCCTCTTCTCCCTGGCCTTTATTTTTGGTACGCCGTTGTATGCGTTGTTGTATTATGGGCTGCCGTTTGTGAATCAGTTGCATACGCCATTTCGGTGGGTGTTCCCGTTGTCGCTGGCGGTGGCAGTGTTGGCCGGATTTGGCGCGGATTATTTGTCAGCAACCCGGAAGTGGCAGACGATTGAAGAATGGCGTTCCAATCTCCAATCTCCAATCTCCCAATCTCCTAATCTCTGGGCCAGTGATAACAGTGTGGTGTGGTGGCTACGGCCGTTTGTCCTCTGGGGTACACCGTCCATCATCACCGGGCTGGCGGGGTTGGCATTTTGGGCAGGCACGGCCGTACTCGTTACTCTATTCGTCTCCAAGTGGCTCTACGGGCAAATTGCGCCGTTGGTGGAGCGGCTGTTTCTGGGGCTGGCGTTGGCGGCCAACGCTTTTCCCGATGCCCGCACCTTTTACAGCTATGAGTACCGGCAGCTTTTCCTGTTGGGGCTGATGCTGATCGGAACGGGGGCGACGCTGCGCGTCAGCCGGTGTCCCATTTTTGCAGGCCGGTGGGGAGGACGGCCCGAAGCGGCTTCGGGACGGCCGTTGTGGTTGTTCATGGCGGCTGGACTGATCGTGCTGGACATCTGGGCAGCCAATCGAGGTTTCCATGCCGCCAATGATCCCGCCCTGCTGGCTTACAAGCCGGAACTGGTAGAATGGTTGCAGGCGCAGCCTGGTTTGTGGCGGCTGACCAGTTTTGCGCCACATGGGGACAAGCCGTTTAATGCCAATGCCGGCTGGCTGTTTAATCTGGCTGATGTGCGCGGGTATGACTCAATTATCCCCAAGCAGTACACGGCATACATGGCGGCGATAGAACCGCAGGGCGAACTGCCGTTCAACCGGGTGCAGCCTATTGTCAACTGGGAATCGCTCAATTCGCCGCTGCTGGATGTATTGGGGGTGAAATTTGTGATCACGGCCGAAACGATAGACCTGCCCCACTACCAGCTGGCCTGGCAAGGGGAGGGACTGCGGGTGTATGAAAACCTGGGCGTCGCCCCCCGCGCCTACACCCTGCCGCAGACACAAACGGCCGTTGTCCCCGACCCTCTCGCGGCCCTGACCACGCACTATGACCCGCGCCAATGGGTGGTGGTAGAGAGTGGGAGATTAGGAGATTGGGAGATTGCCCCATTACCCCATTACCCAATTACCAATTACCAACCCGCCGACATTATCGCCAACAACAACATCGAGGTTATGGTGCGAACGGCCGTGACCGAACCGTCCTGGCTCATCCTCAACGACAGCTACTTTCCCGGCTGGAAAGCGTTTGCCAGACCGGCGGGGGCTGAGGAGAGTGCGGAGCAACAGGTAGACATAACGCTCGTAAATGGCAATTTTCGCGGCGTACTGCTAGAGGCAGGGGAATGGGACGTGCGCTTCCGGTACAGTCCACTCACCTTCCAACTGGGCGGGCTGGCGAGTGCGATGGCGGTGGTGATCATGGCATTTGGCACGGCCGTGTGGGGCTGGCGGCTTTTCTATAACCCCAGCGGTGACCTCTCCAAAACGCACAGCATCGCCAAAAACAGCCTGGCCCCCATGGCCCTGAACCTGTTCAACAAACTGATAGATTTTGTCTTTGCCATGTTTTACTTGCGGGCGCTGGGGCCGGCGGGGGCCGGAAGCTTCCAAACCGCCATTGTCACCGCCGGTGTCTTTGATATCGTGGCAAATTATGGGCTGGACTTGCTCTTCATCCGCGATGTCTCCCATGACCGCCGCAAAACATCCAGCTACCTGCTGAATACCACCGTGCTGCGCATCGGGCTGGCCTTTTTTGCCGCCTTGCCTGTCTTTGCCCTTATTTTTGTTACCAATAGCCTACCAAACAGCAACCCATTAACCCCGATGGAAATTCTGGCGACGGTTCTGATCATGCTCGGCATGGTCTTTTCCGGCATGAGCAAGGGGGTGACCGGGCTGTTTTACGTGCATGAAGAAGCGGAAACACCAGCGGCCATGACCACCGCCACCACTATTATGAAAGTGGGTTTTGGGGTGATGGCGCTGTTGGCAGGGTATAGTTTTGTGGGGCTGGCGGCCGTTTCCATCCTCACCAATGTCCTCACCCTGAGCATTCTCCTCATCCTCGCCCGGCGCAAATATGACCTGCCCGGCCCCTGGCGGCTGGATTGGGGCTTGCAGCGGCGGATGCTGCGCCTGGGTTTCCCGCTCATGCTCATCCACCTGCTGCAAACGGTTTTCATCTCCATTGACACCTACCTGCTGCGGGTGATGTTGCCCAATGGGCCGGAGGTAGCGGGCTGGTACAGTAGCGCCTACAAATGGTTCAACGCCCTGCAAATCATCCCTTCGTTCTTCACACTGGCACTGTTTCCCATTATCACCCGCGAAATCCAAACATCGCCCGATTCAGCCCGGCGTATGTATGGCATGGCGATCAAAATTATGTATTTGTTGTCCTTGCCGGTGGCGGCCGTGACGTGGTATCTGGCCGTGCCATTGGTGCGCATTGTCGGCGGGCCGGAGTTTTTGCCGCACGGGGCCATTGCCTTGCAAGTGGTGATCTGGTCCATCCCCATTGGCTGGATGAACAGTGTGACCAATTATGTGCTGATCGGTTTGGGGCTGGAAGGCAAACAGCCGCGGGCGTTTGCGGCCGGGGTTTCATTTAACATCATCACCAATCTCATGTTTATCCCGCTGTTTACTTACGTGGCGGCGGGGGTAACGACGATTTTGTCGGAGGTGGTGCTGTTGCTGGTATTTGCCTATTTTCTGCGGCAGCGGATGCCGGGTGTACGCTGGCACTTTTTGGTAAAGCCGGGGGTGGTCACGGCCGTGACTGTCCTGCTCATGTATCTGGGCGGGCAAATTCATCTGCTGGTGGGGGTGTGGGGCATTTTGCTCTATCCGGCCGGGCTGCTGCTGCTGCGGGTGGTGGGCGCAGAGGAGCGCAAAATCCTGGCCGACATCTTGCCTGCGTCCATTGCCCGGCGGCTGCGGTTGGTTTAAACTGTAGCTTGATATGCTGGCTGGTTCCACGCTGTGAGCCTTTGTTTACGGGAGTGTAAAAACAGCAGTGGTGAATAGAATTAGTAATAGATCATCGTGAAAGGTATCAACCAGTTGCATGAACAGTTAGCAACTGGTTGTTTTGAGTTTAGCCGTCATGCCTTTTAGCACGCAGTTGAGCGAAACATCTGATGTTTGTGGGATGACGGAAGCGCGTGAAGAACTGGTGATTGAGGTGTTAGAAATTGACGGCCGTCACTTTCTCATTGAATACATTCCAGTTCAAGACTTTGCCAAAAAGCTGATTGAACGCCAAATTTACCTGATCACCGAGAAGGTAAAGGACGCTGGATGCAATTTTCGGGGTCTGGTTAGTGTCACGAAGTTTTCGCCACTTGCTTAAGAGTACAACGGGTGGAGAAGTAAATGGATAATTTTCCAGAGGAAAATTCGTTCAATTCTTTATCCGCTGTGGTCATGGCGAAAAAGTAAAGATATAGGTATCTATTTGGGTGCCAGCTGAGGCATGAGGACATCACCATTTAACAGATTCCCCAATGTCTCCCACACACTGAGACCTTGTTTCCGAATGGTTGAGGTGTAACTGCGCAGCCAACAGAATTGCTGGGCACCTTCCCAGCTACGAAAGCAGCCTGAGATTTTCTGCTGAACCGTAACTGCTCACCGCGTAGGGCGCAGAGCGCAAAGATAAAGAGAAAAATTTGCGTTTTTTGCATTTAAATTCCAAAGAGACTGTATAGTTAGCAATATATGCTTAAAACCAGCTTGTACATGCAGACTAAAGGGGCTGCCTTCGGCGCAATGTGAGCTTTGAATCCACTGTTGGAGTATAGCCCTGCGTAACAGAGTAATAGCTCTATGGCAAAAGTATGGTTTATCCGGCACGGGGAGAGCGTATCAAATGCGGATTTGCCGACAGTTCATCCGGCGGAATCGGAATTGACGCCGCGGGGTCACGAGGAGGCAGGGCTGATTGCGCAGGCATTCACGGCCGTGCCAGAGTTGATTGTGGTCTCGTCTTATGTGCGGGCACGGGAAACGGCCGTGCCCACCCAAACCCGCTTTCCGCATGTGCCTGTCACCACCTGGCCCGTCCACGAATTTAGCTATCTGCACCCGGAACGGTATAACGGCACCACCGGCACAGAGCGTGGCCCCTTTGCCCAGGCCTATTGGCAGCGGAATGACCCCTGGGAAGAAGAAGGGGGCGGTGGGGAATCCTTTGCCGGGCTGCTGGCGCGGGTGCAAGAGACGCTTCAGCTTGTGCGGGAACAGACGGCGGGGTTTACGGCCGTGTTCAGTCATGGGCTGTTTTTGCGGGCACTGCTCTGGTCGGCGCTGACCGGGATTACAGAGGCATCACCGGAGGCGATGGAGCGGTATCGTCACTTTGCCAGTGGGGTCTGGCTGCCGAATGGGGCGATTCTGGAGGCGTTGGTGATGGCGGACGGCCGTCTCTTTTTCTCCAGTTTCCAGACGGGCCACATGGCGGTAAGCGGTGAACGGTAATCGGTTATGGGCGGAGTTCCGCTTTTACATGAGAATTTGCTGTATACCTGCCCTCTGTTGACAAAATGGGGTAGAGTTAGAGAAGAAAGTCCTATAAATCGGGGCTTGAAATTTTGAGCAAAAAACATTATTGTAGTGGGCATGTATTTATTACCTATGCAAGAGGGGTATTAACATGATAACTTTGTTGGCAAGCGCAATGTTTTCGGGAATTGTCGTATTAGCTGTTCGTAAACACCGGCAGCGAGAGCAGGCTAAAGCCGTCGCCCTGGCTCAAGCCCATCGCCGCCGCCAACTTAACCGCCAACAAGGACCCTTCTAAATCCAATACACACCACACACTTAAAACACAAAGGCCGGTAATCAAATGATTACCGGCCTTTTTTATTGAGTATATTGTCGTGATCAGGCTTTCCGGCCACGCCGCCCCATCAACCATAAAAACAGCAACACGGCCGTACCCATCAACACCACTGCCGCCACCTGTTTTTCACGGGTACGGGCGGGCGCGGGTGGTGGTTCGGTCGCTTCAATCCATTTGAACGTTTCCAACATGCCGGTTTGCAACGGCCGTGTTTTCCAACCCAACTCCGCCCGCGCCTTGTCCGAACGAGCCATATAGGTAGCGCCCAATGTGCGCGTGGCTTCTTCGCTAAAGGTGGCCGGAATGGGAGCCACATTACTGAGTGCGCCGATAACGGGGGCAAACGGCCGTAACACTGTTCCTGGCACACGCACCGCCGGCGCCCGCCGCCCCAACAAATTCGCCCAAAAATCTACCATCTCCCCCAATGGAATCGCTGGCCCGGCCAGAATATAACTCTCACCCAACCGCCCTTTTTCCGCTGCCAGCACAATCCCCTCGGCCGCATCTTCCACATGCACATAAGTCAGCGTGGTATCCGCGCCAGGCAGCACCGGTAAACCCCGGTAAAACATGCGCATCATCTGGTTGCCCATGCCCGTGTCACCCGGCCCATACACAAAACCGGGCATGGCAATAATAATCGGCGCGCCTTCTTCAATCATGGGCACGGCCACTTTGTAATGCGCCAGCCATTTGGTGCGGTCATATTCCGTCAGAAATGGCCCGCCCTGGAAAAAGGTTTCGTCTACCAACTGCCCTTTGGTATCACCAAATACTGCCACGGTGCTGACGTAAACAATGCGGGGAACACCCACTTCGTGCGCCAGATGCAATACCCGGCGTGTGCCACCTACGTTAATCGCTTCCGCTTCCATCCAATCCGGTGCGCCAATGTGATACCAGGCCGCCAGATGCACCACCAGGTCGCTGCCCGTCATCGCGGTGCGCATGGAGGCCGTGTCGGTGATATCGCCGGGTACAGGGATAGCGCCCAGATTGCGGACGACGGCCGTGCTCTGTTCCGAGCGCGCCAACGCATGAACCTCATACCCCCGTGCCACCAATTTACGCACCACCTGTTGCCCAATAAAACCAGAACCACCGGTAACAAATGCTTTCATCATTCACATCCTATTTTCTACATCAGACGCTGAGGGTTTCAGAAAAACCTCAGCGTCATATATTCTCGACCACCTGCATTATACCCAACACACTTTGTGAACGAAAATCTGGTTGCGACGCATACGGCACAGTGCTATAATGCCGCCCACTATAGGCATATTGAGGGCGCGTAGCTCAGTTGGTTAGAGCGCACGGTTCACATCCGTGAGGTCACAGGTTCAAGTCCTGTCGCGCCCACCACAAAAGAGCAATCCAAAACCGGATTGCTCTTTTTCTTTATGGTCAGGGTTGACGAAAACAATACTGACTAGAGTGCAACACAGAAAGGGGCATTAGCCAGCCAGTCACCTTGTTTTTGACCAAACAGAGGCCATTTCTATTCATGATGGCTGTCCAAAACAGCTTGAACAGTACCTTTCCAAACAAAAAATTAGTAACCGTGCAGTAATTATATAATTGAGTAATTTGGTAATTAGCCGCTTCAATTACTTAATTACCCAATTACCCAATCGCTAACTTATTTGCAAACGATCACTAAGCGAGCGTCCAGAAATAAGTTCCCTGTTGGAGCGCGGGCATCCTGCCCGCTGCGGACAAGATGTCCGCGCTCCAAATCGGCAAGTAATTTTTAGACGCTCACTTAATACATGGGCGTTCTTTAGACCAGACCACAACAAGTTTACTTGCGGCCGAAGGCGCGTTTGGTGCCTGGCAGCAAGGCATAGATGAGAATCAGGCTGTTCAGGATAACGGAGGTCTGGACATCAACCCATTCGCCACCCGTCACCAAAATGACAAAGTCGAACACCAGGTTGATCAGCGAAATGGCGGCCACAAAAATCCAGCCTGCCTCTTCCAGGTTCCACAACATCTGCACCACCCAGAACCAGATATAGGCCATCAGGCCATACATCAGCGCATACCACAGGTTGAATGTGCGCAGGTCCAGATCCCCCGGCCCTAAAAAGGGCAAAAGCCCCAGAAAGCGCAAGGCAATAATGGCATTGAGGACGGCCGCAATGCCGGCCGTCACCGCTAAAATAGTTACACCAATTGGTCGTTTCATTAATTTGTTCTCCTTGTTCTATTTGAGAGGAGCGACGCACTTTTGAAGTGCGTCGCTCCTACAGGTTACACCATTTCCACCACGCCAAACACCTCACGCAGGCGGGACTCATCCTCGTTACTCAAATTGGTGCGCAGGAGCCGGGCATGATGCTGGGCCAGAGCGGTTAGCACTTTGTCCTCGGTCATATAGGCCACCATCAAAAATAAGGCTGAATGCCCTGGCTTAATGGTAGCGCCCACTTCCTGGATAAAATCATCCGCTATGCCACAGTCCGCTACTTTTCCAGCCAGTGTGCCGGCAGTCGCCCCTGCCTCCAGTCCCAGCCAGGGCGTCCAAAAGAGCAGACCAATAAACAGACCCCAAAATGCGCCCCCTAAAGCGCCTGCGCCCACCAGATTGTTGACCTGTTTTATCTTGACTTTTCCGTCTCGTCTGCGAATCACGGTGGCCGCATCAGAAAGGGTGAGTATTTGCTGCCTTTGTAATGCCTGCACGTCCGCAACCATCTTTTGCGCACCGGTTTCACTGTCAAAAGCAAAAACCAGCAATATACTCATCCCTGATCTCCTTGTTGGCAGGGCTGATAACGCCGGGTAGTTAGCGTTGGTGCTCTTTAGCCCTGATCAGAAGGGTATGTTACCAGGGCTAAAGCTGACAGTACCGAAAGGGTGTAAAAATGGTGTACGGTTTGGGGGTGGCAGATTCTAATTCACATCTGCCAGCAGTCCCAATTCGGCCGCTTTGCTCACCGCCTGGCGGCGGCTTTCTACACCTAGTTTTTGATAGATATTAATGGTATGGCGCTTCACGGTTTCGGGGGCAATATACAGTTCACCGGCAATCTCTTTATTGCTCAGGCGCTGCGCTAACAGGCGCAGCACGTCCAGTTCGCGGCCGGTCAATGATTCGATGAGGGGGGGAGGCGTGGCGGCGGCGCGTGGCCCGGTTTGGGGCGTGGGGAAAGCGTCTAAAATTTGGCGAATGTAGGTGGTGGCAATGCCCTGAACCGCCAGCCGTTTGAGCAGTACGGCCGTCTTTGACCCCAAATCCACAAACAGCCGAATATAGCCGCCGGGCTGCGCCAGCCGCAGCGCCTGCACCATCGTTTCTTCGGCGGCTGACATTTTGTTTTGTGCCTGGTAAAGCAAGGCTTGCAAAGCCAGCGCCTCTATTTGCAGACGAATGGTATGCGTAGAAACGGCCAGGTCAGCCAACTGTGTTATGGCCGCCTCGGCCTGTTGGCGACTGGCCGGGGTATCCGCCGCCAGTAATATCTTGGGCAGCGTCAGAAAAGGATGATAAGGAAATGGTATCACTTTGGGGAGTGGCATCGAACTGGCCTGAGCGGCCCAATGGCTGGCCTGTGCCATCTGCCCCTGCCGCCAGGCCAGTTCGGCCTGAAACGCTCTGGCGATAAACGACAGTTGCGGATATTCCATTTCCAGACAATAGGCAACGGCCGTGTCCATCACCCGCCGCGCCTCCTCCTCTTGGTTGTGGGCCTGATGAACCATTGCCAGACCAATGGCGCTTGACACCACCATTTGCGGCTGGGATACATAGCGTCTTTCCAGCACGGCCGTAAACTGCTCGGCCGCCAACGCCAGTTTGTTTTGCTGGTAAAAGGCGCTACCCCGGTAGCAGTGGAGAAAGCTGGCGCTGGTATAGGCGGTCTGGGCGTGATTCTGGATCAACTTGATCCCCTGTTCACTCTCTTGCAGCACCATCGTCAGGTTGGCTGATTGCAAATAAACAATGCTGAAGCCTATCTGTTTGCGAATGCGTGTCAGCGGCGAATCCTCCCAATGGTCTGCTTCCACTGTCTGCAACACCTCTATCGCTGCCCACTCACCTTGCAAAAAACTAACGGCCGTTGCCAGATACACCCAGGCATAGCCGCGCATCAGCTCCCACGCATGGGGTGTTTCCGCCAGAACCGTCTGCGCATCCTCACACGCATGCACAAAATCGCCGCCCCAATTATTTCTAATGGCCCGAAACATCTGGCACGAACTGTGCAAAAAGAGCGCGTCGTCCGGTGGAAGCTCGGCCTTTTCTAAACGGGCGGCCAATGAGTGGCGAATGCTTTCCACCTGGTCCAAACGCCACCGGGCCACATTGAGCCAACCCAACAGCGCCAGTAACGCTGGCTCTTCATGCAAAACAGATTCAGGGAACTTGTGTAAGTAACTTTCCAGAAGCAGCCATCGCTCTTCATTTAGCAACGTGTGACCTTGCTTAACCAGGATTTTGATGACCCCCGGCACATCACTGCCTAATAGGAGATGGTCAATGGCATCTTCAACAAAACCATGAGCGGCCAACCAGTTACCGGCCCCCGTGTGCAAAGCGGCCACTTCAGCAGCCGCAACTGTCTCCTCCAGACGCTGCTGCAAAAGTCGCCGGAACAGTTGGTGATAACGGTACCATTGATTCTGGCCGTCCAACGATTCGATGAACAATCCTTCCCGTTCCAGATGTTGGATGTCCGGCAGTGTAGTCAACTCCTTACCTATAGTAGCCGCGGCCAGGGGGGCGCAAAAGCGATCCAGGATGGAAGTTTTAAGCAGAAAATCGCGCACGGCCGTGGGCCGCCACGCCAATACTTCATTCACCAGGTATTCCACCACATACTGGTTCTCTACCTGTAAAATGGCCGGTTGGGATTCGGTAATTCCCCATTGGCGAATGGCAATAGTAGCCAGGCGCAACCCCACCGGCCAGCCTTCGGTCTTGTCGGTCAAAATCGAAACCGTTTCCTCATCGGGCGCGGTTGCCAGCGACCGTCCGGCAAAACTGGCTACCTCTGCCCGCGAAAAACGCAGCTCTTTGGCTCGTATCTCCGTTATCTGGCGCCGGGCGCGCAGGCGGGCAATGGGCAATGGGGGATCATGGCGGGTGAGTATGACCAGGTGCAGGGGGCGCGGCGGAAAGTGCAACAGATCATCAAGCACGTGGTGGATTTCCGGCGTGGTCAGCGCATGGTAATCATCCAATACCACCACAAAATCTTGCCCCAATTGATCGATCTCATTGACCAACAACTGGTTAATGACCGGCAGTGGCGGCAAAGTCACCGCCTGTGTAAAGGCCAGAAGCTGATCGCCAAAATGGGGGAAGATAGAGCGAACGGCCGTAATCAGATAACCCAAAAATGTAGATAGCTCGTCATCACCTTCGTCCAATGAGAGCCAGGCACAGGGGACAGTCGCCTGGTCTATCCAGGCGCTCAACAAGGTTGTTTTGCCGTAACCGGCCGGGGCCGAAAGCAACGTCAAGGGCAGGTGAAGGATCTGTTCTAATTGCGCCAGCAACTGAGGCCGGGAAATATGATCTTCCGGTAAAAAGGGGCGATAGAGCTTGGTACGCAAGAAAAAAGAGGACACGGCCGTGTTCGGCATAAAGCACCATCTGTCGCCGCAAAGTTACAATACGTCTTGGTCTGGAACGGCGACCAGGCACGATTTTAGCCCGGCATCCCCTTTTTGCCCAATGGCTGCCCCAAACAAGGGCCAGTGAAGCAATTAATACCTCAACACCGCGGGCATGGAATTGGCAATAGCAAATGTCCGCTAAAATGACAGTTCCGATGTATAATGACCCCGCCCTAAACTAAGCAGACAAGGTCTTATGATGGTTCAGCACCAACTGGCACTACCTCTCAAAATAGACTTGCTTCCGCCTACTCCACATGAGTACGGCTACTGCTTTCGTGAACGCCTGGTGGAAGTATTATCTCAGGATTTAGACTTTCACGACCAGGAAAGCAGCTATGCTTCCCACAATTTTCATTCGTTTCCGGCTAAATTCCCCCCCCAATTACCGCAAAAGTTTATTCAAGCTCTGACAAAACCAGGAGACGTGGTACTGGACCCCATGGTTGGTTCAGGTACGACGATAGTGGAAGCGTTTTTGAGCGGCCGTCAGGCTATAGGCTTTGATATTGACCCATTGGCTCTCAAACTGGCGCGGGTAAAAGTCACACCTTTGCCTTTGGCCCAGGTCGTCCATTGCGGAAACAAGATTGTTGAAAATGCCTCCCGTGCCCTAGACGAAGATAAAAATTCTATAGATGAAGAATTAGCTCAGGCGTGGGATGAAAACACGCACAAATTTATAGATTACTGGTTTGCGGCCGAGACCCAGAGAGAGTTATGGGCTTTGCGCCGAGAAATTCGTCGAGTTGAAGATGTACCAATCAGGGCATTTTTTGAATTGGCTTTTTCTTCGATCATTATCACTAAATCGGGCGGCGTCTCGTTGGCGTTTGATCTGGCGCACACACGGCCGCACCGCGCCAAGAAGGTTTTGTCCATGGATGGCCGGGTGGTGGTGCAGGCTGAAGAAGAGGGGCTTTCTGCGGAACGATTGAAAGTGCTGACAAAACGGTTACGGCCGGCTGTTGGCGAATTTGCTAAACGGGTGCAGAAAAACCTGGAAGGCATCCCGACGCAGCCAGAGAATGCCTACTCCGCACAAGTCACGGCCGGCAATGCCCAAAACCTGCCCATCCCCGAATCTTACGTAAATTTGATCGTTACCTCACCACCCTACGCCGCCAATGCCATTGATTATATGCGCGCCCATAAGTTTTCGCTGGCGTGGCTTGGACATCCCATAAACGATTTAAGCCAGATACGTGGTGAGTACATTGGTGGCGAATCAACTAACAGCTTTGCTTTTGAGGAACTGCCGGTATACACCCAAAATAAAGTGAACAGCCTCGCCGAAAAGGATGAAAAAAAGGGGCGGGTGCTACATCGTTACTACTCAGAAATGACACGAACATTGCGAGAAATGTACCGGGTGCTCAAACCAGATTCGGCCGCCATCGTGGTTGTAGGCACGTCCATCATCCGCGGTGTGGACACAGAAACCCAAAATTGTCTGGCCGAAATTGGCGAAACGATGGGCTTTCAAGCCCCTAAAATTGGCATCCGCCAGCTAGACCGAAACCGTCGTATGATGCCGGCCGGAGCAAAAATCAATCGCCACTCACAGATCCAACAACGAATGCATGAAGAGTATGTGATTGGCTTCTACAAGCCAACAAGTATGGGAGATAGTTGATGACCATCGCCGACTTACGCCATGCCTATCATCAAAGAATATGCAATGAAATCATACGTGTCGGCAAGAATAAATCTGCACAACCCTTTCCCAACTTTGCAGATGGCAGCAACCGTTCCAGTGTGGCCATTGCCTGGGGCATATTCAATCGTTTGGGTTGTATTCAAAGTGACACAATCATTTCTGGACAGACAGCCGGGGGACACTTTGAGGTAGCAACAAAGGATTTTCTGGCACAGGCTTTCGGTTTGCTATCTCATTTACGTCCTGGTAAATGGTTTTATGCCACGTTACAGACCGACATCTCCCATTTTGATCAGTATGCTCATCTTGCCTATGTTGAGAGCGTAGTCAGCCAGGATCGTCAATTGGCTTCCGCATTGGGCAGCGATTACATCATCAAGCCAGACATCGTAATTGCCTGGTATCCAGTATCAGATAGTGACATTAACGCGCAAGAAGCGATTTTAACTGACGCTGACATAGCCACTCTGACCCCGTTGAGAGAGAGTAACCGACCCAATCAAGCGCCTATCCTCCATGCCAGCATTTCTTGTAAATGGACGATTCGCAGCGACCGATCACAAAATACGCGGACAGAGGCGTTAAACCTGATTCGCAACCGCAAAGGTCATCTACCCCATATTGTGGCGGTAACGGCCGAACCACTTCCCACCCGATTGGCCGCTTTGGCTTTGGGCACTGGTGATCTGGATTGTGTTTATCACTTTGCGCTGCCGGAGCTACGACAGACCATTGAGGAACTGGATAATGTGGATCAACTGGATATGCTGAATATGATGGTAGACGGCCGTCGCCTGCGCGACATCAGCGATTTACCATTTGATTTAGCGATATGATCAAGAGCGGGCACTTATCCCCCTCCCCCCTCACAACATCTCTTCCAATTCCGCAATTTTCTCCACCAACGTCGCCTGCGCCGTCTGCTGCTCCGCCAGCAGCGATTTCAGTTCCGCCAGCTTGGCCCTGGGGTCAGTAGCGGCATAGGCCACCTCTTCCTTTTTAGGTGGTGCCAGAAAGAAGTTGGACAAAAAGCTGGCTAACACGCCAATCAGCGCCACACCGGAGAGCATGACAAAAATAGCCAGCACCCGGCCGACCGGCGTCACCGGAAAACGGTCGCCATACCCCACGGTCGTCATCGTCACCAACGTCCACCATACCGCATCATCGGCCGTTAAGATATTGGCATCAGGATTTTGCGCCTCTACTTTCAGCATATAGATGCCGACAAACTCGGCAATGACAATGATGCTGAAGACGGTGATGAACAGGGCAATACCCGCCCGGTTATTGACAATTTCATTCACCATATTCTTCACGCCAAAAATCCGCAGCAGCCGCGCCGCCCGGAAGATGCGAAACAAGCGGAAGATACGGAATTGGGGAATGCAGGCCAGCAAATCGGTCCAACCCCAATTCTTGAAAAAGTACTGGGATTTAGATTTAGCCGTCACCAGGCGATAGGCGAAATCAAACAGAAAAAACGCCGTCACATAAATATTGATAATCTCGATCACCCCTAGCGTCAGCTCTGAAATGGGGAAGATGTAATCAAGCCAGATAACGAGCAGATTGAACACAGAAACCAGGGAAAGCAGCAAAATAAACAGCTCATACCCGGTACTTTTTAACTCTTTCGATTGCGTTTGTGATTGTTCAGCCATCTAAATCCTCCTGACTCTTCTGGCATTCAGGGGGTGAGAATAAATGATGCGTGATGCGTAATGCGTGAAAGGCTTCTTTGATCACGCATCACGTTTTACCCCGTGAAATCCCCAAAAGCTATGTTTCCCGATATTGTCTACTGTTGATTGCGATAATTCAAAACCAGAAAAGTAACACTGATCGCCAATACCCAACCGGGGAAAATCAATGTCACCCACAAAGAATACCCAATACTCACCAGCAGTACCAGCGCCAAAGCGTAAGTCAGCAACGCCCAACCGCGATGCATTAAACCGGTGCGCAACCAGATGGTGCCCAGCGAAATCATAAAGACGCCGGCCATGCGGATGGCATAGACGTTGATGATGTGGTACATGACGGAACGGCCGTAACTAAACACCCCGCTCCCCACCAACACATCCGGCGCCACCGCATAACTACTCAACAATCCCCCTGCCAAGGCCGCGCCCACAAAATTCAGCACCAAAAACATCAGCCCACTGCCCAAAAACACCGTAGCAAACAGGCGATCCTCCAACTCCCCCAAACGATCCCGCAGCACGCCAATAAACCACAAAAAAGCGATGCCCGCATACGGAATCAAATTCAACGCCAACACAATCCGCCCGGAATACCCCTCCAGCCACTTGGCATTATCCGCCGCTACCTCCGCCGGAATCGAAACGCGAATTAACACCAGACTGGTGCCGTAGAGCAAAGCAAAAATAATACCGGCCACGGCCGCGGCGCGTGGTGTTTTCAGCCTCTTACGGACAGTCACAACAGACGAATCAGGCATGGATGCCACCTCCTCTATTTCCAGGCTTTAAAAATTACGTAATAACCGGAATAAACCATCATCTTACCCTCCAGGCCGCTTGCGTTGCTTACCCCTGCAACCACTTTTGCGCGGCTTCCCAGACCATTGCTTCTACGGCCCATAACCGTGTGTAGAACCGACAATGAACCGTTGGCTGGCTCACCCCACCAAGACCGTCTCCTCAGGGTACTGCAACAGAGTGTCATGCCCGCTGCGTTTCAGCAAAATGAGCATAATGGTGATGGCGCCCAGCCGTCCCCAGAACATGAGGCCAATAATCACCAGCCGACCGAAGGTATCAAGCTGCCCTGTTATACCCAGCGACAAGCCTGTTGTAGAGAACGCGGAGACAACCTCAAATAGCGCCTGACTGAGAGATAGCTCTTGGGTGACCAGAAGCAGCCAGGTCGCGCTTAAGACCACACCGAGACTGATGAACAGTATGGTGATGGCCCGCCACACCACCGCCATCGAGATCGCACGCTGCCCTATGTGTACCCTGTCGTAGCCACGCGCCAGACTCCACATAGCCACCATTAACACGGAGAAAGTGCCCGTCGTGATGCCGCCGCCCATCGAGGCCGGCGCGCTGCCTATGAACATCAGGCAGATGAGCAACAACCGGCTGGAATCGTGGAGGTTGGCGAAATCATTGAGACCGGCAAAGCCGGCTGTGCGTGCGGCCACCGACTGAAACCAGGCTCGTAATACCCGTTCTCCAAATGACACACCAGACAGAACCCCCTCTTGCCGATACTCGCCCAAGAGCAACCCTGCCCAGCCAACCAGGATGAGAATAAGCGCCGACCACAGCACCAGGCGTGTTTGCAGGCTCAGGCGTCTGAGTCGTCTACCCTCCTGGCGTGTTGTCCGGCGGTACAGCAGTTCCATGTACACAGGAATACCCAGCCCGCCCAACTGCATCAGCAGTAGAATCACCCACTGTCCCAGCCATGTGAAGGCGGTACTGGTGGTGAGGACAGAAAGTCCCGTGACGGCCGCGGCCGAGGTGGATGTAAACAACGCATCCACGAAGCTGATCGGCTGTGTTGTCATCCAGGGCAAGAGCAACAGCCCCGTGCCAATGCCGGCCAGAACCGCCAGTGTCACCAGCAGGCGCAGACGTGATGTCATCGGAGATAGCTTGCACCCAGGCCATGTTGTTGTCTACGCCGAGAGTGGTGTGACCCATCTCTTCGAGTCGTCGTGCCAGACTGGCGCCAAAACGCCCCAGTCCAATCACGGCAAACTCTTGCTCGGTCTGGCCCTTCACGGAATGTTTCGACTTACGCGCCATCGGGAATCTCCTCTTACATTTCACGTTTGCTGCTGCTCCAAATTCAGAATCACGTTAGTGTCACGAAGTTTTTGCCACCCCCTTGAGACTACAACGGATGGAGAAACAAGTAGATAAATTGCCAGAGAGGAATCCGTTCATTTCTTTATCCGCTGGTGTCGTGGCGAAAAACGAATGACACTAACGAATCGCGCATTTCCACCCATGTACATGTTCTCTGAAAACAAGTTTTGCCTGCCAATCAGTTTTCTGATGGCTCGCCTTTATCAGGCTCTTGCACCGCGCCGGGATGAATTAATGATTTGCCCCGCTCCCACCAACTGCCAACCATCTGTTTGGCTTTTTGTTTTTCGGCTTCATCCGCCTCAGTAGCACTGGCGGCGGACGGCCGTACCAACATCACCATGCCGCGCGTCACCTCAAAACTTTCCAGCACGGCCAGGATAAGCAGGGTTAGCGGCACGGCCAGGATGGCGCCAATGCCGCCCAACAGCCAGCCCCAAATAAATAACGACAGAAAGACGATGACCGGCGAAATGTTCAAATTGTCGCCCATCAACTTTGGCTGGACAAAATTTTGCACCGAACCATTGATGAGGACAAAGCCCACAAACACAATCAAGGCAGTGGGCAAGCCAAATTGCGCCCAGGCCAAAATGGTAGGCGGGATGAGAGCCAGCCAAAAGCCAATGGTGGGGATATAGCCCAGTAACCAGGCCAAAACGCCCCACAAGACGGCAAAGTCTACCCCTATGATGAGCAAAAAAATGGTGTCACCCAAACCAACCATCATATTGATGCCGGTCGTCACCGTGAGGTACCGGCGCACGTCGCGGGTAAATTCACTCACGCGGTTGATGACGGGTTCGGCCGTATCCAATCCCACGTCTGATTTGGTGCTTCTGCTGATGGCCGCGCTGATCATGAATATAAAGATAAGCAAAGTCATGCCGATTTGAACGACCGCATTGCCAATTGAGGCAACAAGGGACGTCATAAAACCTTCGATTTGCTCTGGATCGGTGGCAACAGTTGTATCTACTGTTTCACCAAAATAGGCGGCATATTCAGTCAAACGGGCCTCGATGTCTGCGGCATAGGTGGGTAGTTCCTTTGTTAATTGGTAAATGCCGCCCACAAACAACAAGATGACCGCCAGCATGGCGCCCACCACCGCCAGAATTGTCAGCAGCAATGCCATCCGGCCAGACATGCCCCGCTGCCGCAGTTTGGTGGGCAGAGGCAGCACGGCAATAGTGATGATCACCGCCAATAGAATGGGGTTGATGATCACGGCCGTAGCCTTAATGCCAAACATGATGATAAACAGGCAGGCGCCGGCTATTAGCAGGTTAATGGGGCGTCTTAGTTCAACACGAGTCTCACGCATCGCTCTTCCCATCCTTGGCCAATTCCATTGCTGCTAAACCTGCAGCGTTTAGCGACGTGTTATAAGCGGCCACGGCGCTGCGCACCGATGGATAAAGGTGTTCCTCGCCAATCCGCTTCATCAAGCCAGTGAGTAACAAAAGGTCACGCAGGGGTTCATTCGCTCGCGCAATCCACAATTCCACGCCCATTCTTTCCAGGTCCGTATCCAAATTTTCCAGCGCTTCAGCGGCCGTTGAATCAAAATCACTGATCGCCTCGGCATCCAAAATTACACATTTCAACCCATCGCCAGCCCGCACCACCAACTCTTGCAGACGTTCCGTGAAGTAACTGGCGTTGGCAAACACCAGCGGCGCATCAAAGCGATAGACAATCAAACCCGGCTCAGTCAGCGATGTCTCTTTGTCGCCAATCCCGCGATACACCGTACCGCCGTTTGCCTCAACGCCATCTAACAGCGCATCGTGCGGCCGTGAAATGTGGTAGATGACATTGATCAGGGACAGCACAACGGCCACCAGAATGCCCTGCAAGATGCCGACGGTGAGGACGCCAAACGCCGTCACCACTGCCAGCCAAAACTCGGCGGAACGTACCTGCCGCAAGAAGCGAAACGCGGCTAAGTCAATCAATCCTATCGAGGCGACGATGATGATCGCCCCCAGCGCGACGGTGGGCAGAGGCGCCAGCAAGGGGGTGAAAAAGAGCAGGAAGATGATGGTCAGGGCGGAGGCAAACAACCCGACCCATTGTGTTTTACCACCCATTTGATCGTTAACGGCCGTTCTCGATGCACTCAACGCCGCCGGAAACCCGGTCAAAAGACCCGCGCCGATATTTGCCATGCCCAGAGCCAGGAACTCCTGGTTGGCGTCAACCTTCTGCCCATGTTTCGCCGCAAACACCCGCGCCGTCAGAATCTCATCCGCATAGATCAAAATGGTGAGGGCTAAAGCGGCCGGCAGCAGCGCCAAAATATCTTGCAGACTAACAATCGGGATCGCAAAATGAGGCAGTCCGGCCGGCACCTCGCCCACCACCGCCACCCCCTTCGCTTCCCAATCGAGCAAAGCCGAAGCAATAATCGCGCCAACAACCACAATGAGCGGCCCCGGTAAAGCGCGATTTACGCGGCGAATGCCGAACAGCACCACCATGCAGACAATGCCAATGACAAAAGTGAGCATTTCTGTTTCATCCAACCGGCTAATCAGTTCCACAACCTGCTGAAAGAATTTGTCGCTTTCCAGCTTGAAGCCAAACATCTTGCCCAATTGACTGCCAATCGTAATCAGCGCCGCGCCGAAGATATAGCCCACCAGCACCGGCTTGGACAAAAAATCGGTGATGAAACCCAGCCGCGCTATCCGGGCCAATATCGCCAGGACGCCAACGAGAACGGCCGTCATCGCCGCCAACGCCACATAACGCTCCGGATCTCCTGCCGCCAGCGGCGCAACGGCCGCCGCCGTCATAATGGCGCTTGTGGCCTCCGGCCCGGTGATCACCTGTTTGGATGTGCCAAACAGGGCATACATCGTCATGGCCGCCAAGGCCACATACAGCCCCACCACCGGGTTCACTCCCGCCAGATCACCATAAGCCATGGACGAAGGCACGAGGACGGCAAAAACTGTCACCGCCACCACAAATTCGGTGCGCAGCAGCGCCGGACTAAACGCCTTCAGGAGAGCAAGTCCGGGGATCAACTGGTTGATATTACCTTTCGGCGTCTGATTGGTGTCACTCATCTTTTATCTTCCTCGTAGTTTAAGTTATTCATTCCCGGCTAAAGGCGCCGCCTGTCTCGCCGCCTTTTGGGCGCTGCGCAGAGCTATCAACGTGGTTAGCAGCGCACTGGTAACAACCGCCACCGCCGCCACTGCCGCCGTCTCCTTCTGCACCAGCACCATCGTAAACATCACCGTAAACAACGGCGCCCTCAAAACCGCCACCAGCGCCCCCGCCATCGTCGCCGCCACCGCCACCGCCACCGAAATATCAGGAAACAGTTGGTTTAGCGCCAGGCCCATCGCGGCGCTGGCAAACATAATGGGGAAGATGTAGCCCCCTTTCCAGCCGGTCGCCAACAGCAAAGAAGTGGCAAACAGCTTCACCAAGCCCAACACAATCAACATGACTACCCCAATCTCCGCCGCATGGGTGATCAAATCGGCCGTTTCCGACTCGCCGGAGAATAAAGTCAGCGGCAGCAGAGCGCCAATGATCCCCATGCCCAAACCGCCAATCACCCCGCGCCAGACCAGCCGATCTTTCAGCGGCTGAAAAAGCTGTTTGAGCCATTTGAGCGACAACATGAATAAGATGCCCGTCACCCCGCCGACAAAACCCAACGGCGCAGCAAACGCCAGATCAACCAAACGCGGCGTATAAGCCGGAAAGCGGTACAAGGTTTCAAAAAATCCCCCACTCAACAAAACAAAGACCACCGTCGCTACGGCCGATGACAACATACTGGGAAACAGCACCCAAAAATAGGTCTGTGCCCCGCTGGTTGTCCCCTGCGCCGATTCCAACCCCAACACCGGCCCACCGATGGGCGAGGTAATGAAGGAAGCCAGCATCGCGCTAACCCCCGAATAACCCACCGAGCGCGTCTCCTGCGCATTCAGTTTGAGCCGATCAGCCAGCCAGGTGCCCATGCCGCCGCTGGCATCAGCCAACGGCGCTTCCGGCCCCAGGCTGCCCCCCGCAATCAGCGAGACCAAAGCCGTAATCACGATGCCCGGCGCGTGGCGATAATCAAATCGCCCCGTCTTGCCAAACTCCTGCATCACCTCCGCAAAAATGCCGCTGTGATCGCCGAAATACTTCACCAACAGCCCCACCAGCAAACCCCCGAAGGTGCAAACCAGCACGGTGAAAAGGCGGGGATCAAGCCCCAATTCCTCGGCTACGGTTTCCCAAAGCAACGCTGTGCCCTGATGCACAATAGCCATAAAGGCAAAGGTTATCACAGCGACAGCCACGCTCAATAGAATAACCAGCCCCAACAGCTTGAGGTACGATTTAAGTTGTGCTTGTGGGTCAATCATGGTCTTACCTCGCTATAAATTCGGTTCTTTGCGGAATCCTTACCGCGTTTACAACAGCGCGGCAAGGATTCCGCGACTACTTCAGCCCACTTTTTTGAGAAGACACAGTCAGACATTCTCCAAGGGTGAACAAACGAGCGCCTTCTCTCTAAAGTCTTCCCTTTTATTCAGAAGGCTCATTTACACCCGACGATTTTTGCTGGGCGTCAGCCAGTGCCGCTTTCAACGCTTTGGTCTTGGAACCTTCCGCCTCGCCGACCGTTTTCTTCATCGCGTGAGAGACCGCCTGATCGATCGCTTCCGCCGATTCACCTGGGTAGGCTACGATCAGACCGGCTCCACCCCACGGAATCGTTTCCACTCTGACTGCTCATGCCTCCCAGACGGCCCGACCAGCTTTCATCCAGGTTTCAGGTGACCCGAAAGAGTCCATGGTCAATTTATCGCTTTGCCAACAGCAACGACAGTACCAAAAGGGTGTGGAAAAGGGTTGTTTTTGATGGGTACTGTGGTACCAGGGTGTCGTACACCTGCCTTCATTTGAAATAGTGCGTGGCGCGAAACAGAATAAGGGGTCGTTGGCCCCGACATTACGTCTGATTGCCAGATTCGTCCACAGCCAACCCGACGGCCGTACCAAAGTGAGTGTTGTACGCCGTCACCGCTGCCCGCACCGACGGATAGATATGTTCCGGGCCAAGTCGTTCGGTCAATCCCGTTGCTGTCAAGAGTTGGCGCAGCGGCTCGTTTGCCTGCGCAATCCATAGTTCAACACCGAGTGGCTCCAAATCCGCATCTATATTTTCCAATGCCTCAACGGCCGTCGTATCGAAATCACCGATCGCTTCCGCATGAGAATGAGGCACTTCAATTCTGGTCCAACGCTGCCCACCAACTCTTCCAACGGCGCATCAAGATGCTCACAGGTTCTCATGGGGCACACCTGAGCTTATGCACTACTCCGTCTTTGGAGGGGCTGCATTTGAGTCTGCGGCCCGGCGAGCCATACGCAGCGCCACCAATGTGGTCAGAAAGGCGCTGATAACCACAGCGACGGCGATCACCGACGCAGTTTCCTTTTGCACCAGGACCAATGTAAAGAGCGCTGCGAATAAGGGTGCCCGCAGAGTGGCGACGAGCGCGCCGGCCATCGTCGCCGCGACGGCGACCGCCACGGGGATACCGGGAAACAAGAGACTCGCCGCCAGACCCAAGGCGGCGCTGGAGAACATGATAGGGAAGATATAACCGCCTTTCCAGCCGGTGGACAACAGCAGGGAGGTGGCGAACATTAAGCTAAAGTGCATCCGGTACCTCCTGTAACTGATTGGCAACGGCCGTCTCCTCTCCCATGGCCTGTTGTATCTGCTGAAAGTCTAGTACGGCCGAATGCACATTAAAATGAATGTGTTGCTCGCCAATCTTCTCCATTAAGTTCAATCGTCGCAACCGGTCGCGCACCGGGCCACGCACCTGCACCAGCAGCAGCAGCAGCCCTTGTTCGCGCAAATCAGTGATGAGTTCCTGCAAAATGTCGCCACTGGTTATATCCAGGTCAGCAGTGGCCCCCAGATCAAACACCACCCCGCGTAGATTTGCCGCCTGGTCGGTTACCAGCGCCCGAATCTGCTGCGAGGCAACGCTGGCGTTGAAGTAGTAGAGGGGCGCATCCAACCGCACAATGAGCAGACCGGGAACAAGGTGGCCGTCAGGATGACGGGCTATGTCTGCATAGGCACCAGGCTGGTAAGGCAGTTCCGCCAGTTGCGCCACGTATGGCCGGCTGGCACGATACAATACCATCAGCAGCGCCAGGAAGACAGCCACCAGCAAACCGGTCAGTACGCCCGCCAGAAGCACACCCATCAGGGCGGTGATTGCTAATAAAAAGTCAGTGCGGCGCATTTCATACATGTGGCGCAGTCCCGCTACATCCAATAACACCCACACCGAACGGATGACGATGACGGCCAACACCGCGTTTGGCAGGTTCTGGAAAAAGGGCGCCAGCACAAGGAGTGTAAACACGACCATACCCACCGTCACCAATGCCGAAACCTGTGTCTTTGAGCCGGAATCGTCGGCTGTGGCGGTCGTAGACAAACTGGCGTCCACGGCAAAACCCTGGCTGAAGCCGGATAAGATATTCGCGGCACCAATCGCCATCAACTCCTGATTAGTGTCAATGGGGTAACGATATTTAGAGGCAAAGGAGCGGGCCACGCCAATCGTTTCCCCGGTGGCTAGAAAGATAATGCCCATCGCCCCTGCTGCCAGTGCCGCGATGTCGGCCGGACTACTAACGCGGGGGAAGCCAAAGGCAGGCAGGCCGCGCGGAATTTCGCCCACGTAAGCGACCCCATATTGGGCCAGGTTAAAATAAGTCGCAGCCAGAATACCCAGAGCTAAGGCCACCAGCCCCCCGGGGACGCGAGGGGCAAAACGTTTCAGGAGCACCAGCACGGCCATTGTCCCCACGCTTACCGCCACCGTATACCAGTTTGTGGCATACAGGTTTTGGATCAATTGGGAAATTTGGTCAAATACATTCCCACTGCCACCCGGCACGCCCAGAATTTTGGGCAACTGTCCCACGATGATGGTCACAGCCACGCCAAAGACAAACCCCGCAATAATGGATTTAGACAGAAAATCAGCGATGAAACCCAGGCGCAACAGTGAGGCAAAAATAAGCCCAATACCTACCAGCAGCGCTAACATACTGGACAAAGCAATAATCTGGTCTGTATCACCACCGCCCAACGGCAAAACGATACTGGCCGACATGACGGCAATGGTGGAACTGGCCGTCACCCGCACGTGGCGCGAAGTTGCCAACAGGGCATAGGCAAACAAGCCGGCCATAGCCGCGTATAAACCATGCTGCGGCGGTAGGCCAGCCATCTGGGAATAGGCCATGGCGGTGGGTGTCATGACACCCCATACCGTGATGCCGCCAATCACGTCGGTGCGTAGATTTTCTCTGGCGTAAGTAGCTCCCCACTCTAAAACGGGCACATAACGCCGTGCGTTCTGCCGGATCTGTGCCAGATGTTGCTGGACAGCTTCTTGAAGGACGCCACGTGTTTCGCTCATACTTCTCCTTTATTTGTTTACGGCCGTTCCTCACCCATCCGCCCCTCTCCGCTTCCATTGGCCACCTGGACAGTCGCGCCCAGACGACGTGCTACGGGCATCAAGATGAGCAGAAAGACGATAGCTGCCACCAGAACAAAGGTGAGCGTATTCGTGCCCGAAAAGTTTTGGGCGCTGACGACGATGGTCGCCGACACATTACGCTGCGCCGTACCCAGCCCCATGACGCTGCGCACGCCAGGATTTCGCCCACCCAGCACAAAGCCGATGGCAAACGTGCCCACGACGAACAGCAACAGCGCCAGGATACCCCCGGTGCCGATGAGGTTCAGGATATTGGAGACGTTCAGCCCCAACCCTACCACCATCAACACGAGAATAGCCAGACTGGATATTTTGGACATCACCGGTTGGTAGTGGGCAGCTGTATCAGGCACACTCGATTTGAGCAGAAGGCCAATCCCCAATGGAAGCAACATCACCACAATCAGAGATTTGGCAATATCCCAGGGATTTACCGACACCCCAGGCAGCAGCAGGGGTAGGGCGAGGGGCATATATATAATCGTCACCACCATCAACAGCACCATCAGTCCCACGCCAAAGGCGATATCCCCTTTAGCAACCTGCACCAGTTTGGGTAAAAAGGGGGCGCCAGCGGCCGTCGCCAGCACAATCAGCCCAATCTGGAGCGATTGTTCCAGAGGAATTAGCTGGAGGATGCCATAAGCTAGCAGTGGAACCAGCACAAAATTAGCCAGCAGTGCCAGAATGACCAGACGGATATTCTTAAGCGGTTCTATAATTTGCGGTATGGTCAGACTCAACCCCATAGCCAACATGCTGGAAACGACGAAAAGCAACCCGGCTACTTGGGCAATGGCGGTAAAAAACTCAACGGCCGTCATGACTTAGCTCTTTCTGCAAACCTGACAGGCCTTTGGAGACCTGTCAGGTTTAGTGGTGTTGATGAGACTCTATGCCGAACGTTGCCGGAAGGCCTGGACAATCATGATAATGCCGCCCACAACGCCCCAGATGGCGGCCACCCAGATAAAGGTCAGCCCCATCCCTGGCATGGTGTAATTCCCAATCAGAATAAAACCAAAGAGGAGCGACACCACGCCCAGAATGCCCATGCCCCAGCCGCCGCCCCGGAAAGCCAGGATCAAGGCGGTGGTACCCTGGATGACACCCCAGATACCCAGCACCAGCACAAAAATCCGGGGCAAGGCAATGGCTGACGCTATCGGGTACGTCAAAATGTAGGTACCGGCAGCGATGCTGATCAGACCCATGAACAACTTCCAGCCCCAGGCTGTGCGGTCGGTAAACATATGTACCAGATCAAGAATACCGCCAATCACCCAATAAATACCCAGCAAGCTCACCAGAAGCATCCAGGTGTCTATCTTTGTCTTGGCTGGTGACCAGAGCAATATCGCGCCAATGAGGAAGGCCGCCACGCCCTGGATCAACAAAACCCACCAGGGACGTGCGTTTGTTTCCATTGCTGTTGCTGAAGTTGAAGCTGCTTTAGTCATAATTTTTCTCTCCTTATCCTTTATGATTTTGACCGGCCAGGCTGGCAACTAAAGGTTGCGCGATAGTGGCTGTTTGCACGGCCGTGTCTACCGTCAAAAAAAAGCTCCTCACCAAAATGGTAAACATGGTCACTCTCTGATACCTGCGGCGATAAGCGGCCGCAGATTACGGTCCACGAGGCCGTCTACGAACACGTTTGCCTGCTTGTCGAAATCGGGCTTCAGATTCGGCGGCGGCATTTTCAAACCCACGGTCCTGGTTGTTTTTGCTCATGATGTCAATCTCCTGGATCAGGCAATGAACTACTTTCTCCGATTCCAGACCTTCACGACGATGGTATGAGTGTGGTTAGGGTGTCACTCGGTCATACCTACCGCCTTCATCAATCTGGATTTTGTTAGTGTCATTAGTTTTCGCCATGACTACAGCGGATAAAGAAATGAACGGATTCCTCTCTGGAAATTTATCCGCTTATTTCTCCATCCGTTGTAGTCTTAAGGGGGTGGCGAAAACTTCGTGACACTAACGGATTTTCAATTTGCTCAGTAACAAATTGAGCATCACTATCGCAGCATCCCGGGGCCATTGCGTCGGCCAACGCCACCAACAGGGCCAGGGGGATTCGGGCCACGGCCAACGCCACCAACGGGGCCAGGGGGGTTCGGGCCTATTCTTCGTCTCATGATGTTACCTCCTTTCAAAAGGTGATGATTGATACAGTTATTCCGCGGCCAGTTCCTGCATAAATTGCGCGACCACTTCAGGAGCAATCTGTCCACGCTCTACCAATTGGCCGCCAGACTCCAGAGCGGCCCGGCGGAAATTGGCAACCCACAGATTCTCCCATAGCAGGAGTACGGCCGCCGAATCTTCGGGGAGTTTGTTCGCCGCAATGAGCAGGTCGTCGTTCGTGAAAAGGCTGGAAACGTGTTCGCCCATAGGGACAAACATTTCATAGATTTCGGGATCGAGATCGTTGAGTTCGATGGCATAGACAGAGCCGTCTTTATCTTTTTGGATGAAGGCGATGTCTACGAAGCGCACAATGCCGCGCTCCGCCAGGTCTAGCAGTTCGGGAACGATCTTGCCGGTAGGCTCGGCGTTCTCGAAGGCGATCAAGGCATATTCCAAGGGAAGGTCAAACATTGGTTATCTCCT
>CAZOPF010000047.1:0-35681 GCA_964581605.1 uncultured Ardenticatenaceae bacterium
CTACATCGGAGGCGTTTTCCACAAACAGGCCAATGGTTGGCCGCTTACGGCCGGCGCTTTGGTTGTCCTGGTTCTTGTGCTGCATGGCACATTTATCCTTTACCAGTACGACTTGTTGATAAGTGTAATGCGATTTGCTAAATCGCGTTACGGTTCCGCTGTTATTGAGCTGCCCGTACTGCTCATGTCCAATATCCAGGTGCGGCTGGATAGACCGACGGCCGTGAACACGGCCGTGACTGCCTCCCCAATACGTTCATGTCCCTCTGGGGCAAAGGCGATCAGGCTGGGGCCGGCACCACTGAGGGCGACTCCTTTGGCCCCGGCCGTTTGGGCCGCCACAAATGCCTGCGCCATGCCGGGGATGAGCGGAATACGGTACGGTTGGTGCAGGGTGTCTTGCATGGCGATGGCCAGCAAATCGTAATCGGCCGTTTGCAGAGCGCGAATGACCAGCGGCGTGCGGGCGGCGTTGAAAATAGCGTCGTGGCGCGAAACGTGTGTGGGCAGGGCGGCGCGGGCTTCTCTGGTAAGCAGGTGAAAGTCGGGTAACACGACCACCGCTTTCAGGTTGGGTAGGCTAAATCGTTCTACATGCAAACCATTTTCGTGAGCGACGCCCAAGACCAGCCCGCCATAAAATGCTGGGGCTACATTGTCCGGGTGCCCTTCTTTTTCGGCCGCAAAGTACAAAATCTGGGCGCGGGTAAACGGCCGTCCCACCAGTTCATTGGCCGCCAACATCCCGCCCAGCACGGCCGTAGAACTGCTGCCCAGCCCACTGCCCACGGGGATGGCATTTTCCTGGTGAATGTGGAGAGCGGACGGCCGTTGGCCCACTTTCTCAAAGATGATATTGGCGCACTGATACACCAGGTTGGTCTCGTCCGTGGCAACTTTGTGGGCATCCACACCGCTAACGGTGATGGTGAGGGAGGGGGTAGCGGGGGAGGGGGATACGGCCGTGAACCTTATATGATTGTGCAACGCCAGCGCCAGCCCGAGGCAATCAAACCCCGGCCCCAAATTGGCCGAAGTCGCCGGAATAGAAACCGCCACCTCAGCTATTTTCATTTTGACCGCCATTGCTGTGAATGAATTCACAGGCTGATACAAAAAATGTGCTAAAGCACGTTACATGTGGCACAACCAAACAGGGCACATGGGGAACTCCTATAATCGTTTCTACCATGCCCTCCATTTTACGTTAGAATGGAAAATGATTCACCGTTTACCGTTCACTGTTTACTGTTCACTGCTCACTGGAAACCCTTGTCACCTCTTCAGCCCCTCACCCCCTCGCCCCTGCCGCCGCCTTCTGAGCGGCGCATGGCCCTGCGCGTGAGCCCGGCGGCCGAGCGGGCCATGCGCGGCGGGCATCCCTGGCTCTTTGCCGAGGCCATTCGCCACCAATCCTTTGCCGGTAAGCCGGGCGACCTGGCGGTGATTTTTGACCAGAAACGCCGTTTCCTGGCGGTGGGGTTGTACGATCCCCATTCGCCCATTCGGGTGCGCATTTTGCAGGTGGGGGAGCAGGCCAGTATTGACGGTGAATGGTTTGCGGAAAAGGTGGCAACGGCCGTCGCCCGGCGCGCCCCCCTTGCCCAACCCCACACCACCGGCTACCGGCTGATTCACGGCGAAAACGATGGGCTGCCCGGCCTGGTGGTGGATCGGTATGACCGGACGTTGGTGATGAAGCTGTATACGGCCGTCTGGCTGCCCCATTTGCGTGATGTGCTGGATGGACTGACGGCCGTCACCCAGCCCCAACGCATCATCCTGCGCCTTAGCCGTTTTGCCCAACGTCACCCGGAACACCTGTACGGGCTGGAAAACGGGCAGCTTTTGGCCGGTGAACGGCTTAAAGAGCCTCTCAAAGAGCCGGTGAAGTTTCTGGAAAATGGGCTGCATTTTGAAGTAGATGTGGTACACGGCCAGAAAACCGGTTTTTTTCTGGATCAACGGGAGAACCGGGCCAGAGTAGAGCAGTTAACGGCCGGGAAGCGCGTGTTGAACGTGTTTGCCTACACGGGCGGTTTTTCGCTCTATGCGGCGCGGGGTGGGGCCAGCCAGGTGATCAGCACCGACCTGAGCCAGCCGGCCCTGGCCGCCGCCATGCGCAACTTCAAACGCAATCAGGATCAGACGGCCGTCGCGGCCTGTGAGCATGAAGTGTTGGTGGGCGATGCTTTTCAGGCGTTACGGCAGCTTCGGGAAACGCGGCGGCTGTTTGATGTGGTTATCATTGACCCGCCCTCGTTTGCCAAGCGGCAAGATGAGGTGGAACGCGCGCTCACGGCCTACGGCCGTCTGGCCCGGCTCGGCCTGGGTGTCCTAAAGCCCGGTGGCACGCTGGTGATGGCCTCTTGCTCCAGCCATGTCACGGCCGACCTGTTTTTTCAAACGATACATCAGGCAGCGGGGCGGGCAGGACGGCCGTTGCAAGAAATCGAACGCACCGGCCATCCACTCGATCACCCCATCACCTTCCCCGAAGGGGCCTATCTCAAATGCCTGTTTGCAACAGTACGTTGACGGGCGCGGCAGGCACGGAGCAAAGGTCATTGGTAAATCCAGGTTCAGTGCCCCGTGCCTGGCACTGCAAACCATACAATCTCTCATTTGATTCTCGCCCTAATCGTGCTAAAATTAGAACATGAGTTCTAATATCTGGTATCCCTCTATGCCACAAGGGCCGGGCACGGCCGGTATTTATCCCCCTGCCTGGCCTCCAGAAGCAGAAGAAGACGCCTGGTACGAACTCCCGGAAGACGACGATTGGTTTGACGACGAAGGATACGGGGATACCGAATGGCGTGCCCCCTCACCGCCAGGTATGCCGGCCGTCATTATCGTGGCGCTGATCGTTGTGCTGGTGATGATTGGCGGCGTGGTGCATCTGTCCGGGCAGGTTGCCAAAGGGGAGCAGATTGTCAACCTGCCGCCCACCGGCAGCGGCGGCCCGGTGAGCCAGTTATATGTAGCCGAGCCAACCATTGTCACCGCCCCCTATGACAATTACACCATCACCCAAGGCCCACATGGGCAATCTTACGGCCACCTGGCAATTGATCTGGCCGCCGGGCGTGGTGAAGCTGTCAAATCACCCATCAACGGTTTTGTCACCAATTTGTATGTGGATGAGTATGGCAACACAACGCTGGTGATCGAGAATGACGTATACGCCGTGACCATGCTGCACGGCGATTTTGCTGTGTCTGTTGGCGACGAATTACGCGCCGGGCAGACGGTGGGCACAGAGGGAAACAATGGCTATACGATGGATTTCCTGGGGAATTTGTGTTACGGCCGTACCTACTGTGGCAACCACACCCACCTCAACATCTACGACAAACGCATCCAGGCGAATGTGAACCCGCTTGATTTGATCCAGTAATCGGTTATCGGTGAATGGTAATCGGTAAACGACTTACCAATAACCGATTACTGATAACCGGTCACTCCTCATCCTGAAACTGCCGATCCAACTCTTCCAACAACTGCGCGGCTTCTACCAATTTATCCAGCGGGTTCACTTCGCCGGTGAAGTAGCGGTAATCGGCGGGCATCAAATCCAGCGTATGCACAATGTCGTCATACTTTGTTTTCAGCGCAGGCGGCGTGACGCCAAAAGCAGCGGCGGCATCGGCACGGCTGATTTTGATGAAGTTGATTTTGGCAACGGCGTAAGCAATGGCAGCGGCCCACAGTTCCGGTTTAGGGGTGCGCAACGGCCGTCGCCCCACCGTAATGCGATACTCCAGCCACATCTGCATCCCCTTCCCAATCTGCTCAATGGGCATTTCCAGCTTCTTCATGCCTTCAATAAGAGCGACCTCCACATCATCCAATGCGGCGGAGAAGAGGCGCTCAAAACGAGCAGCCACATCACTGTTTGTCTCAGTTTGCAGGTAACCCCCCATCGCCTCCATCGCCTGGTCATAATGGCCGCCACGTGTATAAGCACGGGTCAAATTCAGATGATAATCCGGGTTATCGGGCGCGGCTTTAATCGCCCCGGCAAACGACTCTACCGCTTTCTCGATTTCCCACGCTTCATAGTGAGCCAAACCTTCTTTATTCAGTTGAAATGCTTTATTGCGTTCGGCTTGTGTTGTCATGATGTTGGCCCAATCCCTATCCTTCACGCCTTATTTACATCGGATGATGCCCGCATTGTACAAAGCGGGAAAAGTAGCGTCAAGGAAAGTCAAGGCGAGAGTGGCTGAAAACTGTCTAGGATGGAGTTTCGCTCTGAAGCCGGCGCCTCTGCCGCCGGGCCACAAACAGCCACCCAGTAAAATGCCTGTGGGGGCAAATGCAACTGCACCTGGCAGCGCCACAACCCACCAGAAATCGGAATAGTTTGTTGGTAATTGATTTGTTCATAGCCGGTGTGATGGGTTGATTGGGTCACATTAGTCACGGCATCCTGTTTCGACACGGCCGTATACATCGCGTGAGAGTCTGTTACGGCGTTTCCCATCCCTACCAGCGCGATCCACTCCCGGCCGTCCGGTGCGCTGGCCAGCAGATGCGGCCATATCTCCTCAGCCGGAAGGAATAAAGCCGTCAAGACAGCTTGCGTGTTTGGGCGATTCAGGTGTTGGCGGAAGGCCAATTCCTGTGTGGCAAAAGCCCACTGCCAGCGCGGTGGCAGTTTGAGTGCGTATTGATCGTCAGGGGCGGTCACGGCCGTCCAGCCCGGCAATCTGGGCGTATCCGGGTTCGTTTGCAGAAGGGGGCGCTGTGCTAAAGCGTATGTTAACCAGACGAGAAGCAGCAGGAGCACGGCCGTGCCCCCCGCCAGATAGGCCACCATACGGAAAGAAACCGATGGCAAGGTCATGGCGGCCGCCTGTGCCGCTGGCACATCCTTTCCGGCCACCAGACGCGCCCCACATTGCCAGCAAACCACATCATCGGGCAAGAGTGCCTGCCCGCAGCGTTCACATTTGGCCGCCAAACGCCCCCCCTTTGGCAAAGGGTACACAAGTCCTATTGTTGCGCCTCATGCCGATTCGTAAACTCCTCATTGACGTGGAGAAGTGTTCCCCTATTTTGATCATCAATTTCAGAAACAAGTATAGTTGAATGGTTTAACTGCAAGCAATTATTTCGCATTTATCCCCATATCCTCCTTTTTCTCCTCTTCCCGCAAAGAGCCTTGCTACCCGGCAAGGCTCTTTGTATTCTGCCGTTTTACACTTTTGTTACAATTTCCTCCTTCGCGGTTCACAAATTTCCGTTACACTCCGTCTATGCTCAAAACCTTACGCAGTCGGCTGCTGGTTTCCTACGTGGTGGTCATTCTCATCGCTCTGGTAGTGGTGGGGGCGGCTATGCTGGCCTTTGTCTCCCGGCCCAATGTGCGGTACTTTTTCACCTTGCAGCGATTGGATGACCTGAGCCGGGTCAGCCGGAATGAATTGGTGCGGCTGCTGGGTGCCGGGGCCAATAATGAGACGATTATTCAGGTATTGGACGAAACGGCCGTGCAAAACAATGTCCGTATTCTGGTGCTGGAGGCGGCCACGCTGATCGTCATTTATGACAGCGACGTGAACGACGCCTGGTTGGGCGACACGATTCGCGCCGATGAGATTGACCGGCGTTTTCTGCCCTCCACCGACGCCAACACCGTCGCTGCCCGCTTCCAGCATGATAATGGCTCTACCTGGGTTCTCTACTCACGGTCGCTCATTTCAGACACCGGTGTAGACCGGCAAATGGTGGTCTATGCCGTGCCCGAACCAACGCCTCGTGCCTTTTTTGATGAGTTGGGCTTTGGCCGGGCGCTGGGTTGGGCCGGGTTGTTAGCAATGGTGGTGGCGGCATTGTTGGGTGGCTGGATTGCCCGGTCAGTGGTACGGCCGTTGCAAAAATTGGCCGGCGCCGCCGAAGCCATTGCGGCCGGCGATTATGAACAGCGGCTGCCCTTGCAAGGACCAGAAGAAGTGCAGCGCGTGGCCGCCAGTTTCAACACCATGTCCACGGAAGTAACTAAAACGCGCAATGCCCAACGCGACTTTGTGGCTAACGTCTCCCATGATTTGAAAACACCCATCACCTCCATTCGCGGTTGGAGCCAGGCATTATTGGACGGAACGGCCGTAAACCCCACCGATCAGCAGCAGGCCGCGAGCATCATTTACACCGAGTCTGAACGGATGGAGCGCATGGTCAATGGGCTGCTCGACCTGGCACGTATCGAATCAGGTCAGTTCACGTTGCAACAAGAGCCAGTCAACCTGCAAACATTATTGCTATATCTGCACCAGAGCTTCCTACCCCGTGCTCAGGAACACCAAATTACACTGACACTGGCCGCCCCCACCGCATTCACTGTATGGGGCGACTATGATCGGCTGGCACAAGTGATGGGCAATCTGCTGGACAATGCCCTGGCACACACACCGCCGGGCGGGCAGGTGCAGTTGGGGTTAACCCGCCAGGGCGAAAATGCAGTGGACATCTGGGTGAAGGACACTGGTAAAGGTATCCCTACGGAAGAATTGAACCGCATTTTTGAACGATTTTATCAGGTGGACAAGTCCAGAATGCGGGGCAACGGCCGTGACGGTTCCGGTTTGGGGCTGGCTATTGTGCAAGAGTTGGTGCAATTGCATCACGGCCGTGTGTTGGCGCACAGCGAAGTGGGCCAGGGCAGCCTGTTTATTGTGCGCCTGCCTTTAGGTGGTAATGGGTGAGTCTATTGCAAGCGGTTCAACTTTTTATCGTCAACCCGCTATTCCTGTCGGGAAGAAAAGTTGAACCTCTGGCGATAGTTACAATGGCCGCCTGGTGACGCTTACCGGCGCAGGCGGTTGTGGCAAAACATTGTGAACACCTCAGTGCCACCTCAGCGAGCCGGCCATGATACCCGCCACCAAACCCTACGGGCGGCGATTGACTGGAGCTATGAGCTGCTGACGGCCGTAGAATAAACCCTGTTCCGTTGGCTGGCGGTGTTTGAGGCGAGTTTTACGCTGGAATCGGCCGAAGCGGTCTGCATTGGCGAAGGGATTGCGGAAAAGCAAACGCCCGATTTGCTCGCCTCATTGGTAGATAAATCGCTGGTTATGGAAAAACAAACGGCCGTGCCAACGAAGATAGTATCGCACGGGGAGAGGAGACACCTTAGAGTTTGTAAAATCGCCACCCCTCAGCTCTTAGCCCTCACGCCTCCCCCCTGGCCCACCAATGTTCGCAGGCGTTCCAAAAACTCGCTGAGGATAATGGCCGTGGCTCCCCATACCATATGCCCGCCTACGTCAAAATAGGGCACGGTCATTCGGTACCCTTGCCGTTCAATGATACCCTCACGGCGGTTATCGGGGTTGAGCAAATGGCTGAGTGATGGCTCCAGTAGTTCGGCCACTTCATTTTCGGCCAGCTGGAAAGACGGCCGTTCCCCACTATGTACCCACCCCACAAAGGGATGCACTTCAAAGTCTGATGGTGGAATCCAGATAGGGGTCAATTCGCCGAGGACGGTCACGGTGTACGGCCGTATCCCCACCTCCTCCTCCGTCTCTCGCAATGCTGCTTCTGCCAACGTCTCCCCCGCCTCCGCCCGCCCGCCGGGAAACGAAATCTGCCCTGCGTGCGAGTTCAAATCATCCCGCCGCCGCGTCAGCGCCAGATGCAACTCTTCCCGGTAACAATATAACAACAGCAACACACTGCCAACCCGCGCCACACCAGGCAAATTGGTCGGGCGGCTGGCCGGGCGCGTCAGCGGCGCCATCAAATAATGCGCCGCCTGGCTGTCAAACGGGGTCAATGCCAGCGCCGCCTGGATATGGGAGAGGGTGATAGGGGGCATAGGCGATAATCCGAATAACGTAAAACGTAATCCGTCCAGCGTCGGATTACGGGTCACGGATTACGGCTCACGGGGTAGCCATCTCCGGCGAGGCACGGAAGACATAACCCAACCCTCGTTCTGAAGTAATATACCGGGGGCGCGACTTGTCCTTGTCTTCAATTTTGCGGCGTAGGCGGTGCAAATGTACATGCAGGCGGTCTTCAAAAGCCGGTTCATGCGGCCACAGGCGGCGCAAGATAAAGTCGGTGTTAACGATATTCCCGGCAGCCCGCATCAGGATGAACAACAATTTGGTCTCGGTGGGGGTGAGCAAAACGGGTTGGCCGTATACCAGTGCCTGCCGGCCAGGAAAATCAATGTTTAATCGCTCATCTACACGGGTTACCGCGTCCAGATCATAGGCAAAAGTACCCATCCGCCGCAAAACACCCTTCACCCGCGCCACCAGTTCTCCTGGTTTGAACGGTTTGATCAGGTAATCTTCGGCATGTTCCTCCAGCCCCTGAACGACGGTTTCTTCCTCGTTCACGGCCGTCAGCATCACCACCGGCACATCACTAAACTGATGCAGGTTATAACAAAACTCAAAACCACTCATACCTGGCGGCATATGAATATCTACAATCGCCAGATGTGGCAGCCCTTTTTCCGCCAGATGCGCCAGCGCTATCTCGCCGGATTGTGCCGTACTGACACGAAACCCGGCCTGCGTCAACGCATGTTGCACAATACGCAGGTTGAAGGGATCATCATCTACTGCCAAAATCTTGGCCCCCATAGCCACAGGATCACTCATGTTTTGCACCCTCGTAAGTAAAAATATACCCCTTATTGCGCCGGGAAACGATGTACTGAGGTTCAGTGGGCAGCAACTCTATTTTGTTACGCAAACGATGAACATAAACACGCAGCCGGTCTTCATGCGCTTTCGGCACATCTTCCGGCCATAACCGGCGAATAAGATAATTGGTTGTTACCAGCCGTCCGGCCATACGCATCAGCAAATATAACAACTTGGTTTCTGTGGGCGTGAGCATAACCGTTTCTTGCCGCACCAAAGCTTCGCCACGGACAAAATTGACTGCCAGGTTGTTATCAGCACGGGTATAGCTTTCCAGGGGCAGCGCAAAGTCGCCCAGTCGGTGTAGCACCCGGCGCACGCGGGCGGCTAACTCCCCCTGGCTAACCGGTTTTTTGATGTAATCTTCAGCATAATCTTCAATAGCCTGAATGATAACGTCTTCATCGTCTACGGCCGTGAGCATAATTACCGGCACATCACAAAACTGGTGCATCTTGTCACAAAACTCAAAACCATCCATACCGCCAGGCATGTTAATGTCTACCAGCGCCAGATGCGGCAACCCCATCTGTTCCATCACGGCCAGCGCCTCCTCGCCCGACTTAGCCGTCAGCACCTGAAAACCGGCATCCAACAAATAGCGTTCAGCGGTATACAAAGAAGTATCGCTATCATCAACAACCAGAATACGGGAAGGGGAAGAAACAGAAGCCAGATGTGTCATCAATCGTTCGTACAGTTAGTGCCACCGTTATGATGATTTTTTACTTCTAATCATGTGGCCTGCCAATTGTAACAGACCTGTTCCAGTGGCTCAACCATATACAGATGACGGGGCGCTTTCCCGTCACTTAACAACAAAAAAAGGCTTCCTATCGTACTAATTTACAGTTGAGGTGTAGACCCCCATCCTGTATCATAAACCATGCTCAACAGCGCTGGGTGAGCCAAAAACGAAAGCAGGTTGTTAATAGATGAGAGGTTGCAAATTTTAGAGAAACCATACTCGATCTTTCAGCTTGCAGATTTACAATAAACCTTACTTACCAATCAAATTTTGAAGGAGATTTCTGATGGATTATTACGAAAATTTGCAGATTAACGGGCACCCCCCTCAACGTCGCTCACGCAAACCCCCCTGGCGCATTGCCCTGACGACCAATCTCAAGAGCCAGATGTATTGGCAGCCGGGACTGCCGTCCGATGCGGGCGCGGAATTTGACGCCCGTGAAACGGTGGAATCTATCGCCGCCGCGTTGGAAGCCGATGGCCATTTTGTGCATATTTGTATGGCCGACCATACCCTACCTGAAACTTTTATCAACTTACGTCCCCATTTTGTCTTCAACATTGCCGAAGGCATGGGCGGCGATGCCCGCGAAGCGCATGTGCCCGCCCTGTGTGAACTGATGGGCATTCCGTACACCGCTTCTCGGGTGCTGACCAATGCTCTTTCGCTGGACAAAACCCAGACTAAGCGCATCTGGCAAAGCATGGGGTTGCCCACCGCGCACTTTCAAGAATTTACCAGCAGCGACCAGCATGTTGACCCGGCGTTGGCTTATCCGATGTTTGTGAAACCGGCCCGCGAGGGCACGGGCATGGGCATGGGGACTGAGTCTATTGTGACAAATGAGGCCGACCTGCGAACGCGGGTGGCCTGGGTGATTGAAACATATAAACAACCGGCGCTGGTGGAAGAGTTGCTCACCGGCCGTGAATTTACGGTAGGGTATATTGGTAATCCCGGTTTCCCAGGGGGGCGGACACGGCCGTATCTCTACAACTTCGAGGGCTACCATTTCTTCCCGGTATTGGAAATTGACGCCAGCCGTAGCGTCACCCCCGGTGTGTACGGGCACGCCGCTAAAGCGTTGGAACTGGACGAGCACGGCGCCCCAGCTTATCTCTGCCCGGCTGACATTTCTGCCAAGTTGCGCGACCAGCTGTACCAACTCACCCGGCAGGCGGCCGAGGCTATCGGCGCATGTGATGTTTCGCGCATCGATTTCCGTCTGAATGCGGCCGGTCAACCAATGCTGCTAGAAATTAACACCTTGCCAGGGTTGAACCCGGCGGTAAGTGATGTGTGCATTATGGCCCGCGCCGAGGGGATGCCCTACCAGGTACTCATCACCGAGATTTTGTATCTGGCGGCCGAACGCTTTAATTTGCCACGCCCGACCATTCAACAATTGGCAGACACGGCCGTTGCCGAACCTGCCCTCCTTCTGCCACGGGCCAGCTCCCTCTAACACACGCGAACGTTTGTAGTAGGCGATTCATCCCCCTTTACCGGCGCTCAAACGCCTACTACAAACCCTTTTGCCACCCGGTACTAATGCCACCGCGCCCTGATTGGGGGATAATGGAGTAAGCAGTCTGTTAATTTGAACTGCTTATACTGGTTGTGGCCGGTTTCTGACCGTGCCACCGCTGGAATCCAACCACTATTGACGAGGACTAACTATGAATGAATTAACCCCCACCATTCACACCCGCGCCCCCTTCTGGCAAGACGTACCGGCCGAAAAATGGAGCGATTGGCGCTGGCAAATGAGCCATCGCCTGAACAGCATAGACGAACTATCACAGGTAATTAACCTGACCGACAGCGAACGCCAGGCATTACAGACAGATAACCTGTTCCGGGTAGACATCACCCCCTACTTCGCCAGCCTGATGGACCCGGACGACATTCACTGCCCGGTACGCAAACAGATTATCCCCACCAGCCGCGAAATTGTCCCCTTTGAAGCGATGATGGAAGATTCGCTGGCGGAGGATAAACATTCCCCGGTGCCTGGTCTGGTACATCGGTATCCAGACCGGGTGCTGATGCTCATTACCACGCAGTGCGCCAGCTATTGCCGCTACTGCACCCGCAGCCGTATTGTAGGCGATCCCGGCGAAACATTTAGCCGCCAGGAGTTTGACGCCCAGATTGCCTACATTGAGCGCACGCCCCAAATCCGGGATGTGCTGCTTTCTGGGGGTGACCCGTTGGTGCTGGCCCCCAAACAACTCGATATGATTTTGGGACGGCTGCGAGCCATTCCGCATATTGAAATTATTCGCATTGGCTCGCGGGTGCCCGTGTTCCTGCCGCAGCGAGTGACGGATGAGTTTTGCGAGATGCTGGCAAAATATCACCCGCTATGGATGAACATTCATGTGAATCATCCCAAAGAGATTACGCCAGAACTGGCGGCGGCGTGTGACCGGCTGTCGCGGGCAGGTGTGCCGCTGGGCAATCAGAGTGTACTGCTGGCGGGGGTAAATGATTCGGTGCATATCCAGCGGCAGCTGGTGCATGAGTTGGTGAAGATTCGGGTACGGCCGTATTACCTCTATCAGTGCGACCTGGTGAAAGGGGCCGGCCATTTCCGCACCAGCGTCAGCAAGGGCATTGAAATCATTGAAGGGCTGCGCGGCCATACCTCTGGTTATGCCGTACCCACTTACGTGGTAGACGCGCCCGGCGGCGGCGGCAAGATTCCGGTGATGCCCCATTACGTCATTTCGCAAGGGACAGGCAAAACGGTGCTGCGCAACTTTGAAGGCTTTATCACTACCTATGCCGAGCCGCTGGATTATGATCCGCACGAGGTGGAGTTGCAGCATTATGAAGTACGCCGCCGGGTAGAGCCAGGGCAGGAAGGTATTTTTGGTCTGTTGGAAGGGCAGCGCATGACCATTGAACCAGAAGGGTTTGACACGACTCATGCACGGGGCGGCGGTGAACACCGGCTGCGCAGTGGAGAATTGGCGGCCAAATGGCAGCCATTGGGCGTGGGAGCAATGGAAGGAGAACAGGCTAAAACAACAAATCAAATAACGGCCGGAGAATCCTTATAAACCAACCTGCACAGGCTCTGCCTCCTTTGCTTATCCCTACTGACTTTTCTGAATTAATCAACCTTCCGAACCAGAAGTTCAACTTTTTCTGATAAAAGTTGAACTTCTTTCGGTTTAGGTGGCTATGGTTAGGAAAGTGAGGATGAAAGGGACACTTATTAGATTTTTGAATGGTCCATAATATAGAGGTTCATGCAATAAGTAGGATGAAACATTATGTCAAATCACGAGTTATCGATCCTGTTATTCTTGCAATTGGGCGTCATCCTCATTGCCGTCAGGCTTGTCGGCCTATTGGCAATAAAAGTGGGGCAGCCCCAGGTTGTTGGCGAAATGATTGCTGGCGTGGTGCTTGGCCCGTCACTGTTCGGCGCCATTTTGCCAGATCTGCAAATGTCCCTTTTTCCCAAAGAATCAGTTTCTATCTTGTATGCTATCAGCCAGGTGGGATTAGTGCTCTATATGTTCTTGATCGGTACTGAATTCAGCGTCGGCTTGATAAGCAATCGCCTGAAAAGCGCCGCTATGGTTTCAGCAGCGGGCATTATCACGCCGTTTATTTTAGGTGGATTAGTCGCATTGCTTATGATACAGAATCATGACCTGTTTTCCCCCCAGGTGCTACCTTGGGAAGCGATGCTATTTACCGGGGCGGCTATGTCAATAACTGCCTTCCCCATGTTGGCCCGCATTATTTATGAGCGTGGGCTGTCGGGCACAGCATTAGGTACATTGGCGTTGGCTGCCGGTTCCATTGACGATGCCGCAGCCTGGTGTTTATTGGCAGTGGTGTTGGCCAGTTTCAGCGGTGATCCGATGATTGCCATATTGGCTATTGGCGGGGGCATTGTGTATGCGTTTGTTGTTTTAGGGCCGGCGCGGCGGCTTTTAGTGCGCCTGGAACCTATTGCTGAAAAACAGCAAGGTGTCAATGGGCCACTGTTGGCTTTTATTTTGTTACTGCTTATGTTGGGCGCATGGTTTACGGATGCGGTGGGTATTTATGCGGTTTTTGGCGCATTTATCCTGGGCATAGCTATGCCGCGCGGCCGTATTACCCATGACTTGAACAAATTGTTGGAACCGATCACGACGAATTTTTTGCTGCCGCTGTTTTTTATCTATTCTGGTTTGAATACACAGTTGGGGCTGGTCGTGACGCCAGCATTATGGGGCATAACTCTGTTAGTGGTGTTGGCCGCTATTTTGGGCAAAGGTATAGCATGTTGGGGGGCTGCCCGTTTAAGCGGAGAAAATAATCGGGAAGCAATGGCGATTGGCACACTAATGAATGCACGCGGACTGATGGAATTGATCTTGCTGAACATCGGGTTGCAGCGAGGGGTAATTACGCCCACAATGTTCACTATTATGGTTATTATGGCTGTGGTGACAACATTGATGGCTTCGCCTATTTTTGAACTGGTCTATCGGCGAATGGATTATGCACGGAATACGGCAACGGCCGTATTACTCACGCCGGCCACCATGCCCATCCATGAATCGCAGATTGAAGACCCGGCTTGATATGATAAAGATCGGCCAGGTAGAAAAAGAGAGGGCAGGTTTGTAACCTGCCCTCTCTTTTTTTACGTTTACAATGAGCTGCTTTTAGTTTTCAGAGAAGGTGAAGATGACGCTATTTTCGCTGCCGTGTTCGTTCGGCCAGTAAGCGTCAGCAGCGTTGTCATTCAGCCAGTTTTGCCCATCCACCAGATAGCGGAATTGGTAACGGCCGTCTTTTGGCAAACGTATCTTCGTGCGGAAGGGGCCATTTTTAGCCGGTTTCATGGCTATCGGCGTCCAGCCATTGAACTCGCCAACCAATGCCACTTCTTGGGCATTGATGTTGTCCACTTCAAAGGTGACTTCGCACTCTTCACTTGTTTTGAAAAACTTCTTCTTAACCATTTGTAATACCTCCAATCATAGAAAAAGCCGCCCATAGGGGAGCGGCTCTTTTTTCAACAACATTCCTGGCCTAAAAATTTGCCAGGGCTGGGCACATTATAAGGATATTGGTTGATATGTCAACTATTTAACTGAAAGATTAAAGGAAGATGATTACCGGCTCATGCCACAAAACTACGTATCAACGCTTCCGGGTTTAGCCCGGCTTCTCCAAGAAAAACAGATATATGTTCGGCAGCCGGTTGGCCTTTATGCCAAAGTGAGCGCAAGAATGCACCTGTTTCTTCAGAAAGCACCCATTCCTTGCCTACTTGTGCTTCCAGCCAGACCATCATTTGCGCGGTTAACATCCAGGCACAAAAGTATTGTGCATTGTAGAACCCATCATCCACATCTAACAAATAATACGCGGGGGAGATATTGAGGCCGAGGTGTTCCTGGAGAACGGCCGCATAAAACCGCGCGGGATCAGCCAATCCTGTGTATAGTTGGTTTTCATACAGCACTTTGGCCGCACAACGCCGGGCAAATAGCAAGCGCGTAAAGCGCATGTAATCTACATACATGCTGTAATCAGCCGGGCCCAATATCTCTCTTAGCCAAATCGGGTTGGCCGGGAGTTGCTCGAATAAAAAGGCAAATGTTTCCCCTACCGAATTATCGCCCAGGTAACGAGTTGCAAATGACAGGTGAGCGGGAATGTGACGGCCGTGTAAAGCGTGCCCCAGTTCATGGAACACCGCTTTGAAATCTTGATGCCCACCCATTGGGTTGACCACCAACTTGATGTCATCCGGTACCTGCACAAAGGCGCAAAATGGCCGCGGTGACTTACCTTCTCTTGCCTCCAGATCAATCTCTAAACCGGCTGTCTCTGCCAGCGGAAAACCCAGCATACGGGCGGTCTCGTAAAGGGCCGTTTGCAGCCTCTCGGCCGGAAACAAGCTATCAAATTGACTACCGCGCAGCAGGTAAAACATGTCGGCTGCATCTGGTTGCGGGGCGCCCAATATAAACTGGCTCCAATGGGAAAGGGCGCGGAAGTAGGGCACGGCCGTTTCTCGCAAAAACGTTTGCGCCATTAGTTCCAGGTTTTCTAATTGCAGGCCACACAGTTCATTACACAATGCATGATAAGTGGCAAAACCCAAGCGGCCGACTTCAGCATTCACATGTTGCCACCGTTCTTGCAGCATCCGGTTGTTTTTAGCCACCAGTTCACTGCGCCCCGCGTACAAAAACCGCCGCCGCGCCGGGTCTACTTCTGTGCCTAGTAACCGGGTTGTGGCAAAAAAGGGTAACAATTCCCCATCCCAGGGCAGTACGGCCGTGCCCAACTGTTGCCCAAACGCTTCATCACAGGGCAAAGAAACCTGCCGTAAATAGCGCAAAGCGGCAAAGGCTGCCAATGAGCGATACACACTGTCAGAATGTGAACGAGATGTTTTGATGAGTTCCCGCACCACACCCGCCGAGAACAGGTCGGTATATTCCTCATAAATGGTCGCTAATTCCACTTCGGCCGCCAGACCAGCCTGCGCCCGATACTGTGCCGAAACTTCTGCCTGCCAGAAAACCTCGGCCCGGCGTTGGTAATCGGCCACGTCCACCGCAGTTGTTACCGGCATTGTCCACATTTATGCCTCCCGAAATGTTTTCCAGGCTAATGCAGCTAATCCAGCACCTACCAAAACCAACGACCACACGATTAACATTTGGCCCACACCAAACCGATCCACCAAACCGGCCAGACTGGCACCCGCAGCCATTGCCACACTGCTGACCACCATAATCACGCTAAACACACGGCCGATCATCGGTCGTGGCGTATTCTCCTGTACAATGGTACGTATGCCCACAAAGACGGCCGCATTGCAGGCAGCACCCAAGAAGAAGAACGGCAGCGAAACAGCCATCAGGAGTATAGTTTCCGCCTCGTACCGTGTGGTTAACCATAAAGGTGCCAGCACGGCTAAAAATTGGCCCACCCCCATGCCAATGACGCCGCCGGCCAATAAACGGCCGCGAGGTACATCGGCCGCGTACCGGGCTAAAATATAAGCGCCAAAAGCAATACCTAGCCCAAAAACTCCTTCCAGCAAACCAAAACCAAAAGCGCCCACAGCCAGTACATTCTGGGCAAATATCAGCAATAACGCCTGGGTAGCACCCACCGCTAAAGGCGCTATCAAACTGAGCAAGACTGTTCCCTTCAGGATGGGAATGATCCAAATATGCCCAAAACCAGCACGAATATCTGCCAATACATGGGGTTTAGAAGTGGCTGCTTTTTCTTCTGGTTGAGGTAAACGCATCAGACCAATGAACAAAGCGGATATCAGAAATGTTATGCCATCTATTACAAAAGCACTTTGTATGCCAACCCATTCCACCATCAGGCCGGCCACAGCAAAACCAATAAATCCAACCAGCGTCATCGTGGATTGATCCAGAGAGTTAGCAGCCACCAACTGCCCTTCGCCTACTGTTTCAGGAATAGTGGCAATCTTGGCCGGCAAGAAAAACTGCTTTACTGCCGCAATAATAAAGCTCAAACTATAGAGCACAACCAGTTGTGCTGTGATGGTGACAGGCAGCAAGGGTATAAAAAGGATAGCAAAAACAAAGAGTGCCCGCAGGATATCTGCCCAAATCATGGTGCGCTGACGATTCCAATGATCCGCCATCGCCCCGGCAAACAGGCCAAAAATGAGTGCGGCCAATGTTTGTGTGAGAAATGCTAAACCTAACTGAACGGCCGAACCGGTAATAGCATAAACCAGGATGGGAATGGCAATTTCAGTAAATTTATCGCCGAACGTAGAGATGGCTTGCCCAAGCCACAGGAGGCGAAAATTACGAGAGGCTAATATATGCCGTTTTGAATTAATAGTTTCAGATGGTGAAAGGGCGCTGCTCATGTGCTCATCTCCCCTATTTTTGTTCCCCCACGCATATGTGAGTATGGAAGTAAAGGATTACGGCCGCTAACGGCCGTAATCCTTACCGGATTAGTTGCCTAACCCAAAACTAACCTGCCCAACCATAACCGTTTTTCATGATCTCTACTCCTTCTTGAATACGGTTAACCAATAAAAAAACCGTGCTGTAACAAGCCTGGAAAGACACCATTACAACACAAGGACAAACAAAATTAAACGTCTCACACATTGTCTAAATCTATTCAATTATGCACTACAAAAGGAAATTTCTTACCTTTGAACTATGTATGGTATTTTCCTTAAAGTGTCCCTTACGTGCAACAATAAATTTTCCATAAAGGACAATGGGAAAAAGGTCATTCACCCGTTTTCCTATTGAGCGTTAAGCGGAAAAAGCCAATAATGAAAAGTGGGAGCTGGGAGTATCTATATTCACCCACCAGTACCCAAAATTTCAAACAGCTTCAACAGCAACCAATCATTCAATGTAGGAGAGTAGTATCATGAAGCGCTTTACAATTTTTTCTGTTTTATTCTGTCTTCTTTTAGCTGCATTAAGTGCGGCCGTTTCTATTTCCCCCACCCAATCCCTTGTCTTACAGGCACAAAATGTCTATATCGCCCGTACGATTGTGCAGGAGCATGGCGGTCAGGTAAATGAAGAGCTGGCTATTATTAATGCCGTTTCGGCCGATGTGCCGGCACAAATGGTAAACACACTGGCACGAGACGGCCGCGTCCTCGCAATTTATGAAGATGGCATCGTTAAAGCCAGCGGCAATGCACCAGAAATGTACGCTCCCGAAGTGATGGGCGTTCCTGAAGCATGGGCCGCCGGTTATGAAGGCGATGGTATCGGCGTAGCTGTGGTGGATTCTGGTATTGCCCGGATGAATTGGAACCAGAATCGTATTACGGCCCGTTACGACGCGCTGGACAACGGCTCATTGCGCCGCGACCCACATGGGCATGGCACCATGATGGCCAGCTTGATCGGCAATAATCGTAGTGATTCAAATGGGACTGTTGGCGTCGCGCCGGCCGTCAATTTTATTGATGTGCGTGTGCTGGACGTGGAAGGCAAAGGCACTTATACAGACATTATTGAAGGGCTGGATTGGATATTGCAAAACAAGGATGCTTACAACATTCGCGTGGTCAATCTTTCTCTGGTAAGCGGTATCAATAGCCCTTATTGGGCCGATCCTATAAACCAGGCAGTAGAAGCTCTTTGGAGTGCCGGTGTGGTAGTAATTGCGGCCGCCGGCAATGAGGGGCCAGAACCAATGACCATAGCAGCGCCCGGCAATGACCCCTATATTGTTACAGTAGGCGCATACACCGACAACTTCACTCCTGAAGATGAAAGTGATGATTACCTGGCTCCCTTTAGCGGTGCAGGCCCTACTGAAGTGGGCTTTGTAAAGCCTGATGTGATCGCCCCCGGCGCGCACATGGTGGCGATGACTAAAATACCGTCTAGCTGGGCACAGCAGCATCCTGAATATCGGATTCAAGGGCAATTCTACAGTATCGCGGGCACATCTTCGGCAACGGCCGTCACGTCTGGTGTAGTGGCTTTAATGATTGAAGCCCATCCATCTATAACCCCCAACCAGATCAAATATGCTTTGATGAATTCTGCCCGCCCGGCCACCTACACCGATGGCTCATTGGTCTGGAGCATTTTCCAACAGGGTGCAGGACGTATAGATGCTGCCACCGCCATTTTGACACCACCCGCTGGCGAAGCCAATGTAGGCATGATTCCTGGACAGATGTATGTGGGGCCGGCCACTTACCAGGATGGGCAATTTGTTATTGTAGATGGCAATGGCTACCCACTGCCAGATGCCTCTGGATACGGTTGGAATGGCGGTTATGGCTGGAACGGTGGCTATGGCTGGAACGGTGGTTATGGTTGGAATGGCGGCTATGGCTGGAATAGTGGCTATGGGTGGGCTTCGGGCTATAACTGGCAAGGTGATACAAATTGGCAAGCATGGACATCTGGCTATGGCTGGCAAAGTGGTTATTCCTGGATTCCCGGCAGCTATGGGTGGAATGGTGGGTATGGTTGGAACAGTAGTTATGGCTGGAATGGCAGTTATGGGTGGGCCGGCAGCTATGGCTGGAATGGACTAACCGACTTTACTAACTGACTTTATCACTCCCCCATCAACTGAATAAAGCAGAGCAAATAATCCCTATGATGTCCTATAGGCATCATGGGGATTTTGCATTACAGTCTGTATTGTTATGCTTAAGCTGCGCAAGGTTTACACAGGGCTTTTGACCCTGGCTGCTGTTGTGGTAGTCCTTTGGGGCCTATTTTTAATCCCAACATATGATGACCCGATCACATTAGTACTTTTGTTGGTGGTGGCCATAAGTGCTCATACTACTACAACTATCCTGGTTGGTGGGCGGATAAATATATCAGTAGGTAGTGCTATTAGTTTTGCGGCCGTAGGATTGTTTGACCCGGTTGCGGGGGCGATGGTAGCCACATTGGCCGAAGTTGGTATCTGGTTAATCAATGTTTACTCAGGCCAACGTATTTGGCGTTCTGAATTGGAGCGGTTGGGCGCAAATGCGGGTATGCAGGCTGTTTCAATTTTATTGGGTGGGGGGGCTTATGCGCTATTTGTCAACTGGTTGGGGGCGGGCACTGTTTTGGGGCTGATTGTTCCCTGGCTCATTGGCGCCCTGGTTAGTGACCAGGTTAATTTCTGGCTGTTAGCGATGATCATCTATATGGCACATGGCATTCACCCGATGGAAATGTGGCGAGATACGCGCTGGGCAGTGCCTATGAATGTGACCGTGATGGCTTTGGGCGGGGGATTGATTTATTCGGCCGTTTCCCTCTTTGGGCTGTTAGGCCTGGCTATCTTCATCTTGCCCATTATCCTTTCGGCTTACTCCTTCCGCATCACCGTTAATAACGCCAAGAAACAGATGGATAACCTGGAGGACCTGGTAGCTCTACGCACACAGGCTTTGGCTGAAGCCAATGATGAGTTATCCCGGCTGAACAAAGAAAAAGATCAATTCCTGGCTGTGTTGACCCATGATATGCGCACCCCTCTGACGAGCATTAAAGGCTATAGCAGCATCATGCGTGATCGGGAGTTGTCTCGTCAGCAGCAAGTGCAGATTGCCAATGTTATTCTGCGTAGCCAGGAAACGCTGCTAGAGATTGTGAACAATATCCTTGACCTGGAGCGGGTGGCCTCTGGTACCGGGCTGGAGTTGGAACTGTCGGAATTTGATCTGGCTTTGCTGACTAAAACGACGGCCGAAACCATTCAGGCGCAGGCAATAGAAAAACAAATTGAGTTGCAATTTAACCCGGTGCCTACACCAGTTATGATTACGGCCGATGAGAAGAAGATCGAACGCGTGCTAACAAACCTGATCTCGAATGCGATCAAATATACCCCTAAGGGAGGATTGGTATGTGTGAATGTATCGGCTAACGGCCGTTTTGCCCTGGTGGAAATCAAAGACACCGGCTACGGCATCCCGGAAGATGAACTGCCTTACATTTTTGACCGCTACAGCCGCGTCAAAGGGCACCAAAACTTAGCCATCGGCACCGGGTTGGGTCTGGCAATTGTTAAAAACCTGGTGGAAGCACACCTGGGTTTTATCTCCGTGGACAGCGAAGTAGATGTGGGCAGCACATTTACGGTCAGGTTGCCCTTAATTCAGCCTTGAAAAGTAATTGGGGCATTGGGTAATTGAAACACAATTACCACAACTCCGACCCTGCATCCCCTTTGAATGGGCCAACCACATCGTGGGTGATCCAACCGCCGTAAAAGCCGCCTGGCTGTGGCGTCACTTCTTCCCCATCTACTGTGCAAGAATCCATATACTGGGCGTAAAAAGCGATATACAGGCGAATTGGCGCAAAGGCCGGTGTGGGTGAGGGGTAATACCAGGCGGCAATATCTACCACCCGGTCGCCAACCATTACGCCATAATAATGCGCCTCCCCCTTCCACTCACAAAACGAACGATTAAAGCGGGGAATCAAATAATCCATTTGCACATCTTCTGGCGGAATGTAGTAGACCGGCGGGTGGCTGGTCTCCAACACCCGTTTGGCGCGGTGGGTATCGGCAATGGTAACGCCATTCAACTGTATCTGAATATGCTTGTGGCACTCTTCCAGACGTGGTGGGCGGGGGTAATCCCATACCGATTCCTGACCTGGCCCTGGCTCAATTCGTTTGACATGCATCCGAAGTTTCTCCTGTATTGATGAACTATTGTCACGGCCGTGTGCTTTGCCATACCGCACTCACGATATCCACAAAGGATTGCTCCAGTTCCGTCAACTGCCGCTCGCGCCGGGTAACAACGATGGCATCCCAATCAAACTGAAATTCCGGCACATTCAATTCCACCAGATTGGATACGGCCGTCAGCCTGCGTGGCAAGAACGTCACACTGTTCGGCAATTGGGCCATGGGCAAAGCCGCGGGCAGAGGCACACGCACCGTCGGCCCCGTTGCCAGGCTCATCTGGCGCAGGCTTTCCAGGTAAGCATCAAAAGCAGCCCCCCAGTGGATGATGATGATCTGATATTGCCAGAGTTGGGCAATGGGCACGGCCGTTGCCCGAGCCAGCGGATGCTCCACCGATACCGCCACCACCATTTCATCATGCAGCCGTAGCAATGTTTGGGTTTGCATAGCATAGCGAGGAAAAGCGGCCGCCATCGCCAGATTGACCACCCCATCCAATAATTGATTGATAGCAAAATCTGAATGACCGGCCTCCATATACAATTCCGCCTGGGGATGTGCCTGCCCAAAGCGGTTAACCACTTCTGGCAGCAGATAGGTTGCCAGCGAAAACGGGCAGCACACCGTTACCTTGCCCACACTACCGGTCTGGGCCGCACGCACGGCCGTATGCCCTGCATCCAAAATACCCAGCGCCCGCTCCGCATAATCCACAAACGTGCGTCCCATTAATGTCAGTTGCACCGGGCGACGATCCCGAAAAAAAAGCTCCCCACCCAAACTTTGCTCTAATTGTTGGATACGCGCACTGAGTGAAGGCTGTGTGAGGTTAAGCCGGGAAGCGGCTCCTGTAAAACTGCCTTCTCGTACTACCGCTAAAAATGCTTCAATCTGTCCTAGTTCCATAGTAATGACCTTTAGTATAGCTCAGAAATCCCCAAACAAGCGTTTGATAGCCCCAAATCCCTGTAAGGTCGCCGTGTTATATTATCAAAATTTTCTATAAGAGCTATAGCTAATATAGCCTTGAAGCAAGTAAACGCTTGTGATAATCTGCCTGCTGAGGCAATTTGAGGGGAGCGGCATCCGGTTTACCGGACAGCGAACACGGAGGTCATCATGATGAGCAAGCGGGTTTTGTACGTAGAAGATCATCCCAATAATCGGTTATTGGTACAGCGCATTGTGCAGGCGGAAGGGCTGGAATTTTTGGCAGCTGCCGATGCGGAAACAGGCTGGCTCACGGCCGTAACCCATCACCCCGATCTCATCTTCATGGACTTACATTTGCCCGGTGAGTTCACCGGATTTGACCTTACCCGTCAGCTGCGGCAGCACCCTGCCTTCGCCCAAACGCCCATCATTGCTCTCACTGCCTTTGGCAATGACGAAGCCGAAGATGCCGCTCTGGATGCGGGCTGCAACGACTTTCTGCGCAAACCGGCCGACATTCGCCAGATTCGCGCCCTCTTACACCAATATTTGGGTGAGCCAACCCACATTGTCCAACCCGGCACGGCCGTGCCCATTGCCTACCTGTAAAATGGTCAATGCTCCATTGACAATTAACCATTAACCATTGACCATTCCCATGAGCTACCTCTCCCACCTGGAATGTTCCCTCACTGGGAAAATTTATAACGCCGATCAGATCATCCGGCTCAGCGATGCCGGGCAACCTCTCCTGGCACGGTATGACCTGGCTAAAGCGACAGCGGAACTGGATCGGGATGCAGTGATGCAACGGCCGTGCGATATGTGGCGCTACCATGAACTGTTACCCGTCCGTGACTCCCGCCACATCACCTCCTTTGGCGAAGGCGGAACACCCATCCTCAAATTGCCCCGCCTGGAAAAGCTGTTAGGTCTGCACCAGCTTTACCTGAAAGATGAAGGGCAAAACCCCACCGGCAGTTTTAAGGCATTAGGATTGGCAGTGGCCGTCAGCCGTGCCTATGAACTGGGCGTTACCGAGTTTGTCATCCCCACCGCCGGTAACGCGGGCGGGGCGTTGGCCGCCTACGCCACCCGCGCCGGCCTGCGTGCCCACGTTTACATGCCCCAAGACGCCCCCCTCATCAATATCAACGAAGTCCAGATGACTGGCGCAGACCTGCGTCTGGTCAATGGCCTGATTAACGACGCCGGCCGAGAAGCGGCCGCCGACGCCATCGCCGATGGCTGGTTCGACGTTTCCACCCTCAAAGAACCATACCGCGTAGAGGGCAAAAAAATTATGGGGTATGAGTTGGCGGCCGCTTTCAACTGGGAACTGCCGGATGTGATCATCTACCCCACCGGCGGCGGCACCGGGCTGATTGGCATGTGGAAAGCATTTGCTGAAATGGAAGAACTGGGATGGATTGGCCGCCAACGGCCGCGCATGGTGGCCGCCCAGGCCGATGGTTGTGCCCCCGTTGTAAAAGCATTCCATGAAGGTTGGGAAACCACCCAGCCCTGGGAAAATGCATCCACCCTTGCCGGTGGATTGCGCGTGCCCGTCACCATTGGCGGGCGTTTAATGCTAAAGGCCCTGCGCGAAAGTAACGGGACGGGGGTGGCAGTGAGTGACGGCCGTATCTTTGAAGCCCAACAACTCCTCGCCCGCACAGAAGGCATCTTTGTCTCCTTTGAAGCGGCCGCCACCATTGCCGCCCTGCAAGAGCTGGTAACCCAAAAATGGCTCCACCCCGACGAGCGCATTTTGGTCTTCAACACCGGCAGTGGGCTAAAATATCGCCTCTTGTTATCATAATTAAACAGTTGAGTAATTGAGTAATTGGCGCAATTACCTGACCTGGACAAGCCAGAACCAAAGAGGTTTTCACCTCAGAGGCACAGACCATCTCTGTGTTTCCGTGTCTCTGTGGTAAAAATTCTTGCTCATGGTGCAAGAACCTGGCTGATAAGGTACTGGCTGCCCAATTATCCAACCCCGGAGGCACCCCATGCATGATCTTGTCTTAACACACCAACGCGACGCTATTTTTGAAATCATCCTCAACCGGCCAGACAAACGAAACGCTATCAACATGGAACTATTCGCGCAATTCGACGAAGCTATACAGCAAGCTAATCGCACACCTGGTTTGCGGGTCGTTTTTATTCGCGGCGAAGGCAAGGCATTTTCGGCCGGCATTGATCTTACCGCCCTCCTGGGTATGGCCGACCAGTACGGCCCCCATTGGCAAACCCGCATGCGCGCCATCACCGACAATTTCCAGCGCGTTCTGACACGGCTGGAACGACTGGAACTGCCCACCATTGCCCTCTTACACGGCCACTGCCTGGGGCTGGCGATGGAACTGGCGCTGGCGTGTGACCTGCGCATCGCTGCTGTTGGCACTATGATGGGACTGCCGGAAAGTCGGCTGGGTATGATTCCTGATGTGGGCGGCACCACACGCCTGGTGCGTCTGGTTGGCCCAGCTCGCGCTAAAGAGCTTATTTTCACCGGCCGTCAATTTGAGAGTGCGGCCGCCGAGCCATGGGGGCTGGTTAATTATGTTGTGCCGGCGGAAGAACTCACGGCCAAAGCGGAAGAATTAGCCGCTGAAATTTGCCAGGGCGCGCCATTGGCCGTGGGCATGGCCAAACGGGTTATTGACGGGCTGAGTGATATAGATCGTGGGTTGATGTTGGAAGGATGGGCACAGAGCCAGCTTTTCCAAACCAAAGATTTTATGGAGGGCGCACAGAGCTTCCTGATGAAACGTCCCCCGGAATGGAAAGGGCATTAAACGGCCGTACCCCATCACCCTACATTCGATCACGGCTGACCGATGCCCACTCAAGGGGTTTGCTGCTCAAGCAAATCAAAAATAGATTGCTCGTTTTGGGGCAGTATGGTTCCCTCAGCTTTGGCCCGTTCCACAAACCCAGGCGGTATTTCCGGGTTAAAAGTAAGCGATAGGCAGGTACGCTCCACCGGGGGAGCCGTTTCCCCTTCTGCCAGCTGGGGCGGCGGCGCATATTGCCCAACCTGAAAATACGCCGCCATGATGTTACATGCAGCCGGCGCGGCCCATGCCGATCCCTCACCCCCATGATACAAAAATACAGCCACCACAATTTCAGGATCGTCAGCCGGCGCATACCCCACATACCATGAGTGTGTCGGCAGCACACGCTGCTGGATGATATCATCATAGCTGCACCATCCCTTCTCAATGGCAATGTTGTCACAAAATTCGGCCGTACCCGTCTTACCGGCCGTAGATATCCCCACATTGTCTAACCATTCAGTATAGGTAGCACCGGTATAAAACTCTTCTGGGCTAACAAACGTGTTTACCAGTTCCATCGCATTGGCAATAACCTCAATATAGTCCCGATCAACATCAAGCGCATTCAGCACAACGGGCTGGAAAATGGGTTGGCCGTTTTCATCAAAGCGAATGTTGATGGAGGGATCATCTAGCGGGTTACCGTCCGCATCAGTCAGGATAGTTTCACCATTTGGGCCTGGGTGGGCACGTGCCACAATCTGGCTGTTAGCATCCACCATGACCACATTGCCGCCCTCATCCGTCATGTGGTGAACAATGGTAGGCTTATACAAAAAACCACCATTCGCAATAACGGCCGCCATTTGGGCCACCTGCATAGGGGAGGATGTCATAAACCCCTGGCCAATACCCAGGTTGTAATCATCACCCGTTGACCAGGGTTCGCCATAAAAGCGGGCTTTCCACTCCCGGTCAGGCGGCAAATTCCCGTCTGCTTCCAGAGGAAGCTCCACCCCCTGCACCCGGCCGAAACCAAACTGCGACCCATATTTGGCAATACCTTCCACGCCCAACCCTTCCACAAATTCGCCATCCTGGTTAAAGCCACCGCTAATCTTGTAAAAATAGACATCGCAAGAATTCGCCAGACCTGTTGTCATATTCATTGGGCCATGCGCCCCTTTGGGGGTAGCCAACACCCAGCAGACAAACGTTTGGGCACGGCCGGGGTCATTTGGCGCATATCGGTTAGGGATGGTGATCTGGCCAGGGTCCATAAGCAGCCGGTTGGGTGTTATCAGCCCCTCTTGCATAGCCCCGGCGGCCGGCACCAGTTTGAAGGTTGACCCAGGCGGATATTCACTGCTAATGGCGTGGTTAACCAATGGGGTATATTCATTGCGGGCCAGCCCCAGATAATACTCCACCGGCACTTCCGTCTGAAAACGATTATTATCAAACGTGGGGAAGCTGACCAGGGCCAAAATTTCACCGGTTTTCGGGTTCATGACGACGGCCGCTGCCTGGCGCACCTCTACAAATGATTCCTCCCCGGTGACCAGATCAACGTCTGGCACAGTTTCGCGCGTTTCCATCACCTGCCGGATTATCTCCGTTGCCAGGATTTGCAAATCCAGATCCAGCGTCAGGTGTATATTTAATCCGGCTTGCGGCTCTTGTGCCAGGCCAATCTGTCGCACTTCCCGGCCCGTCCAATCCTGCTCAATGGTGCGCACCCCCTTCTGTCCAGACAACTCCAACTCCATTGAAGATTCTAGCCCGGCCCAACCTACCCGATCGTCCCGATCATACCCCAGCACATTAATCCAGTTTTCATTCGGGATCGGCCCCATATATCCCAAAATGTGGGCAGTAAACTCGCCAGAAGGATAAAACCGCACAGGCTCAGGGATAACACGTACCCCCGGCAAGAATATGCTTTCCTGCTCCACCTGATACGCCCGAGTAATAGGCACATTGGCGGTAATAACGGCCGGGATATATTGGGCAAAGCTATTCTCGGCCACAATCCCTTCAATGCTGTCTGGCAGTTGCCGCACCACATTGGCACTGTCTAAAGTTTCTTCGACTGATGTACCAAAAACTTCAGCCAGACGGGAATAGGTGGTTACCAATTCAGGGTTTGCTTCTGCCACCAGCTGCTGCTGGGCGACCGTGTTGGTAACGGGCACCCCCGTTAGCAGAGAGAGGCGTTCATAAACAGCCTGGCGTGCCTCTTCGTTATCCGGCAGAAACGCAGGGGTAATGGTGATATTGAAACTGGGCAGGTTCACCGCCAACGGTTGGCCGTTTCGGTCAAACACAACGCCGCGTGGCGCATCTGTGCGCAGGGTGGCAAACTGATTTTCCTGAGCCAGGGTTGTTAGCTCCTTGCCTTGTGTTTGTTGAATGTGATAGACGCGGTAAAGCAGCAGCCCAAAAATCAGGATGATGAGGATGCGAAAGAAATATAAACGGCCGCGCAGCCCAATATCTTCTGTTGATGATTCCCTGTCTTCGGGACGATCCCACCCAATACGTGACATTATTACTCCATCAATTCTGTTGGCAGTGACCTAAAGTTGCATATGCTGCGGCTGAACAGTGCGATCTACCGCATAAAGGAACCAATAAACAGGCAGCATGGCGATGGCGTTTAACAAGACAAGCGGCCATAACGTCACCGCCACCTGGAATGTCGAAATAAACCCTGTTAACCGTAAAAGGAGCAGACTTACCATTAGAAAAATGGTCGTTGCCACAGCCGCTAACAACACAGGCAGGATAAGGCGGCTGGTGGGGAAGGCTTGTTGCAGCCAAAGCACGGCCGTCACCGCTACCAGATAACTTATCGCTGTAATCCCCAATGGGGTAATAGAAAATAAATCCATACTTATCCCACCAATAAACGCCCAAACCATCCCTTCATCCAGCCCATGCAACATACCCCAGGCCAACGCCACCAGCAGCGGCAATTGGGGTGATAAATGGCGGAAAGAAAAATGGGGCAGCACGGCCGTTTGTATCACCCCTAACACCACCATCAACGGAATAGCCAGATAAATAGATGCTTTCATAACCATCCCATTCGCCACACCTGGCGAATTCAATTTCACTCGTCCACCGGGCTGTTAAAAATGGAGGTGTCCAATACGGCAAAATTGGTAATCACAAACACAATCTCCAGATTTTCAAAATCCGTCACGGGCTGCACCACCGCCTGCTGAAACAAATCTGCCTCACTGCGGTTCACCTCAATCACCCGCCCCACCACAATATCCTCAGGAAAAGTGCCGCCCAGGCCAGAGGTGAGCACGACCTCACCAATCTCCAGATTATATTTCAGGTCTACCCAATCCATTGTTAACGGGCCGCCCAGCCCACTACCGCTCAGAACACCGGTAGCCCGCGAATTGCCCAACCGGGCAGGAATGGCGCTGGCGTTATCAGTGATAAGCGCCACCTGCGCCGAATGAGGCGCGGCGCGAAAGATACGCCCCACCAACCCACGCGAGCTTTCCACCGGCATCCCCACGCGGATACCATCTTCTGTGCCTTTGTCAATAATGATGCTACGCATGGCCGGGCTGGTATCTTGCCCAATCACTGTGGCCGTCTGGCGGGTCAATTCGGGGGATTGGCGGGCGCGGTTAAACAAATCCTGCAGAATTTGCCACTCCCCTTCAATTTCCCGCAGCTCCTCATTTTCCCGTTCTAACTCAGCCACACGTGCTTCTAATTCGGCAATTTGGGTGCGTGCTGTTTGTAAATCACGCGGCCCTGCCAGTAAATCGGCGGCCGATTCAGAACGGGCGGAGGTGAAAGAGAGGACGGCCGTAAATGGATCCCGCACCACGGCCAAAGCACTCCCTAAATTCCCCCTGCTGTCCAGATAAGTCAGCAACAGGGCCACACCCACCAAAACGGCAAATGTCACCCAGCGAACCCGCTTCTGTGCCTCACTCATGTCAGTAAACAGTGAGCAATAAACAGTAAGCAGTGAGCAGTAAACAGTAAGCAGTGAGTCTACTGTTAACTGCTCACTGTTTACTGCTCACTAACTAATGGTGTGTGCTGCCACGATGTAACCCGGCCAGCGAGCGCTCCCACAGTTCGATGTTCTCCAGCACGCGCCCCGCGCCGCGAGCCACACAAGTCATCGGGTCTTCCGCCACCCACACCCGCATTTTCACGACATCCTCCAGCCGTTCCGCCAGACCGCGAATTTGTGCCCCACCCCCGGCCAGGCAAATGCCTACCTCCATCAGGTCAGCTACCAATTCTGGCGGCGTTTCGTCCAGCGCATCCCGTACCGTATCTACAATGATGTTGATGGAGGGGGCCATGGCCTCGCGCAGTTCGATGCTGCTAATTTCTACTGACTGGGGCAGGCCGTTGATCAGGTTACGGCCGCGCAATGTCATGGTGCGCTCCTCCGGCAAAGGGAAGGCCGAGCCAATGCCAATTTTGGCCCGCTCCGCCATCCGCTCACCAATGAGCAGGTTATACTTGTTGCGGGCATATTGCACAATGTCTTCATCCATCTCATCCCCGGCCACCCGAATGGAGCGACTGACAACAATGCCGCCCATCGCAAAAATCGCCACTTCGGTTGTACCGCCGCCAATATCCACAATCATGCTGCCGCGTGTTTCATTCACCGGCAACCCGGCGCCAATGGCAGCGGCCGTTGGCTCTTCAATGAGATGCGCTTCTCTGGCCCCGGCCGAAATGGCAGCATCATATACCGCTCGTTTTTCCACTTCCGTCACGCCGCTAGGAATGCCCACCACCACACGCGGCCGGGGAAAGGGGACGATCATCTGTTCATGGGATTTGGTGATAAAGTATTTGAGCATGGCTTCGGTAATCTCAAATTCGGAGATCACCCCATCACGCAACGGCCGTATGGCAATTATATCCGCCGGCGTACGCCCCACCATTTCCCGCGCCTCTGCCCCAATTGCCAGAGGTATCCGTGTGCGGCGGTTAATGGCCACCCACGACGGTTCATTGATGACAATCCCTTTGTCACGAATATAAACCAGCGTATTGGCCGTGCCCAGGTCAATACCTACATCTAATGAAAACAGGCCCAAGAGCCAGTCTAATGGTCTGAACAATGTATGTTACCTAAACCTCTTCCCGTAAGGGCCAGGCAGTTGGGATATGAGTTGTTGCTGGTAGCAGCCTGATTTCCCAATAGCCTCGCCCCTACCAAATATCCAATCAAGATTATAACCGACCGTGAGAGCCTCTCCAATTTTGCTCACAAAATGGCTGGATTTGCCAGCCAATCACGTATAATTCCTGAGAACGGGATAAGTCAGGCTGGGGGATAGTGGCTGGTGGCTGGCAAAAACTACCGGCCACTATCCCCCCACAAAGGTTTGTTATGATTCGACAGGCTTTATTTGAAGGATTGATTTATGATGAAAATGGACGGTTGGTGGGCACGGCCGTAGTCGGCGATGAAGTAAACTATGTTATTAACGACGCCGGGTTCATGCGCCACATCAGCGCCGAGGAAGTAGACCGGCAGGTGCTGGATTTTTTCCTGCAACAACTTCACGAAAATCAGGACATGGCCGTGGAGCAGGCGATGAGATTCATGGGCAAGGATGACCTGATGACTAAAGCAGCCATAGACGCCTCTCTGCGCAATATCAACATGGATGACATCATCGCCCAGGGCATTCCCCAACAGGCACGGGAAATGTTGGGCATGATGGGCTTCCGCGTGACCATCAATTTTCACGGTGAAGTGGTCAGTATTGACCAGCCGCAAAGTTTTGATGAGGAGTAGCAAGTGGCAAGTGGCAGGTGGCAAGTAACCCACCAACTGCTACCTGCTACCGACAGGAGTAAGCTCATGCGTTTAAGTGGTAGGAAAATTGCCATTCTGCTAGCGGAGGGGGTGGAGGATTTGGAGTTTTATGTGCCCCTGATGCGGCTGCAAGAGGAGGGGGCGGAGGTGATTGCCGCTGGGCTGGATTTGAAGCCGGTGCGCGGCAAAAATGGGCTGGAAATAACACCAACGGCCACGATTGAATCATTGGATAGCCGGGATTTGTTTGCCGCCGTCATACCGGGTGGTTGGGCACCGGATAAGCTGCGCCGGTACACGGCCGTCACCCAACTCATCCACGATATGAACGCTGCCGGTAAAGTGATTGGCATTATCTGTCATGGCGGGTTGGTGGCTATTTCGGCCGGCATTGTAAACGGCCGCCCCGCCACCGGCTCGTTGGGCATCAAAGACGATCTGGTGAATGCCGGGGCTACCTGGGTAGATGAAGCCGCTTTCCGCCACGGCAATCTGGTCTGGGGCCGCGTCGTCGCTGACATCCCCGCCTTTTGCCGCGAACTGGTAGCCGCCCTGTTAGCCGGGTGATCTTGCCTTTGTGTGTTTTAGTTTTTGTGTACACACTCAAACACTCAAACCTGATTGACTGACAAAACTTATCTAACCGCAGAGAACGCGGAGGGCGCAGAGGTTAAATAAAGGAGAAATCTCTGCGTTCTCCGCGCCCTCTGCGGTTGAAAATGCAATTTGTCAGTCAACCAGCACTCAAACACTCAAACACAAGATCACCCAATCACTCAATACGCCCCCTTGCCTAACAGCGCATGGGGAATGGTTTGCAGCAAGATACGAATGTCCATCCCCACTGACCAGTTTTCAATGTAATAAATGTCCAGCAGGCACAGCTCATCAAAGGTCAGGTCAGAACGGCCGCTCACCTGCCACAACCCCGTCAGCCCGCCAATCACCGACAGCCGTTGTTTATGCCAGGGCTTATATTCGGCCAACTCCTCCGGCAGCGGTGGGCGCGGCCCCACCAGGCTCATCTGCCCACGCAGCACGTTGTAAAGCTGCGGCAGTTCGTCCAGACTGGTGCGGCGGATAAATTTGCCCACTCGCGTCAGACGGGGATCGTCCTTTATTTTGAACAGCGGGCCATCCGCCTGGTTAAAGGCCAGCAGCGCCTCTTTTTGTTCTTCTGCCCCCACGACCATTGAGCGGAATTTGATCATCTGAAACGGCCGCCCATCCTTGCCCATGCGCACCCCTGTATACAACACCGGGCCGGGGGAATCCAGTTTGATCGCCAAAGCGACGACGGCCGTAATCAGCAACGTCGGAATAGACAAAATGAGGATAATGCTCAAATCCATCAACCGTTTGGCAAGCTGCTGCCCCCGACTGATACCCGCTTCCCGCACCCGCAGCGTGGGAATACCGGCCATATTGACCATCTCCACCCGGTTCATGCTCAGTTGCAGCAGGTCTGGCACCACCTGCGCCCGCGTGCCGTGCGTCTGGCAGGTTTGCAGCAACCGGGCAATCTCCTGGTGGTGCTCCCCTGGCAAGGCAATAAAGACCGTGTGCAGCTGTGGTTCGTTTTGCAGTATCTGTTCCAGGTCATCAAAAACGCCCAGGTTGGGAATGCGCCCCAGGCCAATATTGTTTTCGCTACGGCCGTCGTGCAGATACCCAATTGCCCGAAAACCCAAATCTGGCCGCGCCAACAGGGTGCGAATCACCCCCCGCCCCACTTCACCTGACCCCAGCACCAACACCCGGTCAGCCAGCTTGCCCTGTTGGTAAAACAACGAGAGCAGCCAGCGCCGCGCCAATCGCGCCAGACTGATGAGGGCCACAATAACCACAAACGCCCAGAAAAAGAGCAACCGGGAAAAGGGGGTCGGCTGCACAAAAAAAGTCAACACCACCATCAGCCCAATACCGGCGGCCGTGGCATACAGCACCCGCGCCGCCTCATCCAGCCACGCTTCCCCCCGCCGCCGCTGCCACACCCCCATTTGCGAATAGGTAAACACCAGCAGCAGCACCAGCGCCGCCTGCTGCCCCAGATAATCCGTGTAGGGCTCATAATAAGAAATGGAGCGGAACCACTGCCACTGGTAGCGAATGAGGTATGCCAGGGCAAACCCCACGTTCATAAGGAAAACATCACCCACAATGGTGATGAACCGTATCGTCCTTTTGCTCATCCTTCTTCCACATGGCCGGTATCAGCAGCGGCCAAACGATAAGTTGCCGCTGTCTCCCACCCGGCGCGTTCCCATGAAAATTGGGCGGCATGGGCCAGCCCTAGCGCCCGCATTTTAGCGGATAATTGGGGATCGTGACACACGGCCGTTACCCGCTCCACCAATCCAGCCACATCCAGCGGCTCAAACAGCAACCCCGCTTCCCCCACCGCTTCCGGCAACGAGGAACTGTTGGCGGCCACCACCGGCGTACCGCAGGCCATCGCCTCCAACGCGGGCATGCCAAACCCTTCATACAGTGACGGTAATACCAGCAGTTCGGCCGCGTTGTACCACAGCGGCAGCTCGTCATCCGGCACATAGCCGGTAAAATGCACCCGTTCCGCCAGCCCCAACGCCTGCACACGGGCAAAAATCTCATCATACAACCACCCCTTGCCGCCAATCAGAACCAGATGCAAATCCGATTCACCCAGCCGGGCAAAGGCTTCCAGCAAGGTGGGGATATTTTTGCGCGGTTGCAGGGTGCCCACATGGAGGAGGTAACGGCCGTACCCCTTCTCTGCTCTAAACCGATTCACCTCATCCGCCGGATACGGCCGATACATCCCATCCACCCCCGGATACACCACATCAATCCGCGACAAGGGCACGCCAAAAAAGCGATGGACATCCTGCCGCCCCGATTCCGAAATGGCGATCACGCGCCGCGCGCGGCGGCACGAACGGCGCGTCTGGCTGGTTAGATACCAGCGTTGCCCGGCCGGAAAACTCTCTGGAAAGTGCAAAAAACTCAAATCATACACCGTGATGACCGCCGGGCAGGGGGCAAACAAGGGAGTGACAAAGGCCGTGCTGTGCAGCAGATGGACACCACGCCGCCAGGCCTGCCAGGGCCACACCATTTGTTCCCAGGCAATACGGACCGCGCGTTTTTCGGTGGGCCAGGGGGTAGACACGGCCGTCATGCCCTCTCGCTGCAAAAAGTCCGCTTTATAGCGCGTAAACGCAATATACTCCATTCCAGGCGGCAAATGACGCAGCACCTGAGCCACATAGTGGTGAATTCCTGCCCGGCGATACCCGGCCTCTCCCGAAAGCAAATGGGCATTGATCCCCACCCGTAGGGGCGGGGCCGTTGGGGGGTAATTCACTTTGTTACCAGGCAAATGGCAACCATCTGCCTCACCCCTACTTTGCCTATCTTCTTGCCCTTCGCAGACCAACATAGCGGCGGGATTATAGCCAAAGCGGAAAAGTGGGTGAATAGCCTCCCCTTGACGCTCATAGTTGCCTATGGTAGACTGCGTTATGTTTACTCACGTTTGACATAACATTAGCATCATATGGCGGTCGGTCACGTTTTCATTCAACACACAAACCAACCGATTGCCCCGCCCTTTTAATGAGGAGAACCCAATGAATCATCTAACCAGTTACCGAAAATGGGTCTGGGGTTGTTTGTTAATCATTACCCTCTTTCTGGCTGGCTGTGAAAAGCCAGTCCCCGTTGATGAACTCCCCCCCACCCTCACCCCGGCTCCAACCATGAGCGTGCCCACAGTTTTACCAACTGCTCCACCAGCTACCGTTGATCCGTTGGCTCCCACGCCTGAGCCAACGGCCGTGCCCGGCACAGAGGCTACGGCCGTACCGCCCCAGCCAACCGCCCAAACTGACGCCAGCGGCCAGACAATTCATGTCGTCGCCCCTGGCGATACGCTCTTCAGCATCAGCCAGCAGTATGGCGTCTCCCAGGAGGCCATCATCGCCGCCAATGGCCTCACCAACCCCAACAACCTGGTCGTCGGCCAACAGCTCATCATCCCCGCGCCGGGCACCACACCGGCTACACCGGTGCCCCCCACGGCCGTACCAGGCACAGAACAGGTATACACCGTCCGGCCCGGCGACAATCTTTTCCGCATTGGGCTGGCTTATGGTTGTACGGTAGACCAGTTGTCTGCCTATAACAACATCCCCGCCCCCTACACCATTTTCGTCGGCGATCAGATTCGTATCCCGCCCGACTGTTAAGAAGGTAATTGGGTAATTGAGTAATTCGGTAATTACCCAATTACCCAATTACTCAATCACCTCCATGCCCCCCCCGTCGTCCCAAATTATCTGGCAAGGTGACTCCTGGTATTTGCGAGAGGATACACGGCTGCTGGCAGATGGCACGGCCGTCACCCGTGGCATCATCGTGCATCCTGGTTCGGTGGTGCTGGTTCCGCTACGGCCGTCGCCGGCTGGCCCGGAACTCCTCATGCTGCGCCAATACCGGCAGACGCTCGGCCAGACCATCCTGGAACTGCCTGCTGGCAC
>CAZOPF010000047.1:35781-42878 GCA_964581605.1 uncultured Ardenticatenaceae bacterium
CAAGATGCCAAAAGTGTGGTGGCGGTGTGGCGCACGGCCGTGTACCTGGGAACGTGATCTGCGAAGGGCGCGAAGAAGCGCGAAGATCAATATGAAAGAACTATCGCAAAAGTTACAAGCATTGCCACCTTCTATGACGCTGGCAGTGAATGACAAGGCTAAGGCGATGCAGGCCGCCGGGCTGGATGTGATCGCCCTGGCTGGCGGCGACCCGGACTTTGACACGCCGGAACATATCATCCAGGCGACAATTGAGGCATTACGGAGCGGTCACACCCATTACCCCGCGCCGATGGTGGGCATTCCACAAGCATTGGAAGCCGTAGCCGCCAAAATGGAGCGGGAAAATGGCGTATCCGTGCCTGACCCGCGCCACCAGATTATCCTGACGCCGGGTGGTAAATGGGCGCTGTATCTGGGGCTGTGCGCGGTGCTGAATCCTGGCGATGAGGTGCTGATTTTGGAGCCACATTGGGTCTCCTACCCACCGATGATTACCCTGGCCGGGGGTACGGCCGTGCCCATCAGCCTGCCCGGCGAGGACAATTTCCGCGTGACGGCCGAACAGTTGCGCCAGAAGCTCACCCCCCGCACGAAGGCGATCATGGTCAACAACCCGTGCAACCCCACCGGGCGCGTTCTGACCAAAGAGGAGTTGCAGGCGATTGCCTCGGTTGCTTTGGAAGCCGACCTTTACGTGATTGCGGATGAGATATACGAGAAATTGGTGTTCGACGGCCGTAGCCATCTCTCCATCGCTGCTCTCCCCCACATGGCCGAACGCACGTTGACCGTCGGCGGCCTGACCAAATCTTACGCCATGACCGGCTGGCGCATGGGTTGGCTGGTCGCCGCGCCAGAGATCATCCGGCTGGCCACACGCATGAACGGGCAAACCGTCTCCTGCGCCGCCACCTTCACCATGCACGCCTGCATCGCCGCCCTGAACGGCCCGCAGGACAACATCGCCGCCATGTGCGCCGCTTACCAGCAGCGCCGGGACTTTATGGTCGCCGCCTTAAACGAAATTGACGGCATCGAATGTCGCTCGATAGAAGGGGCGTTTTATCTCTTCCCCCGCTTCACCCACACCCGCCGCAACAGCCTGGAACTGGCCGACGCGCTCTTGGAAAAAGCGCAAATTGCCAGCGTGCCGGGTATTGCCTTCGGCCGTAGCGGGGAGGGCCACCTCCGCTTTGCCATCTCCACCGCCCAAAACGACCTGGAACGGGCCACGGAACGACTGGCAAAAGCAACTCCTTATCTTTAGGGCATACAAATATAGACAATTTACAGCACCGTTTGTGTCGTTTATAATTGTCTGTATATAACAAGAAAGCAGGTGAGAAAATGTTAATACCCATTGCAGACGCCCATAATCGCCTCTCACAAATTATTAAGCGGCTCGATAAAGGGCCGGTGACAATTACCAGTCACGGAAAACCAGTGGGAGTGATCATCGCCCCAGCAGAGTACGCGCAACTCCAACAGGTACAGGCCTATTTGCAATTGATACGCCTATCGGAAAGTTTGCAAAACAGCGGTGTGACAGCCCAAGAGTTATTTGAGGCATCTCGCCAGGAATTGGAAAGGTTGTCATGATTATTGATGCCAGTGTCATATTGAGTGCCTTATTTCCAGATGAAGCTCAAAGTCAAGCCCAAGCCGTGTTGCAAGCTCATGTCGTTGGCAAAATATCATTGCTGGCGCCAACTCTTTTACCCTATGAATTAACAAATGCCGTCTGGCAGGGTGTCCGGCGTGGCCGGATCACGATAGCTCAAGCCGAAGCCATTTTGCAAGCTGTTGATGGTCTAAATTTACCGGTTGAATCAGTTTCCTGGCAGTCAATGTTTACCTGGGCACAAAAATATAATCGTTCCGCCTATGATGCAGCTTACCTGAGTCTGGCTCATAGTCAGGGGCGGCCGTTGGTAACAGGTGATTTGCGTCTCTACAATGCCGTTCACTCTGATTTAGCCTGGGTTATCTGGATTGGCGATTACCAGACATAAGCACGGCCGTAATGATTGCCCGGCCACGCTCACTTTTCCTGATAATGTTCGGGGTATAGCTCGGTCATACAATCCGGGCAGATGCCGTGGCTGAGAACGGCTTCGGAGTGGTTGCGGATGTAACTCTCCACTGTGTGCCAGTAACCATCGTCATCCCGGATTTTTTTGCAGTTGGCGCAAATGGGCAGCAGGCCGCTCAGGGTTTTGATGTTGCTCAAGGCGTCTTGCAATTGTTCGTTTTGCACCTGCAACTCCTGGTTTTTCTGGGCCAGTTCTTTCTGCAATTTGCCAATGGTGAGGTGGGTGTGGACGCGAGCTAACGTCTCTTCCGTCTGGAATGGTTTGGTGATGTAGTCCACGCCGCCCACGGCAAAGGCCCGCACAATGTCCATTTGTTCATGCAGGGCGCTGATGAAAATGACGGGAATGCGGCTGGTGGCTTCGTCTGCTTTGAGATGCTGGCACACCTGGTAGCCGTCTATTTCGGGCATAAGTATGTCCAGCAAGATGAGGTCGGGCGGGGCAATTTGGGCGGCGGTGATGGCCATACGGCCGTTAGACACCGGCCGCACTTTATATCCCCGTTCCACCAACAACCGCACCAGCAGCCGCAGATTTTCCCGTATATCATCCACCACCAGGATTTCTGATCCGGCATGGGCGGCACGTGTTTTGCTGATATTTTCGTCCATTGCTGTTCTCTGCCCTAACTATTCCGGCGGAATCACGACATTATAAGGGATATAGCCGGGAACGAAAAATGATGCACAGGGTACGGCCGTGACTTATAATCGGTAATCCGCAATCGGGAATTCGTAAACCAAAGCTCGATTGCGAATAACCGTCCACAGGAGGTTTGCGTGTTTACTGGTTTGCTCAAAACGATGCGGCCGCGCCAATGGCCGAAAAATGGGTTTGTTTTTGTCGCCCTTTTTTTTGATGAAAAACTGTTAGACCCGGTGTATCTGGGGCGCACCATAGCGGCATTTATCCTGCTGTGCCTCATGTCCAGCGCCGTGTATCTGATGAATGACCTGGGGGATATGGAAAGTGACCGGCAGCACCCGACCAAACGGTTACGGCCGTTGCCCGCCGGTCAACTCAGCCCCCCTATTGCCGCTCTGGCTGCGGTCATTTTGGCGGTAGGCAGCCTCATCGCTGGCTATTTCCTCTCGCCCGTGTTTGCCCTCATCCTGCTCACCTATCTCCTCAGCCAGATCGCCTACACCTTCTGGCTGAAAAATGTGGTGCTGTTTGATGTGATGATCGTCGCCCTCGGTTTTGTGCTGCGCATTGCTTCTGGCGTGGCTGTCATTGAAGTGGAACGTTTTTCGCCCTGGCTCTATCTGTTTGGCGGTTTTCTGGCGCTCTTTCTGGTGTTGGGCAAACGGCGGCACGAATTGGTGCTGCTAGGCAATGACGCCAACAAACATCGCAAAATCCTGCAAGAATACAATCTGGACCTCATTGACCGTATGTTGGGATTGGTCACCACCAGCGTCCTGGTCTTTTACAGTCTGTACACCTTTCTGGCCGAAGGGCTGCCCACCAACCACACCATGATGCTCACCATCCCCTTCCTCATGTACGGCATTTTCCGCTACATGTACCTGATCCACGTGCGCCACGAAGGCGGCGCACCCGAAGACATCGCCCTGCGTGACCGGCCGTTGCAGGTGACAATTGCTTTGTTTGCGCTGACGGTGTTTGTTGTGATTTATCTGTTTTGAGATTGGGAGACTAAGAGATTGAGAGATTAACCTGGCTCCCAATCTCCCAATCTCCCAATCTCCCAATCTCTTCATGGCTACTGCCCCCGGCAAAATCATCCTCTTTGGCGAACATGCGGTGGTCTACGGCCGTCCCGCTATCGCCATCCCCCTCTCCCAACTGCGGGCTACGGCCGTCGTCGCCCCCTCTACCGAACCCGGCATCCGCCTCATCGCCCCTGACCTGGGCCAGGATGTGCTGTTAAACGACGCACCACCCGATGACCCGATTGCGGCCGTGATCAGGCAGGTGCAAACGGCCGTACACCTCCCCACCCTGCCGAACATGACCATCACCGTCAGCAGCCAGATTCCCATTGCCAGCGGCCTGGGCAGCGGCGCGGCCATCACCGCCGCCATCGTCCGCGCCCTGGCCGAATTTTTGGAAGTGACTCATCTGGCAACACCAGACTGGGTTTCTGCCCTGACCTATGAAGTAGAGAAAATCCATCACGGCACCCCCAGCGGCATTGATAACACCGTTGTCGCCTATGAAATGCCCGTCTTTTTTGTGCGCCAGCAGCCGCAAAACCGCATCGAACCGTTTGCCGTTGCCCGGCCCATTCACCTGCTGGTAGCCGATACCGGTGTGCGCAGCAGCACCAAAATCGCCGTGGGTGATGTGCGCCGCCAGTGGCAGGAAAACCCGGCAAAATTTGAAGCGCTGTTTGATGGCTGCGGCCGTATCGCCACCGCCGCCCGCGCTGCCATTGAAACAGGCGACGTGGCCGCCCTGGGGCCCATGATGCGGGAAAATCACGCCCTGCTGCAAGAAATGACCGTTTCTTCGCTGGAACTTGACCGGCTGGTTACGGCCGCCACACAAGCAGGCGCGCTGGGGGCAAAACTCAGCGGCGCCGGCCGGGGCGGGAACATGATCGCCCTGGTAACGCCGGAAACGGCAACGGCCGTGCGCCAATCCCTCCTCACCGCCGGGGCCAAAAGTGTGCTGGCTACCACCCTGGCATAACCTGCAAGCGTGGCTTGTGATACAATCTCTGGGTAATTGAGTAATTCAGTAATTGGGTAATTGTGGGTAGTTACCCAATTACCCAATTACCCAATTACAATTGGAGTAAAAATGACCGTACAACATGATACTTACGGAACAATAGATATTTCCCCAACGGCCGTGTCCACCATTGCCAACCAGGCCATCAACCAGTGTTACGGGGTGGTGGGCATGGCCGAGAAAAATATGGCTACCGGCATCGCCAAACTGCTCTCCCGCGACAACCGCCGGGGAATTGACATTATCTACCGCGATGGCGGCGTGGTCATTGACGTGTATGTTATCGTCGAATATGGCGTGCGCATCAAAACCGTGGCCGAGAGCATCCAACACACCGTCAAATTCCACCTGGAAAAAGCCCTCAGCCTGCCCGTGCATGAGGTGAATGTGTATGTGCAGGGACTGAGGTTGAGTAGAGAAGAACAGTAAGCAGTAAACAGTAAGCAGTAAGCAGTAAGCAGTAAGCAGTAAGCAGTAAACAGTAAACAGTAAACAGTAAACAGTAAACAGTTGGCAGTGGTCGGTGTTACTGCTCACCGCTCACCGCTCACCGCTCACCGCTCACTGCTCATTGCTTACTGAATACAAAGAGAGAGGAAGAAAACCCACGTGACCCAACCCACAACGGCCGAGATGACGGCCGTGCCCGAAAAATGGCTGCATTGTAACGGCCAACAATACAAAAAAATGGCCCGCGCCGGCCTGCTCTGGCTGGAACAAAACCACCAATACGTCAATTCGCTCAACGTCTTCCCCGTGCCCGATGGCGACACGGGCACGAACATGCTGCTGACCATGCGCTCCGCTTACGGCCGTGTCCAGGACAGAGACGACACCCACGCCGGTAAAATGGCCGATGCCCTGGCCCAGGGGGCGCTCATGGGCGCACGCGGCAACTCCGGCGTCATCCTCAGCCAGATTTGGCGTGGCCTGGCCCGGGGACTGAAAGACAAAGAAACCTTTGATGCCCGCGACCTGGCTGCCGCCCTGCAAACGGCCGCCGACACCGCATACGGCGGCGTCATGCGCCCGGTCGAAGGTACGATTTTGACCGTTATCCGTGAAGGCGCAGAAGAAGCAAACGACGCCGTGACCAAAAGCCTCGATTTACGCTTTTTGCTGGAGCGTACCTTAGGCCGCTGCAAACAGGCGTTGGAGCGCACTCCCGACCTGCTGCCCATCCTCAAACAGGCCGGAGTGGTGGATTCCGGCGGGCAAGGGCTGGTGTATGTGTTGGAAGGGATGTTGAAGTATGTGAATGGGGAGATTGGGAGATTAGGAGATTGGGAGACTGGGGTGAGCCTGGCATCTACTGCGTCTACCATCACCGCCCAAGAATTGGCAATGCCCGCAAGCGGTCACCTGGAAAACCCCTACGACGTGCAATTTATCCTTATGGGGCGCAACCTCAACGTGGCCGAAGTGCGCGCCCGCATAGACGCGATGGGCGACTCCACCGTCGTCGTCGGCGATGAAACCACCATCAAAGTCCACATTCACGTCAAAGACCCCGGCGTACCCATCTCCTACGGCATCAGCCTGGGTCACATCACCGATGTGGTGGTGGAAAACATGCAAATACAAATGGAAGAGATTGTGCATGGCGGTGGGCAGGCGGCAGACCAACTGTCCCCACCCCCCGCGCCGACGATTGAACCAGGGCAAATTGGTGTGGTGGCGGTAGCGTCAGGCAGCGGGTTAGCAAACATCTTTCGCAGTCTGGGCGCGGCCTTTGTAGTCAATGGTGGCCAGACCAATAACCCCAGCACCGAAGAAATTTTTCAGGCCATTCAGGATGTGCCCACCGACAAAATCATCATCCTGCCCAACAACAAAAATATCATTCTGGCGGCCGAAGCAGCGCGGGATTTAAGCCCAAAGGAAGTGGCCGTCGCCCCCACCCTCACCGCGCCGCAGGGTTTTAGCGCCATGCTGGCTTATGACCCGGACGGTGATTTGCAGGCCACGGCCGCCGCCATGCTCACCAGCGCCCGCGAAGTGGCGACCGGCGAAATTACCCGCGCCACCCGTTCGGTGAATCTGGATGGGGTTGAAGTGAAAGATGGCGAGATGATCGGGTTGGTGAACGGCCGTCTCTGCGCTTCTGGCCCGGAAATCACACAAGTCCTCCAGGACGTGCTGCAAAAAATGGAACTGGACGACCGGGAACTGCTCTCGCTTTATTACGGCGCAGACGTCACGGCCGCCGCCGCCGCCGCCATCGCCGCCCACATCGAGAAAGCCTACCCGGACATCGAAGTCGAAATCCTGCCCGGCGGCCAGCCGCATTATTACTATATT
>CAZOPF010000048.1:0-42062 GCA_964581605.1 uncultured Ardenticatenaceae bacterium
CTGACTACTTACGGAGCACCCGGTGCTCCCTTAAATTTTTATGTCGGGTAGTAAATCCCACAGGAAACACGACTATCAAGCAGAGACCAGCCCCTAAGGGTTTAAGAAAACCCTTAGGGGCTTCAGGCGGATAACTGTTGAATGAGGGCAGGCACGGCCGTGAACAAATCCCCCTGCTGCCCCCGTTCCTGCGCCGCCTGTTGCACGTCGGCTGGTAATGTGGCCGCCATCTCCCGCACACGCGCCCCGGTGAGGCCATCCAGATAAGCCGACTTGCCCACCGACGGATACCGGGCGGCCAGCGCATAGATTTCCATCGCCTGTTCTTGAAGCTGTTGGCGAATGGCAGGATCATCCGATTGGGTGCTGCGCCAGGCCAGCAGGGCGGCCGTGACCGGCAACGCAAAACTGAGCGGCAAAAACGATTTCAGCCGCGCCCCAATTTGTAATGCTTCCAAAACCAGCGCCTGCGCTGTGGCTGCATGGCCCAATGACAATTCCGCGCTGCCCAATTCAGCCAGCGCCCAGGCCAGTTCGTCTTGCTGGTTAATCTCCCGGAAAAGGGCGACGCTTTGCACGAGCAATGTTTTGGCCCCGGCCGTGTTGCCCGCCACCATGCTCAGGCAGCCCAACACCCAATTGCTCAAAGCAATGCCTCGTTTGTAGTTCACCTCGCGGGCCAGAGTACGGCCGCGTTCGGCATGGCGGCGCGCCATTTCAAATTCGCCATGGGAGAGGCGGGCCAACGCCAGCAACGTGTACCAGTGGGCCATCGCCTGCCGGTAGCCCAACTGCGTGTAGAGTGCCAGGCTCTCTTCCAATAACTTAATTGCTTCGGGGAAGTTCCCGGCGATCATAAAAGCGGTGCCCATATCGGCCAGGCCAACGGCCGTGCCCGCCACATCGCCAATCTCTTTGCGAATACCGTTGCTCTCCTGCATCAACCGCATGGTGTCCGGGATGCGCCCCTGGAACAGGGCAATCAGCCCTAAAGCACATAACGAATCGGCCGTGCCGCGCCGATCACCAAGCGATTGACGAATCGCCAGACTGCGTTCATACAGCGGCTGCGCTTCGCCATATGCGCCCACATTCCAGGCTACCTGCCCCAACATATCCAGCGAATAGGCAATTCCCCACTCGTCGCCTGGCGTTTCCAGCAGTTCCAGACTTTGCGCACCCGCCTGCCGTGCCTCGCCCCGGTCGCCGGACATGAGGAAAAATTGGGCCTGCCGCCGCCGCAGGAAGGCGGTTTCGGCACGGGTATCCACCCAGGCCAACGACGAACTTGCCGGTGATGCCCCGGTCAGCAGTTTGAGACCCTGGTCAATCACCTGCCCGGCCACTTCGGTACGGCCGAGCAGCAGAGCAAACTTGCCTTGCCAGCCGAGCAATTTGGCCCACAGACGCACACTTTCGCTATCCAGCGCACGGGCCAGTTGGCGCACGGCCGTGCCACAAAACTGGTCGCCTTCCTGGTAACGGCCACGCCAATCATAAAAGCGGCAGAGCGCATCTACCATCTGGTGTAGCAACTCCGTCTGCCCCTGGCCGATGGCCCATTCCCAGGCCACCCGCAGGTTATCCTGTTCCTGTTCCATTTCCGCCAGCGCCGCCTGTTGATCATTCCCCTTCATCTGCCGGTTATGCTCTTGCAGCATGGCGGCGTAGTAAACAGCATGTTGGTCATGCACCACAAAATGGGCATCGGGAGATTGGCTGAGCTGCTCGGCAGCATATTGTTGCAGCAGGCGTTGGGTGTGGTAACGGCCGTCCGGGTCACGATGCAGCAATGACCGATTCGCCAGCGCCATCAGGTCGCGCAGCGAGGCATCGGTAATCTCTTGGGCTGCCTGGCGGCTAAAGCCACCCTGAAAAACGGACAGCTTCATAAACACGTCTCGCTCGCTCTCATTCAGCAAATTCCAGGAGGAATCAAACACCGCCCGCAAGCTGCGATGGCGCTCCGGCACATCACGCATATCTGTTTCCAAAAAGTCCAGACTGGCGCTGATCTCCGTAGCAATTTCGGCAATGGTGAGCATTTCCACCCAGGTGGCGGCCAGCATCAGGCCCAACGGGGTGCCGCCCACTGCCCGGCAAATGGCTGCTAACGCGGGCAGATCATGTTCGTCCAGTTCAAAATTGGGCTGCAACCGCCGCGCCGATTGGGTGAAAAGCTGCGCGGGGGCGGATTGCAGGGCCGCGTCGGCAGCTACATGGTGGGGGAATTCCCATTCCGCCAGGGTGACAACCTGCTCTTCGCGCAGGCGCAGCCGTTCGCGGGAGGTGAGGATGAGGGTCACGGCCGTTGCCGCCGCTAACAGTTCGGTCAACAACCCCGTACTCTCCTGCAAATGCTCCACGCTGTCCAAAATCAGCAGCAGCTCTTTTTCGCGCAAGAAGTCCACCAATTGCTGTTCAGGATTGCCGCCGGTGTAAAAGTGGAACTCCACCGCTTCGGCAATGGCGTTGACCATGTCGGCGCGGGTATCGGCGGCCGCCAGGGATACAAAATAGACCCCGTAGCTGAAGCGCCCCACCTGCTGCTCGGCCAGGGCCAGCGCCAGCCGCGTCTTGCCCATGCCGCCCGGCGCGACAATGGAGATGAGCCGGGTTTGTGGGTCGCTGACAAATTCATTGAGGGTTGCCAGTTCCGCCTCCCGGCCAATGCAGGGCATGGTTTAGGAGGGCAGGTTGTGGCGATGGACGGCCGTTTTGTCTGAGGTGCTGGTTTCAAAACGCGGCTTGTCGGGCAAAGCAATTTGTTCGCGCCGAAGCGGAATGGTAGAAGCAAGGCGAATGTCTGACCCCTGCATAATGGCTTCCAGTTCTGCACCTACCAACCGGCTGCTGGGGATGCGCTGCTGCGGGTCTTTTTGCAACATGCGGTATACCAGGTCAGCCAGCGCGTCATTTACGTCGGGGCGGTAGCGGAACAGGTCGGGGGTGGGGGTGGTGAGGATAGCGGTGATGCTGGCGAAGAGATTGCTGCCGGTAAACGGCCGTTGCCCCGCCAACATCTCAAACAACATCACCCCAAACGACCAGATGTCTATACGCCGGTCTAGCGCCTTGCCCTGGCAAGCCTCTGGCGGGATGTAATCCAGTGTGCCCACCAACGCGCCCGATTGAGTCAGATTGGCCCCATCATCCAGAAAAGCCAGGCCAAAGTCCGTCAGGCGCGGGCTGCCGTCTTGGGCCAGCAGCACGTTGGCCGGTTTCAGGTCGCGGTGGATGATGTTCAGGCGGTGGGTGCGCGTCAGGGCGTCAGCCACATCAATGGCAATGCTCAAAACGCGCGGAATGGGCAATTGCGGCTGCTGATCGAGCAAATCCCGCAGTGAGCCACCCTGCACATATTCCATGATGATGTAATGCTGCCCGGCTTCGGCAACGGCCGTATACACTTTGACGATATTGGGGTGATTGAGCTGGCGCAACAGTTCGCCTTCGCGGGCGAAGCGGTCAAGCTGGCGGGGATTGGCGGCGAGCAGTTCGGGTTTAAGATGCTTGATGGCTACCGGCTCGCCGGTTTGTTGGTCAACCCCTCGATAAACGGCCCCCATCGCGCCCTGGCCGATGAGGTTCGTGTGGACGTTGGCGATGTGATAACGGCCGTGAATCGTTTGCTCGATGCTCATGCCGGTAGTTTATATCACATGCCTTCATTTGCGCTAAAGGGGAGATTCGTCCTTGACGTGATGCGTGACGGTTCACGGGCCACGCATCACGGTTCACGGATTTACACATCACCCTACACCGGCGGCCATTGGAGCGGCAGTTCACGCAGACGCACACCCGTGAGCCGGAACAGGCCATTCGCGACGGCGGCGGCCACCGGGCCAATCGGCGGCTCGCCCATGCCATATGGCTCGTCGCCACTGCGGATCACCTGCACCTCTATCTCCGGTGTTTCTTTCATGGTAATCAGGGGATAGCTGTCAAAATTGGTATTGGTAATGCGCCCTTCGGCGACCATGATTTGCTCAAAGGAGGTAGAACTCAACCCCATCACAATCGCCCCCTCCGTCTGGGCCTTGATGCCATCGGGGTTGATCGGCAAGCCGGGATCAATGGCGCAGCTCACTTTATGCACACGGGGTTTATCGGCCTCAATGGAAACCTCGGCTACCTGGGCTACGGCCGTGTTGGCATCCATACAGGCCGCCAGCCCCAACGCCCGGCCTTCTGGCACGGCCGTGCCCCAACCGGCCATTTCTGCGGCTGCTTCTAGCACCCGGCCCAGGCGGCGGCCCCGTTCGCTTGGGGGCAGGTGGCGCAAACGAAATTCCAGAGGGTCAACGGCCGTTGCCGCCGCCATTTCGTCCATAAAACTTTCAATAGCAAAGGTATTGGCTAACAGGCCCAACCCGCGCCACCAGCCGGTGGGAAAGGGGAGCGGCGTGCGCCAGGCGACGGTACGGACGTGGGGCGCGGCGTACATAAACCGGGCGCCACGAGTCGCGCCAAAGTCAGCGCCCGCTACCAGGGGGAAGATGGCCGGGACAAAGAGAAAGGCCACATCACCGCTGGCCTGCTGGTGATCATAGGCGTTTATACGGCCGTCGGCCGTTACCATGCCGCGTAAGACATGGTGCGTGGGCGGCCGTAAATATCCGGCACGGAACTCTTTCGGCCGCGTCCAGCCCACATGCACCGGCTTGCCCGCCGCCCGCGAAAGCCGGGCCGCTTCTACAGCTACTTCCGTGCCCGCTTTACGGCCGAATCCCCCACCCAAATACGTCGCCGTTACCCGAATCTCTTCCAGCGGCCGCTTCAGAACCTCGGCCAGAGTCTCCTGTACTAGGCGCGGCATTTGTGTAGACACCCAGGCTTCTACCCCCTCATCGCTGACCGAAACCAGGGCCGCCTGTGGCTCCAGGTGGGCATGGGCCGCCAGCGGGGTGCGATATTCCGCCATGAGCAATTGTCCATTTTCGCCGGATGCCGCTTTGAGAATGCCCGCCGCATCACCCTCTTTTTGAATGATGGTAGCGCCGCCCTCCCCCACGGTGACGATGGCCGTGATGTCATCCATGTTGAGCAAGGGGCCTTCATCCCAGGTGATGTCCAGGCTACCCAGGGCTGCCTCGGCCTCAGCCCGCGATGAGGCCACAACACCCGCAAAGTCATTTTCGATCACGACCTGAACAACGCCGGGTTGATTGGCCGCTTCGCCGGGTTCAGCCTGAAGCATTTTGCCAGCCACCGTCGCCGAATAAGCCACCGCCCCATAGAGCATCCCTTCCATGCGCACATCCAGCCCATAAATTGCCTGGCCGGTTAACTTATCTGGCAAGTCAACACGCGGCATAGCCTGGCCGATGGTTTTGAATTGGTCTGGCGTTTTGAGCGGCGGTGGCTCTTCTGGCACTTCCCAGGCACCATCAGCCGCCAGGACGATCTCGCCGTAGCTTAACGTTTGATCGGGATTGTTTTGCACGGAGACACGGCCGTTTTCGGCAACTAACTGATTGGCCGACACACCCAACTGACGGGCCGCCTCCTCGACAAGCATCAACCGCATGGTGGCCGCCGCCTGGCGCAAGGGCGTCCACATGGTCATCACAGACATGCTGCCGGCCGTGCCAAATTCATCTATAGGCCCGGCCAGCGTATCGGCGGAAACGACTCGCAACTGTTCCCAGGCAATATCTAATTCGTCGGCGGCAATCTGGCCGAGGGCGGTGTGGATGCCCTGCCCCATCTCCACCTTCGGCAACCGCAAGGTGACGGTGTTATCAGCGGCTATCTCAAACCAGATTGTCGGCGTGGTGTCTACATCACCACCGGCCCCCTCGCCAGAATCAAATAGCTCGGCCATTTTCAAGCGTAGCGCGGGCAGGCCGAAACCCCACCCCAGTGCCAACAGGCCACCTGCAGCGCCCAGGCCAATCAAAAAGCCGCGCCGGGAAACCCGCCAGCGGCGAGGAGAATTGTTTTCGACTGGTTCTGGCTTCATGAAACACCTCCGGACATCGCGTGGGCAGCTTGAGCTACGGCCGTTTTAATGCGCACGTAACACCCACAACGGCAGTAATTGTTACCCATAGCATTCACAATATCTTCGTCCGTAGGATTGGGGTTTTGCTGCAAAAAAGCCAGCGCCGTCATCATTTGGCCGCTCATACACCAGCTGCACTGCGGCACCTGTTGCTCAAGAAACGCCTGTTGTATGGGATGCAGAGCCACCATATGGCCCTGCGCATCCTTCTCGGCCAACCCTTCAATTGTTTGTATCTCCTGACCAACGATCTGGTTGAGCGGCGTAATGCAACTACGTTTAGCTTCACCACCAATGACAACGGTGCAAGCGCCACAAAAACCCGCGCCACAACCAAACTTGGTACCAATCAGCCCCAGCTCATCCCGAATAACATACAATAAGAATCGAAATGGCTCTTCGGCCACTTCGTAGGTTTGATTGTTAATCCGTAACTGCATTTATGTACTCCTCCGCAATGAGTGGCTGGTGGTTAGAGGCTAGTGGCTGCGATGCCCCCATCGCCTACCAGCCACCAGCAACCAGCCCCCATCCATTATTTTCATATTCACAGTTATAGCACAGGTTTTAGATGTGCATAGCTGCCTGTTAGATACCGTTTTCCACTTTCCTAAAAATCTCCTATAATAAACGGCACATGGCGGCAGGTCGCAGGCTATCCTGACAGCAAACAGTGAGAATAGGGCAAAAACATGGACATACAACAACTGGTTGATCGCCTCGAACAATTATTAAACGACAGCACACGGTTGCCCCTCAGTGCCTATCTGTTGGTCAATGAAGACAAAATTTACAACCTGATTGACCAACTACGGGTAGCCATTCCCGAAGAGATCAAACGTGCCAATCGGGTGGAAGCGGATAAAGATCGCATCCTGGCCCAGGCGCATGAAGAAGCAGAGCGCATTCGTGGCCTGGCCAAACAGGAAGCCAATGAACTGGTGAAACGCGACTCCATCACCCAATCCTCGCAGCAGCGGGCAGACAACATTCTGGAACGTGCCCGCCGCGACGCCGACGCCCTGCGCCACGACGCCGACTCTTATGTGCTGGAAGTGCTCACCCGCCTGGAAGAGGATTTGCTGCGCTCGCTGGCGGTGGTGCGCAACGGCCTGAACAAGGTGCAAAAAGAAGCCGAAACTGAACCGCAGGCTACGGCCGATTAACCAACCACAGCCATCCGATTTTCCGAAAAATCAGATGGCTGCCTCGCACGAGCCAAAATTTGACAGGTAACAGGGCGTCGTTATAATTGCCCTTCGCGGCGTGAAGCCGCTTATTTTTTGCATCATACACAAGATGGCACGGTGGAGACACCGGCCACAGCAAGTTTTATAAAGAGAGGATGTTGTCATGGGTGCTGTACCTAAGCATAAAGTTTCTAAAGCGCGTCGGGATCGGCGGCGTGCCCATCATGCGCTCAAGGGGTTCCATCTGGTGCCCTGCCCGCAATGTGGCACGATGAAGCGGGCGCACCACGTTTGTCTGGAATGTGGGCAATATCGTGGTCGCCAGATTTTACCGGCCAGCGAATAAATAATCGGAAAGGCCGCCTATGCGCGGCCTTTTTGTTTAACAAATGAGTACTGCTTTTCTTTTTCCCGGACAGGGATCACAGCACGTAGGTATGGGGCAGGTGTTGGCGCAACACTCCCCAGAAGCACGTGCTGTTTTTGATCAGGCTGATGAACTGCTTGGTTTTTCATTGTCCAGTCTGTGCTTTTCTGGCCCCGAAATAGAGTTGATGGATACCGTTAACCAACAACCGGCCATCTTTACCACGAGTATGGCTGTTTTGGCCTGGATGCAAACGCAGGAGTGGTCGCCGCCGCATTTTGTGGCGGGGCACAGCCTGGGTGAGTTTTCGGCGCTGGCGGCAGCGGGGGTGGTTTCTTTTGCCGATGGGCTGCGGTTGGTGCGGCGGCGCGGTGAGTTGATGAAGCTGGCGGGCGAACGTGCGCCGGGCGCAATGGCAGCAATCTTGGGATTGGAGATGACGGCCGTACAAAACCTCTGCGCCGAAGCAACCGCACAGACAAACCGTCCCGTACAGGTGGCTAATGATAACTGTCCGGGGCAGGTGGTCATTTCCGGGGATGCGGTGGCCTTGGACACAGCCGTGACCCTGGCTGAACAATCTGGCGCACGCAAAGTGGTCAAATTACCCATCAGCATTGCCGCCCATTCACCGTTGATGACTTCGGTGGCCGAAGAGTTTGCGGCAGCGGTGGATGAGACGCCCATGCACACGGCCGTTTGCCCGGTGATTGGTAATGTGGCGGCACGGCCGTTGACCACCCCGGACGAGATTCGCGCCGAACTAAAAGCGCAACTGACGGCCGGCGTGGCCTGGACAGCCTCCATGAACTGGCTGCTGGCCGAGGGCGTGGACACCTTTGTGGAAGTTGGCCCCGGTGATACGCTGCTCAGTTTTATTAAGCGTATAGACCGCAACGCAAAGCGGGTGAAGGCGGAACCTGTAATCGGTAATCCGTAATCGGTAATCCGTCGGATTACGGCTCGCGGATAACGGCTCACGGATTACGCATCACGTATCACGTATCATGTGAAGTAGGGAGATGAGAAAGTGTCTTTACTAGAGGGAAAAGTAGCTATCGTCACCGGCGCGGGGCGGGGGATTGGCCGGGCAATTGCCGAGGATTTGGCGGCAAATGGGGCCAAAATTGTCATCAATTACCATGCCAGCGCGGCGGCAGCGGAAGAAGTGGTGGCCGGGATTCAGGCGAGAGGGGGAGAGGCGACGGCCGTAGCTGCTGACGTCTCCAATTTTGAACAGGCACAAACGTTGGTGAAAACGGCCGTAGATACCTACGGCCACATTGACATCCTGGTCAACAACGCCGGTACCACCCGCGACACGCTGCTGATGAGTATGAGCGAGGAGCAGTGGGACGCTGTACTGGACACAAACCTGAAAAGCGTGTTTAATTGCTGCAAAGCCGCCATTCGCCCCATGATCCGCCGTAAACAAGGTGGTCGCATCATCAATATCTCCTCTGTGGTTGGCGTGGTGGGGCAGGCCGGGCAGGCCAATTATGCCGCTTCCAAAGCCGGTATCATTGGGTTTACCAAGTCATTAGCCAAAGAAGTTGGCAGCCGTCAAATCACCGTAAACGCTGTCGCCCCTGGGTTTTTCAGCACCGCCCTGACCGAAGTTCTTTCGGAAGAGAACAAGGAAAAATCCAAAGAATTTATCCCCTTGGGGCGTTGGGGCGAACTGCCGGAAGTGGCCTATCTGGTCACATTCCTGGCCTCTGATAAGGCGTCTTATATCACCGGGCAGGTGATTCATGTAGATGGCGGAATTGCTATGTGAGCGTCTACTTGCCGATTTGGAGCGCGGGCAGGATGCCCGCGCTCCAACAGGAAACTTATTTCTGGATGCTCACTATGTGATGCGGGATGCCTGCGAATTTTCTTGCATCACGTATCACGCGATGTTGCATATGAACGAAACGACCGTCCGCGAGAGTATTGGGCGCATAGAAGTTGCCCCCGAAGTGTTAGCTACCATTGCTTATTACGCCACGTTAAGGGTGGAAGGCATCGCCAAGATGGCGCCTATTCCGGCCGATGTGGCCCGACTATTTCGCCGGGAAACGCGCCATCATGGGGTCTTGTTGGATTTTGGCGATAATGACAAGATCAAATTTGATATTTACGTTATAATGAGTCCGCACGTGAACATCATGGAAACGAGCCAGCGCTTGCAAACGGCCGTAATCGAAGCTATTAACACCATGGTTGGTATTCCCGTGGACACGGTGAACGTCCACGTTGAAGATGTGATTTACGCCCAAGGAGAAGCCGCCTGATGGCGACTGTGGCTTAGTAGGGTAAAACCATGAAAACAAGACGACGCGCGCGGCGTGTGACCCTGGAAACACTTTACGAATATGATATTGCCGAACACGACCCGGATGTGATTCTGCTACATCGTTTGGAAGATAACCCCATGGAAAGCACTGGCGTCGAGTTTACCCGCCGGTTGGTGTATGGCGTTATTGAGCATCAGGCGGAAATGGACATCCTCATTGCCCGTTATGCCCCGGAATGGCCGCTGGATCAGATGGCTGTCATTGACCGTAATATCCTCCGCATTGCCATCTACGAATTTTTAGTAGATGGCGAAACCCCCATCAAAGTAGCCATAAACGAAGCCGTTGAGTTAGCCAAAACGTATGGCTCTGATAGTGCCCCCCGCTTCATTAACGGCGTTTTAGGCACATTGGCGGAACAAATCCCCACGCTGCGCCAGGAATTGCTGGCGATGCCCACCCCTTAATTTTTATGACGACGATTCTTTGCCATGATGTTTCTGGTGGGACGTTTCCCGTTGCCCCAGAAGCGCTTTTTTTTCGCCCGGCTGTCTACGGCATTTTTATTGAAAACAGCCAGGTGTTGTTGCAAAAACAGCCCCAAACGATGCTTTGGCAGCCCCCCGGCACGATACTGGCCGAAAATGAAACGCCAACCCAGGCCGTGCGCCACATCTTCCGACGGTTGACGGGCATGACGCCGCGGGTGGGGGTGATGTTGTACGTGGAAGACCAGTATGTGATGGACAGTGACAGGCGTGCCTGGCATTTGTCGGTGGTGTATTATGCGTTGGAACGGCCGTCTACGGCCGCCACCATTTCCGACTCCAGCAAAATCGAGTGGGTGCCTCTGGATGAACTCGACCGCAGCCAGATGCAGTTTGGTTATGAAGCGGTACAGGCCGGCCGGTTACGGCTAAAATTATGACTTTATTTTAACCGGCTCGCTGCTCACGCGGGATTTTGATTTTGGCGTTGATGAACTCCTGGTTGGACAAGTTGATGCCATGGGCAATAGTGCGAATTTCCTCCGTTTCCTCGTAAGAGACAAAGCCATCCGCTAAAGCAATCTGAAATAGCGCATCTAAAAAGCGTACCCGTTCTTCGTAGGTAGTGGCTTCCCCAAATTGGCGCGTCATGCGGTAATAATCGTAGGCGTAATCTACGGCGGACACGGCCGTGTTCGCCACAAATAACGCCATCGCCCCCTCCAACCCCCAAAAACGGCTGATCAATTCGGCCATCCGGTTGATTTCCGCTTCTGTCGGCGTTTCATCCACGTGGGCTACCCGCGCCGCCAGCCCCCCCGCCAGCCCCATCCGGCGCACTTCGGCATCAGGCAGGTTCAGCGATTTGCCTTGCTGTGCCAACTGCTGACGCAGTTCATAATACACCTTGTTCTTCACAAAGTCGTCGAATTGGGCTTCGCGGTTCGGGGCGTTAGTCACGGCCGCAGCCCGTTTCTGTGTCGTTCCGCCTAAAAAGCGGCTCAACCGCTTAAACATGTGCCCGCCGGATGCCCCATTGCCCTGCACAATCTCATTGATCAACGCCTGTTCTTCGGCCGTCGGCTCACCATCCGCCGCCGCCATCTGCTGCAAATAGCTGGCCACTATCTCCCGCTCCTGCGGGTTGCGAATGGCAGCTTGCAGTTCGGCGATCAGGCGCTCTTGTTCGGCCGCATCAAGGGGCGAATCCATATACATTTCCAGCATGGCCCACTCCTGCCCGGTCATTTGAATGCCCGCTTCCAGCCCGGCATCCGGCAAATGAAAGAGCAAATCTTTCAGGCATTGTTTTTCTTCTTCGGTAATTTGCCCATCCGCCCAGGCAGCAGCAATCATTACTTTGGCCAGGGTGAAAATGCGGGTGCGGATATCGTCAGACATGGGGGTTCCTTTTGTGTTCAGGTGATCAGGTGTTTGTGTGTTTTAGTGTATTAGTGTTTTAGTGTTTTGGTGGGGGATTGTATCACTGACTGTGGTGGGGGCTACGGCCGTTTAGCCTCTCATCATCCAATACGCTGGTTGAACGGGCGAGGCAGTTGGGATCACAACCGTCCGGTGAAACAAATTTACCCTTAACCGCCTTGCCCCTCCAGCCCTGTACTTTTTTCCTACCCCTTTCTGGCTTCATATCCTTTATAGTGCGCATGAAGAAAGCGTGAAGAAGATGTTTATCCCCATCAGCCAAATGGATGGGAATAAACGGGAAGGAGTGTGGGATTATTAACAAGATCAAGTTTATCCTCGTGAGTTGTCTGGTCACGGCCGTGTCCCTGCTGTTTTGCCTCAAGCTAATGGCCGCCCCCACAACGCCCCAGGCTACCAACCGTTATGTGCGTACCGATGGCCTGGATAAAGGAAATGATTGTGCCAATGCCGCCACCCCTTGCGCCAGCATTCAACAAGCTGTAGATATGGCCGCCGCCGGAGACGAAATTCGCGTGGCTGCCGGTTTGTATACCGGCGTACAGGTACGGCAGACCCTCACCCAACACCTGTACATCAGCCAATCCGTCACCATTCGCGGCGGTTATGCGGCCGATTTCAGCGCCCCACCCGACCCCGCATTGCAGCCGACCGTGCTGGACGCGGCCGGGTTGGGGCGTGTGGTGGTGATCACGCCCGGCCTTCAGGTGGCGCTGGAAGGGCTGCAACTGGTGAATGGGCAGGCCGGGTCACAAAGCGGCGGCGGGTTGTATGCAGTGGGGGCTTATGTCAACTTAAATGGCGTCACCTTTAGCCATAATCGGGCCGAATTTGGCGGCGGTCTCTATTTTGTGCAGGAACAGTTGACAATTGAAAACAGCCATTTTAGCCAAAACATCGCCCGGTTAGGGGGCGGGGCAGCCCGGGTGTATGGCGGCACGGCCGTGCTCAACCACAACACCTTCGCCAACAACACCGCTGGTTTCCACGGCGGCGCACTGTACCTGACTACCGGGCAAGCCACTTTGCAGCACAACCAATTCCTCAGCAACATCGTGACCGACCCTGACCAGGGCTGGGGCGGCGGCCTGCACCTGAGCAATGGGGAGGCCACCCTGGTTGGTAATGTGTTCCAGGACAACCAGGCGCATACTGGCGGTGGGCTGCGCCTGTTCCAAAGCCAGACCACGCTGGACGCCAATTTGTTCCTGGCAAACCAGGCTGCCAATGGCGGCGGTCTCAGCCTGGAAAGTGATAGCGCCGCCGCTTTTGCCAATACGGTGTTGGTGGGCAACACGGCCGTTGCCCTCAACCTGGTGAATGCTCAGGCCACTATGCAGTACACCACCTTTGCCGGTAATGATGCAGGGGTGATGGTCAGCGATGGGCAGGCGGAACTGGTGAACACCATTGTCGCCAGCCAGACCACGGGCATCATCAATAACAGTGGCCTGGTGACCATGACGGCCACGCTGTGGGATGCGGTGGCGCAGCCGGTTATGGGCACAGTGGCCCAAAGTGGCAGCCTGACAGGTACGGCCGCTTTTGCCGCCGACGGGTATCATCTCACGGCCGTGTCCGACGCCATTGACAACGGGTTAGACGCCGGGATAACACACGATGTGGACGGACTGCCGCGCCCCATTGGGGCAGGTTTTGATTTGGGCGCGGTGGAATGGCGGGATGTGGCCGTCCGCAAAACGGTACAGCCGGCGGTGGCCGCCCCTGGTAATGTGGTGACGTACACCGTCGTCCTGGATGCCCCGGCCACGCCGGGCATGATGTTTTTTTTAACCGATACGTTGCCAGCAGAAGTGACCTTTACTGGCCCGCTGACCTATACGGCGGGCAGCGGCGGTTACAACAGCGGCGTCATCACCTGGACGGGCACGATTACGCCAGACACGGCCGTGACGCTGACCTGGCCGGTGCAACTGCATGACGGTTTAACGCCGGGAACGCAGGTGGTGAACACGGCCGTTATCCAGACCACCAACGGCATTGCGCCCAGCACAACGGCCGTTGTTGTTATCCCGGCAAAAGTTTATCTGCCGTTTGTTGTGCGGCCGTAGTACAGTAAAGACCTGACAGGTTTTGGGAAACCTGTCAGGTCTGGGAGTAAGCATGATGAATCAATTACACCGAGCAATTATTCGTTTGGGTCTTGGGCTGGCGCTGGCGCTGGTGGCGTTGGCGGCCTTGTTTGCCACCCTGGCCCCGGCCAGGGCGCAGCAGACGGAGATTTTTGTAGACAAACGTTTGGGCCGAGACAACCCGGTGGTGTATGTGGGTGAATATCTGACCTTTACCATTCAAATTGAGAACCGCACAAACTTTACCGTGACCACGCTGCCCCTGTCCGACACCTTCAACACGGACGTGCTGGCTTTTGTGGATGCCACGCCGATGCCGGACAGCGTAGACGCGGGCAACGGCCGTCTCGATTGGAACGACCTGACGACCACGTTTGGCGATTTGCCGCCAGGGGCGGCGGTGTGGGTGGTGGTTGGCTTCATTGCCGAGCATCCCGCGCCAGCAGTGGTGAACCGGGCGGAAGTGCATGACGCCGTCAGCAGTGGCGGGCAGATTGGCGGCGGCGGCGATGATAGCGACGAAGGCTCTTCCATTGGCGGCAGCACGCCAGTGGACAAGGAGATGGTGGGCAATGTCGAGCCAGAAGTGGGGCAGCCGCTCACCTTTACCATTCGTATCACCAACAGTGGTTACGCCACGCTGACCGTTGTGCCCTTGTTTGAAGATTATGACCCGGAATTTTTGCAATTCAGCTTTGCCGTGCCGCAGCCGGACAGTGTGGATGAGGTGGCCGGGCAGCTTTATTGGAGCGACCTGACGACCTGGTTTGGGGATGTGGGGCCGTTTGGCAGTATTCAGATCACGGCCGTGTTTACTGCTCTGGCCCCCATTGCCCTGACGACTAACAGCGCCAGCGTCTCCGGCTCCAGCGATTGGTATGGCAATGATCTGGACGGCGGCGCGGATCAGGTGCCGATCACCATCGTCGGGCCGGGGCAACAGGCCACAGATACGCCCACAGCCACGGCCACAACCGCTGCAACCGAGACACCCGTCGCCCAGGCCACCAATACACCGGCAGCGGCTACGAGCACGGCCGTAGCCGCCACTGCCACACCAGAGGCTACGGCCGCTCTTGTTCGCGCCGAGACCCTACCGGCCACTGGTATCCCACCCGCCACAGGCGGCCCTCCCTGGGGACTGCTGGTGCTGGCGGCCGTGTTACCTGTGGCCGGTTGGTGGCTGCTGCGCCGCAAACATGCGTAGACAGTAGACATCCGATTTTGGCAACCAGAGGTTGCTTAAAAAATCGGATGCCTCGAATGTGTTATGTCAAATTACTGGCTGCCGGTTTTGGCCGCTTTCAGTTGGGGAATGACGGCCGCGTATGGGCTGGAGGCAATCTGGCGTTTTCGTAGCGGAAACAAACGGCCGTGGCCCTTTCTTGGGTTGGCGCTGGCCTGTGCTGGTCTGGCGCTGTTCATAGGGAATTATGAATTAGGAATTATGAATTATGAAGCGGAGGAGATCACGCATCACGCATCACAGCCCGCCCTGAAGTTGCTGAAGGGCATCACGGGTTCCCCCATATCGGCCACACTGCCAACGCCCCTTGTCAGGAATTATGAATTAGGAATTAGGAATGATGAAGGGGAAGAGGTCACACTTCGCACATCACAGCCCGCCCTGAAGCCGCTGAAGGGCATCACGGATTTTGCCTTACCGATAACCGATTACCGATTACCGATTACTACCAAACCCACCCGCCTGCACATCCCCGCCTTCAAAATCAACCGGCCCGTTGTGACCGTGCCGCTGGTGGATGGGGCGTGGGATGTGGCGCATTTGGGGGGAGATGTGGGGCTGCTGGCGACGGCCGGACAGTATCCGGGTGATGATCTGGCGATGGTGTTTGCTGGACATATGACGTTTGCCGACGGCCGTCTGCTCTATACCGGCGCTTTTGCCGAATTACAGTACGCCACGTATGGCACAGAGATTGTGGTGCAGATGGAGGGAGGGGAAACGGCCGTATACCAGGTGAGTGAAATTCGCCGTATTGCCCCCAACGATGTGGACGCCCTTTACCTGGCCGACGGGGACAGCATTTTGCTGCTCACCTGCACCGATTGGAACGACAGCACCAACCTCTATACAAATCGCCTGCTCATTCGTGCCACACGTACAGTGCAGGTGTTGGTAGATGATAAGGGGAGCCAGGAAATTGAGAGATTGGGAGATTGAACCTATCAATCCCCCAATCTCTGATATTGTCAACTTGTTTGTCGCCTAGAATGGTATATCGTCTTCTTCGTGAGCAGGGGCACCACTATATTCATCATCGCTGCCACCGCTATACCCGCCTTCGCCTTTAGGTGTAAGGAAGCGCAGGTCATCACCTGTCACTTCAAATGAAGCGCCTACTGTGCCGTCTTGACGGGTATAGATACGCGGCCCGCCAGTGGCAGGGTCTGGTTTGATGCGCCCTTCTACCAACACTTTGCTGCCTTTGTTTAAGTATTGGTTGGCTGTTTCAGCCTGACGCCCCCAAAAAGTGACTCTAAACCAGGTGGTTTCTTCCTTTGGCTGGCCGGTGCTTTTGTCTGTCCACCGAGAGGTTGATGCCATGTTAAAACTGGTGACAGCACGGCCGTCTGGCATATAACGCATCTCAGGATCTTTACCCAAGTTGCCTACGATAATAATTTTTTGATACATGCGACACTCTCCTTTTGTTTTTTTTGGCTATTGCTGGCGCTTCTTCTTGAGTTTGCACAACAGTGGGAAGCAGAATAAATAGTATCATGCTTTTTGTGAGAAAGACAAACTTTTCAGCAAAGCCATTGCGCCGATTTTCGCTTTTAATTATAGCACACATGTTCTGTTTTCTCAAGTATTGGAGTGGCTTTGGAAAGTTGAAATGCGCCAATTTGCCACCTCTCTGGTGTGCAACAGGTTTTCCAGGTAACATGCACCACTATCCGTCATGGCTTTGGGGATGTTTTAACCTGTGCCAGATGCCGGGTGCCGGGTATACTTCTTTTTCATGTTAGAGTGGCGCAAACAAGGTGAGCGGTTATGGCATCTCGGAAGCGAGCGATTGGGCTGGTTGGGCGCTTATGGTCGGGATTGGCTTTTTGTTACAGGGCATGCTTTACAACAAACTTTTGGTGGTGAAACCAGCATGATCGCCTCTTCTATCGGCTATTACACCTTGATGTCTTTGTTCCCACTCATTTTGCTTACAGTGGCTATTTCCAGTTTGTGGGTGGATGTGAATGTGACCGAAAGTGAATTGATGAAACCGCTTGAGTTTCTAGCGCCTGGCGCAACTGAACTTTTGGGTCAAAACATTGAGAGTGTGGTACGGGCACGAGCGCCTATTACTGGTGTGGCCATATTGTTGCTACTGTGGTCGGCATCCAATATCTTTAAGGCGCTTACCCATTCACAGGATTTTGTGTGGAAGGTGGATTTGCCCTGGTCGCAGTCTACCTGGCGGCATCGTGGGCTGGCAATGTTGCTAGTCTTGTTCACCTCTATCTTTGTTCTAATGGCTTCGCTTTACAGCGGCCCGATGGTGGCAATTCTGAATTCGTTGTATCCAGAGGTTTTACGGCCATATCGCCCTTACACCACCGAGTTATGGACGATGGTGGTGGGTATTACACTATTCGCTATTTTGTATCGCTTTTTACCACATCGTAAATTGTCCTGGCGTGATGTTTTGCCTGGCGCGGTGGTGGCCGGTGTGGTGTGGGAAATTGTCAAACGCAGCTTTTTGTCCATTATTGATGTTTATCTGTCACGGACAAACCTGATATACGGTTCGCTAACGACAATTATTGCCTTTCTTACCTGGACCTATGTTACCAGTTTTATTTTCTTATTTGGGGCATACCTTAATGTGGCGCGCGTGAATGGAAAGGTTTTTCGCGTTAACAAAAAGGCTTTCCAGACAAAGGAAGACAAATAGATGGTCATTATGGGTGGCGATGGGACCAGGCAGCTAATAAAAAGGGCAAACCAAAGGTGAACGGGATGCCAATCAGGTGCGTCAGGAGATTGTTTCTGCCCAGAGCGAACGCATGGAGATGACCGTACACGATGACCGAAAGTTGGGTGGTTAATAAAAACCACAACCCAACCCGCAGCCGATAAGAGACGGCCGTGTCTCCTTTCCCTTGTTCCCCTGCTTTTCTGCTCCTGTGCTCTTCTTCAGCCACCAACAGCCAGGGAAAAGGCCAGACTGCATACCAGATGCGGAAGGCGGGGGCGGTCAGCAGGTAGCCAAAGAAGATGTCGGCGGCGGCGCGGAGGGGGCTGCGGCCGTGCCAGGTTTGCCAGACCAGCCATGCCGCCAGCAAGAGAAACAGCGCCCGCCCCAGATTCACTAACAAGTTGTATTGTTCCGCTGCTAATGCGCCCCCGTTAGAAATGGCGAGCAAACCCAATGTTACCGGTGAGAAACCAGGGTAGTTGTTTGCTTCTCGCACCAGGCGAGTAAGGAGGGCAATTGGTGAACCATAAGGGGAAAAGGTGATAAAAGTCAGGAGCAACATGAACACGGCCGTACCCCCTGCCCCTCGCCATCTGGCGGCCCGTCCCGGTAAATCGCGCCAGGCGGCCAGAAAAAAGAACGGCCATACCAGTCCGGCTATCGGCTTGGTGAGAACGGCCAAAAACATCACTGCTATGCCTGCGGCCGAATAGCCTCGCCGCCATATCCAATAACCCAACAGCAGCCAAAATATCATGAGCGCATCATTATGCGCATCTACGACAAAGATAGATAACAGTGCCGGGTTCCATGCCCACAAGAGTGTCAACCCGGTTTGGGAAACAGGTGGAGCATCCTTTAGGATCTGCCAGATTAGCCAGCCACAAGAAAGAAACGCCACCAGGCCGGCCAATTTGAACAGGAGCAATCCGGTATATAAATTATTACCAGCCAGATGCGCAACGGCCGTTGCCCCCAACTCCCACACCGGGCCATAGGGGGAAGTCTCACTGGCCCACTCGCCGGCCAGCGGTAATAACGGGTCTTGGGGAAAAGCACCCGGCGGGGTGAGGTAAGGATTGGCGTGGTACAGCGCGGAAATACGGCCGTAAATAAAGTAGCGGAACACATCAGTCGCATTGATAGGATAGGTATATAACAAAGGCAGGCTAAATAAAACGGCCGTACCCAAAATAACACGCAGCCGCAGTTGCAAGCCTGCCTGCGTTTGCTGAAAAGCCAGCCAATATAACCCATACAAAACCAGCAACAGCAGCCCATACCCCCCACCGGCCAACAACGACGGGCTAAATGTGCGAACATCTGACAACGGAACCTGCCGGTAAAAAGGAACCAGGGGGAACCAGAGCCAAAACACCGCATATCCCGCCAGACTCAGCAGCACCAATGCCACAAAGAGGCGATGTTGACCGGGAGAGAAACGACCTGCTACCGGAGGGTGAAATCGGTTAAAGGGGAACATGCCTGTGGGGAAAAAGGGGGATGTGAGCGGCCACCAGCCGGGAGGAGGTAACTATTTCATCGCCACACGACGGCCGTGTTTATCCAGTGGCACCACCAGCGTAACCGTAGTTCCTTGTCCAGGCGCCGATTCCAACTTCAAAGAGCCATCAATGCGGTCAGCACGTTCGCGCATATTGATCATACCCAAACTGCCGCGTGAACTATAATCCGCATTCACATCTTGCACATCAAACCCTTTGCCGTTGTCTTTCACCATAGCCACAAACAAGTTATCTTCACGCCAAAACCGCACTAAAATTTGTTCCGCTTCAGAGTATTTACGCGCATTACCCAGGGCCTCTTCCACAATAGAAAAAACCACGCTTTGGGCCGATTCAGCCAGTAAATCTCCATTCTCGCCGCCGCTAAGTTTAATGTTCAGCCCATCATTTTCGCGCAGACGGGTGATCACTGTTTCTACGGCCGCCGTCAACCCTTGTGTTTCCAGCACCAACGGCCGCAGCGTAAACAACATCCCCCGGATATCTTTACTCGTTTGCTTGGCAAGCTGCTCAACCTTCTCCAGTTCGTTTAGCGCCGTTTCCGGATCTCTTGTCATCAAAGAACGAATGAAATTGATGCGCATCGCAATAGCCGCAATACTTTGCGTAGGCCCGTCATGTAAATCACGCGCCAACTCTTTGCGGGCTTCCTCATCCGCTTCAATAATGCGCTGTTTTTCCGCTTCCAGCCGTTGGTAAAGCTGCGCATTTTGCAAGGCAATAATGGCCTGATCCGCCACCGCATCAAACAGTTCAAACTGCTCCTGCTCAAACTTCACCGGTGTGCTTGAGCCAATCACCATCGCCCCAAAAATTTGAAACCCGGCCCGCAAAGGAATGCAAACCGCTTTGGCACAGTTTTGGAAAGCCATAAATTGGCGCAGTTCCGGATCGCTTCGTGGTGATTCAATGAGCACCATTTCCGCATTGTTCAATGCTTCGGCTACCGCACCCTGTTTCCCTTTAATACTCTTGCCATCATCAATATTAGCAAAACGCCGGGTAGCAACGGGGATCAATTCACGGCCGTGATACAAAAACACCGCGCCTACCAGTGAATTTCGCGGCACACCCGCTTCTTCCATTGCCACACTGCACACATCAATGGCCTCCTGCACCACCCGTTCAAAACTCAACGTCGCCCGCATGACAGAAGCCATAGATTGTAATGATTTAGCACGATTACTGGCTGCACGAAGCTGCTGCAACTCACTATCTATGCCCTTGCCAGTGAGATCGCGCACCCGATTCCCTGTGTTATCAACCAGCATATACATAATGCCCCCCAGAAGCAGCAGCGCCAGCAAAGCCACCACCAGGCCAGGAACCCAACCTAACGGCTCTACCGTCTGAAGAGCAAAAAGGTAAATGAGGAGATACGCCACAATGAGCAGCAACAAAACGCCCCCTGCCACAACTAAGGTCATTGTGTTCAGGCGCTTAAATTCATTGTGAATCTTTGCCAGGAGTTTCTTGGTCATGCGCATCTGCTCGTGATAATTCGACGAGGCTCTTAGCTTGCCAGCTTAAATTATAAACAAACGATTTCAGTTACAACAAAAAGATGTCCAGATGCGCTCCCACAATAGTACATATTAACCAGCGGCCTTAACCTGAATCTTAAGGATTGGTGATTGAGTGTTTGAGTGTTTGAGTGTTTGAGTGCTTGAGTGTTTGAGTGTTTGAGTGCTTGAGTGTTTGAGTGTTTGTCAACGGGACTTCAATTACTCAATGCCTGTGCAATTTTGCCCGCTATCTGGGCATTCTGGCGCAAAAGAGCGGTGTTAGCACGTAGGCTACGGCCGTCCGTGAGTTCCACCACCCGCCGCAATAACCAGGGGGTGGCTGCCGGGCCATGAATCCCTTGTTCGTCCGCTTCCTGGGTGGCCTGGGCAATGGCTGCTTCCACTTCATCCGGGTCACACGCCTCTTCTTCTGGCGGCGGTACAGTAACCAACATGCCATTTTGCAGCCCTAACGCGCGCCGCGCCCGGATAATTTCAGCCACCTCCGGCGGTGTTTGCACACAGGCGTCCACCGGCAGCCCGCTGCGCCGGGCAAAAAAAGCGGGCATCTCGTCGGTCTGGTAGCCCAAAATAGGGACACCCTGCGTTTCCAGCACTTCGCGGGTGGCGGGCAGATCAAGGATGGATTTAGCCCCACTGGACACGACGGTCACGGCCGTGCGCCCCAGTTCCAGCAAATCCGCACTCACATCAAACGGATGGCCGCGATGCACCCCGCCAATGCCGCCCGTCGCAAACAGTTCAATACCCGCCATCTGTGCCACAATCATGGTGCCCGCCACCGTCGTCGCCCCGTTTTCGCGGCGGGCCACGGCCAGCGGCAGATCGCGGCGGCTGCATTTGCGCACGGCCGTACCCGCCAACTGCCCCAACTGTTCAATCTGTTCGCCCGTCAGCCCCACATGAATCACGCCTTGCAAAATAGCAACAGTCGCCGGGATTGCCCCGCCACTGCGCACGGCCGTTTCCATGTTTACGGCCGTTTGCACATTATCCGGGTATGGCAATCCATGTGTAATCAGCGTGCTTTCCAATGCCACTACCGGCTGCCCTGCCGCCAATGCCGCGCCAACTTCCGGGTGAAACTGCATATACCACTCTTGCATGTTGCCAATGATGGCCTAAATACCCGCGCCTGACAAGCCTCTTCTTTACTCATCTCGTTTTCATTTTTTGTGCCAGAGAATCCCCTACAATGCCAGACACAACCCGCATAACGGTCAAAATAGTAACCCCCTCTATTTTTTATTAACCTTTTAACCAGGAAGATGCTTTATACAAAAGGCAAGTGGGTTCTCACGGTCATGGTTATCGTTGTGGGAGTAGCTGCAACTTCATTACCTCTTCTCTTTCCCCGCAGTTGTCAACATAAGTTGGTTGTGTCATAATTTTGTTGTGATGGCACAACAAAGATTGACTCTTTATGTGTCTACCAACTCTATGAAGAACACGCTACTTTTTTATGGGGTTATGCTGCTGCTGGTAGCTTTATTGGCTGCCTGCCAGGACGACGAACAGGTACCAACAACGGTACCTGTGGTCACGTTACCAGACAGCACCACGGGCACGGCCGTATCCCCCACCTCCGAAAATAGTGCCGCCAACACCCCAACTGTGTCGCCAACGGACACGGCCGTGCCCCCCACCCCCACCACCGAGCCATTAGCTGCCCTGGTCAATGGGCAACCCATTTTTCTGGCCACCTATGAGCGCGAACTGGCCCGCTACGAACAGGCCGCCAGCCAGCTAGGCACATCCCCAGAAGGCGATTACCGGACAGTTGTGCTCAATGCCCTCATCGAGCAGGCGCTTATTGAGCAGGCCGCCACAGAACAGGGCATCACCGTCAGTGCAGAGCAGGTGGCGCAGGAAATCGAAAGCCTCCGTGCCGAAGGGGATTTTGACAACTGGCTGGCGGCTAACCTTTACACGTTGGCAGAATTCGAGGAAGCGGTGCGCCAGGGTTTACTGGCCGAACAGATGATTGCGCTGGCAACGGCCGATGTGCCCCAAACGGCCGAACAGGTACACACTCGTTACCTCCACGTCAGCGATCAGGCGCAGGCCAATGAGCTACTCATTCGCGCCCAAAATGGGGACGATTTTGCCTTTTTAGCCGATCAATTCTCGCTAGAACCGGGCAATGGCGGCGACATGGGCTGGTTTGCACGGGGGGCATTGACCATCCCAGAACTGGAAGAACCGGCCTTTTCCTTGCAAAATCCGGGCGACCTGACGGCCGTTATTCCCATTACCGGCAGCGACGGTCTGACCACATACTATATTTTGCAATTGGTGGAACGGGACGCGGCACGGCCGTTGACCACCGACATGCGTGCCCAACTGTTGCAAACGGCCCTATCCCAATGGCTAGTCAATTTATGGGAAGGTGCCACTATCGAACAACTGGTAGGCGCAGAGTCATAACCCATGACACGTCGCAAGCAACCAACTCAACAAAGTGGATGCCTGGGAAGTCTGGCGAATGTTGCCGCCGCTCTCCTTTTGCTGTTGGCCATGGTGCTCGGTGGTGCGGTCTGTTATATTGTTGTTGTCCCTGGTGCAGACACTGTGTATGAAGATATTGTTGCCTTCATCTCCCCTTCCGTTGAAGATATTGACGTATCACAAATTGAAGTGAAACCAGGCCAGCCGACACTGGCACCGGTAGCAGAAATTCCTTCAAGTACACCAACTTCGGAATTCCCGGCATTGATCCCCACCTGGACGCCCATCCCTGAAGAAGCAAGCGCAACAGCTATCCCATTCAGCACGGTACGGCCGTCGGTCACCCCCTCCATTGTGCCCACATTGCCTTCACGGACTCCCACCCCCACCAATACCCCCACCCCCACCAATACTCCCACCGCCACCCCGCCAGGCCCATCGCCCACACCCAGCCCCACACTGGCCCAATACCTCTTCACCCGCTCTGACGACAGCCCCCGCTATCTGGAAAATCGGGCCGCCGGCTGCCGCTGGCTGGGCATTGCCGGGGTGGTGCTGGATTTGAACCGCCGACCCGTTTCCCCCGGCAGCTACCTGGTGCATATCTGGGACAGTGGCGTAGATCAGCGCGTAGCAGTGGGCAGCGCGCCTGTTTATGGCCCGTCGGGTTGGGAGCTGTTCTTGTTTGATTCTCCCACTGTGCGTGATTACAACGTGCAGTTAGAGTCCCCCAATGGCACCGTTGTATCACAAGTATACCGGGTGCAAACACGCGCCACCTGCAACGAAAACTTGCTGCAATTAGATTTTGTACAAAACCATTAAATCAATCGCTGCCCGGTTACTCTCTGATCAACTCTACCGCTGTCATCACAAAATTGTTACACTCAGGCCATGAACGAACTGGCCTCTACCCCTGTTGTTGAACTCCTGCAATTGATTGATACCGACCCGCCGCGCATCGCCGGGCTGATTGACCATACCCTGCTCAAACCAGACGCCACCGAAACGATGATTGAGCAGTTATGTAAAGAAGCGCGGCAGTATCATTTTGCCTCCGTGTGTGTAAACCCCACCCATGTTCGTTTTGCGGCCGCCCAGTTGGCCGGGTCGGGGGTGAAGGTGTGTGCGGTGGTGGGTTTTCCGTTGGGCGCATCCACCACCGCCGCCAAAGTGACGGAGACGGAACAGGCCATTGCCGGTGGGGCCACGGAAATTGACATGGTCATCAATATTGGCGCGGTGAAGGGAGGGGACGATGGTTTTACGCGAGCGCAGATCACGGCCGTAACCGAAACCGCCCACCGCCACCACGCCCTCTGCAAAGTGATCATCGAAACCAGCTACCTGAGCAACGAGGAAAAAGTGCGCGTCTGCCAGCTTGCCCGCGAGGTGGGGGCCGATTTTGTCAAAACCTCCACCGGCTTCAGCGGCGGCGGGGCCACGGTGGAAGATGTGGCCCTCATGCGCCATATTGTTGGTCAGCAAATGGGCGTCAAAGCATCCGGCGGCATCCGCTCTTACGATGACGCCCGGCGCATGATTGCGGCCGGGGCCAACCGGCTGGGCACCAGCAACGGCGTACAAATCATCCAGGAAGCGCAGTTGGCGAAACGGGGCGAAACCCAAATTTTGCGCGTGGCCGAAGCAGTGCTGTACGTGAGCGACATCCCCCGCGCCCGGCAGTTTTATACGCAGGTATTGGGATTGCCCGTTTCTAATGAATTTGAGGACGCCCTGTTTCTGCAAACCGGTCAGAATTCGACGCTGATTCTGTTTGACATCAACAAATTGGAGCAGCGCATCAGCCCCATTCCGGGGCATGGCGCACGGGGGCGCGGGCACGTTTGCCTCTCCATTCCGCCGGAGCAGATGGACGCCTGGCGCGAACGGCTGCACGAACACGGCGTAGCCATTGAGCACGAACAAGATTGGTCGGTGGGCACCCACTCCCTCTACTTCCGCGACCCGGATGAGAACAGCCTGGAATTGATGGACGGCCGTCACTACCGGCGCGTCTGGCGGCGATTGCAGGAAACCGGGGAACAGGGGTATTAGGTGGAATAGGGCACAAAAGAGTCCCGCAAAACAACTGCTTTTTCTTCAGGTAAGGTAATCAACACAAAGTAATCGGCCGGATAGAGATAATCTTCGCCACTTTCGTCAATGACTCGTACATCACCATCTAACGTGGCTTCTTCATCTGGCATCAGGCGATAAACCTTGTGCAATTCCAAAGAGGCGGGGTACTCATCATTCGCAATACAAATAGCATATTGGGGAGGATTTTCTTTCATAAGTATCAATCCAGATAGCGTTTTCGCTTGAACTCTTTGCGGCCAATGCCATGCGCTTCATACCAATGCAGTTCGGCCTGACGCACACGGCCGTTAGCCAACAAAATAGTCGCCACACCTTTCATTTTCCGCCAACGGCCGTCGCCATAAAACTCACATAACCGCTCCAAATCACGAATAGACGAGCCGACCGCAATAACTTCAATGTCCGTTATGTCGCCAACAATTTCAAACTTCATATGCACGTATTCTACAATATTTTGGCAGAAGATTTATTGGCGCGAGCCGCGCTGATAGATCAGCTTCAGTTTACAAATCCAACGTGATTTTCAAAATCCGATCAATTTCGACCATGACATCCGACGGCAGCGTGCCCCGCTGTCGCAGCAATCGTGTTTTGGCAATGGCCCGTATCTGCCCACCCAAAACGACAGATTCGGCCGCCAAACCTCCCAATCCTCCCTGAATACGAAGATTGTTCGGATAATCTCGTCTGACATGGTGGGCACTGGTGACGGGCGCCACCACAATCACCGAACTATATTGATTGATCGCGTCCCGACTAACCACAATGACTGGCCGTATGCCAGCCTGTTCAGAACCCTCTGTTGGATTCAATCGGGCGTCAAAAACATCACCACGTTTCATGGGGCGCTATGCTCCACTGCCGCCAACGCCTCCCAATCACTTTCAGCAAATGACTCGGCTACGTTTGCTTGCAATGCCTGATAATCGGCATCATCCGCCATGGCCATAAATTGACGATCAATCTCGTCTCGTTCCCAAGCAGCGATAAACTGTTCCAGAGCGGCGATGATCAGGGCATTACGATTAGGTATCCGTCCCGCATCCACCAGTTCCTGGCTGCGACGCAGCAAACTTGCAGGCAATGTCACCGTTGTCCGGATCGTGTCATACTTTTCCAATGTACCAGCTTGCATATGAACCCCCATGCGTTTTGATGCTAAATTTGATGACATTATAGATGCACATCTTGATGATTGCCACTATCATCAGAACTCCATCCCCTCTGCACAAATTTTGCAGATTTCCCCCTTAGAATCAAATTCATCACAAGGGATGAAATTCATAATTCATCCTTCCTAATTCATCCTTTTGAAGGAGTAGCTACGATGCAACCAAAACGAATGATCTGGCCGGTGTTGACGGCCGTCATCCTTCTCCTGGCTGCCTGTGCCGGTCAACCAACGGCCGAACCGCAGACCGGCGAAGTCGTCACCGCCTTCATCGGCGACCTGACGGCCAGCGCCAGCGCCACCGGGCAGGTGGCCGCACCGCGCACGGCCGTCCTGACTGTCAACCAACCAGGGCGTATCACCGAACGGTACGTGCAGGTAGGCGACAGTGTGCAGGCGGGCGACCCGCTGGTGCAGTTAGAGACCGCCCAACTAGAACTCAACCTGGCTTCGGCGCAGCAAAATTTACGGCTGCAAGAGGCCAATCTGGCGGCATTGTCTGAACCGGCGGCGGCGGCCGATGTGGCGGCCGCGCAGGCCAATGTGGCCAGCGCCCAGGCCAGCCTGGATGAACTGCGGGTGGGGCCTTCCCCGGCGCAAATGGCCGTCTATTCGGCCACGCTGGCCGTCTCTGAAGCCTCGCTCTATTCGGCGTCGGCGCAGTACCAGAGCGCGGCCAACAGCGTCAGCCAGGCGCAAATTCAGCAGGCGGAAGCGGCCGTCGCTGCGGCCCAGGCTAATTTGGACCGCGCCCGTGAAGTGAACCAGGAAAATACCAATCAGCAAACCCACGAGGCGATGCTGGCCGCGGAACAGGAACTGGCGAATGCCCAGGCGCAATTGGCTGCGCTGCAAAACACCGATACCAGCGCGGCACAGGGCAGCCTGGCGGCAGCATCGGCGCGGCTGGAAGGGGCGGAAGCGAATTTTAGCCTGAATGTGGGCGGGGCTACGGCCGTGCAGCTTGCCGCCGCCGAAGCCCAACTCGCCCAGGCCCAGTCCACACTGGCCGATTTGCTGGCCGAACCGACCGAGGCGGAATGGCAAACGGCCGTGGCCCAGGTGGAGCAGGCGCGTCTGGCGGTGGCCGATGCCCAAGATGCACTGGATAAGGCCACTGTGCGGGCGCCGTTTGCCGGGGTAGTCACGGCCGTACACGCCCAGGTGGGTGAATATGCCAGCGGTGCGGTGGTGGAACTGATGGCCGCGGCCGACCTGGAAGTGGTGGTGCCGGTGGATGAAATTGACATTGGCGCATTGGAGATTGGGCAGAAAGCGATCATCACGCTAGAAGCATGGCCGGATGTGGAAATTGCCAGCGAAGTGAGCCAGATTGCCCCCGGCCCCGCGGCGGGCAACGATTCCCTGGTGACGTATGACGTCTATTTGCGTCTGGGCGAAACCGATGTCCCGGCGCGGCCGGGCATGACGGCCAATGTGCAGCTGATCACCAGCCAGCGCGACGGGATTCTGCTCGTCCCCAACCGGGCCATTCAAGTAAACCGGGCGAACGGGACCTACACCGTCAACCGGGTGAATGGCGAGGCGACGGAGGCAGTAGAAGTGACCGTCGGGCTGCGCGATGGGCAGTATACCCAGATTACCGGTGGCCTGGCGGAAGGCGACCAGGTGATGATTGGCAACAGTGTGCCCACGGTGCGCTTTGGGCCGGGGGAAGAGTAGAGATTGGTTCAATCTTGAAGATTGAACCAATCTGGACGAAGGATAACCAAGATGCGTAAGAGACGAACATGGATGATTATTGGCGTAGGCGTTGTCCTGGCGCTTTGTGTGGCGGGCGGGCTGTATGTGCGCAACCAGATGAGTACCGTTCAGGCGCAGTTTATCGGGACGGGGGAGGTGGTGACGGCCTTTGTGGATGATTTGGCCGCCGGGACGACGGCTACGGGGGAAGTGAGTGCCCGCCAGTCGGCGCAGTTGGCCTTGCCCACCAGTGGCACGGTGGCGGAGGTGCTGGTGCAGGTGGGGGATGCGGTGCAGACGGGTGATGTGCTGCTGCGGTTGGAAACGGCCGCCCTCGAACGCGCCGTCACCGATGCCGAGCAAGCATTGATTATTCAAGAAGCGAATCTGGCCGCTTTGCAGGAGCCAGCAACGGCCGTGTCCATTGCTGCGGCCGAAGCCTCTGTGGCCAGCGCCCAGGCACAGTTGGATGACCTGTTGGCCGGGCCAACCGAGGCCGAACTCACGGCCGCCGCCGCTGATGTGGAAGCGGCGCAGGCGGATGTGGCCGCTGCTTCCACCCGCCTGCACAATGCCCAAAACGGGGCCAGCACGGCCGAAATTCAGGCGGCACAACTGGCATTGCAGCAGGCGCAGACGACGGCGACACAGGCCACCGAGCAGCACACCACCATTTTGGCAACCATTCAGGATAGCCATACACCCGGCGGCATGTTGGACATGCTCAATGAGGCGGAACTGGCCGCGCGAGTAAATGTGTTGCAGGCCAATGGGCAGTTAGCGGCCGCTCAGGAGACGCTGAACAACCTGCTGGAGGGGAACCCGAATGATGTGGCCTCGGCACAGGCCAGTCTGGCCACGGCCGTGGCCCAGCGCAATCTGGCCCAGGCGCAATATGATCTGCTGCTGGCTCCGGCTTCGGCGTCGCAAATTGCATCGGCGGAGGCGACGCTGGCGCAGGCGCAGGCAAGTCTGGCACAACTGCGGCGTGGCCCAACGGCAGCGCAATTGACAGCGGCGGAAGTGCAGGTGGAAAATGCCCGCATCAATCTGGAACGTGCCCGGCTGAATCTGGAAAACGCGACATTGCTGGCCCCATTTGCGGGAGTGGTCACGGCCGTATACGTGCAGCCTGGTGAAGTTGCCAATGGCATCCTGGTGGAAATGACCAACCATAATGACCTGGAAGTGGTCTTGAGCGTCAATGAAGTGGATTTGAGCCAGATTGAACTGGGCCAGGAGACGACGGTGACGCTGGAAAGTTGGCCGGATACGCCCATTTCTGGTCGGGTGCAGATGATTGCGCCAACGGCCGTGAATGAGGCCAGCAGTTCGTTGGTTTCATTCCCCGTGACCATCAGCCTGGATGAGACGGACCTGCCCATTCGTGTGGGCATGACGGCCAACGCCGCTCTGGAACTGGCCCGGCGCGAGAATGTGCTGCTGGTTCCCAATGGGGCGATCCAGGTTGACCGCGAAAACGGGACGTACAATGTGATTTTGGTACAGACGAATGAGCAGGGGCAGACGGTGAATGAAACGGTGACAGTGACGATTGGGCTGCGCGACGGCCGTTACACCGAAATCACCAGTGGTATTCAGGAAGGGGACAAACTGCTCATTCCCGACCCGACGGCAACCAATCCCTTTACACCAGGCGGTGGCAATGGGCCAGGTGGCGGCGGCGGGCTGTTTGGCGGCTAATCCATCAAGACCTGACAGGTTTTGCAAAACCTGTCAGGTCTGGGAGTGCATCATGATACAAATGAAAAACATTACCAAAACCTACCAGATGGGCACACAAGAAGTTCATGCCCTGCGCGGGGTAGATTTGCGGGTGGAAAAAGGGGAGTTTGTGGCCATTATGGGGCCGTCCGGTTCCGGCAAGAGTACGCTGATGAACGTCATCGGCTGCCTGGACGCGCCCTCTAGCGGTACGTATATTCTGGATGATGTGGACGTCAGCCAGATGAGCGATAACCAGCAGGCGCGGGTGCGCAACCAGCGTATCGGCTTCGTCTTTCAGCAGTTCAATTTGCTGCCGCGCACGACGGCGTTGAAGCAAGTGGCGCTGCCGCTGATGTATGGTGGGCTGGGGCGGGGGGAACGGTTGAAACGGGCTAAAGAGGCGCTGACGGCCGTCGGGCTGAACGAGCGCATGGATCACAAACCGGATGAGTTGTCCGGTGGGCAGCAGCAGCGGGTGGCTATTGCCCGCGCCCTGGCTACCAATCCCAGCATCATTCTGGCCGATGAACCGACCGGCGCGTTGGATACGGTGACGGGCGAAGAAATTTTGGGCATTTTCAAACAATTGAACAGCCAGGGTATTACGGTTGTGGTCATCACCCATGATCCTGACGTGGCGGCCGTTGCCCAACGTACCATCTGGATTCGGGACGGCGTGATTCAGGAGCATCATGCGTAATTGGGTAAGTGGGTAATTACGTAATTACTCAATTACCCAATTACTTCTTGAGAATGGATATGAACATTTGGGAAAGTTTTCTTACCGCGTTAGATAGTTTGCGGGCCAACAAATTGCGCTCGGTGTTAACGATGTTGGGAGTGATTATTGGCGTGGCGGCCGTGATTGCCCTGCTCTCCATCGGCAACGGCGTGACAGCCTCTGTCACCGGCGAAATTCAGGCCATTGGCACCAATTTGCTCAGTGTCAGCACCAATTTTGACAACAGCGATGGTTTCCAGACGCTCAGTATTGATGACGTGGCCGCCTTGTCGGACCCGTTGAATGTGCCGGATGTGCGTGAGGTTTCAGCGGCCGTTGGCGGCACACAGGAAGTCATTGTGGGCGGCGAATCGTTGCGGACAAATGTATCTGGGGTAACGCCTAACTACTTTGTGGTCAACAATCTGAACGAGTTCCAAAGCGGGGACGGCCTGACGGCCGCCGACGAGGAAACGCGGGCGCGCGTCGCCGTGTTGGGGTCAGAGGCCGCCGAGACCCTCTTCCCCAACTCCTTCCCCGTCGGCGAATCGGTGCGCATCAACGGCGTGAGCTATGAAGTCGTGGGCGTGCTGGCGGCTTCTGGCAGCAACTTTGGCAGTGGCGACAGCGACGTGTACATCCCCCTGAGTACGGCGCTGACGCGGCTGTATACTGACCGTACCCGCACCGGCGAACGGGCCGTCAACCAGATCATTGTCCAGGCCGCCAGCGAAACGCAAACCGATGCGGCTATCGCCCAGATCACGGAAACATTACGCCGGGAGCATGGTATTGTCTATGCGGCCGATGACGATTTCCAGATTTTCAGTCAGGCGGATTTGCTGGAAACGTTCAACACCATCACCGCCACGCTGACCGCGTTCCTGGGTTCGATTGCCGGGATTTCGCTGCTGGTGGGGGGCATTGGCATTATGAACATTATGCTGGTGAGCGTGACGGAGCGGACGCGGGAGATTGGCATTCGCAAAGCAGTGGGGGCGTTGAAACGGGACATTCTGGCGCAATTTTTGTTGGAATCTATGGTGCTGAGCGTGTTGGGCGGCCTGCTGGGGATTGCGTTGGGCTGGAGCATTGCTCAGATCGCCAGTGTGGCCCTGGATGTGACGACGGTGGTAGATGTGGGTACGATTATGCTGTCTACGGGTTTTGCCGCGGCCGTGGGGTTGGTTTTTGGCATTTATCCGGCCTGGCGGGCGGCGGGACTGCGGCCGATTGAGGCGTTGCGGTATGAGTAGATCCGCGAAGGGCGCGAAGGCGCATGAAGAGATGCGAACGCGAAGTGAAGTGGCAGCAGATCAAAGCGGAGTTCGCATCCTCAGATGCGAACCGGTGGGCATCCTCAGATGCCCACTCCTCCTATTTCGATCTACTGAGTGTGGGAGACAGGGTATTCGTGTGATTTGGGCTAATCGTGGCCGGAGATCGAGTGGGTGAAAGAGCGAATTTTGGTGGTGGATGATGACCGGGAGGTGGTACGGCTGCTGCGGGCGTATCTGGAGCAGGCGGGCTATGAGGTGTTGGTGGCGTATGATGGCGAGTCGGCGCTGCATAACCTCCGCCGGGAACAGCCCGATTTGCTGCTGCTGGACCTGATGCTGCCCGACCGGGATGGGGTTGAGATTACGCGGATGGTGCGGGCGGATCCGGCGCTCACGGCCGTGCCCATCATCATGCTCACGGCGCGGGTGGATGACACCGACAAGATCGTGGGGTTGGAAATGGGGGCCGATGATTACGTGACGAAGCCCTACAACCCGCGGGAGGTGGTGGCGCGGGTGCGTGCCCGGCTGCGCAAACCGGAAGCGTTACGGCCGCAAATTCTCCAGGTGGGCGCGTTGCAAATGGACATCGGCCGGCGCGAGGTGACGGTGAATGGTGAAGCGGTCAGCCTGACGGTGACGGAGTTTGAACTGCTGCGGGTGTTGATGGCGCAGGCGGGTTATGTGTTTACGCGCAGTGAATTGATTGCCAAAGGGTTGGGCGCGGATTATGAAGGGCTGGATCGCACATTGGACAGCCACATCCGCAACCTGCGCCAGAAGATTGAACCCAACCCCAAACAGCCGACATTTATTCAAACGGTGCATGGGGTGGGATACAGGTTAGTCAACAACGAGGAGTAAGGCATCCTCAGATGCCATCTGTTCGCATCTGAGGATGCGAACTCCTCCGATGGAAATATGATGAATCGTCTTTGGGTGCGATTTAGCCTGATTATCTTAGGGGTGATTTTGTTTGTGATCATCACCCCCTTTTTTATGCGTGGCATTATTTACCCGTTGGTAGGGCCGGAGTTGGTGGGGCGGGAGCGATTCTTCCCGGAAGTGCTGGAAACGCTGCCGCCGGAAACGGCCGAACGGGTGGTGTTATTCATTCTGGCCGATTTAGTCGCCAGCCTGACAGCGTATGTGGTAGTCAGCGCGGCGGCGGCGCTGTTGGTGGGGGCCTGGGTGGGGCGAACATTGACACGGCCGTTGCAGCAACTGGAACGGGCCGCCAACGCCATCAAAGCTGGGGAGTTGAACCAGAATGTGCCGGCGCAGGGCAGCCGGGAACTGGTGGCTGTAGCCACGGCCTTCAATGAGATGGCCGCCCAATTGAACCAGGCGGAAACGCTGCGCAAAAACCTGCTGGCGGATGTGGCCCACGAATTGCGCCACCCCCTTCACATTTTGCAGGGCAACTTGCAGGCGATATTGGATGATGTCTATCCGCTATCGAAAGAGGAGATTGCCCGGCTGTCTGACCAGAGCCAACATCTGACGCGGCTGGTGCAGGATTTACACGACCTGGCCCAGGCGGAGGCGCATCAGCTTGCTTTGCACCGGCAGGCGATGGAACTGGCGGATGTGGTCAAGGAAGCGGTGGCGACGTATCAACCATTGGCACACGGCCGTGACATTGACCTGCATGTGGAACTATTGGGGGCAATTCCTTCTATTCAGGGCGACCCGGCACGGCTGCGCCAGGTGATGCTGAACCTGCTGGACAATGCGCTGCGCCACACGCCGGATGGGGGGCAGGTGGCGGTGACGGTGCAAAAACAGGACGGGTCGCTGGCAGTGCGGGTGCAGGACAACGGCCGTGGCCTCAGCGCGGAGCAGTTGCCGTATGTATTTGACCGCTTCTACAAAGCCGACCGGGGCCGCGACCAGAGCGGCGCGGGGTTGGGGCTGGCCATTGCCAAAGCGATTGTGGAGGCGCATGGGGGGCGGGTGACGGCCGTGAGCGCCGGGCCAGGGCAGGGCAGTACATTCAGCTTTGCACTGCCCATCTCGTCTTGACAAGGTGAAGGGGTGACAGGGTGACAAATCACGTTCAATTGTGGGCAATTCTCTGATAGAATAGCGGGCAGCTGGCTGTGAAGGAGATAAAAGTTATGACAATAGCCGTAGAATATGCCCATATTACGCAAACGCCCGATATTGCCGGGGGCAAACCGCGGATAAGCGGCCATCGCATTACCGTAGAAAACGTCGTGATCTGGCATGAACAGATGGGGTACAGTGTAGAAGAGATTGCTTCTCTGTTTCACCTGACCCTATCCGAAGTTCACTCGGCGATGGCTTACTACTTTGACCATAAAGATGAAGTTGAACGGTCAATAGCCGAAAGCGAAGCCTTTGTAGAGCAGATGCGCCAACAAACACCGTCTCGCCTGGTGCAACGATTGTATGAGCGAACGAGTTAAGTTTTACATGGATGAGCATATTCATCCAGCGATCACGGCCGGTTTGCGTTTGCGGGGGATTGATGTGCTGACGGCCCAGGATGTACGTATGTTAGGGATACGAGATAGTGAACATCTGGCATTTGCTACCAGGGAAAACCGCGTCTTGTTTACACATGATGATGATTTTCTCAAGCTACACGCACAAGGGATCCTTCATGCCGGTATCGCCTTTACCCACCAGAAAACTACTATTGGTCGTGCGGTGCGCGGGTTGGTACTTCTCCACGAAGTTTTATCAGCTGATGACATGGTCAATAGTGTTGAGTTCCTTTGACTTTATTCTGCTGCCAGATAATACCGAAGCTGAGAACCAGCCAGGATAATGCCAGCCAGAGCCGCCCAACTAACAGGTCAAACAGGGCATGGCATCGAGTACGGCCGTGCCAAACAACCACAACGACGCCGGACGCGAAAAAGGCAAAGTAACCACACCATCAGTTTCATTGACGGCCGTGTGCAGCCGCCCCACAAAATCCTCCCCATGTTTATCCAAAGCTCCCCTTAATTGAAAAACCACCACTTCTGGTACACCCAACGCCCGACTAAGGCGAGCATCGGCCACCACCTCTTCAAATGTCAGCACCGGTTCCCAGGGAAACCCACCCCCCACAATGCCGATCAGGTGAATGGGAGTCCGGTCAGGATAAAGCCGCTCCATACCCCAGATAATCCGCGCTAACAGATAGGGACGCCACGAGGCCGGATAGTAGGATGTGTAATTCATCACGCTGATGAAACCCCAATTACCCGGCGGGTCAACGGCCGTCTGGAAAAAAGCTGCCAGGTCACTATCCCCATCTAGCTGGTCGGCGAACAAAAGCCAATTGGCCGTCACTCCTAAAGGTAGATGGGGGCTGGTGTTGTGGAATTCTTGAAGAAATAAACCCATCTCATCACTGGCTGTTTGCAGAGCAGCCGAAGTTGCGGCTGGAAACGCATAACGTGCGGCGCGTGGTGATTCGGCGTCGCCAATCACGCCACGTACATTTGGCAACTGGGCTGATTGCAGAAACACGGCCGTTGCCGCCACACTTTCCAGCCATTCCTCATAAACCGGCAGCGACAGAAAATCGGAAGCCAGCACAAACAATATCACCGGAATCCGGTACACCGCCAATTGATTCACCAGATTGACCAGATAATCCTGCTCCTCAACTGTCAAAGGCAGCGGTACATGGATAATCAGGGTAGACTGTGCATCGGCGAGGTCGTTTAATAATCCCTCTGGCAATCGTTCCATGCGGCCAGGAAACCAAAATGAGAGGGGTAACGATGGTGTCTTCTCTAGGGACAATGTTTGGGTAGGCGTCAGGCTATTGTAACCAACCAGCAACCAGACCAGGAGAAACCCATAAACCAATTTGAGAAACCTGTTTCGGGAAAAACGAAGGCCATATGGCAAAAGCAACAACACAAGAAACAAGAGTAAGGGCACATGCCATAGCCAGTCAAACAGTGGGGCTCCCATCTGTATAGTTGCCCAAAGAGCATACCCCCCTACATAAACAACCCCACCCATAAACAATAGCACCAACCACCGCCCCGCAAACGCTCTTTTCACCTGTTCACCCTGTCACCCCCTCACCTTTTCACCCCTTTATCTGCTTCACCCGCTGCTGGCCGTTTTGGGCAGCGCCGTTGGTGGGGGCGGGTTGGGGCGCATCCTGGGTGTGGAGTTTGCTCAGGCTCTTTTGGCGGGCCACCCAGAGGCCAACCAGCCCCAGACGCAGTTCATATTGCACCGTCGCCCCCTCGCGCACTTCGCGCATGATTTCGCGGGCGACCAGGGTGTTGAGCGCGGCCGTGACCTCCGCCGGTTGCAGGTGAATGCCATACGGTTCCAGGAATTGCACAAACTCTTGGGGGCGGAAGGGGGACGGCCGTTCGGGCATGTGGGCGACGGCCGTTAAAATTGCCCGTTCTGTAAAAGATGACCGCTGCCACAAAAAGGCAAAATGGACTTCGCCCAATGTCAGCATCTCGTCCAGGGCCGCATTCACGTCGGAAATGGTCACATACCCCTTACGCTGGTTGTTAGCCTGCTGCACCAGCGTATAACAGACCAGTTGCAAGAAGTAGGGATGCCCGGCGGTGACGCGCAAAATTTTGTCCAGCGCCAGGTCATCATACACCAGATGGGGGGCCACCGGCTCGGTAATGAGGCGGGTGGCGCTCTCTTCACGCAGGTAGGTGATACGCTGGTAAAGGGCGATGTTGAACAGCACCGACCAGTAATCAGCGCTCATCTCTTCCAGCCGCCGCGTGCCCACAAAGACGAAACTCAGCCCGTCGCTGTGCTGCATCAGGTGACGCAGGAAGTTGAAAAAGGTGGGCGGCAAAATGCCATCGTCCACCAGATGCTCAAACACTTCAAATTCATCAAACACCAGCAATAAGGTGGATTCCGGCGGCAGCAGCTTCCGGGCGGTGGGCAAAAAATGGCGTTGCAACAGTCCGGCGGGGTCAATTTCCCAGGCGTTCATGGGGGGGACGGCCAGTTCCAGATCGCGGGCGGCCAGGGCATCGGCAATAAGCCAGGCCAGGTCATGGAAAAGGGCGGCCATGCCGGGCACCACGCCCAACGACTGGCAATCAATATAGACGGGAACCAGGTGGGGCGGCAAATGTTGTTCCAGATTGAGCAGGGCGCTGGTTTTGCCGGTACGCCGCTGGCCGATGAGGATGAGGACGTTGCGCTGTGACCAGCCACCGGCGTTTTCGGCAATGAAGTCAAAGAGCCATGCACGGCCGTAAAAAACCGTACTGTTCTGGCGCAAAGGCGTTCCCGGCCGGTACGGGTTGGGGATAGGCGTAAATTCGTGGGGCGGCGTCAAAACGGAAACCCGGTCGCCAAACGCCACGTGTCGGTCACTCTGGTGGCGGTCATCAAATGAGACGGTCAGTTCAACCCGAAAACGGTCAATGACCTCTGGCCGAATATCAAAGGCAACAGGGTGCGTCTGGCCCGGCGGCAAGAAGGGAATGGTTTCGGGCAGGCCCGTGTAAGCGTAGGCCGGGTCATCTTTCAGGACGGCCATGATATTTTCGGCGGCGGCACGGCCGTAATTGGTGATCTCAAATGTAATCTGGCTGGCTGTATGGGGCACAATTCGCCGTGTTTTCAACCGGATGACCAGTTCGGCACGCCCTTCTAGCTCTTCCATGGCGGCCGTCACCAACCCGCCCCATCGTTCAGCCAGCGCCAATGCCAACGGTTTTTCCAGTGCCTCATCATAATCATGCAAATCCTGGCGCACGGCCGCCAGCTGCTGGGCTGCTTCATGCAAATAAACCAGCCGGTCGTCTGGCCGTTCCACCCGCTCCCCATCGCGGATGGTGGTAAGCGCTGGTAGGAGGGCGTGCAGGGCAGGCGACCAATAGTCCCAGCCAGCCAACGATTGCAACAACTGGTGAAGCTGCGGCCATTTCAAACTCAATTCCGTCAGCGTAGGCGCCGTCAGCAGCCCGCCGCCGGATTGAAATAACAGCTGCCAGCGCTCCAATGCCTGCCAGCGTGGTTCCAGTTGGGCGGCTTTAGCCAATGCCCCGGAAATAAGCGGCAATCCGGCCTGGGGGCGGTCGGCCAGCAAAAAGAGGCCATCGGCCAGGCCGCTCACCAGTTCATCGTTGCGCTGCCGCGCCAGGCCAGAGAGCGCCAGCAAGAAGTCTGGCGAGCCGTGTGTGCTGACATACCGGTTTTCCAGGCGTACCAATGTTTCGGCCGGCCAATGCTTTAACCGCCAATAAAAACGGCGGGTGCGCATGGCCGGGGATTGTATCTGGCGCACACCTACCAGAAGGACAATGCCGCCTAATACGGCCGCCAGCAGCGAAATGGCGGTGGAATTGGTGGGCGGCAGCAAAGGGGCCAGGGGCAGCGGCCCGGTCGGCGGGTAGATATAACCAGCGTGAGAGTCGTCATTGTAATAGATGCGATAATGCACCCCGTCGGCCGAGGCCAGGGGGTTGACCAGGTTCCAGACCATTGGCCCGTTACCGTTGCTCAACACCGCTTCGCGGGAGGCGACCCATTCACCTGTTTCTGGCTCTTGAATGTCTAACCGCAGGCGGACGCTGTCATTCTCGGCATCCATAACGGAGATGCTAAAGCCATATTGGCCGGGGTTGACTTCGGTGGTTGGGTTTGTGAGCAGGGGCGGGTGGTTTTCCTGGGTGTTAAAAAGCTGCACCTCGCCATTTTCCGTGACAACCAGCAGATCGGAACGGTTTTCCTGGCCGCGCCGCAGGGCCGTAAGGGCAAAGACGCCGCTGGTCAGGTTGAGTTCGCCCAGGTATTGCGGTTTGGGCGGGATGTTGCTGAAAAGGCGAACACGGCCGTCGGCGTCCCCCACCGCAAATTCGGCCAGCCGGTTGCCATCCAGATCGCCCCAGTACATTGCTGTTAGATCGTTCAGGCCGGTTAGCGTCCAGATCATTTCTGGTTTGTTATCTTGCACCGAGAGGCGTTGTAGTTCGTTGTTATCTGTGGCAATGAGGAAGGATTCAACGGTGGTGGGGGTAAATGCTTCCTGCACCGGGTCGTTGGCGGGTATGGCGGCCAGGGGGCGGCCGTTTAAGAGGCGCGGCCAGGGGGGCAGCAGAATACCCCGCCAGTTGAGGCCATATGCAGCGTCGGCAAGTACCAGCAGCCGGTTTGCCAGTTCCACGCCGGGCTGGTTCAGATTAAATAAAGATCGCACGGGGGCGTCTGGAAATGAGGCGACATCTGCCTGTATGTTGGAACCAACGGCCGCCGCGTATATGTGGTTAGCGGTAGCAGCCAAAACCATTGGCTCGCCCTGAGGATTATCAGTTAACAGTAAATGGCGGATGAGGCGGCCGTCCTCCTCTGTTTCAGCCAGCTCGGTGCGCCAGGTGATGGCGCCGGTGGCGCTGATAAAGATGATGTCGCCGTTGGCGGTGCTGACGATGATTTCCGGGTCGCCGGTATCGTTGACGTTTTCGACGAGCATATCAGTCAACGGCGCGTCCAGTTGGATTTCCCAGATGCGTTCGCCGTTGGTGTGGCGAAGCTCCACCCAGCTTTTAATCTCATCGGGATTGTCGGGATCGGCGGTGGTGTTGTTACGGCCGACAACGATGGTGGGCACAGGTTCGGCAAAGCTGGTGCGTTCCAGATAAGCCAGTTGGGTGATGGCTCCACCGGGGGCGTGCAGCCATTCCAGCACATTGCCATCCACCAGATAATGGAGTTTGCCATTTTGTGCGCCCAGCAGCAGTTCATCACGGCCGTCTTTATCAAAATCTACCACCAATATCGCTCCCGGATCAGCGTCCAGTAAATAATCCCAGGCGCGGGCCATCTCCGCTGCGCCTAGCCCTAGCCCTTGCAGTTCTACGGTAGCAAAGCGCGTCAGCACCAGTTCACTATGCTGGTCGCCGTTTATGTCAAGCAAAAAAGATAGAGGGGCGCGGCCTTCACCGGCGGTAAAGGTCCCTGCTTCCAGGCCGCTGGCATCCAGCAATTTAACCTGCTGGTCACCGCCGGTCGTGGCGTGTGGCCCCAGGTTAACAGCCAGTATGGGATTGCGCACATCCGGGGTGTAAGGGACGGCCGTCAAGCCCAGCACCGGGCGGCTGGCGTCGGTGGTCAGGCGGCGTGTCCAAAAGCGATGGCCATCGGCGGCATAAGCCACCACCATGCTGACGTCGGTACCGGCCAGCAAAGCGGGGCCTTCGGGAAAATGAGCCACTGCCAATGCCGTGATGGGCCGGTTCAAAGTGCGCGGCCACCAGGGGCGCTGCCGGTTGGCGTCATAGAGATGAAGCTGTCCCCAATCGGTGCCGACGGCAATGTGCAATGCACCATTCACGCCAAAAGGCACCAGAGCAACGGCCGTGATGTGCCCGGATATGGCGGGAGCGTCTTCCCATAAACTTTGGCCGCTGGCGTCGAGCAGGAACAATTCGCTGAAGCGTTTTTCCGGGTTAAACAGGCCCAGCAGAATTTCGTCACGGCCGTCGCCGTTTACATCGCCTACCTTCATGTGCGGCCCCACATCGCCAGCAACGGTGATATGTTCATCCAAACGGCGCAGCAAATTGCCGTCCTGGTCATACAAATGAAGGATGCCGTTGTTAAAGAGGATAAGCAGTTCGTCACGGCCGTCGCCATTCATATCATACGGCACCAGTTGGCGGGCAAGGGGGAGTAACTCATTGGCGGCGGTGAAGGCCAGCGAGACGCGCCACACTTCTTCCCCCTGGGCATTGAGCAGGATGAGTTGATTATCGGCTGTGACTAACGCTGTTTCTAGCAGCGGATGATCGGGGGTATCCGGGTTGATGGGGTGGAGGGCCACCACGGGGGCAGTGGCTGTATAGCTCCATTCCAGCAGCGCATTGTGGGCATTGAGCAGGTCAACACGGCCGTTTTCCGCCGCTAATAATAATTCAGACACACCATCTCCGTTCATGTCGGCAGGAATCACATGGGTCAGGCGGCGGGCGGCGGAATAACGCCAATAAGGGGTATCGGCAGGGGTAGATTGGGCATGGAGCGTGGGCAACGGCCGTGTGGCCAGTAGCCCCAACAGTGCCATCAATCCCCAGATAAACCATTGCCTCTGCCTTTTCACATGGGCATTATACCCAAAACAAATTGGCCGGTGCGATCTATCGCCGTTCATTCTCCTTTCGCTTACAATGAAGAGATTATTTCTGATTGGGTGACAGGATGAGCATTGCCCGGTTACTCAATTACCCAGTTACAAAAAGGAACAGATCATGTCTCAGAAAACAAGTTTGTTAATCGTATTAGTCGTTACCGCGTTGCTGGCAGTTGCCTGTGGTGGGGCCTCGCAGGAATATCAAACGGGCGCTGTCCTCTTAAACGAGACCTTTAGCGAAACCAACGCCTGGGAAACATATGTGAGTGATGATGCTGATTTGCAGGTGAGCGATGGCGTCTACCGCATTCAGGTGGGCGATGGTGGGTATATCTGGGGGCTAAACGAGGTGGAACATTCAGATGTGTCTATGGAAGTGACCACCAACCAGCTTTCGAGCCATGCCAATAATGCCTATGGCGTGATTTGCCGTTCAGACACCAGCAATAATGGTGATGGATATTATTTCCTCATCAGTGGCGATGGCTATTATTCGATTAGCAAAGGGGAGGGGGACGATGTAACGCCGTTGGTGGAGTGGACGGAAAGTTCGGCCATTAACCAGGGGCAGGCCAGTAACAAGATTCGGGCGGTGTGTGTGGGTGACTATTTGGGGCTGTGGGTGAATGATGAGTTTGTGGCGGAGGCGGAAGATACATCATATACCAGCGGGTTTGCCGGTCTATCGGCGGCCGCCTTTGAAGGGGGCAACGCCGATATTACGTTCGATGATCTGATGATTACGGCCGCGTCGCTGACTGAATAATTGTTGTTTCCCGCGGATATAGGTGTGGGCCAGATACGGCCGTCTGCCGCCCACACCTATGCGCACCATTAAACGGCCGTCTGCCACCCCCACCCTTTTCCGCTATAATACCCCTCATAACCAACCACCCGATTTACGCAGAGGAGATGGTGCAATGGTGATGGAGATGACGGCC
>CAZOPF010000049.1:0-41322 GCA_964581605.1 uncultured Ardenticatenaceae bacterium
TTAGTGAGCGTCCAGAAATAAGTTCCCTGTTGGAGCGCGGGCATCCTGCCCGCTGTGGACAAGATGTCCGCGCTCCCAATCGGCAAGTAATTTTTAGACGCTCACTTAGCGTTGGCTGAGGATGATCTTGGCGCCATAAAATTGTGCCTGTGGCAAACCTGTGTGGTATCATTGTGACGTTTAGAACAAGCACAGAAGGTTGGAAGAGAGATGGAATTTACCCCTCCCGTAATCAATTTGCTCATTGTGGCCCCTGTCCTCATCGTCATGGCGACCGGATCGCTGGGTATGGTCATTGACCTGTTCACCCCAGACGGCAAAAAAGGATGGGCCGTCTGGCTGGCGGCCATCGGCCTGCTGCTGGCCCTGGCACAAAACGTGGCCCTGTGGAACGGCAACTATGCCACCTTCATCCCCCAAAATGGCGTCCCCATGGTCGTCATGGACAACTTTGCCATTTTCCTGAACGTCATCTTCTTGGTCAGTGGCCTTCTAGTCATTCCCCTTTCGCGCAGCTATTTGCAGCGCACCGGGCTGGAAAACCCGGAGTATTACATGCTGCTGCTTTTTTCCATCAGCGGTATGATGCTCATGGGCATGGCCAATGACCTGATCCTCGTTTTTCTGGCGCTGGAGGTGCTGTCTATCCCGCTCTACATCATGTGTGGCATGTTGTGGCCGCGCCTGGAGTCCGAAGAGTCGGCGATGAAGTATTTCCTGTTGGGGGCGTTTTCCTCCGCCATTTTTGTCTTTGGCATTGCGCTGGTTTATGGGGCGACGATGACGACGGCTATCCCGCTTATTTTTGACCATGTGGCGGCGAATGGGTTGAACGCGCTGATTGTGACCGGGCTGGCTTTTTTGATGGTGGGCGCGGGGTTTAAGGTGGCGGCCGTACCGTTCCATATGTGGACGCCGGATGTGTATGAAGGCGCACCCACGCCGGTGACAGCTTTCATGTCCGTGGGGGCCAAGGTGGCCGGGTTTGCCGCCCTGCTGCGGGTGCTGGTGCTGGCGTTGCCGCAAGCGAGTGAGGAATGGGTCACGGCCGTTGCCGTCCTCTCCACCCTCACCCTCATCATCGGCAATGTGGTGGCCATCCGCCAGGGCAACATCAAACGCATGTTGGCCTACTCCTCCATCGCCCACGCCGGTTACATCCTCATTGCCGTCGCCGCCGCCGCCGATAACCCCTCGGCCGGCGTTAGCTCCGCCCTCTTTTACATGTTCGCCTACCTCTTCACCAACCTCGGCGCGTTTGGCATGGTCATCGCCCTGGAACGGAACTACGGCGAAGGCAACCTGCTGGACGATTTCAAAGGTCTGGCCAAACGCCACCCCTGGCTGTCGCTGGCCATGGCCTATTTCATGCTCTCCCTCACCGGCATCCCGCCGACAGGCGGCTTTTCCGCCAAATTTTACGTCTTTGGCGCGGCCATTGAAGCGGAACTGTACTGGCTGGTGCTGATTGGCATCATCACCAGCGTCATCTCCGGCTACTACTACCTGCGGGTGGTCTACCTGATGTATATGTTTGATGGCGAAGGGCAGCTTATCACCGGCCGCGCCCTGCAATTTGCCGTTTTTGTCATGGCAATTTCCACCCTGGTCTTAGGTTTGTTCCCCGAAGGCTTGTTTAACCTGACGGCCGAAGCCACCCTGAACGCCGCTCGTTTAATGGCCGGGGGGTAAGCGGTGAACGGTAATCGGTTATCGGTAAACCCCTCCCAATTACTGATAACCGATTACCGATTACCATTTTCACACGATGGCAGGTCTTCCCCTCAAAGGGCCCCCACCCACCGAAGAAGCCACCCACGCCATTGCCGCCCTGCCCGACGCCGCCCCACGTAATCTGCAAATCACCCAGACCTACCATGAATTGACCATGGCCCTCACCCACCTGCTGGGCAGCGAGAATGTGACCTGGTGCGCCTTTGGCACGTGGGCTTCCAAAACGGCCGGGCAGTTTATTCGCGGCGACGAGGCCGACCGGATGGTGCGCCTGTATGTGCAGCAGAATGAATTTGTGGAGCGCAAATTGTCCAGTTTGCAGCGCATCCTGAGTTGGTTTGAGCCATCGCCCGAACTTAAACATACGCTTGTGGCCCAGGCCATAGACAGTGTGCCCGCCGAAATTTCACGCCAGATTGGGGCCGGGAATGTGAAGGTGTTTGCCGAATTGGGGCCGCTCTTTGCCCGCTTCCTGGCCGATTTTGCGGAAAGCCCTATCTATGATCAGGCGCGGTTGGATGCGTTTCTGGCCCGTTTACGGGCGGGGCCGGCCGAAGACGATGGGCAAGATTTGCTGATTCAGGCGTTCACCCACTATTACCTGGCGATGTTTGCCCCGAATGCCCAGACGAAAGCGGAACATATTTTGTGCGCCAATTTGCTGGTGGGTTTCCACGAGCAGCAGCGGCTCCAGCCGCAAATTGTGGCCGGGATGGAAGCGCCGCTGGAAAATGAGTTTGAGAACAATTTTTTGCAGCGGGCCAATGAGGTGATTCGCCAGAAAGCGCCACGTGGCATTTCCCGGCCGATCCAACTGCTGTGGCGACGGCGCTTGAAGGGGGTTTCGCGCCACGTGGCCGATGACTGGCGCGAGATTTCCACCCGCTGGATCATGACGATTGCGCTGCCCACCGAAACGCTGCGTCTGGGTGAAGATGTGCCGCCGCTGCCCAACGGCCGTGCCTTCCCCGCTGATCTCACCACGTTACAACTGGCGGCGTTAACGGCCGTGCTCGCCACCCTGGACCGCACCCCCAACAGCCCCCACAGCAGCGCCGCCCGCGACTGGGGCAATCTGGCCGACCGCATGAACTACATCGCCGACCTGTTCCGCTCCCGCCAACAGGAGGCCAGCCTCTACCAACAACCATTCAGTGATGCCCAGGTGGAGGAGATTCGGCACGGCCGTATGCCTTCCGGCAAGTTGTAATGGGCAGCCAGGTGTACAGTGTCGCTGCCTGGCTAGATAAAGAAACGCTCTCTTTGAATTACTGGGGCGTCGAAATCAGGGCTTGACATCACGGCTATCGGTTTTATAATCAGCATCTCACAACTGCACTTTGTAACACGATGATTGGGACGAGTAGTTAGCTGGTAGATGACAGAGAGTGGACGGCCGTAGGCTGTGAGCCGCCACCATTCCACCCCTAACCAAAACCCCCCAGGAGTGGGTTTTCTGAATGGTATGGGCAAACTATGTTGTTTGCCCTCCCCAGGGCAGACCATGTGTCTGCCCTACTTTAACTGAGTAAGAAAACCCGGTTGGCCCCGTTAACGGCCGTCAATGAGGGTTATCGGTAAAGCGCCGATTACGGATTACCGATTACCGAATTTGGGTGGAACCGCGAGCGCCATCGCCCCAATGTGGGTGGTGGCGTTTTTATTTGGAGATTGAGAGACCAGGAGACTGAGAGACTAGAGCAAATCTCCCAGTCTCATAATCTCCCAGTCTCAAGAACTGGAGATTGATTATGTCCGAAACAAATATCCCCTATCCCGAATCGGAACTGTACCGCATCCGCCATTCGGCCGCGCACGTGATGGCCGAAGCGGTGCTGGAACTGTTCCCGGAGGCCAAATTAGCCATTGGTCCCCCCATTGAAGATGGTTTTTACTACGACTTTGACCTGGGCCAAGAAAACGGCAAACCGCGCACCTTCTCCGAGGAAAATCTGGCGCAGATCGAAGAACGGATGAAATCACTGCTCAAGGATAACGCGCCGTTTGAACATTCGGCCATGAGCATCCCTGAAGCGCAAACCTTTTTTGCCGACCAGCCCTACAAGTTGGAACTGATCGCCGATTTAGCAGCAGGAAAGTTGGACGAAAATGGCGAGGCGACGGCCGTGCCCGCCAGTGAAGTCAGCATCTACAAACAGCGCAACTTTGTGGATTTGTGTCGCGGGCCACACGTCAAATTCACCAAACAGGTGAAAGCCAACGCCGTTAAACTGCTGCGCACCAGCGGCGCCTACTGGCGCGGGAATGAAAACAACCCGCAGTTGCAGCGTATCTACGGCACCGCCTGGCACAACAAAGAAGAGCTGGACGAATACCTGCGCCTGCTGGAAGAAGCCAGAGCACGTGACCACCGCCGCCTGGGCAAACAGTTAGGGCTGTTCCACATTTCCCAACTGGTCGGCTCCGGCCTGCCGCTGTGGTTACCCAAAGGCGCCGTGCTGCGCGAGACGCTGGAGGGCTTCCTGCGCCAGGCACAGCTTGAACGCGGCTATCTGCCCGTCATCACGCCCCATATCGGCAAGCTGGATTTATACATTACCAGTGGGCACTACCCTTACTACAAAGCCAGCCAGTACACGCCCATTGACGTGGACGAGGAAAAGTTCATGCTCAAACCGATGAACTGCCCCCACCACATCGAAATTTACCGCAGCGAAGCCCGCAGCTACCGCGACCTGCCGCTTCGTCTGGCCGAATTTGGCACGGTCTATCGCTACGAACAGAGCGGCGAATTGACCGGGCTGACGCGGGTGCGCGGTTTTACGGTGGATGATTCTCACCTCTTCGTCACGCCTGGCCAGCTGGAAAATGAGTTCATTGGTGTGGTCGAGTTAATCCAGTTTGTTTTCCAGACGATGGGTTTTGCTGATTTTCGCGCCCGGTTAGGTACCAATGACCCCACCAGCGACAAATACGCCGGGTCGCCAGAGATGTGGGCCAAAGGTATTAGCGCCATTCGCCAGGCGGCCGACAAAGTGGGCATGAATTACACCATTGAAGAAGGCGAAGCGGCGTTCTATGGCCCCAAACTGGACTTCATTTTCCGCGATGTACTGAAGCGGGAATGGCAGTTGGGTACGGTGCAGGTGGATTTCCTGCTGCCGGAGCGGTTTGACCTGGAATATACGGGCGAGGATGGGCAGAAGCACCGCCCGGTGATGATTCACCGCGCCCCGTTTGGCAGTATGGAACGGTTTGTGGGCATTCTGATTGAGCATTTCAACGGCGCGTTTCCGCTGTGGCTGGCGCCGGTGCAGATGATGATGGTGCCCATTGCTGACCGTCACAATGAGTATGCCCGCCAGGTTGCCAGCCAACTGCGGGCCGCCGGGATGCGGGTGCAGGTAGACGACAGCAGCGACCGCATGAACAAAAAAATCCGCAACGCCCAACTGCAAAAAATCCCCTACATGTTGGTGGTGGGCGACAAGGAAATGGAAAACAACGCCGTCGCCGTCCGTACCCGTGATGAGGAAGATCGGGGCGCGGTACATGTGTCTGAGTTCATTACGCGCACCATTACCCAGATTGCTGCCAAGACAATGGAGCTATGAGCGGCTTGAGTGAGTGAGTGAGTGAGTGAGCAGTGAGCAGTGAGCAGTGAGCAGTAAGCAGTAAGCAGTGAGCAGTGAGCAGTGAGCAGTAAGCAGTGAGCAGTAAGCAGTAACAGAGGCCGCTCCCACGAGCGGCCTTTTTATTTCCGTAACGCGAATTGCCAATTCGCGTTACAAGGAGAACATCATGTCTGAGTTAAACCAACAACCCTATGAACAGTCTGATCTGTACTGCATCCGGCATACGGCCGCGCACATTCTGGCGCAGGCGGTGTTGGATTTGTACCCGGCGGCGAAACTGGCCATTGGCCCGCCCATTGACAATGGCTTTTATTACGATTTTGACCTGGGCGTGGATGGCGATGGAAGACATCGCTCGTTCAAACCGGACGATCTGCCCCGCCTGGAAAAACGAATGCGCCAGATCATCGCCGGGAAACATCCGCTGCTGTACCGCGAAATCAGTGTGGATGAAGCCCGCCAACTATTCCACGACCAACCCTACAAACTGGAACTGATTGACGAAATCGCCCAATCTGGCGAGCCAATCAGCACATACCGGCAAGAGAGCTTTGAGGATTTGTGCCGCGGCCCGCACCTCGCCCACACGGGCCAAATTGCCCCCGATGCCTTCCAGTTGATGAGCATTGCCGGGGCCTACTGGCGCGGCGACGAAAAACGGCCCATGTTACAGCGCATTTATGGCACGGCCTGGCCCAACAAACAGGAGTTGCAGGCGCATTTGCAACTGTTTGCAGAAGCAAAGCAGCGCGACCATCGCAAATTGGGCCGCGAACTGGAAATCTTCATTCTGGATGACGAGATTGGGCCGGGGCTGCCGCTGTGGTTGCCCAATGGCAACATCCTGCGCGAGGAGTTGGAAAAGCTGGCGCAGGAGATGGAAGACGCTGCCGGGTATGTGCGTGTCAGTACGCCGCATATTGCCAAAGAGTCGCTCTACCGTCGCAGCGGCCATTTGCCCTATTACGAAGATGAAATGTACGCTGGCATGGAACGCGAAGGGGCGACGTATTACCTGAAGCCGATGAACTGCCCGTTTCACCACAAAATTTTTGGCAGCAAACCACGCAGTTACCGCGACCTGCCGCTGCGCCTGGCGGAGTATGGCACGGTGTATCGCTATGAGCAGAGCGGTACGCTGATGGGGCTGCTGCGGGTGCGCGGGCAGACGCAAAATGACGCCCACATTTACTGTGCTGAATCGCAGGTAGCGGCCGAATTCAGTGCGGTGCTGGCGCTGTATCGCCATTATTTTGCCCTGTTTGGCATTGACCGGTATGTGATGCGGTTGAGCAAACATAGCAAAGCCGGGCTGGGTAAGAAGTATGTAGATGACGAGGCGATGTGGCTGAAAATGGAAGATTTAATTCGCCAGGTCATGATCAGTGAGCGTGTGCCTTTTGTAGAGGCGGATGATGAGGCGGCGTTTTATGGGCCGAAGATTGATGTGCAAATCTGGAGTGCGATTGGTCGGGAGTTTTCGATTGCCACGAACCAGGTGGATTTTGCCCAGCCGGCGCGGTTTGACCTGACGTTTACGAATGAACAGGGCGTACCGGAAATGCCGTTTTGTATTCACCGTGCGCCATTGGGCAGCCATGAGCGGTTTATTGGCTTTTTGATTGAGCATTACGCCGGTAGCTTCCCGGTCTGGTTGTCGCCAGAGCAGGTGCGGGTGATTCCGATTACGGGTGCGCACCAGGCATATGCGGCACAATTGGCGGCGCGGTTGCGGGCGGCGGGCATCCGGGCGCAGGCGATGGTGGGCGGCGAACGGATGAACGCTAAAGTGCGCCAGGCGCAGCAGATGAAAGTGCCCTACATGCTGATTGTGGGTGACCAGGAGGTGGCGACGGATTCGGTCTCGGTGCGGGAACGGAGCGGTGTGCAGCAGCAAGGCGTGGCCGTAGCGGCATTTATCCAGCATGTGCAGGGGGTGGTGGACGGCCGTAGTCTGCATGGGTAAAGCATGGCGGCCTGCCACTCTTTTTATAGTTGACCCTCCCTGCTTCCTCTTAGCCACCAGGATACGACCACGGCCACTATCGCCACCGCCGCCGAAATGAGAAATGTCTCGGCCAAAACATCCACCGTCACCCGCATCAGCCCATCGGTTAAGGCTAGTTGATATTGCGGGTCTGTCAACGGTAAATCCGGCAGTTCAATGAGTTTGCGCAACAATTGAAACCGGTGCAGCCCCCAGGCCGTCAGCCCGGCCAGCCCCACGCTCATGCCCATCAGCCGCAGCACAATCACCAGGCTGGCGGCGATCCCTCGTTCAGAATCCGGCGCGGCGTTGATCACGGCCGTGCCCACCGGCGCAATCACCAGCCCAAAACCCATGCCCAATATCACCAACTGCCACGCCATTTGCCCATACGCCGCTTCCACCGACCACGTCCCGCCCATCAGACCAAAACCAACAGCGCACAACAGCAGGCCAACGGCCGTCACCGGCCGATACCCCCACCGCTCCGTGCCCCGCCCGCCGACATAAGACATCACCGCCATCGCCAGCGTCATGCCGCTCAGTAACAAGCCACTGACCACTGCCGCCTGCTGCGCCTCAAATTCCAGCACATTCACCAGCAGCGGCACATTCACCATGGCAATAATCAAAATGAACCCAACCAGAAAATTGATCAGCACCGCCGGGCTAAAGTTGGGGCGGCGGAAGAGGGAGAGGTCTATAAGAGGTGGGGTGAGGGGGTGAGGGGGTGAAGGGGTGAGATCGCTCAGACGGCCGAGTCGCCATTCGATCCATACAAACAACCCAAGCATCACCGCCGCCAGCGCGTAAAAAAAGGTGGTGTTAATAGGTTCTGGCTCGTTGAGGGCGGCAAATCCACCGGCCGCCTGCACATCCCCGCTGCCCAACAGGGCCACATTCAGGGCGATGAGGCAAATGGTGAGCACGGCCGTGCCCGCCCAATCAATCCGCGCCCGGTGCGTTGGTTTTGGCAAGTCGGCCAGTGCCCACCAGGCCAGCGCCATGGCCAGCAGGCTGAGCGGCACATTCAGGTAAAATTGCCACTGCCAGCTTAAATAGCGGATCAAAAACGCCCCATAGAGCGGCCCCCATACCCAACCGGCCGTGTCCACCGCCCCCAATGTGCCCAACGCTCTGGCCCGTCGTTCTGGAGCATACACATCCCCCACCACCGCCATGGCCACCGGCACCATCGCCCCGCCGCCCAACGCCGTCAGCACCCGCCCGGTAATAAATGCAGGCAGCGAATCGGCCAGTGGCAGCCAGACAGAGCCAACCAGGAACAAAACCAGCGACCCCACATAGACCGCCCGCCGCCCCACCAGATCACTCAGCCGCCCCACAAAAGGCATCGCCACCACATAGGCAATCAGGTAGGCGTTTACAATCCACGCCGCCCGGTTCAGTTCGTCCGGCAGCGGAATTTCCAGGTCAAAAATGATCTGCCGCAGCATGGTGGAAACGACGGTCAGGTCGTCGGCGGCAATAAACACGCCAAAGGCGACAACAGCCAGAATCAGAGCAGGGGAGGGCTTTCTAATGGTCAATGGTTAACGGTCAATTGTTTAGAGGAAAAAGTCTTTGAGAGCGGCCGATACATCGGCGACGATAATGTGCCAGTCGGTATCCGGGGTGCGGGTGATGGTCAGGTCACGGCCGTCAATGTGCAGCGTAGCAATTCCTTCAATCACCGCCAACGCCTGCGCCACGGGCGACCCCTCTTCCATTGCTGCAAGAGAGGGATACATTTCTGGCTCTCCCTCCGCCAGTTTGAGATTGGTATGAATGTGCAGGTGACGGCCGTCGTCACTCAGTTCCGTCTCAATTTCAATATATTCTGACATACTATCCACTCCATTGCTTGTATCGGCACGAATTATAACAAACAAAAAGACGGCCGTACCCCCGATGGCCGTCTCTCACTAATAACCGATAACCGTTTACTGTTCACCGATGACCATTCACCGATTACCCATCTCCACCGCCCCACCCACTTTCTGCGGCGCAATCACCCGCTCCTCACGCCACAACTGCATCCGAAAACGCACCAACTCTTTGAAGGCGCGTATGATAACGGCTGGCTTCGCTCCGGTCGGGTTGCCCGCCACACGGGGCCGGTGGCCGTGAATGGGCACTTCGGCAATGCGAAACCCGGCCCGTTTGGCCCGCACCAGAAATTCGGCGCTAAAGGTAGCTCCGCCGGACTGCACCTCATCGCGCAGATGGTCAACCACCGGCCGCCGCATCAGCTTAAAAGCGCAGTCAATATCTCGCGCTGTGTAGCCAAACAGCAGCGTCACCAGTCCACTCCACCCCTTGCCATTGAGCCTCCGCATGAACGGGTCACGGCGCGGCTTGCGGTAACCGACCACCAAATCCGCGCTGGTCAATTGCGCCAGCATCTTGCCAATTTCCTGTAAATCAAACTGACGATCCGCGTCGGTGAAGAAAATGAGGTCTTTGGTGGCGCTGGTCAATCCCGTCCACACGGCCGTGCCATACCCCTTGTTCCCCTCATGCTGCACCAACCGCACCTGTGGATGCACCGCCGCCAGCCGGTTCACCACTGCCGCCGTGTCATCCCGGCTGCCATCATCCACCACAATCAGTTCCAGGTCAGCCACCAGCGGCCCCACCACACGCAGCGTATCCTCAATCATCGCCTGGATATTCTCGCCCTCGTTATAAGCCGGCATGGCCACAGTTAAACTTGTCACGCACTTCTCCTATATCTAGTGGTTAGAGATTGGAAATTAGAGATTGAGCAATCGCCAGGCTTCAATCTCCAATCTCCCTACCTCAGTTATACACCGATTCTACTAACAGGTCGTACCAAGTGGGAAAAAGTTACGGCCGTAATCCGATTACCGACCACCGATTACCGATTACCGTCCTCCACCAACTCCACCACTCGCCCCCTCGTCACCCGCTGCAAGTCGGCAAAATCCACCGCCAGCGTGACGGTACTCAGGCCGCTGCCACAATAGACCGTGCCCCTCTCGGCCAGACGGCCGTCGAACAGCACCACCACATCCGCCCGCAGCGCAAACGGCCCCACGCCGCCCACTTCAAAGCCCAACTCTGCCGCCACCGCCTCTGGCGACAGGCTGGTGACGTCCCGCCGATTCACCCCCAACGCCCGCGCCAGCAGCGGGTAGCTCAACCGATCATGTCCACGCAAACCGGCCAATACGTAACGGCCGTCGCGCAGCCGAAAGGCAATCGTCTTCAACATCCGGTCCAGCAGCAGCGGCAGCTTCGCCTCCACCTCCGCCACTGTGCGCACCGGCTCATGCGCATACAGCCCATACGCCACCCCCTGCTCATCCAACAGTTGCAAAATCTGCTCGTAAACCATCATTGTCTGAAAACCGTGAGTGAACAGTAAGCAGTGAACAGTAAACAGTTAACGGATTACTGCTCACTGCCCACTGCTCACTGCCCACTGCTCACTGCCCACTATTTACCGCCCACTCGTTTCGACATCAAAAAATAGTTCTCCCGCTTCTCAAACCCCACCCGTTCATACACCGTCTGCGCGTTTACATTCGCCCGGTCAACCTCCAGGTGCAGCGCCTGGATGTCCCGCGCCCGGCAAACCTCGGCCGCAAAAGCCAACGTCTGGCGACCCACACCCTGCCCACGATACTCCTCTTCAATGTACAGTTCGTCCACAAACGCATCCCGGCCGCCAAATTCCACGCTAAAACCCCAGGTCAGCACCATATACCCCACCGCTGCCCCATCGGCGCAAATCAGCCACACACTACCCCACTCCTCATGGTCTAAAAGCAATTTCAGCCCGGCCCGCGCCCGCACGGGATCAGCCTCCGTGCCATCAAATTCATTCAAAGCCACATGAAAACGTACCAGCGTTTCCACATCGGCCCATTCTGCCTGGCGAAAAGTTATTTCCATAACCGCACTCCTCCAGTTGGTTGCCCGATTTTAACCCATCTGCTGACGTTCTGCCTGCTCACCCGTGACAATCATCATGCACCCTCTGGCCTCTCCCGGCATACACTAGGGCGTGAGAAAGTGTTTTTGTGTTTTAGTGTTTGTGTGTTTTGGTATGCACGCAAACACTAAAACACACAAACACAAAAACACAATTTTAAGGAATCTGCTATGACCACCATTGGCATACCCAAAGAAGTGCGAGACCTGGAGCGGCGGGTGGGGCTGACCCCGGCTGGCGTCTTAGCTCTGAAACAGGCTGGGCACACCATCTATGTGCAGGCCGAGGCCGGTGTAGGTGCCGGTTTTTCCGATGAAGCATACCGGCAGGCTGGGGCGCAGATTGTCTATTCGGCGGGAGAGGTCTACGGCCGTGCCGACATCATCGCCAAAGTTACCCGCCCCTGCGCCGACGAGCACGCCTTGTTCCGCCCTGGCCAGACCATCTTCTCCTTTTTACACCTCTCCGTCGCCTCACCAGACCTGCGCCAGGCGTTGGAAAGTCATGAAATTACGGCCGTCGCCTACGAAATGATCGAAGAACCAGACGGCAACCGCCCCGTGCTGCGCCCCGCCAGCGAAGTAGCCGGGCGTATGGCCCCCCTCATTGCCGGGCAGCTTCTGAGCAGTTACCAGCCAGGATTGGCTGGCGAAGGGCTGGGTATTTTGCTCAGTGGGCTGGCCGGTGTGCCACCAGCGACTGTCGTCATCGTCGGCGCGGGTGTGTTAGGGCGCAATGCCGCCCGCGCCTGCATGGGCATGGGCGCCCAGGTGACGGTGTTAGACCGCAGCATCGAAGCTCTGCGTGTCATTGATAATCGTTTCGACGGCCGTGTCACCACCATGTTCGCCAATGAATACAACCTGAAACGGGCCGCCGCCTTTGCCGATGTGCTGATTGGCGCAGTCTCTATCCCCGGCCAGCGTTCCCCGGTGATCATCAGCCGCGACATGGTGCGCAGCATGCGCAAAGGTTCGGTCATTATGGACTTCTCCATTGACCAGGGTGGCTGTGTGGAAGGCATCCGCCCCACTACCCTGCGCGACCCGGCTTATCTGGCTGAAGGTGTGATTCACTATGCCGTGCCCAACATGACGGCCGTCTATGCCCGCACCACCAGCCACGCCATCACCAATTCCGCCTTGCCCTACCTGCTCGCCGCCGCCGAACACGGCTTGCCTGCCGCCTTCGCATACCTGCCCGCCCTGGAAAAAGGCGTCAATTTACTGCAAGGCAAACCAGCCAGTAATCGGTAAACGGTAAACAGTAATCGGTTTTCATCTACCACCGACAACCGATAACCGATAACCGATAACCGTACACCGGAGAACAAATGAACTGGGAAACCATCTACCGCCACAAAGTAACCGACGTACAAACTGCCCTCAGCGCCATCCAATCGGGCAACCGCCTCTACGTGGGGGGCGGCGCGGGTGTGCCCATCGCCCTCACACAAGGACTTACGGAATGTGCCCATCGCCTGCAAAACGTGGAACTTACCCACATCCTCACCTTCGCCAAAGCCCCCTACGTGGAGCCGGAATTTCAGGACAACTTTCGCGTAAACGCCCTGTTTATCGGCCGTAATGTGCGCCGTGCCGTGCAAGACGGCCGTGCCGACTTCACCCCCATCTTCCTGTCCGAAATCCCTGGCCTCTTCCGCAACGGCATCCTGCCCCTGGACGTAGCCATCATCTCCGTCACCCCGCCCGATGAACACGGCTTTTGCAGCTTCGGCGTGGAAGTAGGCACCACCAAACCCGCCGCCGAATCCGCCCGCCTCATCATCGCCGAAGTCAACCGGCAAATGCCCCGCACCCTCGGCGACAGTTTCATCCACGTCAGCCGCCTGCACCACATCGTCGAAGTAGATTACCCCCTGCCCGAAGCCCCCCAGGGTGACACCTCCGCTGACAATCTGCAAATCGGCCAGCACATCGCCGACATGATCCCCAACGGTGCTACCCTGCAAATGGGCATCGGCAGCATTCCCGATGCTGTGCTGCGCAGCCTGACGCACCACAAAGACCTGGGTGTGCATACCGAACTCTTCTCCGATGGCGTCATTGATCTGGTAGAGCAGGGCATTATCAACTGCGCCCAAAAGACATTCCACCCCGGCAAAATTGTGGCCGGTTTTCTCTTTGGCAGCCAGCGATTGTATGAGTTCATTCACAACAACCCACTCATTGAAATGCACCCCACCGACTACGTCAACGACCCCTTCAACATCGCCCGCAACGAGAAAATGGTGGCCATCAACTCTGCCCTGCAAGTAGACCTGACCGGGCAGGTGTGCGCCGACTCCATTGGCCCCCGTTTTTACAGCGGTGTGGGTGGGCAAATTGATTTCATTCGTGGCGCGGCGCGCTCCAAAGGGGGGCTGCCCATCATCGCCTTCCCGTCAACGGCACAGGGTGGCACAGTCAGCCGCATTGTGCCCATGCTGAACGAAGGTGCGGGGGTAGTAACCACGCGCAATGATGTGCATTATGTGGTGACAGAGTTTGGGGTGGCTTCCCTGTATGGCAAATCTATTCGCCAACGGGTGCAAGAGCTGGTGAATATCGCCCATCCCCAATTCCGTGAAGAGCTGCTGGCGGCCGCCAAAGAAATCGGGTACGTGTAATTTACAAATTAGGGGCCACATCCACCGCCAGCCCAAAGATGCCAATGGCAATGAGCAGCACACCAGAAAGGCGGGTGAGTAGTTGGTAATTCGCACCCGTCCAGCGGGTGAAGCGGCGCTGCACGGGTAGGGCGGCAAAGGGCAGCGCCACCAGCGGCCAGCCGAAGCCGATACCAAAGGCGATGAAGTAAGCCATGCTGTTCGCCAGGTTAGTAAAGCTGCCTGCGCCCAGCAAAAAGGCGCTGACAACCAACGGCCCGGCGCAGGGCAGGGTCATGGGGCCAAGCAGCAGACCATAGACGAAGGCGGCGGCGAAGGGGTTGCGCAGGACGGGGGTTTGCACGGCCGTGAACCGGGCAAATGGGTTACGGCCGTTCAGCATCAACAGCCCCATCACAATCACGACAGCATAAATAATGGGTAGCAGCCAGGGCAATATGGCCCCAAACGATTGCCGGAAGAGATACAGCACCAGCCCCACCAGCAACATCAGGCTCAGCACCCCCGCCAGCACAAAAAAGCCGAGCCATTTGGCAACCCGTGCCGTGCGTTCATTGGCCGCGTTCCCGGCCAGAAACGCAACCAGGCCAGGATACAGCGGTAGCACACACACATTGGTGAGAATGGCAGCATTGCCCAGGAGGAAGGCTTCGAATAGTTGGTTCATAAGCGAGACAGGATGTGTGATGCGTGAATTGGCAAACCCACGCATCACGGATTACGTTCTTAACCACCCGCTTCTTGTAGTTGGCTGATGATCGCCTCGGGTGATTCAATGCCCGTCACCAGGTCGGTATAACTTCCATCCGGGCGAATAATGAAGTGGGGTGTTGCCGGTGGATTGACCACAGATGTGCCAAAGATGGCCGCTAACTCTTGCAACAGCTCCGGCGAAGCGACGGCAAACGTCCAGTCAAAGCCCGTTTGCTCGGTGTAGTCGGCCAAATCCGCATCGCTGATATTGGTTTCCACGCTCAGAGCTACAAAAACAACCTCTTCGGCAGAAAGCTGGTCGCGGGCCGCAGCCACGTTACCTAGCTGTTGGCGACAGTTTGAGCACCAGGTGGCCATCGGTTCTACGAACACGGTCTTCCCGGCAAAGTCAGCCAGGGTGAAGGTTTGGCCGCTGCGCACATCGGTAAGGGGGATGGTTTGCCAGGTTGGTTTGGGCATCATGGCTGCATCTTCCATGTCGTCATCCATCATGGCGTCGTCAGACGCGGCTGCTTCACCTTCCTTGTTGTCATCCATCATGGCCTCATCAGACATGGCGGCCTCGTCCTCTTTCTCTTCCATCATGGCATCATCGGCCATGGTTTCTTCGCCTTCCTCCTCTTCCATCATGGTGTCGTCGTGTGGGTCGGCCATTTCACCGGCCATATCGTCTTCTTGTTCTGCCATGCTGGTTTCGGTGGTGGTCTGACTCACGGCCGTCTCCCCCCCACCCGCTGCATTACAGGCCGCCATCAACAGCAAAAGCAACATAAACATCCCAAAGTAGATTGTCTTTTTCACCTATCGTCTCCTCATGTTTTTGGTTGTAGCAGGCGATTTATCACCTGCTACAAACGACAAACCCGATCAATCATAGGCCATACGGCCGTGACGTTCTGGAATGTAGCTCACACAAATTAAGGTGACGTTCGGAAAGAATTACGAGTTTGTTACAAGCAGGAGATCATTTTGTTGGTCTGTTCATCTGGGTTACGAAACCTTTTGCCAGAGGTCTGCAAAATAAGTTTCTGCTTTATTGCGGGGCTATGTTCCAGACTCTTTGGCAAGGGTTCCAGCCTGAAAATGTCTGACTTCCATAGCAGCAATTCGAAATATGAAATCAATGAATTGTAGGGGCGGGACGGCGGGGGTTGAACTGGCTCTGATAGCGGCCCTTTTGCCCGCGCCGTCTCGCCCCATGTGGCCGCAAAACGGGGTGAGACAGGCGGGAACGACTTCCTTTGTGCAAAACCAAAACATGGCCCGCCTGTCCCACCCCTACGGTTTAGACCATATTTCGAATTGCTGGCGGCTGGCTGTCCGGCTGGCAGAAACAAAGTGCAAATGGCTACTTTCTTCTTATGATGTACCGGAAGTGCGCCAGATGTATGTGGGGTACGACGTCATCCCCATTCAATCCTACTCGGGCATGAATACAAAAAAGAATGGCTCGGAGCGGGTGCTGAATCAGGAAGTGGTGATTGCCAACTTCAATACCCAAACGGCCGATCTTCTGTATCCGCAAGGGGGACAGTTAGCTTTGCAACGGCCGTTGCTCAAACTAGAAGAGCCCGTCCTCGAATTTGAAATTGCATCTGGTACATAAACAAAGAAGGACGACAACACCCCAGCGCGGTCATTCCAATACACAAAAGGTTACGAGCTGAGGATTACCCAATTATAGGAATAGGAGAAAGTAGCTCCACCTGCCCGGTGAGGTCATAAGCCAGCGCGCCATCTATGCGGATGGGCACGAGTTGGCCGGGGGGCAGTTCACCGGGGATGAAGACCAGGCCGTCAATTTCCGGGGCGTCGCGGTAGGTACGGCCGACCGTCACATCATCGCCAACCCCTTCAATGAGGACGGGCAGCACCCGCCCCACCTGCGCCTGATTGCGCGCCAGGGAGATGGACTGCTGCAACTCCATTAACTCGTTGCGGCGGGCTTCTTTTACTGCTTCGGGCACCTGCCAGGAGACGGTGGCCGAAGGGGTGGAGGCTTCGTAGGAGTAGGTGAAGACGCCCACCCGGTCAAATTGCAGGTCGCGCACAAACTGTTTCAGGCCGTCAAACTCTTCGTCCGTTTCGCCGGGGTAGCCGACAATAAAGGTGGTACGGATGGCGATGTCCGGCATCGCTTTGCGCAGCTTTTCCACCGTCTGGTAGACCCATTCGATATTGGCCGGGCGGCGCATCCGTTTGAGCGTTTCGCGGTGGCCATGTTGCAGGGGGATGTCCAGGTAATGGGTCATTTGCGGCAGGGAGGCCATGGTTTCAATCAGTTCATCGGTGACGTAGCCGGGGTAGGCGTACATCAGGCGCAGCCAGGGGATGTCTGGGGCGACTTTAGTAATTTCGCGCAACAGATGGCTGGTGCCGTTTTTCAGCCCCAGGTCGTGGCCGTAGTCGGTGCTATCCTGGGCGATGAGGATGAGTTCCTGCACGCCGGTTTCTTGCAGAGCGATGGCTTCGGCCAGGATGGAGGCCAGGGGGCGGCTGACATGTGTACCTTTAATTTGGGGGATGGCGCAAAAGGCACACGGCCGTCGGCAACCATCGGCGATTTTGAGATAGGCGCTGGCGCCTTGCACGGCCGTGCGCAACACCCCTTGTTCGTCCAATCCCACCGTTTGTGCTTCGTCGGGCAGGTGATACAGGGGCTGCGGCCGTTTGCGGCGGCGTAGTTCCTGGATGAAGGGCACAATGTCCATCCAGCGGCGGGTGCCAATGACGCCGTCAATGCCGGGTACCCATTCGACCACTTCACGGCCGTAACGCTGCGCCAGGCAACCGGCGGCAATGAGCACCTGGTTTTTCTGCTTCAGCGCGGCCAACTCTTGCAGCGCAGCAATAGATTCCTGCCGGGCGCTCTCGATAAAACCGCAGGTGTTGACGATGAGAACGGACGCATCGTCGGGATCGGCCGTGCCACCAAAACCGGCCCGTTGCAGCAGCGCCGCCATACTTTCCGAATCCACCGTATTTTTGCTGCACCCTAAACTAAGCAGGTAGAAATTTTTCTTTTTTGTGGGGGTCATAGGGTAATTGGGTAATGAAGTAATTGAGTAATTGGTCGCTTCAATGACGAAATTACCCAATTATCCGATTCTTCTATTGTGTTGTCGTCCACACTTCTTCTTTGTATTCGCCGCGTTGGCCCATGAAACCGAGTTCGGTGCCGTTGATGGTGACAAAGATGCCGGCGGCATTGCCCGTCAGCACTTTAGCCTCGTCACTGGCTTCCCACTCATACTTGGGGTCGGTGGGGCGGGCGATGCCGCTAAAGACCACCTCGCCATCAATGGTCACTTCCATCCAGGTGCGCTCGGAGATGAGCAGTTCCAGCACGATAGTTTCCATGGTGGCGGGCAGCGGTGGGCGGGTGGGCGGTGGCGTGGGCAAGGTTGTGGTAACGCCGCCGCCACTACCAGAGGTGAAATCATTACGGCCGGTGGGCGTAATCAGGCCAGATGGTGCCACTTCAGGAGTGTTGGAGGCTTCCGGGGTGGGCGTTTGCTGGTTTAATAACTCTTGTACAGCATTTTCAATGTCATTGGTCAACTGCTCTGAGCCATCGCCATTGCCGGTTAATAATGGCAAAAATCGCTGCCCGGCCAGATAGATGAGACCAATGAGGGCCGCAATGAGGACCAGCCGCAAAATGGTGTCTGAGCGGGGGCCACCAGAGCGGCGGCTGAACCCGGCGTCCACTTCCATGTTAACTGGCTCAAAGAATTGTTGGTCAGCCGGTGGCTCTTTAAGGGCGGGCGCGACGGGTTGTGGGGTGGCAAAGGGATTGCTTTTTTTCTTGGGGCGTTTGCCCTGGCCATATTCGTAGCGGTCGAGCAGGGGTTGGGGGTCTAGCCCTAAAAAGCGGGCATAGTTGCGCAAGAAGCCGCGCACATGGACGGGGGTGGGCAATCGGTCGTAGTCGCCGTTTTCTAATGCTTCCAGATAACGGCCGCTGATGCGGGTTGCCGCCTGGACTTCTTGCAAGGTCAGCCCTTTGGTTTCACGGGCTTCGCGCAAAATATGCCCCAGTTCGTCCATATCAGTTAAAAAGCGGGGCGAACAGGCACCCCGCTTTTTTGTTTTTCAGGTGTATGAATGATGACGGCCGTGCCCCACAAACCGGTTCAGGCTTCTTCAACTTCGGGTGCCGGTTCATCGGTGGCAACGGCCATTTCTACGACGGGAGCCATTTCTTCTTCGGTTTCGCTTTCAATGACGGCCGTCAGTTCTGGATGAAATTCGGCGCTCAGGCGCACGACTACTTTGTGTTCGCCTAAATGTCGTAGCGGTTCCACACCCACCTTGCGGCGATCAATCTCCGTACCTAACACCTCATTCAACCCATCGGCGATCATGGCTGTGGTAATGGAACCAAATAGTTTGCCACTTTCACCAGCGCGAGCTTTGAATACCAGCCGCACATCCTGAATTTTAGCGGACAGGGCCTCATATTCGCGGTGCTGCTCGGCGCGATGCGCTTCTGCCTTCTTACGCCAGTTTTCGGCCTGTTTCATCGCGCCTGCCGTTGCCATCAACGCCAGCCCTTTGGGAATGAGATAGTTACGGCCGTAACCATCACTTACGGTACGCACTTCTCCGGCATACCCCAGATTTTCTACATCTTGCTTTAACAGCACCTTCATAGCGGCATTAACTCCATTTCTTATAAATTTGCAAGGGGGGATGTTACCAAAGGGGACGCATTTTGACAAACAGCGACAAGCCTTTCAGAGATTTCACCAATGTTTGGTTGTGGAAAGGGGGGAGGGCTGGTGGTTGGTATCCACTACCAGCCACCACTCAAAACGCTTCTGTTGAATAGACATCATCCATTGTGATGAGAATGTCGTTCAATTCGGTTACTTCATTGGCAATTTCCTGGCGCAGGCGTTTGGCGCGTGCCCGGTCAATATCTTTGGCTTCAGCCAGCATGGTTTGGGAATAAATGGTGCCCAGATGGGTGAGTGAATTTTCCAGTTGCAGCCGGGCCCGTTTAATGGTGTTTTCAAGGTTGTTCAGAGTTTGCAACTGCTGCTGTAAGCCGCCGATGGTCTCCTCTAATTGGGCCTTAACAGCGGGGTCTTGGGTGACGGCCGTTTCCCTTTGCAACTGTTTAAGCCGTTCTTCGGCCCGCTGGCGGTCTCGTTCCAGAATTTGGGCGTCCATCTGATACCGGTCAATGCGCTGCGCCAGATCGTAAATGCTGGCCAGCCAGTCATCAATCTGGGTGGCCGTTTCAATCAATTCGTCACGTAAAACGGTATCGGTTCGATTGTTGATGCTGGCTTCAATGCGGGAGCGGTAGTCGAGGGCTTCAGCCATGCGCTGCTGCAACTGTTTGTCTTTCAGGCTTTCCGGTTTGTAATCGCGGCGCAACATTTTGGCGACGACCTGACGTTTGAATTCAGGGTCGGTCAGGCTGCTGGCGACTAAGGCAGCTTCTACGGCCGTGCCCCCTAACAGCCAGACAACTGGTGGCAGCAGCCCAATGACGGCCGCATCGGGAAATACGGCCGCGGCCGCCGTCAGCAGCATGGTGGCCGCAATGAGTATGGCGCTTTCTGGCCGGAAGAACGCCTCTTGAAAAAGGGCGTTACGAACTCTTTTTTCCAGTGCTTCGCGGGTTTCGTTTGCCATAGGGAGTGGTGGTGTTAACTGGTGGCAGGCGATTTGGGGCTGGCGGCCGTTTGCGCACGCTGTTTTATGTTCTGGATAAGTCCGCTTATCTCGGCCTGGCTTTCAGGATGCGAGGCTAACCGCTGTGCCGCTTGCAGCACATCCAGACTGCGTTCATAAAAACCCAGGCGGGCGTAAGCATTGCCCAGATAACGCTGATAGGTGATACGAGTTGGCTCCAGTGCCACGGCCCGCTGCCAGTGCAGAACGGCCGTTGCCCATAACCCCACCTGAGCCATGCGTTGGGCTGCGCCATGATATTCGCTGGCGTGGCGCAACCCTTTGGCAACGGCCGCTTCTTGCCGGTAATGCACCCGGTCAAAATCGGGAGCAGCCCGGAAGGCGAACAGCAACGTCAGGGCGGCCATCGCCACTTGCGTGCCTTTGATCGCCTTCCATGCACCCGACGTGAGTGGTTCAACGACGCCGCGAATGGCCGGGTCGAGGGTGTCAAACCCCAGCATACTCAGGTCTGGATTGATCAGGAGTTGGGCGATACCAATGAGCATAATAACGGCGAGCATGGTAATGGCAAAGATGTTGGCCCAATACTGCCGGAAGTAGAGGAAGACGGCCGTAACCAACAACAGTATCATCATCGCTGCCCCGGTAATAACCGGCCAAAAGGTTTGCAACGTGAGTGCGCTGTAGCCAATTTGGGCGCCGTAGGTAACGGCGACGGCCGTCAGGGTAAACCAGTACAAAACCAGGCTGCTGCTGGGAATGGCATAACGGTAAATTTGCACATATAGATGACGGCCGCAAGCCGGGCATCGGCTATCTTCTGGGGCAATTTGGCCAGCGCAATAACCACATAATGGCACATTACGTGACCAGACATCGTCAAACTTTTCGTCTTGTTGGTACTCGATCTGGGGTTGGGAGGTGGCCATGAGGGGTACGGCCGTGTCGCTATGATCCAGGTGGGCCAACATGCGGCGGGCGGCGCCGTTTTGGGGATTGATGCTCAACACATTTTCCAGGCAGGCGCGTTTGTCTGCCTCATCTTCGACTACCTGACTCAGCCAGAGCCAGCCGCTTTCATTGTCCTCATCGGCCTCTACAACCTTTAAGAAAAGCAGGCGTGCCTGTGCCTGGTCGCTGTTTTTAACGGCCGTAATCCCTGCCTGTAGCCAATTTTCAACCTCTGTGTCTGCCATTGTCGGCCGTGCCGTTTGTTACTCTGTGCTGGAAGCGGCCGCTTCATCGGCCGCGCCTTCTTCTTGTTTATAAGTGGCCGGTTCGGCCAGCCCCAATCGCCGTTTCCGCTCTTCCAGTTGAATGTCCAGCTCCGCTTTACCCAGCGCACTATCCATCTGCGTATCTAACCGGCTGGCGTACATCTCGCTGTGGGCAGAAGCTTTATCCAGCCGTGAACGGATGGATTCGCCCAGGCGAGCAATATCAGCATCACCCACGCCGTCCAGATCATCCAGACTCTTAATGGCTTTCACCGTCGCTTCTTTGGATTTTGCCAGGCGAAGAAGCGCTTCTAGCTCTTGCTGTTCCTGGCGAATGGTGACAAGTTTGGCTTGCAGTTTGAGGCGGGCATTGAGCAATGCTTCGTATTCTCGCTGCTGCCGCACCCATTGTTCGTGGTATTGTTCTTCCAGTTGGCGGGTGGAATTGAGTTCATTTTGAGCCGCTCGTGCCAGATCGGATTTGCCTTGCATCAGGAGCATGTCAATGTTCCGGTCGAGCTGATCGCCCTTTTTCTTATACTCATTGTACTTGCGTTCCATCGTTTTGACTTCGCCGCCGACGGTGGCGGCCGCATCTTCCAAATCATCCAGGTTCTTTTCCGCATCACGAATGTATTGTTTCATAACGGCCGGGGAATTGGCCTGTAATGCCTGGTCTACCATCGCGTGTAAATTTGCCTGGATGAGGGTTTGTGTTTTTTCCAGTAGTGAGGCCATGAAATGTTCTCCTTATTGTTTGAATTCGATATGGTGAAAACTGCCTGATCTACGTATGAAAGAACTGCTTTGTTTTGTGGTGCGGCTGATTCCTGTCAGCCGCCATTGGGGGCATTGGTTTCCATTGTAAAGCAAGGAATCAGGTTGAACAAGTGAGTTCAGGCGGGTGTGTAGATGGGCAGGGCAATGGTGAAGCCGCAGCCTGTTTCTGGTGAGGAATGACCGGAGAGACGGCCGTGATGCAGGGTCACATATTGCTTAATGATATACAGGCTGGCGACGAAGTCTGGCAAATCAATCAAGTTCATTTCATCCGAAGCCAGCACTTGTTGAAATTGAGCAAATGCCTGGGGTTGCAATGGGGTGGCGGCCGTGACGGTAATACACATTGTTGCCTGCTGCTGTTGCAACGACAAAACCGCCAGGGGCGGGCGGGTTTCTGCCTGGAAAATGCAAAACCGCAGCAGGCGTTCAACACATTCGGCGAGCATGGTGGAATTGCCGAAAATGGGCGGAAGGTCTGGCGAGAAATGGCAAGTTATCACGGTCTCTGGCGCATATTTGCGGCCGTAAACCTGGCTCAATTCATTCAATACCGTGCCAAACCCATTGATAGGTTGGGCTTCCCAGGTGTAAGAAACGGTGGCTTCGCCCGTTTGCAGTTCCGCCAGGGTAATCAGGTCTTTAATGAGGTCATTCAAACGTATACTGCTTTCCTGGATAGCCGTTAAAGAAGCCGAAAGTTTTTCGGGTGAATCCGCCTGTTCAAGCCCCTGCGCCAGTTTGATGGTATGAACGCTAACGGCCGTCAGCGGTTGCATCATTTCCCGTGTGATCAGGTTCAAAATACCGCGCTTTAATTCTTCAAATCCAGCCTGCACCTGTTCCTGTGAGTGGAAATGTTTGTCTAACCGTTTTTCCACCAGCTTCAACACATCATCCGGCTCGTATGGTTTGCTGATGTACTCTTCAACTCCCAACCGGCGACCTTCATATTCATCCCGTTTTTCTCCTTTAGCGGTTAGAAAAATAATGGGAATGTGAACCCACTGGCTATTTTCGCGCACAGCCCGCAAGAATTGGTATCCATCCATCAGGGGCATCATAATGTCAGAAATGATCAAATCAGGTTGATGGGTTTGCAGAACATCCAGCCCTTCCTGGCCGTTGGTGGCGGTGAGTATGGTCAATTCATAGCGCCCTTCAAAGAGGAGCAGCAAATCAGCCAGACCATATAACAAATTTTCTTCATCTTCTACCAGGAGCAAGGTGGCTGGCAAACGGCCGTTGGTTGGGGCAGCCCGGTACCCGCTTTCAGATTCGCCAGCCGGCAGCATCACCGTAAAAACGCTGCCCTGGTTTTCCTCACTTTGCAAAAGGATACGGCCGTGATGCAACTGCACCAACTCGCGGGCAATCGTCAGCCCCATACCGGTCCCCTGCTGCTCCATCAGCGCCCGGTTATATTGCTCAAATAAATCAAAAATACGCCGATGGTTGGCTGGGGGAATTCCCAGACCGGTATCAATAAAAGCCACACCCACTTCGTGCCCTTGGGCAAAGGTATGCACCTTCACCAGGTGGTCACGCCCATTTACCGGCGCTGTAAACTTGATGGCATTATTAAGCAACGCGGCAAAAGCCGTGCGTAGCATCTGCTTGTCACCCCATAGGCCGGGCAAATTTTCCGCTGGCTCAAATTGCACCAGTACGTTTTCTTGATCGGCAAACGGCCGTTGAGCCTCAATTACCTCCTGAACAAGCCCATTCAAATCATCCACCCATCCTCGCTGCTGCCGGAACTGTTGCTCCATGGCCCCACTGCGCAAATCAATCACCTGAAGCAGCGCCTCTACCAGGTTCGTTAACCTCACACAACCTGTCAGAATACCGTGCAAGTACTCGCCATAATTTCGGCTCACCTGGCTCATTTCCAGGTTCTTTAAGTATTGGTCCAGCATATCGTAATAGGCTGTCACATAGGTCAGTGGTGTTCTAAACTCATGGTTTAGAATCTGCATCATGTTTTTCTTCAATACTTCCAGCGTTTGCTCCCGCCTCCTTCGCCTTTCAAAACTGCGGATCAACTGCGTTTGAATCAACTCGGCCAACTGACCCATCACAAAAGGTTTGGTCAAATACAAATCGGCATCACTCAAACGGCCGTTGCGAATATCCACTTCTTTGCCCCGCGCCGTCAAAAAAATAAAAGGAATGTGTGTCCAGTCAGGATTCTGTCGTACATAGCGCAAAAACTCAAAGCCATCCATATGAGGCATCATAATGTCAGACACAATCAAATCAACCGAATGAACGGCCATCAATGCCAGAGCAGCCTGACCATCGCCGGCCTTCAAAATGTGCAGCTCATACCCGGATGGGTACGCTTCCAGAGCGTCGGCAATGCCATTTAGCATGTCAACATCATCTTCAACAATGAGGATGGTAATTTTACGGTTTGTCATGTGGGCGATTATAACATAAGCCAGAGAGGGACTTTACGGGAATATAGTACCCACAGCCAAAGAGGTTTATTTGTCAGGGGAAACGAAAGGGTAACAAAATTAGACGCTGGCACAACCACAGCCTAAAAAAAACAGCTCTATAGAAAGCGATAAATCCCAATCAGGCCATCTGTTTACTGTATGGTCTGATTGGGATTCTTCCGACTGCTTACTGATTTGTGCGCAAACGATGGGCTACAAACAAAACGACAACCAACGCTAACCCAATCAGGCCGACCGCCCAGATTTCCAGGCCTGTTTGTGGTAATGAATCTGTTTGAGAGGTTGTTGCAGCCGATGTGGCGGTGCTGCCTGCGACCACAGTGCCACCGCTGCTGCCGCCACTACTGGCACCACTGCCGGCGCCGCTGCCGGCGCCGCTGCCGGTGTTTCCTATGCTGCTGCCAGCATCACCAGAGCCGGCACCACCGCTCTCAGCGGCGGCCGTGCCAATAATAATGGTACCTGCTACACCATCACCACTTTCAGCAATGGCGGTGCCTTCACCCACAGCGGCCGTCGCCTCGGCCCCGCTGCCAGCGCCTGCGCCGTTGCCCTCTTCGCCTTCAACCGAGCCTAGCACTTTGGTGCTGGTGGGTTCGGGGGTTTCGGCGGCGGCCGTTGGCGTATTGGTGTTCGTGGGCGGTGGTTCAGTTGCTGCTGGTGGCGCAGCCTGGGCCGTTTCAGTCTCGGCAATAAATTGGGCCACCGCTTCATTTGTAACCAGTGTGATGGCATTTTGTGTTTCAATGGCGGCCGCCGTGGATGAATTAGTTGTGTTGGTGCTGCTAATCATCAACAGAACCAGCGCACAGGCCGCCACCAATATAAACACGGTAATCAATGCCCCTGCAGCCATTAGAAACGGCCGATTACCAGACGGCCCCCCTTCTTCTTCTACCAGATACTCATCTTCCATGAATTCATCTTCCATTGGTTGCCTCCATTTAACATCCAAGAAAACTAATGACCTTTAGATAATGACATCCAGATTGGCGTATGGCATAAAGACCACATGCCCATCGGCCAGACGGATATCCACACCTTGCGCTTTCGCTCCTGTCATCAACACCTGTGACAATCCGTACATTTTGACAATTTCACCCAGTTGCCCGGCATATGGCGGCCGTGTCAGGCGCACCTTTTGCCCTATTTGCAGCGGCTTGTTTGCCTGCACTGCTTCGCTGGTAGGGGTAGCGGCTTCGGGGATAATAATTTCTGGTCGTTGTCCCCGGCTGGCATCATAGTTGGCAAAGAGAGAGGCTTCGCGCCCTTCTGCTTGTTGCAGCAGAGAAAAAATAGCAGGCAACATGTTGTGTTTACCCACCCCATCCGTCAGGATGATGGGATAACTCAATCCACTAACCGCCAGACACAATTCCGCCGACATGCTGCCCGCAATCAGGCCGGCCACTTCCATTTCTTGGGCCAGATGCAGCACTTCTAAATGTTCGATACGGCCGACAACCAGAATATGTTTGCCAACCTCATTAGTTAGCTGGTCTCTGGCTAAAAAGCCGCTATTGCTGCGAGACATCATTCTCAGCTTGCCATACCCTTCTAGCCGTGACCCCCACACACCCTGAATAAAGGTGCCATAGGTTTCAATCACAACCCCCCTGTCACCTACATAGCTCACCACACGGCCGGAGACCATCGCCCGTGTTTCCACCCAATCTGAGGTTTGCTGGATAAAAATACGGCCGTTAATCACATCAAACAACTGGCCCGCAACGGGAGATAACGCTTGCCGTGAGCGCACCACCTTTCGCCGCTCTGCCAACACAGTGCCCTCATCCACCAGCGAATCTTTTTCCACCTGCACCAACTCGCTGACCTTCTCTGGGGAAACAGCTAAAACCTGGCTGGCCTCCACAATTGCAAAGAGCGTTTGCATGGGTGTGCGTGCCACTGTCTGCCCAGGAGTCACCTCATTACCAACCCCAACCACTACTTCACCGCTTTGGGGCAGCACCCGTTCACGGCGAATCTTCATATGCGGTTGAATAATGGTTGTGCGCGAATAATGTTCCATCGTGATCCTTGAACCTGACCAATCGGGTAGAGATGTCAGGTCTTGATTTTGTCTCAACCACCCAGGTCCCACTGCCATTTGCGCATCAGGTTACGGCGTTCATTTGCATCGCGCGGCAAGGCCAACGGCCGTCCACGGGCATCAATCACTAATCCACCTACTGCACCGCCCTTCAACTTCAACGTTTTTCCCTGGCCGGAGCCAAAGCCAATATCAAAACGGCCGGTTGGTTTTACCGACACCTGCGCCTCCTGGCCTGGAGGAATGGGAAATACCTCAATCTTGCCAAACTCAATTTCTCCTTCAAACCGGGCAGCCGATGACTCAATCACAATATCCAGCACCTTTTTCCCCGGCTGCCCTTTACCGGCCGGCGCAATCACCCATCCCAGTTCCGAAAGCACACCGGCAGCCAACGTTTGCACCACCACCAGCGGTTGTTCAGCCGCCAATACACCCAAAGGGGGCAAAACCCCATATTGATCCAGCCCTACAGAAAAAATCCCGGTTGGCTGAAGCGCATCTAAAAGCAACAGCATCACCTGCCCTGGGCGTGGCGCCCCGGCAAACGTGGCCCCATGCACGAGCAGCCGGTCAAAAGAAGGCAGATGCAGATGATGGCCCGGTTGTACCCAATTCCATTCAACGGCCGCTGCCTGCAAAGCACAATGCAACACCGCCCGTGCGGCCGCCTGTTCCAGGTGCAGCTCTGATTCCGTCAGGGGGATTGTTTGTGGATAAAGGGATTTATTGAAGAGATAGTTTTCCACATCGGCCGTTTCCACTTCTTCCGGCAGCCAATGAACAACATGTTCCACGGCCGCGTGGCGTAACAAATTGGCAATAGGTTCGCCCATGCCCCAATCCGTCCGCACCGAAAACTGCACATTACCCGCCTCAGCCATAACCAGGGTTGTGTTATTACTGCCCAGGTCAATACCCATTACTCGCTGCTCCCCCTGCCCGGCAAAATAGTGGCAAATGTGGGCAAATGACCGCGCGGCCGGTAAGGTGGGGAAGCTGGCCCATTCGCTTATTTCATGGATACCGGGCAAGTTTTGAATCTTGATGTCTTCATATAACTCACCGGCCAGCCTTATCACATCCTCCAACTGTTCCGTTTGCAGGTCGGGGCGGATGTTATCTGCCATGTGCAGATGGGCATTCTCGCTCATCAGCGCCCGCACCTGTTCGCGCAGTTTCAAATTACCCGCATACACAATATGTGGCATCTGGCTGTTTGCCAGCACCATAGCCGCCACAACGGCTACCTCAACTAGCCGCATCAAGCGTTCTTCCGCGCCCCCATCCGTGCCCCCGGCAATAGCAATCAAATCGGGGCGGCTTTGAATAACGGCCGTAATCTGTTCTGCTTCCGGGCGCGTGTCCGCCAGGCTAACAACCTCCACCTCCTGCATATAAATTGTGCGTAGCGCTTTTCGCAGGCTCGCCAGACTCATCTCATCATACAGCCCCACCAAGACGGTTTTTAGCGGTGACGGCGCACTGACAACCATCGCAAAATAATCTACGCCAGACCCATCTTTACGAGGCGGGCGAATGAGAATACCCCGTTCATTCAGCAACGTCCGCCCCGTAATTTCTGAAATACGGCCGATAGCCTGCTGCACACACATCGCCACATCCAGCCAGGGCAGCCGCGCCGTTGTAGGCACCGAAGCACGCGCCACCAACCGGTAATGCCCCTCTACCGTATCCACCAAAACAGCGGTCGTATTGGTGACGCCAATATCCACCAGAATGTATGATTTTTCCAGGTCGTCTGCTTCCTGGATGGGCTTTTCTTCCGAATCGGCCATAGTTATGGATTGAGCATTTGCATATAGAAATAAATCCGGTCAGCTAACAAAATAAAACTTGTATTGATAAGCGCGGCAAACAAGGCCCCCAATGTAATCATCAACACGGCACGGCCCACCCACACAATACCCCGCTGCCAATAGACCCGTTCCCATGCCCCCCGGCCAGTGGCCCGAAAGGTAGTAAATTGAAACGACAACAGCGTCAGTGCGGCCAGCACAGCAATCACAATACCGCGCACCGGGCTGGTGCTATCGGCATATGTGCCGGTTAGTTGCGGCCAGAGTGTACCGGTGAGCGCTCCCAGAAAGGCGATGGCCGCTCCCACCCCTACCAGCAGCGCCAATGTTGTATTCCCCACCCAACTGGTTGCCCGTAACCGTTTGAGCAATAAAAAAAGCGCCAGCAAGATAGGAACCAGCAAATAGATAGCATCAGCCGGGCCAGGACTCTTTGCAATGGTGTAATACACCGGCTCGAATACCTGCCGCACCACAACAACCACCGCGTAAGCCGCGCTGGCCCCCACCAAAATGTGCATCGCCAGACGATAAGGGAATCTATCACCAATAAAGAGATAGCTATAAATACACAGCGTCAGGAACAATCCCACAATTACGCCAATGAGGTCTGAATTCGAGAGCATAGCTATTTCGCCCGACGTTGGGCCACAACGCCCGTAATCAAATAAATAAGTGCGCCCAAAATGAGCACCACCACCACCACGATCTGAGCTGCAACCTGGGCGTTAAACAGCAGCCGGGCGTCGGTTATCTGATTGTTGCGGAAGTAGGTTTGCTGATAAACGGCCGTGCCCGGAATACCATTCAACACACCGGACAATTGCCCGGTATCAAAGTAAGGTAGGGCCAACGGGGCCAATGCCTGTGTCACACCGGCAATGATCGGCCGCCCGGCGGGAGTGCCCACCTGCTCTACCCAATTTACCAGTGTTTGCCGGTCGGCCGTCAGCACCACAACCAGCGAAACATCATCCAGGGCTGATTGTTGGCTGGCCGTTAAAGGTACACCAAACATAGCGTCACAATTGGCATCTAAATTGAGACATTCACCCAACCGCCGCAAACCAATTGCGCCACCGGGCAAATACCCTAAAGGCACGGCCGTAGTATCCAACGCCACCGATCCGGCCACTTCTTCCGCCAACGCCACACCCGTTGTATACTGGCTCAGGGTAAGTATGGTTGTTTGCTCTTCGGCCAACTGCGAAAGCAGCGTTTCCGCTTCAGGAGTCAGCTCACCGGCCATAGCCGGTGAATACTCAAAAGCAACCAGTATCGTGTTACCGGCGGCCTGGCGCACGGCCGTATCCACCCCGGTAAGAGCAGGCGTTGGCTGTAACCGGGCCACATTTACCGGAATCTCGCCTTGCAGCCCCAAAATAACCATGAGGACCGTCACAACCACAAACAACGGCCGTATCAATCCCGAAACATCTCGTCCGGCCTGGCGTGTTGTCACCGGCGCCTTTCCCTGCCCATCTACCACAAGCTGACGCAGCAATTCCACCTGTTGCCTTTGTTCAGGGCTTACCACATATTGCTCAATGGGGTCCGCCACACGCGGCAAGGCTATCACCGGCTCTACTGTCACCACGCCCCGCAGCCCACTCAACGGCCCAAACGACTCTTCCGGCCCGCTTATCTGCGCACGCGGAGCTTCCCCGGTCAGTTCTACCGGTTTTAGCTCCATAACCCATGCCGGAATATCTGCCTTTGGCAGCAATTCTTGCAGCGGCACGGCCGGCGGTAAATCATCCAGAATAGCACTCCATTCATCGCTGACTCCGCTCATGTCCAGCGAACCCGTCTGGCTGTCTGCCAGAAAATCGGCGTCGGCCGCGTCCAGCGTTAGTCCTGGTTGGAGCCAATCAGGAATATCGGCCAGCTGAGTATCGGCTGGCATGGCAATGGCTGGCGCATCATGGGTATCGCGGGAAATATCTTGCAGCCAATTCGGTAAATCAGCGCCAGCTAACTCTTCCGGCACACCAGCCAATGTTTCGGGTGTCTTGTCGCGCCAGACGCTGGTTAAGGCGCTCTCGCCACCCGTCTGCGCGGGGCGCATACTGGCTACCCAATCTGGTAGTTGATCACTGGGTACAAGTTCACCCTCTTCATCTTCCAGGTCAGGCAGTGGTGCAGTGGCGTCTAGCTGGCTAATCCAGGCTGGAAGTTCATCCCCCTGAGCAACTGCGGCAAATGGGTCTTCCGAAATCCAATCTTCGTCTTCGTCAACCACTGTTTCTGTGGGGGGCTGGATAATGGTCATGTCGTCTGCCAGGGAGGAGGACACGGCCGTTTCTTCACTGTCCAGCATACTCAGATCATCCGGGCCAATCGCCGCCAGCGCTGCCAGCCAATCGGGCTCATCAGAGGAGATACTCTCCATAAAGGCGTCATCTTCGGCCTCCGAATCGCCCAACCGCAGTTTTTGCATCATCTCATCATCCAGATACAGACTGCCAGTCTGGCGCAAGAAATCAATCTCAGAAGCGGCCGCCTTTCGTTCAGTCTTGAAAATATCTTCCAGGTTATCGGCCTGAGCCGCATCTGTACCTGGCATGATTAAATCTGCCGAAGAAGCTACATGAGCCAGCCAGTCAGGTAGCTCATCGGCAATGCCTGGCTGCGATTGGAAAATAGAGGATAGCTCTTCTTCGGTTTCATCCAGCCACTGCAAGTCACTGGGAAGTTCTTGCTGCGCCGAAGCGGCCGCTGGTAGCTCTGGCTCCTCCAGCCACCCGAACTGCTCTGGCTCTTCTTCTGCCTCGGCGGGTTTACCACTAAACCAGGCTGCTAACCGTGAGGCTTCGCCAAAGGCTGGCTGCGGTAAATCAGATGCAGCGCCATCTTCGGTGTCTTCTATTTCATCCAGCCAGCCAGTAAGGCGGAACTCTTCTTTGGCGGGAGCGACGGCCGTCTCTGCCACTTCATCATCGTCAGCCGGTTCATTTTTGGCATCAAACAACCAGGCAGACAGCCCACCAGAATCGGCTTCTTCCACTACGGGGAATGGTTCGGCCGTTTCATCGTCATCCGCAAAATAATCGAGCCAGCTGGCGGAGCCATCTGGCTCTGGTTCACTCACTGGCGCTGTTGGTTCTTCTGGCGTTGCGGCCGCATCGGTAAACCACGCCGTTAACCGGCCAGCCTCTAAAGTGCCAGGGGTGGGTTCTCCCCAGGATTCTTCACTTTCCTCTTCAGGGAAATCAGCCAGCCAATCTGTTAGATTGTGTTGCCCTGCAGCAGCGGCCGCCATCTCATCTTCTGGCGCTTCAGTTTGTTCCGCAAACCATGCCGTCAGCCGCCCGGCGTCAGATGTGGCCGGTTTGTCTTCGATTAATGTCTCGTCGTCCTGAAAATCAGAGAGCCAATCGGTGAGGCTGTCGCGTATGGCATCAGGCGAGGATGAAGGGGGTTCCTCCCCGGTGTGCAGCCAGTCGGTCAGGTCAGAGGGGCTTTGTTCGGCCGTCAACGACCAATCATCATCCGCTTTTTCAGGCGATTCAGCTAACCAACTGGTCAGGCTATCACGAGTGTCTGTGGCTGGCGGTGGTTCTATATCCTGAGATAACCAGGAAGTCAGGCTATCGGCCGTTGGTTTTTGGGGTATCTGCCATTCATCCTCCTCTTCATCTTCCAGAGGGGTTGATAACCAACTGGTGAGGCTTTTATCCGATTCTGCAGGGGGAGGTGTAGAGGGGGGTGTCGTTTTTGGTGGCTCTTGTTGCCTCTCTGATAACCAATCCAGTTCGCCTGGTTCAGTTGTGGTTTTTGTTTTGCCAGAAGCACCACCAGCGTCTGCCAGCCAATCGGGTAAATCGGCTTCTTCCTCGGAGAAGAGATCATCTGTGCGTGGAGTAGGTGTATCCGTTCGCCCTAGTAAATCCTTATAAAACTCTGTCGAGATAATGGTAGGGGCGTGAATAATAGGGTCAGAATCTTCGTCGTCCACCAGCCATTCTGGCAAATCATCTGTATGCTGTTTGCGCGTCAGCTCTTCAATACGCGGCAAATCCTGGTCAGACAAATCATCAAAGTCAGGCTCACTTCCTGTTTTGCCTGTTTTGAGCCAATCGGGCACTTTGCGGGGGTCCAGGTCGCCGGTTTCACCCGGGCGGCGGGCGGGTAACGAAAAAGCCCCTTTGATGGGGGCTGCCGGTTCATCCTTGGCTTTTGCTTCGGAGCGCGGCTCTTCGGGCATCAGGCGCGTGCCGCAGTGGTCGCAGAAAATACGGTCAATGGTGTTAGATGTGCCACAATTGATGCAAATGATGTGTGTACCCAGGGGTAATTTTGCCCCGCAGTTATTACAAAACTTGCTGCCGGCCGGGTTTGTAAAAGCACACTCTTTACAGACAATTTCCTGGCTCATTTGTTATACGGCCGTTCCAATCCTATAAGCATACGCACTGCCAGCAAAATGGAACCTAATGCCACTCCAATTAGCAAACCGCGCACACCGGCCACCACAATTACATTGCGAATCACATCTTCCATGCGGCTCAACCACTCATTGACCACAGGTGGGGCCCATGGTGTTACCAATATCACATCGGCTACCAACACCAGGACGGCCGTGAGTACAAACAGCATAGACCACACTGTGCGCTGCCGTTTTATCAACTGGAATCCGGCAAACAACAAGAAAAAGGCCAACAACGAGGCCAACGCTGCTTCCAAAGGTGCCTGGATCCAGTCGAAATAATAAGCCAATCCGTCTTCGGTAATGCCCCGCCGATCTGCCCAGGCGATACCAAACACTGTAATCATGCTAAGGATAAGAACCAGACTGTACCCATTCTTCTTTTTGACAGCCCGATTTACATGCACGGCGAACAAATTTAACACCCCCAGAACCAATGCAAATGCCACCACCAGACCGGCCCAACCCAGTGTCAGGTTTGTCACTACTGGTGGCAGATCAAACACCAGGCCGAGCAACGTAAGCCAGCCAAAAAAGAGGGCAATGATAACGGGTATTGCTTCTTTTGCTCTGCTCATGGCCTAAAAAAGACCCTCGACCACTGCCAATATAACAATTGCGCTGGCTATAATCCAACGAATAATGTCTTGCAATTGCAAGGTTGCCAGTCGCCCTGAATCGTTGGCTAGATAAGCGCCAGCCGCCAACAATTCTTCACCCACTAATACATGCTGACTAAAGGCTGTGGCTACAGCCAATGCTGTTGGATCATCGGTGCCTAGCAATTGTTCCAGGCGGCGGTTATTGGCTGCCTCAGCAATGAGGGTTAGCTCCGGCCCAAAACGTCCCACGGCGATATTACCTGTTACCCGGTCTTGCTGCAATAACATGGCCGCACCACCGGCATATATAAACGAAGTGGTTTCTGGGGCAACAAATTGGACCTGTTCTGGCGCAAATTCACCACTGCGGCCGGCCTCCTGGAAGGCGCGGCGTAGGCTGCCCTGCGCGGCCGGAAGTAACGTAGCATCGCCGACTGTTACCATCGGTGGGGTGCTGTTGGCACAGCCTTCAACGGCCAATTGGTCGAGAATGTGGAGGGCGGCAATGGAGGTGGGCAATGCCTGGTTCACCAGCCCGGCCTGCCCCAACGTCATATGCACGGGGCTGCCGCTTTCAATTGCGCGGCCGAGTTGCCCTTTGATTCCATCCAATGCAGGTAACGGCCGTAACGCCACCGGCCGCCCTGCCTGCAAGCTGCGTTGTAATAAGAGCAACAGCACAGCGAATACAGCAATAATACCCAGCGTGATCAGTGGGGTCATATCTGATTTGCCTCTTTTGTGTTTAACCGGGCAACCAGTGCCTGGACGGCCGTTGGCTCTGCCAATATCTGTGCGAGTTGCCTGACCAAATGAGAGGGTATCAATAAAGAGAGTGCTGGTTGAGCCAGCCACAATAATTGTTCGCCCAAAAACAGAAAAGGTTGCCCGCTTTCCAGCAGTGTTGTTACAGGCGTTTGCCAGCCACGGTCGCGCACGGCTGTGGCTACCTCATCTAAAAATGCTTCTTGTGCCTGCAACTCTTCCATTTTCGGTTACACCTACCTTGCCCGGCACTGCTGGCAGAGCAGGTTATTAACTTGACGTAACATAATGTTGTAAAGCGGAGTATAACACGTTTACAAAAGGGTGTAAAGCGAGCAAAGGGTATCTTTGTTGTCATACTACAACATTAGGACTTTAGTCCTGACATGCCTGGATGAGCAGCAGGATATGGCTCTTTTAGGGGAGGGGGGTAGTGGCTGGTGGCCGGTACAAACCGCCAGCTATCCTTTAATCATGCGGCAAGAACCAGCTTAACAAGGTACTCACTATCGTAATCACAATGCTGGCTAAGAAAGCTGCCAGGCTGTTTTGAACCACGCTGCTCCCGGTGAACTCCAGACCAACATTGAGCCAACTGACCAGCAGGAGCATCAGCGTGTTAATGACCAGTGTAAAAAGGCCGAGGGTGGCCATGGTGATGGGCAATGTGAGCAGCTTGACCAACGGCCGTACAAATGCATTCACCAGACCAAACACAATTGCCACGATAGCCAGTTGTACCCATTGGTCGGTCAAATAGATGTTGGGCACCAACGCGGCGGCCGCCAGTAAAGCGACCATGTTAATAACAATTTTGATGAAGATTTTTACCATCTATTTCTCTCTGGTAACGGCGATTAGCGGCTGGTGGCCGACGCAAACCACAGCCAGAAACCACCAACTACCAGCCACGACATTCTCAATATTCATTATCGCGCGGCTTCTTTTCACTATCTTTGAGGGCGGCATCAGGGGTGGGGGAACCACCAATCCAGGCCCCAAAGCGACGGCCGTACCGCTTCATCTTGGAACGGCCGCGTGCATACACATAGCGGGCGCGTCGCCATTCCCGGCGTGGCAAGGAGACATCGGGCGGCGTTACATTCCACTTCACCAGCGAGGCAGCCCAGGTTAGCCCCCCACCAAAACCCACAAAAATGACATTATCATCAGGTTGCAGACGGCCGTCTTTCACTGCATCACACAGGGCAATGGGAATGGAAGCGGCGGAGGTGTTTCCTAACCATTGCACATTGGTATAAAACAGTTCTTCGGGCACTTTCAACCGTTTGGCGGCCGCTTCAATGATGCGAGTATTCGCCTGGTGAGGCACAATCAGGTCTACATCTTCCAGGCTCATTTCTGCTTTGCGCAACGTTTCCTGCACAGAATCGGCAATGACCTGAGTGGCAAAGCGGAAGACCTGACGGCCGTCCATGGCGATGGTATTGCGTTTATGCCCATTGTGAAAGTATTCCGGCCCTAATGTGGGTACGGGGTTGTGGTAAACGGCCGGTAAACTGAGCAAATCACCGCCTGACCCATCAGAGCGCAAGGTGGAGGCCAAAACACCTCCGGGAATACTGCTTCCTTTCAATACCACGGCTCCTGCACCATCACCAAACAAAACGCACGTACCCCGGTCTTCCCAATCCAATACCCGCGACATCGTTTCTGCGCCAATGACAACAGCATTCCGCACTGAACCAGTGGCAATCGCCTGCGCAGCCATATCCAGGGCATAAACAAACCCGGAACAAGCTGCGCCGAGATCAAACGCCCCCGCCTTAACGGCCCCCAGATAATCTTGTACACGGCAGGCGGTGGAAGGAAAGATATACTCGGGAGTAGAAGTGGCGACAATGATGAGTTCAACCTGCGAGGGGTGCAGGTCGGCGACGGCCAGAGCACGTGCGGCCGCTTCAAAGGCGAGGGTTGCTGTTGTTTCGCGTTCTCCGGCAATATGCCGTTCGTGGATGCCTGTGCGCCGGACAATCCATTCGTCGGACGTTTCGATCATCCGCTCGAGATCGTGATTCGTGAGAATCCGGTCGGGTACATATTTGCCCCAACCAACAATATGTGCATATTTCATCATGTTCCTCAACCAGTGGGGTGTCGTTTGCGTGTTCCCTTTGTCACCACCAACCTGATGGGGCTGATGGCGATGGATTGTAGGAGACAAGCTACCCATTCAAAACCCAGGTTATCCGGTTCGGTTGCGTTCTATTCACAACACGCTGCATAACCGGGCGGCCGTGCTTGATTATGGAATGTTTTATTGAAGCGCGGTGTGCAATATGCAATTGATTGTAACATGGGCACCCAGGCTCTGCCCAGATACGGCCATGTGCCTGGCGGTGGGTGTGGAGATCGGCCGTGATAGTATAATAAGAATCATGGAGTAGCCCTGATTTTCCTATGGACAGGCAGAGTTACCGGGTTATTCTTCAATCATGCTGGTGTAACGGCCGCCTTTACCTGTTCCATCAGCATGACAAAGGCAAATTTTCTGGCTTACCGAATGGCACATGACTGACCCTATACGTGTATCCTCTTTTTCTGATCCTGAACCGAACAGCCAGCCCTGGCTGTGGTGGCTGGCGGGTGGTTGTCTGCTTCTATTCTTGTGTATAGGCTGCGTGGCGCTGGCAGGTCTTAGCGGTGGGTATTATGCTTACACCCAATTCCGTGAAGAGCAGACGGCCGATGCGACCAGAACCGAAACGGCCGCCAACATGGCCGCCACCAGTGTCGCCTCCCGCGCCAATGATACGGCCACGCCTCAGCCACTTCCCACAGTTGCACCTATTGAAAAAATGCCGCTGGATACAGCTACGGCCGTTCCCCTGCCACAAACCCCCACCGATGCCACATCGGCCGATGTGGCATCGGCCATACCTGCTCTTAATTTGCCCGTGCCGGCCCAGATAATCCAGATCACCGTGCCGGCCCAGGCTGAAGCCGACCTGCGCCAGTTTTACCTTACCGATTATCCCGCGCATGACCGGTATGAAACGGCCGTGCGTCTGAATGGTTATACCGGCTCCCGCACCATGACCGCCCCTGCCTACCAACCGGGCGATAGCCAGACCTTCCTGATTGATACAGAGGATGGTGTTGATGAAACGGAGGCCACCTTAACGGCCGTGACCGAACATACCTACTTTTGGGTAGAAGAGGGCCTGAACCTTAACCAGGCAGAACTCATTGCCGCGGCAAATCGGTTTGAAACAGAGTTTTATGGGCCACTGACCAACTTGTTTGGGCAGCTCTGGCAGCCAGGGATAGACAACGAACCCCATTTCTCTGTCTTACACATCAGCCACTCCGCTTCTGATGAATTAGGCTATTTTCGCAGCGATGATGAATATCCGGCAAGCATCGCCCCTGGCTCCAATGAACAGGAAATTATCTACCTGAATATGGGCGAACTGGCGCTGGGTGAGGATTTGTATTACGCCACCCTGGTTCATGAAGTGCAGCATCTCATCCAATGGAATGTTGATCCTGGTGAAGCAGCCTGGATGAATGAAGGGCTGTCCCAACTGGCTGAGATATATCTGGGGTTTACCGACACGGCCGAAACGTTAGATTACCTGGAAAACCCGGAAACACGCCTCAACAGTTGGGCCTATGATGATGACCTCGTGTATGCCCATTATGCTGGCGCGTATCTATTCCTTGTTTATATATGGGAGCAGTTGGGAGAAACGGCCGTACAAGAACTGGCGCGTCACCCAGCGAATGACATGGCCGGTGTGTATGCCGTGTTGCAAGGGTTTGTGCCCGACCTTTCGTTGGAGCAGTTTACAGCCAATTGGGCGGCGGCCAATTATCTGGATAACAGCAGCGACGAAACAACAGGAGACGGCCGTTACTTTTACCGAAGTCTCCATTTACAGCGGCCGTCTTTCCAAAACAAAGTTACTCCAGACGAGATGCTGGATGTGGTGGACACAGTGGAACAATTTGGCGTGCATTACATTGACCTGAACGATTTGCGCGGGCCAGTGACGGTCTCCTTTGCCGGGGATACGGCCGTGCCCCTTATTAACGCTAATCTTGACCCTACCGATAAACCGTTTTGGTATGCCCCTGCTGTTGACGAAATGAATGCTCACCTGACCGGCCTCTTTGATCTCAGCACCGTCAGCCAGGCCACGCTCAAATTTAGCGTGTGGTATGATCTGGAAGAAGATTTTGACTACGCCTATGTCTCCATTTCCGCAGACGGTGGCCAGACATGGGAAATCCTCACCCCGGAACATAGCAGCAATGGGCCAATTGGTGATGGCTACAACGGCCGTAGCGCGGCCGAAACAGATGCCCAAGAAGATGGCTGGCTCAAAGAAAATATCTCTTTGGATGCCTACTCCGGCCAACTTATCCAGCTTCGCTTTGATGTCATCACAGATTCTGGCATCACCGAACAAGGATTTGCTATCAAGGATATCGCCATTACCAGCCCCGAAACAAATATCTTTACCACGGGAACAGAAAACTGGCAGGCCGAAGGTTTTGTCTTCACCGGCGGCTGGCTGCCGCAAAAATGGTCAGTATTGTGGATAGAAGAAAAAACGGCCGAATCAACAAACTCACAGGTAACACCTCTGGCGCTGGATGGTTTCAATCGGGGGCAATGGCAATTAGAAATTGGCAAAGGGGGCGGCGTGTTGATGATTATGCCTCAAACCCCCTTCATTGAGGAAGAAGCCAGGTATTGGCTCAACATTGCGCCCTAAATCAACAAGAGGTGAAGTAATGGATAAATGGGTGATCACCCCATTACCCCATCACCCTTTGCCTGTGTAGCCTGGTTAAACTGCATTTCCAATTCACGTTGTTTTTCGGCCATGGCGGTGCGGGCATCGTCTACGGCCGTCTGCCAGCGAGTCACTGCCCCATGTTTCAACTCTTCCCCCGAAGCCGGCGTCAGCAACAACGCCGCCACACTGCCAATCAACGCGCCACACAAAGCGCCAGCCATAAAGCTAAACATTCGGTTCATAAAATCTTTCCTTAGTGTGTGATACCTGATGCGTGAGGGTTTTGTCACGCATCACCTATCACGCATCACTTTTTGTTTCCTCATAAAAAGCGGCAACGGCCGTGTCCAGCGTGGGATAAAAGTGGTGGCTGGCAATCGTTTCCAATAGCCCATACCGTATCATCTTATCCTTCACCGGATCCTTCAACTCGGCAAACACCAGATGGATGCCACTGGCGTTCAATTCCTCATCCAGGTCAACCAACATCTCCGCGGCGGTGGTGTCCACATCTGTTACCGGCTCCGCCGCCACCACAATCCACACCGGTTTCGGCTGCGCTTGCGCCACCAGAGTCCGCACCTTCTGGCGGAAAATGTTGGCATTGGCAAAGAAAAGCGGCGCATCCCAACGCAGCATCAACAGGCCCGGAATTTGGGCCGCTTCCGGGTAACGGGTGATGTCGTGGTAGCCATCAATCGCCGCCGGTTTGCCCAACACGGCCGTATACGGCCGCCAGGAACGCTCAAAAAATTGTATCACTGCCAGTATCACAGCAATGATGATCCCTTCCAACACACCCACTAACATGACGCCCAACGCACACACCACCGCCAGCGCAAACTCACTGCGGCGGATTTTATACAACCGGCGCAGCCCCTTCAGATCAAACAAACTGATGGAAGCGGTGATGACAATGGCCGCCAGCGCCGGTTGGGGCAAATTCTGCACCAGTCCCGGCGCAATCAGCAGCATGAGCAAAACCAACGACCCGGCCACCACCCCCGTCAGTTGGGTATGCGCGCCAGATTGCTCGGCCACGGCCGTGCGCGACCCACTGGTGCTCACCGGAAAACCGCTGAAAAAACCGGCAAACAAATTGGCCGCGCCAATACCCACCATCTCCTGGTCGCTGTCCACATCGTACCCTTTGCGGGCGGCAAAACCGGCCGATGTCGAAATGGTATCGCCAATCGTCACCAGAGAAATGCCAACGGCCGTCGCCGCCAAAATCGGAATATCCGCCAGTTCCACCCGTGGGAATGAGGGTCTGGGAAAACCTTGCGGCAATATGCCCACCACCTCCACCCCCTTTGCCGCCAGGTCAAAAATTACCGTCACCGCAATAGCTGCCAGCACCGCCATCAGCACCCCCGGCCACTTGGGCCTCAGCCGCTTCAACCCCAAAATAAGCACCAGACACAGCAGCCCCACACTGAGCGCATATGGATTGGTCTGGTCTAGCCCCTGCAAAAAGTAGCCGATCTCCTGAAAAAAGGTGTTGGCATCAATCGAAAAACCAAACAGTTTGGGCAACTGCCCTACAAAAATCGTCACCGCCAGCCCGGCCAGATAGCCCAACCGCACCGGCGCAGAGAGCAAATCGGCCACAAAACCGAGCCGGGCAATGCCCGCGCCCACACCTATCAACCCCACCCACAACGCCAGCATCCCGGCCAACGCCACTGCATACGTCTCGTCCCCGGCCGCCATCGGCAGCACGGTCGCCGCAATCATCGGCCCCAGCGAAGAATCCGGCCCCAATACCAGAAACGGCGAGGGGCCAAAAATCGCATACGCATACAGGCAAACGATAGTTGTGTACAATCCGGTAATAGCGGGCAATCCGGCCAATTCCGCATAGGCCATGCCCTGCGGCACCAGCAAGGCGCACAACACCACCCCCGCCAGCACATCTTTGCCCACATAGGCATGGTCATACGTGCGTGCCACGCGAATACCCGGCGCCCACTTTTCCAGCCGCGCCAATCGTGAAAGCTGGGGGGAATTGAGTGTCGTCATAGGGCTTAGGCGGGCACGACTACTTTTAACGCGCCTGGTATCACTTTCAGGGAGATAGGGGTACGGCCGGTATATTCACCATCCGTCCACACCGGCTGATCCGGGTCGGTCTCTATCGTAATCTCCT
>CAZOPF010000050.1:0-40951 GCA_964581605.1 uncultured Ardenticatenaceae bacterium
CCAACACCAACGCCATCGGCGACGCCACCCTCCCCAACACCAACGCCATCGGCGACGCTCCCGCCCCCGCCTGAATTTGCCGTCTACCTGCCGCTGGTTGTTAAGTAACCGTGCAGTAATTATGTAATTGAGTCATTTGGTAATTAGCCGCTTCAATTACTTAATTACCCAATTACCCAATCGCTAATTTATTTGCAAACGATCACTAAGTGATCGGCGTCCGAGACATCCGATTTCTCAAGTAACCTTTGGTTGCCGAAATCGGATGTCTTCGTTTCTGCACTACGTGGTCTTCATTATCATACTCTCCAGCCCGGCGATTTTTTCTTCGAGCAGGGCCAGCGGCTTTTTCCAGTCCACGTTGAAGATGGATTTTTTCTCGTCCATCTGGATGGTGCGGTCAGCCTGTTTGTCTTCAATGGCTTGTTGATAGAGGTCTACCAGTTGTTGGGAGAGGGTCACGATGTCGAATTGGGCGGCTTTGACGGCCGTATTCCCCTGTAACCGCGCGTACAACTCCTCATCCACCAGCACCCGTTCAATGGCAGCCGCCAGCGCCGCGCTGTCATTGGGCGTCAGCACCCCTTGTACTTCGTGATTAACGGCGTCGGATGTGCCGGTGGCGTCTACGGCGACTACCGGTAGTCCGGCAGCCATCGCTTCCAGTGTGACCAATCCTTGCGTTTCTGTAACCGAGGCAAAACAGAAGAGATCGGCCGCTTTCAGGTACGAAGGCACATCATCAAAGGGCACATTCCCGGTAAATGTCACCCGGTCGGCAATGCCTAATTCTTCACTGTATTTTTCCAGGTCGTGGCGGGCCGGCCCATCCCCCAATAACACCAGACGTACCCCTTGCTTCCGGGCGAATAGAATGGCGACTGCATCCAGCAGGGTAGGCCAGTTTTTCTCTTCGGCCATGCGGCCGACGGAGATGAGGATGGTATCGTCGCCCCAGTTGAGTTGTTGGCGGAGGGCACGGCCGTCAGCAGCCAGATAGGGTCGTGTATCAATCCCCGTGGGAATCACCGTCAGCCGGTCGTGAATGCCATACGTCGTCTCAATCATCTGCTTGATGCTGGGGCTGGGGGCGATGATGTGCTGGCACTGCGCCATATAATCGGCAATCCAGCTTTCAATCACCCGGCGCGATGTCTCCTCCGGCAGCCCGATGTAATGGCTGTATTCCTGGTAATAGGTGTGGTGGGTGAACACCAGCGGCAGCGCTAAATCGCGGGCATGGCGAGCCGCTTCTGTGCCCATCGGGGCGGGGTGGTGGGCGTGAATTACATCCAACTTGAGCCGGGGCATTAGCCGGTCGGCAAAACGAGAGATAGGGATGGTGAGCGGGTACTTCTGGAAGGGAATTTCCAATGATGGATAGCGAAAGATAAACGGTTCAGGCTCTTCGTAATCATCTGCGCCCTGGGCAAAAACAAAGACGTTGTGCCCCAATTCCCCCTCCAACGCCTGCCGGAAGCTGTGGATGGAGCGGGTAATGCCGTTGGTAAACGGCAGGTAAGTATTGGTGAACATGGCGATGTGCAATCGTTTCATCTAAGTTAGCGATTGGGTAATTAAGTAATTGAAGCGGCTCATTACCAACTTACTCAATTACATAATTATTGCACGGTTACTTATCCCTACTTCCGCACCACATAATTGCCCATTACCAGTGTATCCAGGTCGCTATGGCCGAAGGTTTTGAGGGCATTGGCGGGGGTATTCACAATGGGTTCACCGCGCAGGTTGAAGCTGGTGTTGATGAGAATGGGCACGGCCGTAGCCTGCCCAAATTGGTAAACCAGGTCATAATAACGGGGGTTCCAGTCGCGGCGCACGCTTTGCAGCCGCCCCGTGCCCAGATGGTTCACGGCCGGCACCTGCTCGCCTGGCCCTTCCCGGAAACGTTCAACGGTGAGCATGAAGGGGGTCATTTTGTTGTCTGACGGCCGTGCCATCTCAAAATAATCGGCCACCGCTTCTTCAATAATGACGGGGGCAAAAGGGCGAAATGGTTCGCGGAACTTGATCTTGGCGTTGATGATCTCTTTCATCTCTGCCCGGCGCGGGTCGGCAATGATGCTGCGGCTGCCCAGGGCGCGTGGCCCCCACTCAAACCGCCCCTGGAACCAGGCGATCACTTTGCCTTGCAGGATGTCGGCTACGGCCGTTTCCGTCAACTTTGCCTCATCCTCAATCCGTTCATAGCGGAAGCCCGTCTCATTGATGGCCTGTTCAATGGCGTTGTCGTCATAGGCCGCCCCCCAATAGTTGTGTTCCTGCACAAACCGGCGTGGCTGCCCCAGCAGCACATGGTACACATACAACGCTGCCCCTAACGCACCGCCGCTGTCTCCCGCCGCCGGTTGGATGAAGACATCGGTGAAAGGGGTCTCTTGGAGGATACGGCCGTTGGCCTTACTGTTCAGCCCCACTCCGCCAGCGATACACACATTTGGCAGCCCTGTCTGCTGGTGCAAGGAACGCAGCAATTTGAGCAACGCCTCCTCCGTCACCAATTGAATGCTGGCAGCAATGTCCGCGTAATGCTGATTCTGTTTCACTTGCGGGTCGTGGGGGTCCAGGCCGGGGTTGGTCTTGGTGGTGTAAAAATCGTCGCTATGGATGCGCGGTGGGCCGAATAGATCAATAAATTTCTGGTTGTAGGTGTTGGTATGCGAATAATGGTAGCTAAAGTAATCCATATTCGTCCAAAAGCTGCCATCCTCATACACCTTGAAAATTTTGTCCAGCTTGTCCAGGTAGCGTGGCTCGCCATATGGCGACATGCCCATCACTTTATACTCGCCGCTGTTGACGTGGAAGCCCAGGAAGGCGGTGAAGGCGGAATAGAGCAGTCCCAGGGAATGGGGAAAACGTTGCTCCTCAGTCAGAACGAGACTGTTTTGGCCCACACGGCCATCCCATACGGCCGTGCCCCGCCCTCGCGCCGCCGTTGTCCATTCCCCCACGCCATCAATGGTCAGCACGGCCGCCTCCTGAAACGGCGACGCAAAAAACGCACTGGCGGCATGGGAGAGATGATGATCAACAAACAAAATCTTCTCTGGTGGGATACCCACATTTTGCTGAATGTGCGTTTTCACCCACAACTTGTCGCCCATCCAGGCGATCATCGCTTCGCCAAAGGCGCGCCAAGAGCGGGGAAAGGAGGAAAGCTGCGTCTTGAGAATGCGCTCAAATTTCAGCAGCGGCTTCTCATAAAAAACCACATAGTCCAGATCATGGGCCGTAATGCCGGCTGTTTGCAGACAAAAGGCAATGGCCTGGTGCGGGAAATTGGCGTCATGTTTCTGGCGGCTGAAACGCTCTTCTTCGGCTGCCGCCACCAGCTGCCCCTCATGCAGCAGGGCAGCGGCGGCGTCGTGGTAAAAACAGGAGATTCCGAGGATGTACATAGGGGATTGGGAGATTGGGAGATTGGGAGATTAGACAACCTCCTAATCGCTCAATCTCAATTTTTATCCTTGTTCCTGCGCCGCTTCCAACGTGAGGTCGGTGCTTTCTTTGGGGTGCCAGTTAGAGCGAGGTGGGGGTTTTTTGACGGCTAAAGGATCAGAGAACAGGCGCGTACCCAGGCCAAAGGGGGTGACGACGATGAAGTAAAAAAAGCCCATGAGCAGCCGCCCTTGCACGTTGCCCATGCGCCCGGCGAAGTTATTCCAGCGTTGCCAGCCGCGTTTGAAGATGTTGTGAGGCACGGCCGTGTCTGCCACCTTTTCCCGTGCATGTTCCGGCAGCTCAGAGGAAGGCAAGACATGGGCATCTTTGTACCCTGCCAGCCGCACCGCGCCTACCAGATAACCCACCACTACGCCCAGGCCAATGGTCACAGCCAGCAGCGGCAGACGGTCTAGTTGCGGCCGTAGCCAGAACAAGGCCAGCCATAATACGGCCACGATGAGCAGGTCGAGTACGGCCGTAGGGTACTCGCGCCGGTTTGCCGCCAGCGTGATTCCAGAGGCATAACTCACCATAGTGAGCAAAATAAGAACGATGACGCTTAGGAGTTCCAACATAAGGTGTGAGGATTCAGACCTGACAGGTTTTCTGAAAACCTGTCAGGCCGGGTTGCTAAAACAAGGTATAAATAAACGGCGCAAATGCTGGTGAGGCCGAGGCCAGGATGAGTAGGGCGCCAAAGACGAGCAACACCACAATCATGGGAATGAGCCACCACATCTTGCGCTTCCACAAGAAGCCAAATAATTCTCTCAGTACACCAGCACGTGATTTGGTAGATTCTATCATGTTATTCCTCTTCAAAATCTGATGGGTGACCCCCATCAAAACTCTAATTCGCGGGATTATAGCTGAGGTTATGGTGAGATGCAGACAAAATCGGTCAAATTTTATTTTGGTGAGTGGTAGCCAACACCAATCACATGTCGGCGGCCGCTCTCGATGGTGACAGTGGAAGGAAACTACCAGGGATATACCCTCAAGGGGCGGTTTTCAACATGGCGACCATGGCCGCTGCGCGTTCGGCCAACACGGGTTGGTTCAAGTCATGCCAGACGGCCGAATAGGCTTCCAATTCCAGAACAGCTTCAGGGATTTGGGAAAGTAGGGCGAATGCCTGTGCTGGCTGTCCCTGCCACACATAAGCGTAACCGAGAGATTTGATCACACCACGATGGGCGGGGTCTTGGGTATAGGCTTGTTGTAAATGGAATACGGCCGTTTCTATATCTTGTTCCCAGAGCGCAATCATACCCAATCGTTGGTGAGCCGTGCGATTATTATTATCAAGCGCAAGGGCAGTCTCAAAATGGTGGCGTGCTGGAGCAAGCAAGTTTGTAAAGTTGCCGTGCCGCCATTCATTCCGGGGCCAGCCAGGCAGCACGGCATGGTCCATCAGCCAGACTCCCTGATAAGCGTGCCAGTCGGCCATTGTGCGCTGGCGAAAAGCCAATAAGAACATACTCAGCATCAGGAGAATCACGGCCGTGAACCAGATAATCCGCCTGTTAAAGAATAACAACTCGACTTCCGGTTTAAGACGAGAAACCAAAACGGCCATAGCAGGTGTGAAAAAGAGCAGTGGCGAGCCTAACCCTCCAAACAAACTGTTATCCATAAGGCCATGCACGAGGATGATTACCAGACTGGAAAGGGTAGCCCATCGCAGCCAGTACATGTCGCTGTTTTGGGGGTACGGCCGGGCCAGACTTCGACGTAGAGCCCCAACCACTTGCCAAAGTGCTCCAACCCAGACAGCTAATACACTCATAGCCCCTACCAGGCCCAGTTCTAAGAGCACATCTAAATAGAAATTACTGTAATGCAGAAAAAAATTAGGGACCACCTGCACATATTCAGCATATAAAGCAGGAAACGAAGCCAGCCCGCTGCCCATCCAGGAATAGTCTTGCACCAGTCGCCAGGAGCCGACGATCAACGTTATCCTTTCTGTTAAGGTCTGTGTACCAGGCCAACCCTGATTGACGATCTGCCAGGCAGTGATCACCCCAATTACGGCAATAACGACTAACAACAGGCCATAAAGCAGACGGCGTGGCAGAGATAAGTAAACAGACAGCCAGTCACTAATGGGCCATAATCCCCACATAGCAGCTCCCGCTGCCAATGCCAGCCAGGCTCCAACTGAACGGGTGAGAGCCAGGCCAATCAAGGAAATGAACAGGCAAACGGCCGCGCCCAGGCTCAGTTTGCCATATTTTTCCCGGCGGGCATAAAGTAAAACAGCGAGAGCATAAGGCAGCAGCATAGCGATGTGCCCGGCGACCACATTGGCATGAGGGAGTAGTAGCGGCCAAAACATTTCCAGGGATATGAACCGATATAGCGGCGGGAAAAATCCACCAAGAAACAGTAGCCCAAGATGCCAAAGAGGCGCGGTCACAAAGAAAATGGTGAAGCCAACAGCCAGCGGGGCACAGGCTGCGGCTATCCACCAGGCATACCGTCGGGGCACGGCCGTGATGGCATAATAAACCAGTAGAGCCACCACCATCACCCAAAACTTATTCAGTGCCAGCCGCGCCGAATAAGAGAGCCAGATACCCATAAATAACGTCAGAAAAAATACCAACAAGGGGAAATCTAGTGGCGTTCGGCGTAGTTGCATATGCCCAATGCCCGAACGCACTTTGCGCATGGTGCGAGAAAAATGAGTTGTCATTCTACAGTAAACCGCAAGGAAACCGGGTTATTCTTACTTGCCTGACGAAATTTCGGCTGCTCGCCATGTGTTTTGCATGAGCATGGCTATGGTCATTGGCCCCACGCCGCCCGGCACCGGCGTAATAGCGCCAGCCACTTCCACCGCCGATTCATAATGAACATCACCCACCAGCCGATAGCCATTTTTAGCCAGGGGATCATCTACACGGTTAATGCCCACGTCTATCACGGCCGTGCCTGGCTTGAGCATATCCCCCGTAATCATCTCTGCCCGGCCAATGGCTGCCACCACAATATCCGCCCGCTGTAAATGCTGCCGCAAATCGCGTGTCCGGCTGTGGCAAATCGTCACCGTCGCATCCGCCTTTTGCAGGAGCATGGCCATGGGCAGCCCCACGATATTCGACCGCCCCACAATCACCGCCTCCGCTCCACGCAGTTTGACGCCGGTTTCTTCCAGCAGCACCATACAGCCGGCCGGTGTGCATGGAATAAACAACGGTTCACGCCCTTTCATCGCCAGACGGCCGATGTTCACCGGATGAAACCCATCTACATCCTTCGTCAGGTCAATCGAATTCAAAATGCTCTCTTCATCAATGTGTTTAGGCAATGGCAACTGCACCAAAATGCCGTTAACTTCCGGGTTGGCATTTAGTTCAGCCACCAATGCCTGCACATCTTGTTGGCTGGCATCGGCCGGCAAATGGTGGCCCCAGGAACGAATACCTAACGTCTCGCTCATCTTCTGTTTACTGCGTACATAAGTGGCTGAAGCCGGGTCGTCACCCACCAATACCGTTGCCAACCCTGGCGTATAGCCATACGTTTCCTTCAAATGGGCCACCCCTGCTGCTACTCGCTCCCGTACCTTTTCGGCAATCTTTTTACCATCAATGATTTGTGCTGACATATCTCCCTTCCATTTGGATCAATCGCCCAAAAGCAAAAAGGCCTCCAGAGAGATGAGGAGACCTTTTATAATTTCGATTTTCAGCCATCATGTGATTACTTGGGCAAAATTCCTGTGCCCATAAACTTGTCCAGCCATACACCCACTGCGCAGGCAATTGCCAGAGTTGTAAAGCCTGTATACCAGATACCAAACTGCTCCAAATTAGTTTCAGCGATAAATTCAATAATGAGCCAGGTAACTGCAAAACCAACGACCGCTGATATTGCCACAAGAGCCAAACGTTTAACCAACATGCTTGATTCTCTCCATCTCTAATTTCTAACCGGATTATTGTGTTTTTTATCACAATTAGGCTGTGAGAGCAATAGTTCAATTGCTTTTTCCATTCTCCAGTGCTTCCCGCACATGACGGGTCAGGTCTTCCGGCGAAATTGGTTTGGTCAGGTAAACTGTAGCGCCAACGCGCAACCCTTTATTGATACTGCCCAGGTCGGTTTTGGCACTCAACATGATGATGGGCAAAGCGGCCGTATCGGCATCGGTTCGTAACCTCTCACAAACCGCAAAACCATCCATACCCGGCATCATCACATCTAGCAGAATAATATCAGGACGATTCCGCCGCACCTTATCCAGAGCGTCAAAACCATCTTCTGCTTCTGTAACATTAAACCCTGCCCGTACTAACATCAAGCGCAACAAGGTTCGGGCCATTGGTTCATCGTCAACTACCAGGACTGATTGGGTCAAAATTACTCCTGAATCAATAAATTCGTATTACTACAATCAGCATCGTTTACCATAAATAATAATCACAGCATATTGTAGACTATTCTTGGTTTCAGGCAATTGGCGAGGTTAACAACAGGCTGAAAGGCAAATGTGCGCATCACTCTGGAAAGAGGCTGTCTTTTAGTGGTAAAGAAATCTCCATACCTTCTCGTGACAAAATGGTTCTGGGAAAAACTTCTCTGGCTTTCAGTAAAATTTCATCTAGTTCTGTGTCTGATAAGTCCGGGGAATAGTGAAAAAGCGCCAGACAGCCTACTCGTGCTTCAATTGCTGCCTGGGTTGCTTCAATCCAGGAGCTATGTCCATACTCGCTAAAACGCTTGCGCTCTTCTAACGAGCCAAAATGGGCATCGTGGACCAAAAGGTCGGCCCCCTGAGCCAGTTGCAATAGGTTTTGGTCAAAATGGTCATCATAGTGGCTGACATCACTGCAATAGACAAAAACAACGCCATTACTCTCAATACGAAAACCCAGGCAGCCACCAGGGTGGTTTAGGTCGGCGACGACTACCCTGGTGTCATCACCAATGATGAGTGTTTCTCCATCTTTGACTTCTTTAACAATGAGGTCGGCTGGTAATGAGTTATATGAAAATGGCAGATACGGTTCAATAAATTGCCCGGCCATGGTTTCTTGCAACTGTTTGCCAACCCGTTTCTTACCTACCACAACAAAGCGGTTGTTACGGCCGAAGATGGGTGCAAAAAAAGGAAAACCTTGAATATGATCCCAATGGGTGTGGCTGATCAGGATGCTTCCCATAATGCGGCCCGGGCTGTTTTTGAGAAGCTCTTTGCCTAAATGCCGAATGCCAGAACCGGCGTCAATAATAATCAATTGTTTGTCGGCCGTTGTGATTTCTACGCAGGATGTGTTTCCACCATATTTAATGGTTTCTGGCCCTGGAGTTGGAATGGTACCGCGTACTCCCCAAAATCGAATACGCAAGCTACACCTCTTGTTGATTTGCGCTGTTCACGAAAATATGGCTGCCAGTATAGCAAACAATATGTCAAATTGATAGTTGAAGAGTTTTAGACAAACAAAAAGCCCATTTAGATGCCAATGGGCTTTTTGCGCATATTGAGTCATTTTGAAAACAAGAATGGGGATTAGTTTGTCTGTTTCTGTTTAGTACGATTGTTGATGACTCGCTCTACGCTGTCCAATAGTTCCTGCGGGCCAAACGGTTTGGTTATATAGTCATCAACACGAGCGATGTGTAAACCCAATACACGGTCTATGCTTTGCGCCTTGGCTGTGACGACGATAACCGGGATCTCACGCATATCGTCCGAAGCTTTCATTTTTTGATAGACTTCCCAGCCATCCATCTCTGGCATCATAAGATCGAGCAAAACGAGGTCGGGTTTAATTTCAGAGATTTTTTCCAATCCTTCGTGCCCGCCAACCGCGCCGGTTACATCAAATTTGTTACGGCCGAGGATGAGCTTGACCAGTTCGATCATTTCCAGTTCGTCCTCAATGCATACTACTTTTTTCACCTCGTCAGCCATTTTGCTTTTCCTCAACCTGCTTGAGCTGTGATGTTATATGAAATGATTATGTGACTAAAGATTATCACAAGCGCATAGGGTTGTCTACCTTTGCCCTCTGCTATTTATAGCTGATCTTGAGGGAGTTAAGAATAAGCCATGAGTCCTGTCCTGGTGCGGTACATTCTGTTGCTTTCATTTGCAGATAAAGAACGTCTGTTTGCGCTAGAGAAGGGGTTTCCGAATGGGGGCGAAGGAATAGCGATGGTGAGGGCAGGGGGGATAATGGGTAAGGGCATCCAGGTGTACGGCCGTGCCATATCCCTTGTGTTGGGCAAAACCATAAACAGGGTAGGCGGCATCCAGTTCCACCATGAGTCGGTCACGGGTGACTTTTGCCAGGATAGAAGCGGCGGCAATGCTGAGGCTGCGGCTGTCGCCACGAATAATCGCTTGTTGGGGCAGGTTGGGGCCGGGCAGGCGCATATTGCCGTCAATGAGCAGATATTGAGCTGGCGGGGTGAGTTGGGTGACGGCCGTAGCCATTGCCAGCCTGGTGGCCGGTAATATGCCGATTTCATCAATAACCGCCGCTGGTTCCAGGCCAATGGCATAGGCCAGGGCATGCTGCGTGATGCGGGCGAAGAGGATTTCGCGGGTTTGGGCAGTGAGTTGTTTAGAGTCGTTAACGGCCGATAAGTGGGCCAGCGCGTCAGGGTTGTCAAGCGGGAGGATAACGGCAGCAGCCACGACCGGGCCGGCCAATGCACCCCGCCCGGCTTCGTCAATCCCGGCAATGGAGGTGAGTCCGGTTTGTGTGCGGACGGCCGTTTCAAAACTCAGGTCTGCCACAATCAGGTGTTTGAATGTTTGGGCGTTTATATGTTTGGGTTGGCCTGGGTGGGTTGGGTGTCGTTTTGTGTGGACTTTGGCCGATTGTACGCGCCCGTCCACAAATACCAGCGCACCTTGAGAGCTTCAATAAATGATTTAATATAGCCAGAGAAGGTGACATGGGTGTTGGGTTCATCTACCCAGTTCGCCCCTAAAATGTTGATTTTGTAGCCAAAATGGCGGGCCAATGCTAATGCTTCAATATCAAACAACCAGCCATTGATCTGAGCCACAGAGAAGATTTCAACGGCCGCCTGAGAACGAAATGCTTTGAAGCCACATTGCGTATCCCAAATGCCCGGAACGGCGATAAGTTGAATGAACAAATTACCCGCATCACCCATCAATCGTTTATGGGTTGGTTGAGGCGTGGCCTGTCGTGCATCATCGGCGTCCTTTTTATCGCGGGAGCAAATGACCACAGCTTCACCCTGGTCGAAGAGAGGTTTCATGCGATCAAAGTGGTTCATATCAGTGGAGTTATCCGCGTCGGTAAAGAGGCGGATTTCTCCTCTGGCAGCTAACATCCCTTCACGGACGGTGTAGCCTTTGCCCCGGTTTTGGGCACGATCAATCCAACGCATATGTTCTTTGTCTTGCGCAAACTGTTGCACGACGGCGGCCGACTGATCCTGGCAGCCGTCCAGAACAACCAGCAATTCCCAGGTGTACGGTTGGCGGACAAGGTAAGCATGGACGGCTGTCAACGTTTTGCCTATGCGTTCTTCTTCATTATAAGCCGGTATAATCACCGACAGATATGGCTTCATCGCTTCTTCTATCTCCATGAGCAGTTACCAGAGGGGAATGTTACCTGTGGGTAGGAGCATCGTCAACGGGAGTTAAGAGCGCCGTCAGGGAATCGTCGTCTATGCGGCGGAAAGCCTGCACCTGTTGGCGTTTGCGCCACATTTTGCGAATGCCCCACACCCCGGCCAACTGGCCGCGCAGGCGGGCGCGGGCTGCTTCGCCACGCCAGGCACGGCAGGCAGCAACGGTAATACGTAATTGAGCCTTTATAATGAGATACCAGTTCTGGCGTAACAGAGTGGTGGGGTAATTTTTCCAGAGGAGATAGAGGAAGTTACGGCCGTCATAATAGCTGCCGGTCACACTGCCGCCGGTCGCTTTGAGTTTGTGGTAGACAACGGCCGTTGGCACATACAGCACCCGCCACCCGGCCAGATTGATGCGCCATCCCAGGTCCACATCTTCACAGGAGAAGAAAAAGTCATCATCCAAAAAACCAATGGCTGCCAATACTTCTCGCCGGTAAGCGGCCGCGCCACCACAGGCACTAAACACATACTCTTCCCGGTCATACTGCCCCTCATCTTTCTGCCAGACGCCACGATTGCCAGGAATGCCATCCACGCGATAGTAATCGCCGGCGGTGTGGAGTTGGCCCCGCCGGTCATAGAGCAGCATCTTACTGGCAATACTGCCAGCTTCAGGGTGCTCGCTAAATGCGCGGATGATTTCGGATAGCCAATAAGGATCAACGGCCGTATCGTTATTGAGCAGGATAACAATTTCCCCTTGCGCGGCCGCCCAACCGGCATTACATGCACCGGTGAAACCACGATTTTCGCCGAGTTCAATGAGCCGCACCTCCGGGTATTGCGTTCGTACATACTCCTGGCTGCCATCGGTGGAGCCATTGTCCACCAGTATAATTTCAAAGTCGGCACAGCTTTGTTGGCGCAGCGAATTGAAGCAGTCAGAAAGGTGTTGACGGCCGTTGAAGTGAGGAATAATAATGGATGCGGCTGGCATGGAATGGGGGTAATGGGAGATTAACTCAATTGCTACTCTCCCATCTCTAGCATATCCAGGATAAAAGCATACTCAAGCGCTGTGTCTCTAAGGTAGTCATAACGGCCGGAACTGGAAAAATGACCTGCGCCCATAAAGGTTTTTAGCAGCAGGCGGTTATCGTCCGTCTTCACCGCCCGGAGTTTGGCCGCCCATTTGGCCGGTTCCCAATACTGCACACGGGGATCATTTAGCCCGCCGGTAATCAACAGATGAGGATAGGCCTGCACAGTGGTGTTATCGTAGGGGGAGTAGGAAAGCATGTAATGGTAATATGCCTCGTCTTGGGGGTTGCCCCATTCGTCAAATTCTCCAGTGGTGAGCGGGATGGATTCATCCAACATCGTGGTGACCACATCTACAAAGGGCACACCAGCCACCACTGCTTTGAACAGGTCGGGGCGCATCACGCTGACGGCCCCCATCAACAGCCCGCCCGCACTGCGCCCCATGATTGCCAGCCGGTTGGCACAGGTGTATTGTTGCGTAATTAGATGTTCGGCGCAGGCAATAAAATCGGTAAAACTGTTCTTTTTGTGCAGCCATTTGCCCTGGTCGTACCAGTGCCGCCCCATCTCTTGCCCACCGCGAATGTGGGCGATAGCGAAGACGAAGCCGCGATCTATGAGGCAGAGTCGCTTCTGGTCGAAGCGGGGTTCCATATTGGCGCCATAAGCGCCATAGGCATAAAGCAGGCAAGGGGTGTTGCCGTCTTGCACCACTCCTTTGCGGTACACTAAGGAGATGGGGATGGCGGTTCCGTCTACGGCCGTTGCCCAAATCCGCTCCGTCACATAATTCGCCGCATCATAACCGCCCAATACCGGCAGTTGTTTTTTGAACTCCCAGGCCAGGTTGCCCATGTCCAGGTCATAGGTGGTGTCGGCAGTGGTGAGAGATTGGTAGACAAAACGTAGTTTATCTGTGTCTGGTTCGGGATTATCAGCACGGGTGTAGCTGTAAACGGGTTCAGGAAATGGGACTTCGCAGCTTTGCCCATCGGCAAAGCTGTGAATTAGCAAAGTACGCAGGCCATTGGCACGGCCGTATACCACCAGGTGCCCCGCAAACAAGTCTATTGTCTCAATAAATCGCTCCGGGTTGTGGGGAATAAACTCCTGCCAGTTGGCCTTTTCAGGAAGGCTGGCAGGCGCGGTCATCACCTTAAAATTAGGCGCGTTTTCATTCGTGTGGATATAGAAAACTCCCTGTCGGTGAAAGACGAAATACTGCACATGTTCTTGCCGGGGTTGCAAACGTTGAAACACGCCTAAAGGTTGGTTGGCATCCAGGAGGTACTCTTCACTGGCTTCCAGACTAAAAATGGTGAGCAAGAGATACGCTTTATCTTTAGTTTTGCTCACCATCACATTGAACAGTGCATCATCCTCCTGATAAATAACGGGATCATTGGCCGCATCGTCGCCCAATATGTGGCGGCGTAACTGGTAGTTACGCCATTCGGCATTTTGTACGGTATAAAAAATGGTCCGGTTGTCGTTGCCCCATTCGGCCGTGTAGCTGGTATTAATTATCTGGTCAGGCAGCAGTTCCCCCGTTTCCAGATTCTTGAACTGCATGGTATACCGTTCACCGCCGGTTGTGTCGGTGGAGTAAGCCAGGATTTTTTGGTCAGGGCTGGGTTTGAAAACACCCATTTTGAAATAGGGTTGGCCCGCGGCCAGGGCGTTTTCGTCCAGCAAAATCTCTTCGGGCGCGTCCAGGCTTTCCAACTTGCGGCAGTGAATTTCATACTGTAATCCGGCTTCGGTGCGGGTGTAGTAATAATTATTGCCCAACCGCACGGGCACGCTGTGATCGGTCTCTTGAATACGGCCGACCATTTCCTGGTACAGTTTATCCTGCAACGGTTCTGTATGGGCCATCACAGCTTGCATGTAGCTGTTTTCAGCATCCAGGTAAGCAACTACTTCCGGGTTTTCCCGTTCGCGCAGCCAGTAGTAGTTATCTATACGAGTATGGCCGTGTAGTGTCAGTGTATGTGGACGAATGGTCGCCTGTGGGGGAACGGATTGTGTCACTTCGACTCCTTTGTAATTGTCATGCGATTTTGCAATATCGCGCACCTTCGTATCAGGGGAGTTTAGCCCGGAGGTGGTGTCAGGGCAACCCGGTAGGTGAAGAAATCGGCCAAAAGGATACATACGGCCGGATCATAACGCCCTTTCTTGAATTCCGCGCAGGTGATTTTTTTAAGAGAGATTGACATAGCTTCAGTTGACACCCATTACTGATTACGGATAATGGATGGCCCATGACTGATCCCGTTGACCGCGCCAAACTCGTCTATTTCCTCACCGAATACTTCAGCGATGAAGAGATCATCATGCTCTGCCTGGTGGAGTTCCCGGCCGTGCATAACGATTTTGGCAGCGGGCAGCGTAAATCGCAGAAGATAGCCGACCTGGTGGCTTACTGTGACCGGCAGGGGGAAATGGAGAAGTTGTTAACCGCCTTGCAGCGGGAACGGCCGTTGCCCTTCCCCACCCACTTTGGCCCGGCCACACCCCGCCCTATACCGCCGCCGTTCGCCCCAAAGACGCGCAATCCGCGCCAGCTTTTCATCAGCCATGCCCACCAGGATGCAGAACTGGCGCAGCGGCTGGCCACCGACCTGCGGGCGCGGGGCTGGCCGGTGTGGATCGCCCCGGACAGCATCCAGCCGGGTGAGCAGTGGGTGGAGGCGATCAATCGCGGACTGGAGGAGAGCGGCGTCTTGCTGCTGCTCATCTCGCCCGCGGCGGTCAGTTCGGCTTGGGTGCGGCGGGAGACCAATGTAGCCATTGAACTGGAACACAATGGCAAGATGGCGTTTTATCCGTTGGAAGTACAGCCGTGTGACCTGCCTCCACTGTGGCGGGGCTACCAGCGCACCCCTTTTGGTGGGCGGTATGAGGCGGCATTGGCGCGGTTGTTGGCGCGGCTGCACGGCCGTGCCCTGCCCTCACCCGCCGCCACCTTGCTGCCACCCGAACCGAAACCGGTCAGGCTGACCAATTCGGAGATAAAGACGGAAATCCGCATCCACCCCATCACCGGCAAAGAGATGGTGCGCATCCCGGCGGGAGCGTTTTTGTATGGCAAGAAGAAAGAAGGCCGATACCTGGACGAATACTGGATTGACAAGACACCGGTGACCAATGCGGAGTACGGCCGTTTTGTCACCGCTACCAGCCATCAACCACCACAACATTGGAACGGTAATACACCACCCAAAGAACTAGCCGACCATCCCGTTGTCAATGTTTTCTGGCATGATGCCCAGGCATACGCGGCATGGGCAGGCTGCCAGCTACCCACGGAAGAACAATGGGAAAAGGCGGCAAGGGGAACGGACGGCCGTACCTACCCCTGGGGTAACGACTGGCGCAGAGCTCATTGTAATACCATTGAGAGTAGAATCAATGGCACGTCAACTGTTGGCCGTTTTTCACCACAGGGGGATAGCCCCTACGGCTGTGTGGACATGAGCGGCAACGTTTGGGAATGGGCAGATGGCCGGGCGCAGCGCGGCGGCTCGTGGCTCCACGATCTGAACCTCGCGTGCGTCGCCGCCCGCAACGTCAACTTCCCGAACTACAGGAACAGGGATGTCGGTTTTCGGGTGGTTGCCCCCGTCCTTTCTGGTTCCTGATTGCAGGCTGCTGGTTTCTGGTCTTTTCTGGTTTCTGCGGGGGGTGTGAGGGCTTCCCTCCACCGTCCCCCTGTTGGTTGGGGCGGGACAGGCGGAGGACCATCTGGCAGGGTTTACCAACACCTTATCCCCGCCTGTCTGGCCCGCTTCTTCTTATTCCCCATGTTACTTGCATTTTGTTGGCTTGATGAATGCGCCAGAGCGTGATGCCGGGTTGAGCCACGCGCAACACATGCCCCATGCGTTTGGCGGCCGTATTAAAATTCTCATGGCGAAGGGTACGGCGAATGAAAGCGGCTGCCTCGTACTGATCTACATCCAAAAACACCAGGCAGTAACGCGCATGGCACAACGTGGGGTGGAAGAAATCCGCATCTAAAGTGAAAAATGTGGGCCGAGAGAGTTGGTGCAGTAGCGGAATAATTTCTTCATCTTGCATCCCATCCCGCCCCACTTCCTGACCAATTTGGCGCACCGCAATCCGCCAGCCATGCAAAATAAGGCGTTGGCTCTCCGGGAAGTTTTCATCAATGATGATCATGCCAGCTCTAAAGCATAATCAGCAATATGTTCCACAAATGCCTGATTTGCCAGGCGCACCGCTTCGGCAATCGCTTCTCTGGATACTTTGCCCCGCCATTCTTCCTCAATCGTTTCCCAGGCCATGCCTCTGGCAACCTGATCCAACACTTGAGACACCATAATGCGCGTCCCCCGAAAAGTCGGTTTACCATGACATATTTTGGGATCTGTGACGATGTAACGGCCAACAATTTTTTGGGTCATCTTACACCTCATCCATGCGGCTACCTGCTCAAAGTCAGTTATTTGTGGATAATGATAGCTATTATATCGTTTTCCTGGTCAGGTTTGTAGTGAAGGAAAAGCTAACGGCCGTCCAGATGAGAAAATCGCCAAGATTACCAGGCCAAATTATTGCATAGCTTAAGGAGGAAATCATGCCCGCAACCTATCGTGTTATCGAAAAGAGCAATCCGCGAGACGCGCAGGGGCCGCGCAAATTTTACCCGTCGTATGCCAGCAACGGCCGTATGACCCAACGTGAACTCGCCAACCGCGCCGCCGACCTCTCCACCCTCAGCACCGCGGACATGGCCGCCGCTGTGGAGGCGCTGCTCTTCCTCATCCCCCGCCTGCTGGCCGATGGCAAGATCGTAGACCTGGGCGACTTCGGCCGTTTCCATTTGTCCATTGAAGGGGAAGGGGTGGATGTGGCTACGGCCGTGACCGTTCGCCAGATCAAAAACGTCAATGCCCGCTTCACCCCCGGCAAAGAGTTCAAAGCCATCCTCAAACAAACCGAATTCACCAAAGCCACCGGGTATTTTTTTGCATAATGTTGTCAAAATGACAGGTCTTTTCTAAAAAACACAGGTCTTTTTTCTAAAAACACAGGCCTTTTTTATTAGATCACCTGTATTTTTAGAGAGCAAGACTCGAAGGGTTTTCAGGAACCCTTCGAGTCTTAGTAACCGTGCAGCAATATGTAATTGAGCAATTTGGTAATTAGCCGCTTCAATTACTTAATTACCCAATTACCCAATTACCCAATCGCTAACTTATTTGCAAACGATCACTTAGTTGGCTTTTTAGAAAAAGACCCTATAATGTGTCCCAAGATTGGGGTTGTTTTTTAGGGATAATTTCTGGGTGAATCACATGCAACAGGCAAAATTTAGTCTCACGCCCTCACTTGTTGAGTTTTTGAACCACTATAAACAATATGGTTTCAAGGATAAAAGCTCGATGGTTCAGGCCGCTTTGATAGAGCTTAAAAAGGAAATTGAGCAAGAAAATTTGAAGCAGTCGGCCGATTTATATGCGGAACTTTATGCCGAGGATGAGGAGTTGCAAGAATTGACGCATACGGCCGTGACAGGATGGCCTGAATGACGACCTTAAAGCGCGGCATGGTTATTGATGTTGATCTTGACCCCACGCAAGGGTCAGAAACCGGCAAGATACGCCCCTGTGTCATCGTCACCAATAACGTTTATAACGAACGAGTGCCGGTGATTCAGGTGGTGCCTATTACGGCCTGGAGTGAAAAGAAAAGCCGGATCAAAACGAATGTTGAACTGCTGCCCAACAACGAAAATGGCTTATCCAAGCAGTCCATTGCCGACTGTTTGCAAACGCGCCCGATAGATCATCGTTTTAGACTGATCAAGATTCGAGGGAAACTGAACACCGCCGAAATGAGAAAAATAGATGAGGCGATAAAGATAGTTTTTGCGCTTCAATAAAATTAAAACGGCCGTACCCCCACCTCTTACATCTCCCACATTACCTTTGCCCGCCAGACAGCCGCGTTTTGTCATGTGCCTGCCACCACACGCCAAGATATAATACGGCCGTGATCCCACCCGATCACCCACTATTTTAAGAACCTACAGCGCATGATGAACATGAGGAAAGTAATTGTGTATTAAGTAATTGAGTAATTGCCCAATTACCTACTTACCCAATTGCCGAATTTTTTGTTAACCTTCATTATGCGCCCCATACCCCCACAAGGAGTGAACCATGACCGAACGTAAAAAATTCAAAGTAACCTATTCCACCCTGGCCAGCCCCGACCCGCTGCTGCACCAGTATTACGAAGAAGCGGTGGCGCAGGCCAAAGCCGATTTTGGCAAAACTTACCCCATGTTCATCAACGGGCAGGAAGTATACACCGACAAAACCTTTGAAAAGCGCAGCCCCGTCAACCTGGATTGGCTGATGGGCCATTTTCAGAAAGGGACACAAGAGCATGTGAATGCGGCCGTGGCCGCTGCCCGCGCCGCCTTCCCCGCCTGGAGCGGCCGTCCCTGGCAAGAGCGCGTGGCCATTCTGCGCCAGGCCGCCGACCTGATGAGCGACCGCCTCTTTGAAATGGGGGCCAACATGAGCCTGGAAATCGGCAAGAACCGGCTGGAAGCACTCGGCGACGTGGAAGAAACGGCCGATCTCTTCCGCTACAACTGCGACGCCATCGAGAAAAATAATAACTTCAACTTCCCCTTGCTCTCTGAAAGCGACAAACACCACAACCGCAGTATGCTCAAACCCTACGGCGTCTGGGTGGTCATCTCCCCATTCAATTTCCCCGGCGCGCTGGCTGGTGGGCCGTCCAGCGCGGCGTTGGTGGCGGGCAACACTGTCATCCTCAAACCGGCGACGGATACGCCCCTGACCGCCTGGTTTATCACCCAATGTCTGCGCGATGCGGGCATCCCCGATGGGGTGTTCAACTTCCTCACCGGCGGCGGCAGCGTCGTCGGGCAAGGGCTGATTGACCATCCCGGCGTAGACGGCATCACCTTTACCGGCAGTTATGACGTGGGCATGCACATTATCAGGTCGTTTGCTAACGGCCGTTACCCCCGCCCCGTCATCGCCGAAATGGGTGGCAAGAACCCCACCATCATCAGCCGCAAAGCCGACCTGGACAAAGCGGCCACCGGCGTCATGCGCTCCGCCTTTGGCCTGCAAGGGCAAAAATGCTCCGCCTGCTCCCGCGTCTACGTCCACCACAGCGTCAAAGAGCAGTTCATGGGCAAACTGCTTGCCCAGACGCGCCAGATCAACGTCGGCGACCCCACCCTCAAAGAAAATTGGATGGGGCCGGTGGCCAACAAGGGCGCGTTTGAAGATTACAAACGGTTTGTGGCTGACTTGCACGCCAATGGTGATGTGGTCTTTGGCGGCGAAGTGCTGGAAGTGGGTAACGGCTACTACGTTGCCCCCACCATCGTAGACAACCTGCCACTCAGCCACGACCTGTGGAAAACGGAGATGTTCCTGCCCATCGTCACCGTCGCCGGTTATGAAGAATTGGACGAGGCGATGGCCCTGGCCAATGATGTGGATTATGGCCTGACCGCCGGTTTCTTCAGCGAAGACAAAGCCGAAACGGAATGGTTCCTGGATCGCATTGAAGCCGGTGTGGTATACGTGAACCGCGCTTCTGGGGCGACGACGGGCGCGTGGCCGGGCTACCAATCCTTTGGCGGCTGGAAAGGCAGCGGCAGCACCGGCAAAGCGGCCGGCAGCTTCTACTACGTGCAACAATACATGCACGAACAGAGCCAGACGGTGGTAGATTAGAGATTGGAGATTAAGAGATTAGGAGATTGAACCTTTAATCCCGGTAGTGTCAAGATACTTTGTCATTCCGAACGAAGTCTTCGGAGTGAGGAATCTTCACCAGATAAATAGGTAGGGGATTCCTCCTCAAAGACTCACCGGAATGACATTTTCGCAATAATCGGGTTTATACAATCTCCAATCTCCATACCTTTCTAAAACTTGACGCCATTGCCTACAATGCCTACAATGCAAACAAATGGAGGTTGAAATGGCAATTCTGAATATTCGTAATTTACCCGATGATGTTCACGCCGGATTGCGTATTCGGGCAGCAAAAGCGGGGCGCAGTATGGAGGCGGAGGCGCGGGCTATTTTAACGGCCGTCATCAGCCAGGATAACCCTCCTGTACCGACAACTGATTTACAAGCCTGGGTTGATCAGCTTTATGGGGGTAACAAACCCACCAATGTAGTTGAGACTCTCATTGCTGAAAGACGCCAGGAGGCGGCGCTGTAATGATCGCGCTAGATGCCTCCGCGCTATTAGCGTATCTTTTTCGGGAAACAGGACATGAGCGAGTAGCCTCATTTTTAGGAGATTCTTGCCTCTCTACAGTGAATCTGAGCGAAGTGATTGGGCGATTTGTCCGCGATGGACATGATGCTCATCTGGTACTTAAACAAATCTCTGCTACCCCTATCGAGATCGTGCCTTTTTCCCCGGAACAGGCAGCTCTGGCGGCATCATTACAACCGCAGGCACTGACGTTGGGGTTGTCATTGGCGGACCGTGCCTGTTTGTCGCTGGCTATGCAGCGAAATATCGCTGCTGCCACGGCCGACCGTGTCTGGCAAGGGGTACAGACGGGTATTCAAGTCATTGTCATTCGTTGAATAGCGTCTGACTTTCAGGATGAAATGGAATGAGTAAATTGGCTGGCGCTTCATTTTCGCCAAAAGTGATGGATATGGCAACGGCCGTGAGCCTGTTTGTGGCCGATGGCAGCACCGTTGCAATTGAGGGCTTCACCGCCTTCATCTGTTTTGCGGCCGCGCACGAGATTATCCGCCAGGGCAAACGAGGGTTAACGCTGGTGCGCATGACGCCAGATTTGGTCTATGACCAGATGGTAGCGGCGGGCGTAGCCCGCAAAATGGTCTTTAGCTACCTGGGTAATCCCGGCGTGGGCAATTTGCACTGCATCCGCCGGGCGGTGGAGAAGGGCATCCCACAGCCGCTGGAAGTGGAAGAGTATTCGCACTTTGGCATGGTGGGGCGGTATATTGCCGGGGCCAGTAAACTGCCCTTTTTTCCGCTGCGCAGCTACACCGCCACCGACCTGCCCCAAGCCAACCCGGACATCAAATTCCTGAGCAATCCCTATGGCGAGGACGAGATCGCCGTGGTGCCACCCATCAACCCGGATGTGGCCTTTCTGCACGCCCAACGCGCCGATGCCCAGGGCAATACGCAGTTGTGGGGGCTGTTGGGGATGCAAAAAGAAGTCGCTTTTGCCGCCAAACAAGTGGTGGTGGTGGTGGAAGAGATTGTGGATGAGGAAATCATCCGCCGCGACCCGAACCGCACACTGATTCCAGGGCTGGTGGTGGATGCGGTGGTGGTTGAACCATACGGGGCACATCCCAGTTATGTGCAGGGGTATTATGACCGGGACAATACCGCCTACCTGGAATGGGACAAGATGTCCCGCGACCAGGCCAGCACGGAAACCTGGCTGCAAGAGTGGGTATTCGGCGTCTCCAACCGGGCCGCTTACCTGGAGAAATTGGGCAAAGAACGGTTGGCAACATTGGCTCCTGGTGAATTGTGGGCGGAGGGGGTGAATTACGGCCGTTACGCCGCATAGGACACGTTACCAACCTGTTCACTCATTTGACGGCCTTTCCATACTTCTCTTACAATGACCGTATTGTTTACAAAGGATGGTTGATATGACGCTGATGGTCGAAACACGTTATGAACACATTGTCCTGGACGAACAGGGCGTTCCCAGAATTGCCGGGACAAATACCAAGGTCATTGAAGTTGTGCTAGATAAAATTGCCTATGGTTGGAGCGCGGAAGAGATGCACAACCAACATCCTTATCTCTCATTAGGCCAGATTCATTCGGCGTTAGCTTATTATTGGGATCACCAGGAAGCTCTGGACGCAGATATGCAACGCCGGTTAGAATTCGTAGAAGAACTCCACAAGGCAACCCCCTCCACACCATTTCAAGAGAAACTACGCCGACAAGGCCTTTTGTAGATGACCGTTAAACTTTATATGGATCATCATGTGCCGCGCCCCATCACGGTTGGTTTGCGGATTCGCGGTGTAGATGTGCTGACTGCTTACGAAGATGGCAGCCATGAACTTCCCGACCCTGATTTATTGGACCGCGCCAGGGATTTGGGGCGAGTTCTGTTTACCAGAGACGACGATTTATTGAGTGAAGCGACTCACAGGCAACGAGAAGGCATCCACTTTCACGGCGTCATTTATGCTCATCAATTACGTGTTTCAATTGGCGGTGCTGTTCATGATCTGGAACTGATTGCCAAAGTAGGTGAGCCAGAAGATTTCATTGGAACCGTACAATTCTTGCCACTTTGAAGAGGTTGGTATGAGTGAATATTCCCCCTCAGAACTGATGATTGTAAATGCGGCGCGGGCGCTGAAGGGCAGCCGGGTCGTGTTTGTGGGTGTGGGGCTGCCCAACATCGCCTGTAACCTGGCGCAGCGCAGCCATGCCCCGGAACTGGAGCTGGTGTATGAAAGCGGCGTTTACGGGGCGCACCCGGCGCGGCTGCCACTTTCTATTGGCGACCCGACGTTGGTGAGCGACGCCACCTCGGTGGTGAGCATGGCTGACCTGTTTATGTATTACCTGCAAGGCGGGCTGGTGGATGTGGCCTTGCTGGGCGGGGCACAGATTGATAAGTATGGCAATCTGAACACAACGGTGATTGGAGAGTATGCCGCACCCAAAACGCGCCTGCCCGGTTCCGGCGGCGCGTGCGAGATTGCCATTAACGCGCACAAAATTTTTATGATTATGCGGCTAAAAGGGCGCGCTTTTGTGGACAAAGTAGATTTTGTGACCAGTCCGGGGCACACCGCTGACCGTACCGGCATCCCCGGCGGCGGCCCGCAGTTGGTGATTACCGACCGGGCCTTGTTTGACTTTGCTAATGCCGACCACGAGATGACCCTCATTGAAATTGCTCCTGGCGAAACGGTGGAATCCATTCAGGCAGACATCGGTTGGCCGCTACGTGTCTCCCCCCATCTGCGCGAGATGACGCCGCCCACCTCGGCGGAACTGCGTATTGTCCGCGAACAACTCGACCCCGTCGGTTTGTACCGGTAGCGGATTAACTAAAGTGAACTTTCCTCGTATAATTGGTTTACTAAAGTGAGGTGGGTATGATGGAACAAGTAATGATCACGCTTACGGGCAAGGGGTTGCAAAACCTGGAAGTGCTAAAGAATTCCCTGGCCACAGTTTCACAGATACAAATAGACGCGCAAACAGCGAGACGTATGGTAACGCGGTGGGCCATTGATAATGTAGGGAATATGCTCTGCGGGGAAGAACCATCGTTGATTAACGCTGGTGAAAAATTCTATTGGCGTGTTCCAGTTTGGTTGGGGTCAACCAAAGAGGGCATGTTGGGGCAGGTAGCTACAATTGATGTGGATACGGAAACTGGCAGGTTACTTGTTGATGATCGGTTAGCTACGGAAATTCAAGACCATGCACAAGCACTTAGCCGTCCCTCACCGGTTGCAGTTTGAGACGGGTTATTGTTTGCCAGCTTGTGTGGAGATGGTTCTGGCTTATTGGGGGTTGGAAGCGAAACAAAAAGGCCTGGCTCGAAAATTAAAGACTATTCCAGGTGTAGGTACCCCGGGGCCACGTGTTCAAGCTCTAGCCTCTAGAAGTTTACGTGTAACTTATGGTGAAGGTCAGCTTGTTGATCTGATGCAGGCAATTGCCGCCGATATACCCCCTGTTGTGCTGGTTCGTACCCGTGAATTGCCTTATTGGTTTGAAGATACACCTCATGCCGTTGTTATCACTGGTGTAGAGAATGATTTGTTTTACGTGAATGACCCTGCTGTGACTTCGGTTAACGTCCAGGTGACGCAGGAAGATTTGTATCTGGCTTGGGATTTAATGGCTAATCTTTATGTCTTGTTACAGCCGAAGTAGGAAACGATCAGAGGAAGTATGAACGTGTACAAACACCCTCACGGCCGTGTCTTTTATCGCAAGATGAATCACGGCCGTCCCCAAATTTCCCATGGTGATGGCATTTACCTGTTTGACGAAAGTGGCAAACGGTACATAGATGGTTCCGGGGGGCCGCTGGTGGTGAATGTGGGGCACGGCCGTAGCGAAATTGTGCAGGCCATGGCTACCCAGGCGTATCGGGCGGCCTATGTTCATGCCCTCATGTTCACCAGCCGGCCCGTGGAGCAGTTGTCGGCGGAACTGGCCGAAGTGGTGCCTATGCCGGATGCCCGCTTCTTCTACCTGAGCAGCGGCTCGGAAGTGGTGGAAGGGGCCGTTAAACTGGCGCGGCAGATACAGCAAGCACGGGGGGAAAACGGCCGTCATTTGGTCATCGGCCGTTGGCAAAGCTATCACGGCATGACGTTGGGCGCGCTGGCGGTGAGCGGCCGTCCCGGTTTGCGCGCCCCTTACCTGGAGATGCTGCGCGACATGCCCCACATTGCGCCGCCCTATACCTACCGCGACCCCGTTTCGGGCACGGAAGCGGCCGACCGGCTGGAAGCAGCCATTTTGGAACAAGGACAGGACAAGGTGGCCGCCTTTATTGCCGAGCCGATCAGTGGGGCCAGCCTGGGAGCGGCCGTGCCGCCAGACGATTATTGGCCGCGCATCCGCCAGATTTGTGATCGGTACGGCGTGCTGCTGATTGCCGATGAGGTGTTGGTGGGGTTGGGGCGCACCGGCACGTGGTGGGGCATTGATCATTGGGGGGTGCAGCCAGACATTCTGGTCACATCTAAGGGGCTGGCCGGGGGCTACTTTCCACTTGGTTTTATTGCGGCGAAACATGAGGATGTGGAATTGATTCGCCAGCAGTTTGGCGACTGGAATCATGGCGGTACGTTTAGCCACCATGCCGTTGGCTGTGCGGCCGCTTTAGCCACGCTGCATATCATCCAACGAGAAGGGTTGGTAGAGAATTCGGCGCTGATGGGGGCGTTGATGGGGCGACTGTTGCGTGAGGCTTTGGCTGATCATCCGAACGTGGGCGATATTCGCGGGCGGGGTCTATTTTGGGGGATTGAACTGGTGCAGGATAGGGAGAGCAAACGGCCGTTTCCCGCTTCAGACCATCTCGATTGGCGCATTTGGGAGCGGGCGTTTGACCTGGGGCTGGTGGTATACCATTCACAGGGGTGCGCCGACGGCCGTGATGGTGACCTCATCATGCTTGGCCCCCCCCTGATTGTTAACGAAGCGCAGGTAATGGAGATGGTGGGGGTGTTGGAGCGGGCCATCTGTGAACAGTTAGCAGTGAGCAGTGAGCAGTGAGCAGTGAGCAGTGAGTAAAACTGTTTATTGTTTGCCGTTCACTGATTACCGATTACGGATTACCGTTCACCGCCCCCTCATGGTTATAATGGGCAACGATGAAGCAGAACCAGTTACTTACCCGCCTGCTTTCGCCAATACAGTTGTTGGTGTTGGGCTTTGTCTTGTTGTCATTGGCGGGCGCGCTGCTGCTGATGCTGCCGGTGGCGAGCAGCAACGGCCGTGTCCAACCCTTTCTCGACGCTTTTTTCATGTCCGTCTCGGCCGTGTCCACTTCCAGCCTGAGCCTGGTAGATGTAGGCCGCGACTACACCTTGTTTGGGCAAGTCGTCCTCATCACCCTTTCGCAAATTGGGGGCGTGGGTTACATGACGCTCATTCTCTTTATTATTTACCTGGCCGGGGGGAATGTTTCTTATCAGGGCGGCCATCTGATGACCGAATCCATGGCAGTGCCCTCGCGTGGCGAAATGCGTTCGTTTGTGGGGCGCGTCATCAAACTCACATTATTGTTTGAAGGGATAGGGACGCTGGCGCTGTTGCTCTATTGGCTGCCTGCCTATGGCTGGCTGCGGGCCGCTTATCTGGGGCTGTTCCATACCATTTCTACTTTTACAACCACTGGATTTACCTTATTTACGGACGGTTTTATTGCCTACCAGAGTGATTGGGTATTTAACATCAGCATCAACTTGATTTCTGTGGCCGGGGCGGTTGGCTTTTTTGTGTTAAGCGATATTTACAATGGGGGGCGTCGGCTGATGAGCGGCCACCCGGTGCGCCGGCTGACAACACATAGCAAACTGGCAATTTTGGTATCTACGGGGTTGTTTGTGGGGGGCACGGCCGTGCTGCTCTGGCTCAATTATCTGCCCACCATTCCCTGGCAAACGCAGTTGCTCACCGCTTCATTTCAAACAATGGCTGCCGGAGCAACCACCGGCTTCAATACGGTCAACGTCTCCCAATGGGGCCAGACATCTCTGCTCATTCTCGTGATTGTCATGTTTGTGGGCGCGCCAGCCGGGGGCACGGGCGGCGGCATCAAATCTACGACCTTTGGCGTGATTTTGCTCGTGATATGGGCCGTGTTAAAGAACAACCGCGATGTGAATGCGTTTGGGCGGCGTATCCCGCGGGAGACGTTGGTGAAGAGTGTGTCCATTGGCATCACGGCCGTACTCTGGCTGACCATCTCCACTACCCTGCTCACAGTGACCGAGCCGGGCTTCTCCTTCCTGCATATCCTGTTTGAAACAACCTCAGCTTTAAGTAACGTGGGGTTTTCCGTCGGCCTGACCCCCCAGTTAAGCGAAGTCGGCAAAGTGATCATCATGCTCACCATGTTGATTGGCCGGGTTGGGCCGTTGGGGGTGATGTTTTCATTGTTTGGACGGCCGTCTGCGGCCGCCTACCGTTATCCCCAGGAAGAGGTATTCGTGGGATAATCCTCATCTGTAATTGGCAAAGGACAAATAACCAACCAGGAGATTTGCCTTGAATATCATCAACAAACTATTTCGCAGGCCAAAACCAGCGTTGCCCGAAATCGCTTCTACCAGTTCACCGCCGATCTCCCGGCAGCGTGGCTTTGTCGTAATAGGGCTGGGGCGATTTGGCAGCAGTGTGGCGGAAACGCTGGTCAATGGCGGACAGGATGTGTTAGCCATAGATGCTGACTTAAACCGCGTACAGCACTTGAGCAAAGTGCTGCCCAACGTCCTGCAACTGGATGCAACCAATGCTGATGCTTTGGCACAGGTGGGCATTGGCGAATTTGACACCGGCATTGTGTGCATCAGTGACAACTTTGAGAACAATCTGCTGGCAACAGTATTGCTGTTGCGCCTGGGAGTGCGGCGGGTCATCACCAAAGCAGCCACGCAGCTGCAAAAGACAGTTTTGGCAGAGGTGGGGGCGCACCAGGTCGTTATGCCAGAGCATGAAGCGGGCATGCACCTGGGGCGACGGTTAGCCAGCCGCCATGCGATAGACGCTTACATGGAAATCCGCGATGGCATCAGTGTGGTGGAAGTAGCGGTTCCGCAACGCCTGTGTGGGCAAACACTGGCGCAATGCAACTTACGGCAAAAGTTGGGGCTAAATGTAGTGGCTGTTGATCGGGGTGGGCAGATTGCGATCAATCCCGCGGCTGATTTTACGTTGCAGCCGGGTGATATGTTGCTGGTGCTGGGGCAGATTGAAGATGTAGAACGCTTGCAGGCGTAAGAGGGCGATTGGTTGCTAACCAGTTAGCGGTAGTCAGTTATCCGTCAACCGATTACCGATTACCGGCTAACGGCCGTAACACAAACACCGCCTCGCCCTTTGGGTCAGAAGCCCAGGCTACATCTACCTGCGCCTGCACTTTCCAGACCACACTCACATAATGCCCGTCAAAGCTCCAGGGCTGGTCGGGCAGAATAAATTCAAAATCAAACGAACGGGGCATACCGCCGGTTAGAGTCCCTTGATATAAATCCATCTCTTCCACTTTTTGCAAAAACTGAGTGCCCCGCCCGGCCGTGTGCCACAGCAGCCGCAAATACAAATGTTTGCAGTTTATATCACTGTCAGGATACACCGTAAAATTTCCTTGCAGCACATCACCCGGCTTATACTGCTGGTAATTATCCTGCCCGCCTTTCAAGGCAATCTCAATTAAAACCTCAGCCATGTTGATTCACTCCTTCAATTACCCAACTGCCTGATTACTCAATTACTAACTGTTAGCTCCGGCCGCACCATCAGTTCATATTCATCCACATAATCCGGTAGTTTGGGGATGGAAGCCCGCACCCGCACAAACCATTGCAACTGATTGCGACGCACATTCAGCGTGTGCATGGCATCGGCCGGAATTTGCATGGTATAGGTATCTTGAATGGTTTGCCCGGCCTGGTATTGGCCGCTTGGCAGTTCAAAATTCTCATAAACATCTTCATGGATCACGGTGCGGGTATCGGTGCCTTGTTGGTACGTGGCCGTTTCTTTGAAGATCAGTTGAACCTCCAGCCGGTCAATTTGCACATTGCGTTTGAAAGTGTGCATCAGGTTGACGGTGAATTGTTCCCCAACGGACAAATTGGTATTGGAGATAAGCACCTCCGGTTTGCCAATTCGGGCGCGGCTGTAATAGATGGTAGCGGCATAAGCCAAAATGAGCAGGCCAGGTATCACAAAACAGAGGCTAAACAAAACGCCTGTCCATTCCTCATTCAAAGCCATTGGTACGGTCACGACCAGCGAACAGCATGTCCACATGACGCCAATGAATGCCAGAACGGCAATGCCGGTCCGGCTGTTGATGGAGACGGATTTGTGTGTTGTCATTGATCAATTCCCCTGTAAACCTTTGAGAAAAGAAACTACCGCGCTGCCCAACTGTGAGTATAAATATCCGCCTTCCTGGATGACGACAGTGGGCAGTTCCAGAGCGGCAATTTGGGTGGCGATACGGCCGTAACTCTCCACCGACAGCTTAAATCCCCCTACCGGATCACCTTCTAATGTGTCTGCGCCAAAGGAGATAACCAGGCAATCAGGCACAAAAGCACGAATGCGGCGCAGAGCAATATCCAGCGCCACCAGATAAGCCGGTTCGCGGGTGCCTACCGGCAGCGGGAAGTTGAAGTTGTGGTTTTCGCCCGCGCCCAGGCCATATTCGTCCGCAAAGCCCCAGTAAAAGGGGTATTCATGCAGCGGATCAGCATGGATGGAGCAGGTAAGGACATCAGCACGGCCGTAGAAAATCTCCTGTGTGCCATTCCCATGATGATAATCCAGGTCTAAAATGGCGACCCGCTGCCCTTCTTCCACCAGCCATTGGGTGGCAATGGCCGCATTGTTGAGATAACAGAAACCGCCGTACAGGTCGGCGGCGGTGTGGTGGCCCGGCGGGCGGCACAGGGCATAGGTGAGATGCTCGCCATTGTTCACCGCATCAGCAGCGGTCACGGCCGTTTGCGCACTCCAATACGCCGCCTCCCACGTGCCCGCAAAAATCGGCGACCCCACATCAAAGCAGTAATACCCTAACAAACCCCAAATAGAAACCGGTTTATGACGCGGCCGCCGGCCCAGGCTGAAAGCATCTGGTGTGGCTACCTGCCGCCCTGTCTCCGCCACAAGACGAGCGTGCGCGTTCTGCAAAAAATCCACAAAATCATGCCGGTGGACTTCCACAATCGGCGGTAAACCAAAATCTTGCGGTGGTTCGATATTGCCCAAACCGGCAGTTGCGACCGCATCGTGAATAATCTGCCCGCGCCGGGCTATTTCTGAATAATAAATGATCGAGTGCGGGACATCCGGCCGGTGCATCAAGGCCGGATCGTGAATGTGGTGATTAGGGTAGTAAAAAGTGAGCATGGTATCCTTAGAGTTGACAGCTCAATCAAGAGCAGCCAGGCTTCACTCAATCAGTAAGCACAGTCAATTAAACCCTGAAATATCCAATTCGCCAACAGAATACGTTGCCCGGCCGTGTGGGAGGCTGGTTGGCGCACAGCAACACCCTGGCCTCCCTGTCATACGGCCGGAACCTGATGCCAAAACAACCAGTATAATTTACAAACGTAAAGTATTATGGTAAAATTGGGCTGTATTTGATGAAGGAGTGCGGAATGGCTGAACCTGCTTTGAATGTTGGGCAACGTTTGCGGTCTATACGCGAACAGCAGGGATTATCGCTGCGCGGATTGGCAGAACAGTGTGGACTATCTGTGAACGCCATAAGCCTGATTGAGCGCGGGGAAACTTCGCCAACAGTTTCCTCTTTGCATCAATTGGCAACGGCATTGGGAGTGGCGATCACCAGCTTTTTTGAAGATGAACAAGATCAGGCAATTGTATTTACACGGCCGTCCACCCGGTTGCGTTCAGAGGCAAATGGGGTGGTGCTGGAAAGTCTGGGCATTGGGCTGCGGCAGCAGCAGCTTGAACCATTCCTCATCACCATTGCGCCTGGCGCGGGCAATCTGGATCAGGCAGTGACCCACGCGGGAGAAGAATTTGTGTATTGCCTGACCGGGCAGGTTGAATATCACATGGGGAATCGGCTGTTTTTGCTGGAAGCAGGCAGCAGTTTATTGTTTCAAGCCAGCCTGCCACACTGCTTTACTAATCCGGGCACACAGGCAGCGCAGTTAGTCATGCTGTTCTACGCCGGGGCCAGCAACCATCTGGTGCGAACGCTGCATATAGAAGCGCCACGATTATAAAACCAGTGATCGGTGAGGGTAATTGGTTTGTGGAACAGGGGGTTTATCATGGGTAAGCAGACTGTTTTTTATAAAGGGTTGATAGTTTTGTTGTTGTGGTTGGCGGTGGGTTGTGCAGGGGGAGTTGAGGTACCAACGGCGACGGCCGTGCCCACCGAAACCGTCACGGCACCCGCTGCAGTGGTTGTTGTGCGTGATGCGGTGTTGGATTTTTTGCGCGAGGGGGCCAATGAATGTGTACCGCCAGTTGGTGCGGTCTGGCAGACAAGTACAGGTGGCGAGCAGACTCCCGCCGCTTATGCTTTGTATCGTTTTACGACCGGTGATCATTGCACCGTGACCGTTTCGTATTTACTGGAAAGTGAGAATGATCCCGTTTACCATGTGGCCTTGGGGCATGGAGCATCCGGTTTTTGCTGGCAGGCGTTGGTGGATGGGCGCGGGCATGTTCTCAAAACAGGTGTGGCGGCCAACAGCGACCCGGACGTGGGCAACCCGGCGGCCATTTATTGTGAGGCACAGGGGAATGTGTTTGAAGTCGTGACGCAGCCAAATGGATTGCAATGTGGCTACTGTGTTTTTTCTGATGGCAGTCGGTGCAATGGCTGGGCTTATTTGCATAATGAATGTCAGCCGGGCGACGAGCCTGTGGACAACGGGTCGTGATCTTGGTGGCGGGTGCGGGGTACGGCCTGGTTACAATGTTTTCTGCTGCAAATGAGTGTGGGCACCATGCCTTTAGCAACCATGTGCGTATTTTGCAACAAAGCTGGCCCACACCCCACTTTGCCGCTCTCAGACACTCATTGGCCCTGGCGGCATCACCAAGACCCGGCGGGCGTTAAAGGCGGCCAGTAACCAGTTGATAGAGAAAACAAAGAAACTTTGGGGTTTAAGGTGATGGGTCATACAGGACTCGAACCTGTGACCAATGGATTAAAAGTCCACTGCTCTACCAACTGAGCTAATGACCCAAACCGGGCGGATTATAGCCACGCCACCCCTGTAATGCAACCATGTGTAACCAAAGATTGGCTCTATTCCAGATACTCTTTGAGCTTATGAACCAGGTTACGCATGCTATAAGGCTTTTGCAAAAAGCCTACCAGCCCCTGCCCTACAAACTGCCGGGTCGCTTCGGCTTCATCATAACCTGAAGAAAGCACTACCCGCACGGCCGGGTTTATTTTGCGTAATTCCTGGAATGTCTCTGCCCCATTCAGCCCTGGCATTGAGAGGTCTAGCAGCACCAAATTGATTTCCTGAGTATACGTGCTAAACAAATGAATACCTGTTGTGCCGTCTACGGCCGTCAGCACCCGCACCCCCTCAAACTCCAAAATGTCAGTGACAGCTTCCCGCACCGCTTCTTCATCATCAATTACTAATACAGTCTGCCCTGTTTGAGTTCCACTCATATCACACTTTCCCGTCAGACAGTTTATTGCCATGTGTTACAACAATTCTATCCATGATACTGGCAAACAACCTTTCTTGCCCATCCTTCATTCACTGCTAGACTAGGAAAACAGGTATTATCGTATGGACTTACATTCACTGGCAGAAACATCAGAATCGAGGACATGATGAGCAAACCACTTGAAACGTTACCCCATTGGAATATGCAAACTGTTTACCCAGACCTGGAATCAGCGTCTTTTACGGCCGATCATCAGGCTTTGCAGCAGGCCATAGATGATCTGGTCACATTGTTTGACGCTTATCAAATCAATCGGGTAGAAGCTGGCCAGGTGGATGAAGCAACGATTATGGCCTTTGAAACGATTACAGCACAGATGAATGATACGTTGACGGCCGTCAATACCATACGGACATACCTTTACAGCTTTCTCTCCACCGATTCCCGTAACCAGATTGCCCAGGCCCGCTTTAGCGAGCTTCAGCCTTACTTCTCCAAACTTGACTTGCTCGGCACTCGTTTGACAGCCTGGATTGGCTCTATGGATGTGGATGAACTGATAGCCCGTTCCACAGTGGCCGCCGCTCATGCGTATGTTCTGCACAAAGCACGGCAAGGCGCGTTGCATCTCATGTCGCCGGCCGAAGAAGCATTAGCCAGTGAATTAGGGATAACCGGTGCTTCTAGCTGGCAGCGCATGTTTACCGATCTCACTTCTCAGCTAAAGGTGAGCCTGGAATTGGACGGGGAAAATCAGATATTACCCCTTACGGCCGCGCAAAATCTGGTATTTCACCCGGAACGTGAAGTACGTCAACGGGCACACCAGGCGGTGTTGCATACGTTGGAAGAAGCGGCCGTGCCCCTGGCGGCCGCGCTCAATGCTATCAAAGGTGAAACCATCACCCTCTGTCGGCGGCGCGGTTGGGAGTCGCCACTCGATATGGCCCTGTTTGATAACGCGCTAGATCGCCCCACATTAGAGGCCATGATGGCTGCCTGCCGGGCTGCTTTTCCCCACTTCCAGCGTTATCTCAAAGCGCGGGCGCGGGTGATGGGATTACCCGTTTTGGCCTGGTATGACCAGCTATCCCCCCTGGGCGAAGGCAGCCAGAGCTGGTCCTATGCCGACGCCACCGAATTTATCCTGCGGCAATTTGGCTCCTACTCAAGCGGCCTGCAACAGTTAGCCCGGCGTGCTTTTAGCGAGGAGTGGATTGACGCCGGGCCGCGCTCTGGCAAAAGTGGTGGCGCGTTTTGCATGTCCCTGCGTACTGATGAATCGCGCATCTTGATGAATTTTCAATCTAACTTCACCAGCGTCGGCACATTGGCGCATGAATTAGGGCATGCCTACCACAATGTGGCGCTGGCGCAGCGTACCCCGCTGCAAAAATTTATGCCCATGACGCTGGCTGAAACGGCCAGCACGTTTTGCCAGAAAATTGTGGAAAATGCCGCATTGCAAACGGCCGTCCCGCAAGACCAGATCATTATTTTGGATGGTTTGTTGGAATATGCCACCCGTGTGGTGCTGGGTGCAACCAGCAACTTCCTCTTTGAGCAGCGTGTTTTTGAAAAGCGTGTGCAGCGGGAACTTTCGGCCGCCGAATTTTGTGCGCTGGAAGTGGAGGCGCAGCAGGAAACACGCGGTGATGCTATTGCCAGCGATCAATTCCACCCATATCGCTGGGCCTATGTGCCGCATTATTACTCTGCTACCTTTTACAACTTCCCCTACATTTTTGGCTTGCTCTTTGGTTTGGGGCTGTATGTCCAATACCAGGCCGACCCGGCCGGATTCCAGGCCGGCTATGATGACCTGCTCTCTTCCACCGGGCTGGGTGATGCGGCCGATCTGGCAGCGCGTTTTGGCCTGGATATTCGGCAGCAGGCGTTTTGGCAGGCCAGCCTGGAACTGCTACAGGCAGATGTTGACCGTTTTGAAGAATTGACGGCAAGCGGTCGTTTGCCTGCCTGACCCATTTCCCATGAAAAACATAGCTATCATCGGTGCAGGCATTGCCGGCCTTTCGGCCGCTTATGATTTATTAAACGCTGGCTGCCAGGTCACATTATTTGAAGCCAGTGATCGCCCTGGTGGGTTAGCGGCCGGATTCCAGGATGAAACGTGGGAATGGCCGTTAGAAAGGTTTTATCACCATCTGTTTAAGTCAGACAAAGCGATTATTCAACTGGTAGATGAAATTGGGCTACGGCCGCAACTATTTTTCCCACGCCCCACCACTTCCGTCATTTTTAACGGCCGTATTGAACCCTTTGACTCCCCGCTCCGATGGTTTACCTTTTCCGGCTTCAACCTGCTCGATACCGTCCGTTTTGGCCTGGTAAGCGCCTATTTACGTTTTTCAAAACCATGGGAAAAGCTAGAAAAACAGACGGCCGACGCCTGGCTGCGCCGCTGGTATGGCAACAAAATTTATGAATTCGTCTGGCGGCCGTTACTCATTGGCAAATTTGGCCCTTATTACCAGGAAGTGAATATGGCCTGGATGTGGGCGCGGGTGCATGTACGCAGCCCCCGGCTCGGTTACTTTAGGGGTGGGTTTCAGGCATTTGTGGAGCGGTTAACGGCCGTCGTTTGCCAAAAAGGGGGAATTCTACACCTGAACAGCCCGGTACAACAGATTGAACCGGCAGCCGGCCAGTTACACCTGAGCGTCAAGGGTGATACCCTTGCCTTTGATGCCTGTCTGGCGACCACATCCCCCGCTTTGTTGAGCAAACTGGCCCCCACTTTACCGCCAGATTACCTGGGGCAATTGTTAGAACTAAAAAGTATGGGGGCCGTGGTGCTAACGTTGGCTCTGACACGGCCGTTTATGCCCGATGAACTCACCTATTGGCTTAACATCCCTGCCAACACCCCCGATAAAAGCACCAGCGAATACCCTTTTCTGGCTCTGGTGGAACACACCAACTACATAGACCGGCAACATTACGGCGGCGACCATATCCTCTACTGTGGCGACTACATCACCCCCGACCACCCCTACATGACCATGAGCAAAGAGGAACTTCAAGCCATATTTGTCGCTGCGCTGCCCAAGATCAACCCTGCGTTTCAGCCCAATTGGATTCGCCAAAGCTGGCTGTTCCGTGAAAAGTACGCCCAACCTGTACCCTTACTCAACCATTCACAGGCCATCCCGCCCATTCAAACCCCCATTCCCGGCCTTTATTTTGCCAGCATGAGCCAGGTTTATCCCTGGGATCGAGGCACCAACTACGCCGTCGAAATCGGCCGTCGCGCTGCCCGCCTCATGTTATAAGGCAATCAAGGGCATAATCTGGCATTGTGCCTTTTGGCTGCTGGTTGCTTGCTGGTTGCAGGTATTTACTTGCCACCCGCCACCAGATGAAATGCAACGTTATGGCCTCGCTGCGTACATCAATGGTGGTCGCCATGATGGGCATCATGGTCGCCGTGGCTGGCGGCCGTGCTGTTGGGTTGCCCTAATGCCCCAGATGAATTGACCATGCCCCAAACAAACAGAGCCAATACCAGCGTTACAATCATCAAAATCACCCAGAGCGGTGCAGAGCCAGCCTGGGCCGTTTCCAATAAATGGGCGGTAAGCAACAAAAACGACATTTTCCCTCATGATGAAGCGCCGGGGGGTGGTGATTTGTGCCCGCCCCAGCCGCCATATTTTCACCTTCTAAACTAAAAGCCCGGTGCATCTTCCTCCATCATCCGCACCAGGAGCGCTGGGGGTTGGAAGCGGCCGCCATACCGGGCCGCCAATTCCCGGCTGCGGCCCACAAAAGCCGCCAGCCCATAATCATTGATGTATTGCAGCGTTCCCCCTTTGAACGGAGCAAACCCCCAGCCGAAGATACTGCCAATGTTCGCGTCTGCCACTGAGCGCAACACCCCTTCCTCCAGGCAGCGCACCGTTTCCAATGCCTGCACAAACAGCAGCCGTTCGATCATCTCCGCCTGGGGCAGTTGGCCGTTGGGTGGGAACAAATCGCGCAGGCCAGGCCATAACAGCTTCTTTCCATCGGCCGGGTAGTCGTAAAAACCGGCCCCGTGTGCCTTGCCCAAGCGCCCTTGGGCGAGCATAGCATCTAGCACGGGGAAGGCGGGGTGATCGGGCAGGCTCTGGCCAACGGCCGTCAAATCTACAATCGTCTGTTGGCGAACATGCTGCATCAGGCTCAGGCTGACCTCATCGCTGACGGCCAACGGGCCAACGGGCATGCCCGCTTGCAGCCCGGCGGCTTCGATGGCGCGGGGGTGCTGCCCCTCGGCCAGCAGCGCCATGCCCTCGTTGACATACGTGCCAAAGACGCGGGAGGTATAAAAGCCCCGGCTGTCATTGACGACGATGGGTGTTTTGCGAATTTTGAGGACGTAATCAAATGCCTTTGCCAGCGTGTCGTCGTCCGTCTCTTGGCCGACGATGATTTCCACCAACTTCATGCGCTCGACGGGAGAGAAGAAGTGCAGGCCGATGAAGTGCGACGGCCGTACCGACTTTTCTGCCAGCCCGGTAATGGGCAACGTGGAGGTGTTGGAGGCGAACACGGCCGTGTCTGCCAACTGTGCTTCCGCTTCGGCCGTCACCCGCGCCTTGAGTTCCCGGTCTTCAAAGACGGCTTCAATCACCAGGTCACACCCCTGCAAATCGGCGGCGTCCCCGGTGGTGTGGATGCGGTCGAGGAGGGATTGTTTTTCCACGGCCGTCATCTGCCCCTGCGACACCCGTTTTTGCGCCAGCGCCGCGATTTTGGCCTTGCCTTCTTCCGCTCGTTCCACCGTCACATCTTTTAGTACCACCGCCATGCCTGCCCAAGCGGTGACGTAGGCGATGCCGTGCCCCATCATGCCCGCCCCCAACACGCCCACCTGGTGTGTTTCTGTGGGCGGCCGGTCGGGGCGGCTGGCCCCTTTGTTGATCTCGTTCAATTGGAACCAGAAAGCGGTGGTCATGTTACGCGCCACGTTGCTGGTAGCGACCTGAGCAAAAGCGCGGGACTCCAACCGGCTGGCGGCTTCAAAGGTGAGGGTGGAACCGAGTACGGCCGTGCGCATGATTGCTTCTGGCGCAGGATAGTTGCCAAAGGTCTGTTTGCGCAGCATGGCCGGGGCAATGGCCAGCATTTGCACCACTTTGGGGTTTTGGGCGTTGCCGCCGGGCATTTTATAGCCGGGCTGATCCCAGGGTTGTTGTGCTTTGGGGTGGGCGGCAATCCAGGCGCGGGCTTTGTCCATTAACTCGTCCATATTCGCTGCCAGATCGTCAATCAAACCGGCGGCTTTGGCTTCTTGTGGTTTCACCTGTTTGCCTTCCATCAGGAACGGGAAGGCGTTTTGCAGGCCAATCAGGCGCGTCAGGCGCACCACGCCACCGCCACCGGGCAGCAGCCCTAAGGTGACCTCCGGGAAGCCAAACTTGATGGCGGGGTCATCCAGCGCAACCCGGTGATGGCAGGCCAGGGCGAGTTCAAATCCACCGCCAACGGCCGTGCCATTCAATGCCGCTACCACCGGTTTGCCCAACGTCTCCAATTGCCTAAAGCCCGCCTTGAGCGCCTCGCTGCCCGCAAATACTTTGGCCGCATCACGGAACAGCTCCAAATCTTCCAGATCAGCCCCCGCCATAAACGTCTTCTTGGCTGAGGTGAGGATGACGCCGGCCAGGCCCGCTTCCGTTTGCAGCCGCGCCAACACGTCCGCCAGCGCCGCGCCAAACGCCTCGTTAATCACATTGGCATTCCGCTCTGGCCTGTCCAGCGTCAGCGTTACAATGTTCTGTTCATCTTTCTCATATCGAATTGCCATTTCTACTTCCTAACCTGGACAAGCCAGAACCAAAGAGGCGTTCACCACAGAGGCGGAGTGCTATCTGCATTTGTCCGTGCCCTGTTTTCATTTCTTTTAGTGATCGTTTGCAAATAAGTTGGCGATTGGGTAATTGGGTATTAAGTAATTGAAGCGGCTAATTACCAAATTACCCAATTACATAATTACTGCACCGTTACCAAGAGACTATGGATCTCCTAATCTCTCGCCTCGGTGATGGATGATACCGGTTTGCCCTGTGGCCCGCAAACATCAATGAAAATAGGACGCGGACGAACGCGGATAACGCGGATAACGCGGATTTTGTCTGTGGACGGTTGGTTGTTTTGCCAGTGTCAGGGGATTTGCAGCACGGCCGTGTCCCGGCTGCCATCCTCTTGCTGCACGGTCACGCTCAAGTAGGTGCCGTCGTAAGACCACTGCGGGTTGGAAAGCCGCTTGCCGCCGGTGGTGGCCAGTGGGTAGGTGGTGTTGGTGCGTCGGTCGAAGATGGACAGGCCGTCGGTGGGATGCTGGTAAACAAAACGGTTGCTGTCCGGCGACCAGAGCGGGGTGAAGGGCACGGCCGTCAGCGGTGGCAAAAATTCACCCGTTTCCAGGTCATACAACATCAGTTCTGGGGTAGGAGAGTAGAAGGTGAGGGTACGGCCGTCGGGCGAGAAAGAAATGTAAGGAGATGAGTTAAAATCAAAACGAGATTTATCCTCCATTCCAGGTGAGGTCGCTGGTTGTGAGAAAATAATCTGCCCCGAATTGCGGTCAAGCAGGTGTAGATAGTGAGAGTTTGAATCAACCGTCAAGTAGGCCAGGTAATGACTGTCGGGGGAGAAACGGCCGTAAGTACTATCTGGAATCAACAAAGTTAACTCGTCTGTTTCAGGGTTCCACAAATGTAAGCCTTCTTCAGGTCTAATGATTTCCTCTGATGCTTCTCCGGGCAGTGTTTCCAGGTCATATGTGGTAACTAAAATCTGATTTGTTCCAGGCAAAACATCATCAAACATAGACACATATTGGAATTGATAATTGGAGAAAGAGAGAGATTTTTCATAAGGATTATAAGTATCTTCGGGATTAATGATTTCTGTACTCAATGCAACTACCGAATAGATATCTAAGCCATCACCATCGCTGGCAATTACAAAATTCATTGTTAAGGCTTCTACACCACCTGCATGAACATATGTAGAGGTAGTAGTTTCACCTGTTTCAATATCTGTAATACCAATCTCCCAACTTACCCCTGCCATATATTGTGAATGAACAAGTTGAGTGTCGTTAAGCCATCCCGAAAAATCCAACCATTTGCCAACTAAGGGGAGTTCTTGCCAGCTTTGTCCATCCTGACTGATTTTCCAGGTTGAGTTATCAACATAGTCGTCTTTATTGGGCAAAGCGCTCAGAAGAAAAAATTCACCATCGGGATGCCATAAAAAATCTGAATCATCCCAAAGGCCATTACAGACTAATTGAACAGGTGTAATTTCTGTTGGCTCAAATGTGGGCGAGTCAGCAATGAAAATGCGGACGCGAGTTTCCTCAATTACTCCATCGCATAGCACTTGGGCAAAGACGTATTGGTTTCTAACAGGTGACCACGCTAGAGATGAGCCGTCTACCGTTGTAAGTTCGTCCAAACTGTTTGCCCAGGTTAGGTCGGGTAGGGTGAGTGGTGTTGCAGTAGGGTAAGGCGTGTGGGTTGGTGTAGGTTTGGGAGCATCGGTGGGAGAAGATAAATCGGTGGAGATGAGTACGGCCGTTTCCGTCGCTTGAATTGCTCTAGGGGTAGGTATTGGTGGAATAGGAGTAGTCGTTGCCAACGGCCGTGTCACCATCACCGTCGCCACTTCACCAGCCACATTTTCGGGGGTAGGTGTGGGGTCGAGTACGGCCGTGCAACCCACCAACACAATAACAATCAGGGCACTGATAGGAAAAATTTGCCTGGCGACCATATCCCCCCTCCACAAATCTAAGCTGTTTCCATTTCTATCTTCCAGGCTGGTTCCAAATCATAATACAACACATCCGGATCGATGTCCGCGCCATTCGCCCAGGCAATCGTGCCACCTTCGATGCGGACATCCTGAAAATATGCCTGATTTTGATGAATCGGTTCAAAAATAGGCCCATGAAGAAATGGTTCCAGATTGACAATTTTCTCTGTACCATCTTCAAATTCCAGGAGCATGTAAAACCCTTTTTGAGGTATTGCCTTTTGTATCCTTACTCGCTTGCCAGGTACGGTCATTTCATCTCTCCTTATTCCAGCGGCTCAATGCGGAACAAAGGGCGCATATGAACAGCCAGATTCCAGTTTTGGCGTAATTCATCTCGATGCAGCGAGGCCCATTCTACGACCATGCTATGCGCCCGGCGAGGCAATCTACCCCGCATAATTTCCAGCGTTTCAATAATGTAAACAGCTTCGTGTTCGCCATACTCCGCATGAAAGTGCGGTGGTGCATGGTCATTGAAGTGTTAGCATATGAACAACCGCGCGGGACGCCACGCGGTTACCGGCCAGGTACGTCTGGGAACGGTGTATACTGACTCTTATTAGAGAGTGGGAACGCCGCTCCAGGGACGTGGCGGGGCGGGCCGGTCGGCTATTCGTATGGGAAGCCGGGCATCTTTCGGGTGATTCGGCAAACCCGTTGACGTGTGTGACCGCCCGCTCGTATCCGCTAAGGTGAGAAGGGCGTGGCAATGCCGCGCATCGCTCTGGCCCAAGCTCGAATCCGTGTGTGAAACTGCGACCCGCCAAAGGACGTGCCTGGCCTTCACTGACGAGGCTTGTCAGTTTTCCCAAATGGAGGTTGTTCACATGAGTAGCACAGCAGAGAACATTCCCCTGCGTTTTATCGGTCTGGATATTCACAAAAGTTACTTGGTAGCCACCGGCGTCAACGGCGAGATGGAGCAGGTGTTTGGCCCGCAGCGGGTGAGCAATGACCGGCTGGAAAGTTGGGCCGAAGCCAACCTCACTGCCCAAGACGCCATTGTGCTGGAAATGACCACCAACACCTGGACGGTGGTGGATGCACTGCAACCGCTTGCCCA
>CAZOPF010000051.1:0-5764 GCA_964581605.1 uncultured Ardenticatenaceae bacterium
GGAATTAGGAATTAGGAATTAGGAATTAGGAATTAGGAATTAGGAATTAGGAATGACGGGGAAGTGTAGCCATGATTTGGCTGATGGTGCAAGCCGTTTTAAAATGCCGGCGTATGGGGTCATTTGCAGGCAAACCCAAACAGATGGCGCGGGCGGGCGGGGCGTGGTTTATCCGCTCGCCGTTGCCGCGTTATGTGCCGTTTTTGGAGTATAGCTATGGCTGGGAACGGCCGTCGGCCATCTTGCTGCCTGCCCAAAAGTTGCTCTATGTGCCTGTGCCCAAAGTGGCAAACCGCTCGATCAAGGCGGCGCTGGCCGCGGCCGCGGGGCTGCCTTTTGCCGATGGGCAGGAACCGAATTTTGAGACGGCGCCGCTGGCGGCCGTGCCCCACCTGACTGATTATTTTCGCTTTACCTTTGTCCGCCACCCCCTCGACCGGCTGCTTTCGTGTTATGCCCAGAAAATTGTGTTGTATGCCCGCCAGTTACAGATGCCGCTGTTGTTTTGGCGCTACGGCCGTCGCTTTTGGCCGGAGATGAGTTTTGCCGAGTTTGTTACGGCCGTGGCCGCCATCCCAGACGGCCGTGCTGACCGTCATTTCCGTTCGCAGCACACCTTTGTGTACACGGGAGGGAGGCTGGCGGTAGATTTTGTGGGCCGGTTTGAGCAGTTGGCGCAGGATTGGGCGCAGGTGCAGCAGCAGACGGGGCTGGGGCCGCTGCCCCATTTTAATCCCTCGCCGCACAAACCATTTACCGAAATGTACACCCCGATGCTGGCCCAGTTAGCGGCCGCACGCTACCGCCAGGATTTGGCATTGTTTGCTTATGAGGTGGCGGCGGCGGGGTAGCATTACAAGAAAAGGGTGGGCTGGTGAAGATGTATGGTTCCAATTTTTCCGGGGGCTGGCTGCTCAGAAACAGGGCAATAAAACTTTCAACCTGGTAGCCGCGTGAGAGGAAGTAGCTTGCGGCCGTCTGATTGCACAGGGGCGTTTCAAAACCGATATGCTCACAGCCGCCTGTTTAGCCAATGACCCCTCGAATACACAAATCGCCCCGTAAGAATCATCAAGTCATGTCTGGTGGCAAGCCACCTCCGGGCCACTTGTTACCAGCCTTCCATGACTACCTTTGAAACGGTTAAGAGCCGTTTGCCCATTCGGACGGCCTGCGGATAATTGCTCTCGTTCAATAAGAGGTTTGGCGTATTCCAACCTGGTTCAACAATGCAGATTCTGTAACTTTTTTGTAGGAGAAGAGATGGATCCAAATCAGAAGAAATGGGTGATTATTGGTGCAGTGGTTGTGGGTGCTTTGGGACTGGCCTTTATTCTTTATTTGAATGTACGACCAGAACCGCGCATACCAGGAGTCATCCAGGTTCCCCGGCCGTCACGGGGGCATGATAACACGGCCGAGTTTGCTTATGCCGATTATCCCGTGCCGCCGCCCGGCGGCGTCCACTGGGATACCTGGCAGAATTGTGGCGTCTATGAGGAACCCATTGAAACGGGCCATGCCCTTCATTCACTTGAACACGGTGCGGTCTGGATTACTTATTCACCAGAGCTTTCTGAGGGAGCGATAGCGTCGCTACAGGAGCGTGTGGACGATCAGGGATATTTGCTGTTGTCCCCGTATCCCGGCCAGCCCAGCCCGGTAGTTTTGACGGCCTGGGGGGTGCAGTTGCAGTTGGACGATGCGAACGACGGCCGTATTGACCAGTTCATTGACCGCTACCGACAAGGGCCATATACCCCTGAACCGGGTGCAGCCTGTGACCGCGGTGTGGGAAGCCCTATTGACCGTACTGCCGCCATTGGCGGCACAGCCATGCCTGCGCCCTGAACAAGACGCCTTATGAGTCAGACCATTCTCTTTCTCCTGGCAATCGCTTCCTTCTTTTTAACGCCAATGGGGATGCTTACCTGTGGTTCACTGGCCTCGTCTACGTCGTCGGGTGAATCACAGGCTCATTTTCCGGGCATGGAAGCGCCATGTGAGGAGTTGGCCAACGCACAGTTGCTACGGGCAGTGGTGAAAATTTACCTTTCCACTCCTTTTTTGGGGGCTGTGGTTACGGCCGTTGCCGCTGTTTTTAGCTTCATTTTATTTGTTTTTGCACCCGTATCTCCCCCTAAGGCTGTCAATTTAAAACCCCCTACGCCCCCTCCAAACGTCTCGTGATGCGGCCGTAACTGTGCGTAACTTGAAGTCCGTAGGCCGTTATGCAACGGCGTTTTCTAGTGGAGACAAAACATGACCAAAAAAATGGAAAATAGACGAGAGCGGCGACGGCCGTTAGCTGTGTTTGTGTGCGCAATCTGCCTGTTGGCGTTGTGCCTGATGCAGACGACCAACCGGGCCTATGCCCATGAAGGGGTGGCGGTTGGGCCTTACCATGTGGTGGTGGGCTGGGTGGTGGAACCGGCCATTGTAGGTGAACGAAATGCCGTCTTTATCGAAATTACTGAAGATGAGCAGCCGGTGACAGGCGCGGAATCTGCCCTGGACGTGGAGTTGATCTATGGGGCAGAGACGTTCCGCGCCAATCTCAGCGCCGCGCCCGTGCCGGGCCAATACACCGTGGATGTATTTCCCACCGTGCGCGGGCAATATGAAGTGCGGTTGTTTGGTGAATTGGGGGACACGGCCGTAGACGTAACCATTGAACCCGAAGAAGTATTCTCCGGCGACCGCATCCAGTTTCCTGAGCCCCTGCCTGATGCACGAGAGATGCAAGCCCAGATCCGGGCATTGGAAACCAATTTGCAATCGGCGCGGACAATCAGTTATGCGGCCGTCGGGGTGGCCGCTCTGGCCCTGGCCCTGGCTCTCGTCAGCCTGTTCAGAAAACGATAGAGAACCCATGTGCCATTCTGTTTTCGCCAGAGCAGAGTTGGCGCCCTCAGAAGCCAACGGGCGCATTTGAAAATGTGCCCTCCTCGATTAAATCGGGTAAAAAGTTGCCCATTGCATGATAGATATAAATGGAGAACAAACCATGAAATATACAAACAAATTCACAATTTTTGCTCTTTTGCTGGTCACACTCTTGTTAGTTGCCGGTTGTACCAGCGACAGTGGTGGCAGCCAGAGCGAAACGGAACAGCAGGATGGGGAAGCAGATCATGAAGAAGGTGAGGAGCATGAGGATGATCATGAACATGAAGAAGGCGAGGAGCATGATGAATCCGAAGGTCACGCCCGGATTCCCAATGAAAATGGCGCGGCCGTCCGCATCATTGCTCCGGCTGATGGCGATGTATTTCAACATGGTGACCAGATTGTGGTAGAAGTAGAAACAGAAAACTTTGATCTGAGCCAAGAAGGTTACCACTGGCATGTCTATGTAGACGGCTCATCCTGGGGAATGGTGACGGGCGGCAATACCGACGTTCCCCTGAGCGGGGTTGAACCAGGCGAACATGAAATTTCTGCCTTTCTTTCTATCCCTACCCATGAAGAATATGAGGACGGAGATAGCGTAACCATTACAGTCGAAGAATAAAAAGTGGCAGGTGGCTAGTTGCAAGTATCTGCAACTAGCCACCTGCCACCTGCCACCCATGAACCCCAAACGCATTCTCTGGTTTGTTAGCTTGTGGCTGTTGGTGGGCACGGCCGTACCCATTGCCTATGCCCACGCTGTTCCCGTTGCCTCTGACCCTGCGCCTAACGCTGTCCTGTCTGAATCACCCTCCCAAATCTCCATCCAATTTAACGAACCGGTGGTGCCTGCCTTTAGCCAGATGCGGCTGTTGACCCAAGGTGGTGAAGAAGTGGAGGTGGGGCCAGTAACGGCCGTTCATCCAGACAACATGACCCTGGCTATGGCAGTACCACCTTTGGGGCAAGGGGCCTATCTGGTAAGCTGGCAGGTGCTTTCGGCCGTAGATGGCCACACTACCACAGGTACCTTCTCGTTTGGGGTGGGGGTGGCAGCTATGGCCGTCTCCAATGAGGCCAGTTTGTCGGCCCAAATTTCGGTATTGGATGCGGTGGCCCGATGGTTGACACTGACGGCCGTTGCCCTGCTGATGGGCCTCTTTGCCTTCCGGCTGCTGGTGTGGAACCCCCTCTGGCGCAGGCAAGAACGGGACGTAAGCGAACTGGCGCTGGATGTGCGGCTGGCTCGCCTGGGTATTCGCGCTGGTGTGGTGGCGGTGGGATTGCTGGCGGTGGCATTGGTCCTGATTTTTGTGAACCAGAACCAGAAATTTGACCTGATTAACGGTAATAGCTTTGGCATCTGGTTGAGTACACAGTATGGTCTGATGTGGCTGTATCGGGCCTTGCTGACGGCCGTTTTGCTGTTTCTACTACTGTTATTTATGGAGGTAAGTGACGATGGTCAATCAGGCTTATCTGGCTGGTCATGGGCAGTCGGTTTTATCCTGACCAGTGGGTTAGCCTTTTCGGTGGCCATGGTCAGCCACAGCGCCGCCCTGCCAGAAAACAGGACGCAGGCCATCCTCATTGACTTTGTCCATGTATTAGCTGCCACCATGTGGGTGGGGGGATTGCTTTTTCTGGCAATTACGCTCTGGCTGGCTCGCTCTCTGCCAGCCGAAGCCCGCACCTGGCTCTATCTCAGCCTGATTTTGAACTTTTCCGGGCTGGCGGCAATGGCTGTCGGGCTGTTAGCTGTCAGCGGCGTCTATCTGGCCTGGCAGCATGTGGGTGGCTGGATGCGCCTGGTGGGCACGGCGTATGGCCTGGCGCTGCTGCTCAAATTAGCTATCGCCGCCATTACCATTCTCACAGCCGGGGTCAATTTGCTCTATATCAAACCATGCCTGAACCGGGCGTATGAAAACCTGGAAGCGCCAGAATCGGCTACGGCCGTGCGCCGCACCCGTGTTGTCGTTACCGTTGAACTGGTTGTCGCCCTGCTCATTTTGCTGGTAACTGCCTTCCTGACGGATATGCAACGTGGCGTGGATGCGCCATTGTTGACCGATGCACCCGGCCAGACCGTGTTGACGCAGCAAGTGGAAGATTTAACGGTGCAAGTAACCATCACCCCCGCCCTGGTCGGCAGCAACACCTTTGAAATTGCCATTACGGATGCGGACGGCCGTGCAGTGGCCGTAGATGAACTGTCGGCTCGTTTTACCTACCTGGATCGATCATTGGGTGCAGCCGAAGCGGACGCTGAACCCATGGCTCCCGGCCTTTTTCATCTGGAGGGCAGCTACATTAGCCTGGCCGGTGACTGGCAGATGGAAATATCGGTGCGACGGCCGGATACGTTTGATACATTTGCTGCTTTTCGCCTGCAAGCCGGAATTGGCGGCAACATTCGGCCCATTGACAGCGGGGCACGGCCGTTGGAACGCGCCGCCCAATTGATGACCCTGGCCGATTCTGGTGGTACGGGGCTGTTACTGATTTTGTTTGCCATAGGGTGGGGTTTTGTAGCCGTTAAAGCGGCCAAAACGGAATGGCAGTTGATACCTTTGCTGGCAATCAGCCTGGTTGCTTTCTGGTTCGGCTCATCACACCTCATTGATTTTTTCACCAACGAATACACCCCGGCCAAATTTGCCAACAATCCCTTCTTACCAGATGTGGAATCCATTGCGATTGGCAAAGAGTTGTTTGGTGAAAATTGTGTGCCCTGTCATGGAGAGTTTGGGCGGGGGGATGGGCCAACGGCCGTAAACCTTTATCCACCACCCGCTGATTTTTCCGCCGGCCACACCGCCACCCACCCCGATGGCGACCTCTATTACTGGATTCTAAACGGCATCCCCGA
>CAZOPF010000051.1:5864-9184 GCA_964581605.1 uncultured Ardenticatenaceae bacterium
ATAATCACCACGCCCTTTTTGTTGTAACGCTTTTTTTCCAAACCGTGTTACTGGCTTATCTCCACCAGTTCCGCCAGTTCACTCACGGCCGTGTCATCCATCTGGCTGGCTAACCGTTCCACCCGAATCCGCACATCATCCAGGCTCACCCCGGCTGTCCAATAGCTGTGGCGCAGCAACTCCGCCCATTGGCTGACGGTGACGGCCAACTGATAATGCAGTGGCGCTGCATCAAAGGAAGGCGCCAGGTTGTCGGTGGTGAAGACGCCATTGATCTCTTGCACGGCGCGGGTTTGGGGGTCTTGCCAGCGTAAATAAACGGTGGCCACGCGCCCTTGTGCGCCTGGGGTGAGCTGCACAGCATAAATGGCAACGGCCGTGTGCCCCGCCCCAAACTCCGCCGCATCCACCTCATTATTGCGAAAATCCTGGTCAGCCACCGCCCGGTTTTCATACCCCACCAGCCGGTATTGTTGCACCACCTGCGGGTCAAACTCCACCTGAATTTTGGCATCCAGGCCAATGGTTTGCAGCGTACCCATCACATCTTCGGTGAAGACCTGTCGCGCTTCGTTCAGATTATCCACGTAAGCATAAGCCCCATCGCCCTGGTCGGCCAACTGCTCCATCATCACATCATTGTAGTTACCCATACCCACGCCAATGGTGGTCAGGTTGATGCCCGCATCGGCATAACCGCGAATTTTGGCGGCCAGACTGTTGGGGCCGGTGTCGCCCACATTTGCCACACCATCAGAAGCGAGGATGACGCGATTGATGCCGCCGGGAATGTAGCTCTGGTTGGCCACGTCATACCCCATCAGCAAGCCGGCTTCCAGATTAGTTGAGCCTTCGGTCTCCAGGGAGTTGATGGCATTCAAAATGGCCGAACGCTCAGAACCGGCGGTGGGGTAGAGCACGGTGCGGGCGCTGTTGCCATAGACGACGATGGACACCTTATCGTCGGCACGCAGCCGCTCTACCAGCAGTGCCAGCGACTCTTTTACCAGACCCAGACGGTTTTCCTGAGCCATAGAGCCGGAGACATCAATAACGAATACGAGATTGGCTGACGGCCGTTCCGCTTCTGGCACATCATATCCCTGCACCCCAATGCGCAAGAAGTACGTGCCGTCATTGTGGAAGGGGGAGGGCGCCCCGTCGGCATAGATGGCAAAAGCCACATCCGGCGGATTTTCATAGCCTTGATCGAAAGAGTTAACGAACTCTTCCACGCGCACCGCGTCTGGCGGCGGCATCAGGCCGTCCTGCAAATACCGTTTGGCTACGTTATAAGAGCCGGTGTCTACATCAAGTGAAAAAGTAGACAGGTTATCTACGCTGGTGAGGATGAAGGGATTGACGCCATACTCTTCAAAAAACATGGCGTTGGGTGCGGCCGCCGATGCGGTAGGTAGGGCGGTAGGCATGGGCACAATGGCTCCCTCGGCGCGGGGCTGGGTAACACCATTAGCCGGAGGCAATGGCGCCGCAGCCTCTTCAGGTACTTCATGTTCTGTGGTGGTATCTGCATATGGTTCAGCTACCACTGTTTCTACAACTACGCGCGTAACTTCTACCGGCGAGCCTTCAACTGCCACCGTTTCCACAACGGTTTCGGTGACAATGCGGGTAACTTCTACTGTATGAACTTCCGGTGTACCAATGCCGCCGCCACAGGCGGCAAAAATGAGGGTGAGTAAGATAATGATACTGAGGGTTTGGGTTCTGTTCTTCATGGGATTCTCTCCTGATTGATTGTTATTCGTTCTATTGTGTTTTGGTAGTTCACCAGTGACCTGTGCATAGAACGACGGCCGTATCCCATTAGTTCCCGTTGTCATCATCCCGTTGTGTGAGCGTCGTTTGATCATTCTCGCCCGGCGTTTTCCCCTCTGATACACTTGCCACCATGTTTGAGCAGAAACAAACTCCTTTGATTGTAGGCATATTGGCTTTTCTGTTGGTTTTGCTGGCAGTAGCCGTTGGCTGGCGGGTGGTGCGCGGCGATGACAGCCTGCTGCGCAATGTGGCGATGGATATGGCCGAGATTACCCCCAATGCGGATGGTGATAGCGATGCCACCACGATCAGCTATCAATTGTCACGCAACGGCCGTGTCTCGATCTACTTTGAAAATGAAAACGGCGACCGCTTCTACTTCCGCCAGGAAAAGAAGCGCGGTGCGGGGGATTATCGCGTGGCTTTCAGCGGTGTGGTGGATGGTTTTTCCCTGCCCACTGACCAGGTGCAGGGGCAAATTCTTAGCCGTTTGTTGCCAGACGGCCGCTATACCTGGACGGTGGAAGCCTCTGACGAGCAGGGTGTTACTGAACGCCAGCAAGGCCAATTGACGGTGCGGGCTGGCGACCCCGAACTGCCCGATATGCGTGATTTTTCGTTGGATAGAGCCACCTTTACCCCTAACCGCGATGGCATTGATGACCGGCTGAAAGTGCAATTTTTCCTCACCAAAGATGTGGCTGACGTGCGCGTCTTTTTGGTGATGCCAGATGGCTCTGAGCGGCCGGTTTTGGAATTTGAACAAGATGTGCCGTCTGGGTCGGCCGGCTGGCATTATTACGACTATGCCGGGGGGGTGGACGAAGGGGCCACGCCGCCGCCGGATGGCACATACCCCCTTGTGGCAATTGCCCGTGATGAAGAGGGGCAGGTGGTGCGGGTGGAAGATGAGCTGACGATTACCTATGGGGGTGTGCCCCGCGCCCACATTTTCCCGCCGCCCACGGGCGAGACGGTGACATGGGATGCCACGGCCGTAGCCATTTGTGACACCCTCCACTTCACCCTTACCGTGGAAAACTATGGCACCACCCCCATCCGCACCAGCGGCCCACCCCCCGGCACCGTTTATGACTCCGACTGGAATTACAATACGTTGGGCTGGTTTACCGAATCGGGCGCGTTTCGGGTAGGCATTGGCTTTGAAAACGAAATCACCAATTACCCTTATCGCTGGGCGGTGGGCAGCCCGGAGGATTTAACGGAGATTGACGGGCAGTATTACCTGATGCCTGGCGACCGGGCCGTTGTCACTGGCGGTATTCGCCTGACCAATGTGTTTGGCGAACGCAACCCGCAGCCGGTGTGGGCCGGCCTCATCCATGAGGATGTGGAGGTTTCCCAGTTTAATGCCCGTGTGGACCCGGCCGCCATTCAGGTGGATGTGCCGGACGAGAACAACATGCCCACCTGCGAACCCCGTGAATTGCCTGTGCGCCGTCTTGACCCTTGATCTATCCTCGTGTAGCATCCAAACCATGCACGTGGCTGGTGGCAAGTTGCAGGTGGCAAGTTGC
>CAZOPF010000051.1:9284-38045 GCA_964581605.1 uncultured Ardenticatenaceae bacterium
GTGTAGCATCCAAACCATGCACGTGGCTGGTGGCAAGTTGCAGGTGGCAAGTTGCTTTATTCCAAAGGGCCAAATTATTATGCGATCAACCTCTTCTACCGCACTCATTCTGGCTTTGATCATGCTGCTTTTGGTGATGACGGCCGCATTTGTCTTTCTCTTTCAGGGCCGCCAGTCGCTTGCGGGGCAGCGGGATGATCTGGCAACGACCGTCACCAATCTGGACATGACCCGCACCCAACTAGAGCTGGCTTTTCAATCGGTAGAAGCAACCCGGCTGGCCACAGGCGAGGAACTGGCCACGGCCATCGCCAACTCCATCCTCTACGAGGAGCAATTGGTGGAAAGCCAACAGCAGGTAGACGCACTCACCGGACAGATGGATACACTCACTGGCGAACTGGCCGCCATCAGCAGCACCGCGGCCACCGAAAACAACGCTTTGCAGGAGATGGTGCCTACCGTGCAAATTGTTTCGCCGCTGGCGGGTACGGCCGTTGTTGTGGGTGAGCCACTGGATATCGTCTTTGCTGCTGCTGACCCCGCCGGTCTGACGACCATGAATTTGATAATCAATGGGGATTCGTTCAAAACCTATGATCCTGGGGACGCCACCCTGTACACGGCCCGCGAAACGTGGACGCCCACCGCGCCCGGCGCGGCCGAAATTGGCGTATTGGCGGTGAATGTACACGGCCGTGTGAGCAACCCCGTTTCTGTCACTCTCACCATTGTCCCGGCTGTGGCCCCGGACGCCGCCCTGAGCCAACTGACCGGCAACAGTGAGGCAGCCCTGCGTGCCGAAATAGAAAGCCGTGTTTCCGACATTCGTGGCCTGCCGCCCAAAAGCCCCGTTGTCACCACCCTGCTCACGGCCGATGAACTGCGCCAGCGTGTGGAAGATGATCTGCTGGCCGATTACACGGCAGAAGATGCCCAAAAAGACGTATGGGTGTATGCCGCCTTTGATTTTCTACCGCCCGATTTTGACCTCTACACCTTTAGCCGCAACCTGTATAGCGAGCAAATTGCCGGTTTTTATGATCCCGAAACAGACGAATTTGTAGTAGTAAGCGATGATAAAGTGCTGGATGCCAATGAACAGCTAACCCATGCTCATGAGTATATGCACGCCTTACAAGACCAGCACTTCAACCTGGATTTGCTGGATGATGAGAGCCTGAGCGCCGATACACAGGCTGCCTTGCAAGGGCTGGCCGAAGGGGAGGCCGTCTTATTGCAATCTCACTACATGCAGGAAGGGTATGTGGATGTACTGGCCCTGATGAGCGAACTGGAAAACGTGGAAACGCCCGTGTTAGATGGCGCGCCGCCCGTGCTGGCAAACAGCCTGCTTTATCCTTATACGGCCGGATTGGCTTTTGCCCAGACTCTCTATGACCAGGATGGGTATGCGGCGTTGAATATGGCCTGGGCCAATTTGCCCCAATCCACCGAGCAGATTTTGCACCCGGAACGCTATCTGGCTGGAGACGCGCCGCAGCTTGTAACGCTGCCGCCGCTCACCGATACATTGGGCGCGGGTTGGTTATTGGCCGATGAGGATGTATTGGGCGAATTTATGCTGCGCGAATATCTGAGCCAGCAATTGAACCCGCAGCAGGTGGACACGGCCGTAACCGGTTGGGGCGGCGACCGTTTTGCCGTCTACACACATACCGACGATGGTTCATTAGCCCTGGTTTTACGACTGATATGGGATACAGACGAAGACGCCACCGAGTTTGCCGCTCTGTATCCTCATTACCCGGCCACTTTGTTTGATACGGCCAGCCAACTTCAAGGTAATGGGGGTGAATGTTGGCAAGGGCCAGCCGATGTCATTTGCCTTTTCCAGACAGGCCGGGAAACGCTCATTATCCGTGCCCCAGACCAGGAGACGGCCGTGCAACTGCGGAATGAGATTGGTAATCAGGCAAATGGGTAATTGCGTAATTGCGTAATTGCGTAATTACACAGTTACCCAGTTACTCAATTACTTTTTCCCCCAACAATGCCTGCTCCAGCCACCATCCTCCTTCTCACCACGCCTCACAGTTACCGGGTTGAGGCGTTTGTGGCGGCAGCGGGGCGGCTGGGTGTGCCTCTGTTGACGGCCGTAGACCTGCCCCCCCCGTTAGCCCAACAATGGCCCGGCAAAGTGGCGCTCGATTTCCGCCAGCCGGACACGGCCGTACAAACCATCCTCGATTTTGCCCAGACCACCCCATTGGCGGCCATCATGCCCGTAGATGATAGCGGCGTTCTCATTGCGGCCCGCGCCAGCCAGGCGTTGGGGCTGCCACACAATCAGCCGGAGGCGGCTATGGCAGCGCGAGACAAGCTGGTGATGCGCCAGCTTTTGCAAGCCGGGGGTGTGCCCACGCCCCCGTTTCACGGCTTTGCACTGGATGAGGAGATGGAAACGGTCACGGCCGTTGTGCGGTCCCCCATCGGTTTTCCATGCGTCGTCAAACCACGCACACTCAACGGCAGCCGGGGTGTGATTCGCGCCAATGATACGGCTGAGTTGGCAACGGCCGTGCGCCGGGTGCAGCACCTTTTATCGTCCATTGGCGCGGACGGTTTTCTGGTGGAGCGGTATTTGCCGGGGGTGGAGGTGGCGTTGGAGGCGGTGTTGGATCACGGCCGTTTGCAACCTCTGGCCCTCTTTGACAAACCTGATCCCCTGGAAGGCCCCTACTTTGAGGAAACAATTTACGTCACGCCGTCTCGTTTGCCGGTGGCCGTGCAGGCAGAAATTATCGAAATGGCGGCACGGGGCGCACGGGCCATTGGTCTGCAAACGGGCTCCGTCCATGCGGAACTGCGGGTGAATGAAGCAGGTGCGTGGATTGTGGAGGTTAACGGCCGTTCCATCGGTGGCCTTTGCTCCCAGACATTGCGTTTTGATAGGGGGCTGTCGTTGGAAGAGTTGCTATTGTGGCAGGTGTTGGGGCTGGATGTAGGCAGTTTGCATCGGGAAGCCCAGGCCAGTGGGGTGATGATGATCCCCATTCCCCGCCCCGGCATTTTGCGCCGGGTAGAAGGGATGGAAGCAGCCCAGGCTGTGCCCGGCATTACCGAAATCACCATAACGGTGCCTGACCATCACCGGCTGGTGCCCTTGCCGGAAGGGGAAAGTTACCTGGGTTTCATTTTTGCGGCCGGGGCGACGCCTGAATTTGTGGAAGAGGCACTGCGGGTGGCACACGGCCGTTTGCAATTTGTGATTGATGAGGAAATTCCGTTGTTGATCCGCTAAGAACGCGAAGGGCGCGAAGGAGGAATGGGACGCGGATGAACGCGGATGACGCGGATTTTTATCCTGAAAATCCGCGAAAATCTCATAACTCCGTGTTAATCCGCGTTCTATTTTCTTCTATAATGGGAGATCAATTATGCGTATGAAAACGTTGGCTGGTTTGATTGTGGGCTGTTTGTTGGGGGTGGTTTTGTGGCAGGGGAGAGGAGAGGCGGCGGCACGGCCGTACACCACGCCGACGGGCGCACCTACCGGCAATCTCACCCTCACCATCAACGCTTCCGCCGGGCAGCATCCCATTAGCCCACACATCTATGGCATCAACTTTGCTTCCGAGGAACTGGCCGCTGACCTGGATCTGCCGGTGAACCGTTGGGGCGGCAATGCCACCAGCCTCTACAACTGGGAACTGGATGCTACCAACCTCGGTTCAGATTGGTACTTTGAAAATTACCCCAACCAAAATCCCAATCCGGGCAATCTGCCTTTTGGCTCAGATTCGGATGAATTTGTGCAGCAAAATTTGAGCACGGGCACAGAAACGCTACTCACCATTCCCATGACCGGCTGGGCGGCCAAAAGCCGGAATGTTTTGTGCGCCTTTAGCATTGCTACCTACGGCCCGCAGCAGGATCACGACCCCTGGTATCCTGATTGTGGCAACGGCCGTCATCCCAACGGTACATACATAACCGGCAACAACCCCAATGATGCCAGTATGCCCGTGGACGAAACCTTTGTGCAAGGGTGGATCGGGCATCTGGTGGGGCAGTTTGGCACGGCCGCAAACGGTGGTGTGCAGTTCTATGCCCTGGACAACGAGCCGATGCTCTGGGATTACACCCACCGCGACGTACACCCCGAACCCACCAGTTACGACGAAATGCGCGACCGTACCTACACCTATGCCGCCGCCATCAAAGAGGCCGACCCCACCGCGCAAACGTTAGGCCCGGTGCTGTATGGCTGGACGGCCTACTTTTATTCCGCGCTGGATTGGGCGGCCGGCGGGGCGTGGTGGAATAATCCTATAGACCGTCTGGCGCATGGCAATGTGCCTTTTACCGACTGGTATTTACAGCAAATGCAGGCGTATGAGCAGCAAAACGGGATACGCATTCTCGATTATCTCGACTTGCATTATTATCCGGCGGCCGATGGCGTCACCCTGGCCCCAGCCGGCGACGCCAATACCCAGGCCTTGCGGCTGCGCTCCACGCGCTCGCTGTGGGATGATACCTACATTGACGAAAGCTGGATCGGCCAATCTGGCTATCCGCCAGTGGAACTGATCCCCCGGATGCACGATTGGGTGGACACCCACTACCCCGGCACGAAGCTGGCGATTACCGAATATAACTGGGGCGCGTTGGACCACATCAACGGGGCGTTGGCGCAGGCCGATGTATTGGGCATTTTTGGCCGGGAAGGGCTGGATTTAGCCACGCTGTGGGCCGGGCCGGAGTTTGACGATCCTGGCGCGTTTGCCTTCCGCCTGTACCGCAACTATGACGGGCAGGGGGGTAAATTTGGCGACACGGCCGTCAGTGCCAGCAGCAGCGATCAGGCGCAGCTTTCGGTGTATGCTGCCCGTCGCACTGGTGATGGGGCGTTGACGGTGATTGTGATCAACAAGAGTGGGGCGGAGCAAACGGCCGTCGTCAACATCGCGGGCTTCCCCCATACCGGCGTGGCGCAGGTCTTCCGTTACAGCCCGGCCAATCTAAACCAGATTGTGTCCCTGGCTAACCAGCCCATGAGTGGCGGCAGCTTCACGGCCACCTTCCCCACCAACTCGATGACCCTGTTTGTCCTGCCCTTTGCTTTTACGCCGACCGATTTTGTCTATCTGCCGGTGGTCGTGCGGTAAGCGGATGGGTGATGATATGAAACGAATCTGGATACCTTTGCAGACACAGTGGATTCTTGGGCTGTTGGTATGGCTATGGTGGGTGGTGGCCTGTCGTTCGGAGGGGGTGGTCACGGCCGTACCCCACCCCCGCTACTTCTCATCTTCCATTGTCTATTTGCCGGTGGGCACGGCCGTTTTCCCCAGGCGGCGTGGTTATGCTGTTCCTGAAATCAGCATTCCTTGTAAAATTCACCTATAAAGGAAACAAACCTATGAGTGAGTTAGCCATACTACGACGAGACCACACCCTGGAATTACCCTCTGAAATAGCCTCTTACTTTCAACTGGCCGATAAATTTGTTATCTGGCGGGATGGTGACACGCTGCTCTTAAAGCGGGTGGCGTCTTCACCGTTGGATAAAGCGGCCGATTCCGCTGTTGATGAGGCTCTGTCCCTTGACGAAATCAACGAGATTGTTCACGAAGTTCGCCGTAGCCGGTCAACAAAGTAGGCGATTTATCCGTGCGTATTGTCATTGACACCAACATCTGGGTTTCCGGTTTGCTCTGGCGAGGCAAAGCCTGGACGCTCCTCAAACGGGCCGAACAAGGTGAAATTGGAAATGGATCAGCAGCGTTTGCAGAGGCAAAAATGGATGAGCATATAGAAAAGGCCCTGAATCGGGACGATACGATTGACATCACCACCATCGGGCGCAAAAGTGGACGGCCGCAGCGGGTGGAAATCTGGTTTAAGCGGGTCAACGGCCGTACCTACATCACCGGCACTCCTGGCCCCCGGGACTGGTATGCCAACCTGTTGGTGGAACCCCGCTTCACGTTCCATCTCAAACAATCCCTGCGGGCCGATTTACCGGCCTATGCCCGCCCCGTCCTGGATGTGGACGAACGGCGGCAAATTTTATCTGCTCCCGCCATGGCCTGGTATCACAGCCAGGTCCGCGAATTAGAGGAGCTGGTAGCCGGGAGTCCATTGGTGGAAGTAACGTTTTCTACCGATTAGCAGCACGCAACAGAAGCAGGAAGAGGTTTATGAAGTCCAGGTATAGTTTGAGCGCCCCTAAGACCATCAGCCCGCCACGCGCTGGATGATTGTCTAACTGTTGGGCCATAGCTTTGAGCGCGGCCGTATCCCAGGCTGTTAGCCCCACAAACAGGGCAATACCAAAAAAGTTTAGTGTCCAGTTAAAGTTGGAATCAGGCCAAAAAATCAGGCTAAAAATCCAGGCCAATGACCAGCCGCAGAGCAGCATAAACAAAATGCCACCTGTTTTTGCCAGATCAATTTTGATCACAAAACCAACGATGCTGGTGACCAGGAATGTCCCGGCCGTAATCCAGAAGACGGAAGCGATTTGCTGCTGGCTGTAGATGAGGAAAATGGTGGAAATGGTGAACCCGGTAAGGGCAGCATAAACAAAAAAGAGCAAAGCGGCCACACCAGGGTTCAGGCGCATCACCGATGCGCTGAGGGCTACCACAATAAAAATCTGTAACAGGAACAGCCCCCAGCCAATCCACGGGTTGGTGCTGATGCGCCACAATAATTCCAGATTGGCGCCGACCCAGGTGGAAACGAGAGCGGTGATAACCAGCCCGGCGGCCATCAGCAGATAAACCTGGGCCATAAAACGGGCAACGCGGGTGTCGCTGACGGCGGCGGCTTGAACGGAATGGGCCATCATTTTTCTCCTTCAATTTTGGTTATTGGCCGTATTGACTAACGGCCGTCTCACATAAAAAAGCCGAAACTCAATATATCATCGAATTTCGGCTTCGGCTAATTTCTCGTTTGGAAGTTTAACTTCTGGACGTACTACGGATTGGCAGCGGCCAGGGTGGCCCTGGCGGCGGCTACTTCGGCTTCCATATCAGCTACAGCCTGATTTGCTTCGGCGATGGCTGCTTCTTCAATCAAGTGTGCGGCTGCCAGCACCTCCAGCGCTTCGGTGACGGCCGCATCCTCAATCATCCCCGCGATCACCAGGGTGCGCACCACGTCGGCGGCAATGGCGGCTTTGAACTTTTCTGCCTGGATGGCCGTTTCCAGAGCATCCGCTACAGCCGCTTCCTGAACAGCTTGAGAAATGGCGACAACGGCCGCTGCTTCTTCCAGAGCCGCTTCTTCCACTGCCTCCACCTCTGCCAGCGTGATCAGGGCATCCAGCATGGCCGCCCCTTTCACCGCTTCGGCCAGTTCCACCGCCATTTCCGCTTCCTCAATGGCTTTAATTTCTTTGCCCACTTTCATCAGCAATTGGGGGGTCAGGAAACCCTGGGCGGTCATATGCCCACCGGCGCGAGCAACGGCGGCCTGGAAACCGGCGGCCCAGGTGTGTTCAAACAACATCAGCCCGGCGGCCGTGTTCGGTTCTAGCAAATCTGGCAGGCTGGCAAAGTCTTCGGCGCTCAGGCCAAATTGGGCGCCGGCGACGACGAGGGGGGATTCGGACACGGCCGGAGCGCCATCCAACCCCATCAGCTTGCTAACCACCGAACCAAATTTGTGCATTTGCTCATCCGTCAGATCGGTCATTTCCATGCGTTGAATCTGCCCATCGGGTTTTTTAACTACGACCAGCAAATCAATTAGCCGAATCAGCCCTTTACCGCGCAGCATATTTAGCTCTTTGAGAATTTCCCCCGTGAATTTCTCCGTTGTCTCGAACTTGATCATCAACATTTGAATAGGCCCACTCATTTTCGTCTCTCCTAAGTAACCGTACCGTAATTATGTAATTGAGTAATTTGGTAATCAGCCGCTTCAATTACTTAATTACCCAATTACCCAATCGCCAACTTATTTGCAAACGATCACTAATTATAGTAAACAATCGTCATCGGATGTCCGATTACCGATTACCAGTTACCGCCCACTATGCGCCATCATATCAATACAAACGGTAATCGCCAGCAGCAGGGCGTCATCCTGACCTGGCGCAATCTCCACGCCGTAGGAGTCGCGGACGCGGAACCAGGCTTTAGAGACGGTGGCTACCGTCTGGCGCCCACTCTCAATCCGGTATTCGTGGTTGAGGATGTTGCCCTGCGTGGACAAATCATTGCCGCCGGGCATGTTAATTTGCCAGCGATCCCGCAGCGGGGTGATGAGGGCGTTATGTACCTTGGCCACCACCCGGCCATTGGCGTCTTCAATGTTCATTGAGTCGCGCACACGTATCATGCGTTCTTGAATTTTGTACAGTTCACGGCCGTTGGCATCTTCAAAAACCAGCGTCGAACGTATCCGTAATGCTTTGCCATCAACTTTGAAGGCACGACGGCCGTTGTCATCCTCAATAAAAAAGTCATCGCCAATGGCAAACATTCGCTGCCGCATCTGGTAACGGTTGCCGCCACTGCCCCGCCGTGGCCCTGGGCCAGGCCCCACACCAGGGCCATCACCTGCTCGTCTTCTTAACATGATCTTTTACCTCCGTTGGGAAAAATTGTGACAAGTGGCCGGTGGCAAATGGTTACCTGCCACCGGCTACTTGCTACCCGCAACCTGTTTACATCTCCGCGTACCGGTTATATGTCTCAATCTCAAAGTTGCGATTGACCCTGATTTGTCCGACGATACCGGCGATGGCCATCACCAGGAACAGCAGCGTCCAGATAAATGAGCCATTGAGCATCACCTGAACCGGGTTTTCCGCCAGGGTGAGCAATTGCACATGCTCCACGCCCACCGCTAATGTGCCAATGGTAGCGGCCGCGCCGCCCACGGCCGTGGCGATAATAATGACATACTTTGCCAGATTAAAGTAAAAGGTAATGCCAATCACCACCACTGCCAGCACAATACCCACAATCCAGGTAAGGATGGTGAGGTCGGCGCTAAAAATGCCCATGATAGCCACACCTAGCCCGTACCCCAATGAACCGGCAATCAGCGCCACCGCAAAAGCGTAAAACAGATAGGACAACGCGGCAAACAGCAGTGCCACGATGAAACCAACTACCCAACTGGTCACAGTTGCCAGGAACTCCTGACCAAATAACAGTTGGATGCTTTGGGCCCCCAGGGCAAAACCAAAGAAAAAGCCCCAAATCGGCAGCAGCACCAGGAACAGCCGGTAGCCGCCAAAACAGACCACCGTGCCAAACAACAAGGCAATTAACGTAGCGCAAAATAGTTCAAAAGACATCTGATTTTCCTCCTGATATGTTCGTAAATAGGAAAACTTTGGTGCAAAGTCTTCCTGATATAGATGATCCAAATTTTAGTATAGGCTGGCAATGGTGGTCAAACGACCACCAAAATGGTGCAAAAAAGGCGCATGTAACCAATTATGCAGATAGTAGAGCCGATTCAATCGCTTCGGCCAGGGTACGGCCGCCGATGACGCTTAAACCTTTGGGTATATCAGCCAGCCGCCGCCCGGCCGATTGGGGGATGAGGCAGCGTTTGAAACCGAGTTTGGATGCTTCTTTCAGTCGAGACTCAAGCTGGCTGACGGCGCGCAGTTCGCCGCTGAGACCCACCTCGCCGACAAAGGCCATGTCGGCATGAGTGGGGCGGTCTTTGACGCTGCTGGCGATGGCCACAGCTACGGCCAGGTCGGCGGCCGGTTCGTCAATTTGCAGGCCGCCGATGACGTTGACGAAGAGATCTTTGTCGTGCAAGTTGAGGCGTACCCGGCGGGTGAGCACGGCCGTCAGCAGCAGCAACCGGTTATAATCAATCCCATTGGCTGTGCGGCGCGGGTTGGCAAAGGTGGTGGTGCTGGCCAGGGCTTGAATTTCCACCAGCAACGGCCGTGTCCCTTCCATCGTCACCGCAATGGTCGAACCAGGCGCATTCACCTGCCGCTCCGCCAGAAACGCCTCCGACGGGTTCGTCACTTCCATCATGCCCCGCTCCGCCATCTCAAACACCCCCACCTCGCTGGTGGCGCCAAAGCGGTTTTTCACGCTGCGCAGCAGCCGGTAACGGTGAAACGGGTCGCCTTCCAGATACAGCACCGTATCTACAATATGTTCCAATACACGTGGCCCGGCAATACTCCCTTCTTTGGTCACATGCCCCACCAGAAAAACGGTGACCCCCTGGCTCTTGGCCAATTCTTGCAGGCGGCTGGCGCACTCCCGCACCTGGCTGACGCTACCCGCCGCCGAGGTCATCTCCTCCAGATAGGTGGTCTGGATGCTGTCAATGATGAGCATTTGTGGCTGCAAATCGCTGATGTGCTGCATGATGGCCCCCATGCGCGTTTCTGTTACCAGATAGAGGTTATGGGCGGTTAGTTGCAGCCGCTCGGCACGCATTTTGATCTGGCGGCTGCTCTCTTCGCCAGAGACGTAGAGGGTAACGCCGTGCTGGTTGGCGACCATACCGGCTACTTCTAGCAGCAAGGTTGATTTGCCAATGCCGGGATCACCGCCCACCAACACAAGCGAACCAGGCACAATACCACCACCCAGCACGCGAGCAAATTCGGAGAGGGGCAGGGAGAGGCGTTCAAAGCCATCGGCCGTCACGTCGGCCAGACGTTGGGGTTTGCTGCTGAGGGAGGTGTGGGCGGTGCTTTGGGCGCGGGGGTTTTTGGTGGGCACGGCCGTTTCCGGCACAATCACCTCTTCCACCATCGTATCAAATTCGCCACACTGGGGGCAACGCCCCATGTAGGCGGCTGTGATCCGGCCGCAAGATTGACACACATACTGGGAGCGTTTCTTCGCCATGTTACTTTCCTTTTAAGGGTAAATGTAGCGCAAAGGTACGAAGGTGCAAAGAGATGATAAGGACATAAAGGCCAGGGTGTATGCTTTGAACCAGTTTGGGCATATGTTATACTCCTGGCTATTGTGATAAACTGGTTTTCCCTCTTGTTTAATTCATTCTGGATTGTAGGGTTGGCAATTGGTTTGGCCGCATTGAGTTATCAATTCTGGGAGGCGCGTCAGAGCCAGACAAGCCTGCGTATTCAATTGGGGCAGCCTTCGTTTTTAGCCTCTTTTTGGGCAGGTTTTGGGCTTGTGTGTGTGGGACTGGCCGGTACAACGGCCGTCATGTGGGAGACGGCCGTCTGGCTTATGATGGCAACAGCAGGGTTTTTCTTTATGGCAAAGGCTATCAGGATTCGATTATGGAAGTAAAACATTACGCATCTCTTTTGTGGCGATGGGCCTGGCTGATTGCTCTGGTTATTTTATTGGCCGGTGGGCTGGCCTATGTGGTGAGCATGAATACCCCACGCGAATATCAGGCCACGGCCGTATACCTTTTGGATGAAGCGCCCAGTGGCACGGGCAATGAATATGCCCAGACACTCTTTGAGCAAAAGCTGGCGCAAAGTTATGTCCGTATGGTCAATACCCGTCCGGTACGCGAAGAAACCATCAGTCGGTTGGGCATAGAAGAAGAGTTGATGGAAAACAGGCTGGCGGGCATGGTTTCCATTTCGGCCATTCCCGAAACGAATTTGATTACCATTCGTGTAGAAGACACAGACCCTGAACGGGCGGCCAAGATAGCCAACACCATGGGCTTTGTTTTTATTGAACAAAACCAGGCCCGCGAAAATCAGCGGTATGCACTGCCTATCGCCGATTGGGAGCAGCGACTCAGCGAAGAAGCCGTGATTATTCAGGAAGTTGAAACCCAAATAAACCAGATAGGCGAAGCTGAAACGCCGGAAGAGATGACCTCATTATCCCGTCTGGAAACCCAACTTAACGAGGCTCGCATTCGTTATACTGATGCGTTCAATAAATTAAATGGCTTGCAGGTGTCGCAGGCACAAGAAAGCAGCAACCTGATACAAATTGAAGAAGCGCGGATTAATCGTAACCCCATTCGGCCGCGCACCGAAACAAACGTCTTGCTGGCGGTATTGGTAGGCGGCATATTGGCTGTTGCCTTTGTATTTCTGCTTGATTATCTGGACGACACCATCAAATCACCCCAGGAAATTACGGCCGACACCAATCTCTCCACACTTGGCACCATTGCCATGATTAAAGGTGATGACCCCTCAGATCGGTTGGTCACTTCTACCTCGCCACGAGACCCTGTTTCGGAGGCCTATCGTGTCTTGCGCACAAACCTCAATTTTTCGGCCGTAGATGCCGAGCTAAAAACAGTATTAGTCACCAGTTCATCACCCAGCGAAGGGAAATCTACCACGGCCGCCAACCTGGCTGTGGTGCTGGCTCAGACTGGTAAACGGGTAGCTCTGGTAGATGCCGACCTGCGCCGGCCAATTCAGCATAAGATTTTTAATACCGCTAACAATCAGGGCCTCACAACCGCCATTTTAGACAACAACACGCCGGTTGCCTTTCACCTGCAAAAAACAAAAATGCCCGATTTACAACTGATGACCAGTGGGCCGATCCCGCCCAATCCGGCCGAACTACTCAACTCTCACCGTATGATTCAGGTGGTAGAAGCTCTGCTGGAAGAAGTGGATATGGTTATATTTGATACGCCGCCTGTGCTGACAGTAGCCGATGCCACTATCCTGGCGCCGCGTATGCAAGGAACATTACTGGTTGTGGAAAGTGGTAAGACTCGCCGGGCCGCACTATCTCAATCATTTGAACGGTTAAGCAATACCAATGCCCATTTGCTGGGCGTGGTGATCAATAAGCTGAATCCGCGACGGTTACGTGGTTATGGATATTACTACAAATACCATTATTACTACTCAGGTGTAAAGGAATACGGCCGTGCGCCACGACGTAAACGCCGAAGCTGGCTGCCTGGATTCAAACGGTGATAGACAGTGAACAGACGCCAACAAGTTCCAGGTATCCAACCCTGCTGGTGGGGTTGGGTATTATCTGGCTCCTGTTAGCCGGGGGCGTTCTGGTTTTTCAACTTTTCAGCCCCAAGCAAGTAAAAATTGAATGGGAGACCGCTACCGAACAAAATACGGCCGGATTTCAACTATATCGGAGTTTGTCGCCAGATGGGGGTTTTGAACTCATCACGCCAGAAATGATTGCCAGCCGTGGCAGTGCTGTAACCGGTGGACAATACTCTTTTGTTGATTCCCAGGTTGAGGCTGGTGAAACCTACTTTTATCTGTTGGAAGAAATAGAGTATGACTCGACAACGCATCAATACATGGAAGAGGTTATTTCACGCCGAGTGCCATTGGTTGAATGGTGGGCAATTGTGATGATGGCGGCCGCGCTGCTGGTGGGTATTGGTTTACTCGTAGCCGGTTTGCGTGATGGAGGCATCGCATGACTAACATTGAAAACATTGTTTCACCCCAACCAATCCCTGGACTCATCTGGCGGGTAGTGGATGACAACATGGTGGTTATCTCACCGGCAACAGGTGATGTGCATGTTTTCAGCCAGACCGGGGCCGACATATGGCGGTTATTGGTGGATAAGAAGGCTGTGAGCGAGATTGAAAGCTATCTGGTGGAAAAGTATATTGTCTCCACTGAACAGGCGCATACAGATGTTCGTGTTTTTATTCAGGAACTGACCGAGATTGGATTAGTGCGGTAAACAGGTGGATTTATGAAGACGAAACATACGACTTTATTGATTTTAACGGCCGTCATCCTATTTGCCATTCTCACTAGCGCACTCCACGCTGCCTACACCAACACCAATTTTAGCCAGCAGCAGCCAGCCATCCTCCAAACCACTTCCTCCCATGCCGCCGGAATGCAATTTCGATTGAGCCTGCCTGCTTACCAGGTCAGTGCAGACGGGCAGATCTCTGTTCGTGGCCTGGAGACACGCCTGGCAGAACCCGGCGCGCCCACTTTGCCCTACTACGCCACTTTTATTGCCCTCCCACCAGATGCCGACATTTCTGTAGAAGTTCAGGCGCACCAGGTAACGGAAACGGCCGTGCCGCACATTCAGCCCGCGCCCGATATGCTCCTGAATCAAACGGATGCAGTTGGCCTGGCAGCTTTGCCCCAGGAGATTTTACGAGAGGATGAAGCGGTTTACGGCCACGATGCCTTCTTCCCAGACACCTTATACACCGTTTCCACCCCCATGTATCTGCGCGATATGCGCCTCGTCTCGCTGCAACTGTACCCCTTGCGATACAACCCGGTCAGCGGGCAACTGTGGCAGGCACAAGAACTGGACGTTACGCTCACATTTACCGGTGGGCGCTTTACTGGCTTACGGCCGTCGCCCGCCCTGGACGAAAAAGGGTTGGATGACCTCATCTTAAATTACGATGTTGCCCGCAGCTGGCGCAGCCTGCCACAACATGTTCTCCAATCACCCACCACTGTTCTGCCCATTGGCGTTCCTACTTATAAAATAGCCGTCAATGCGGACGGTATCTATGATGTTTGCCAGCCTGAACTGGCGGCCGCCGGCATGAATGTTAGTGCAGTCAACCCCCATACCATTCAGATGCTCTATCGTGGTGAATCAGTCGCCTATGACTTTATCGGTGACAGTGATACATCGTTTGAAGTCAACGAATGTGTCCGCTTCTTCGGCTGGAAATTTACCGGCCCGCGCACTGAAAAACAGTTCGTCAATGACAATATCTACTGGCTCTGGGCAAACGGTTCAGCCAGCACCATCGCCACCGCCCCTAACCAGACATCCGGCACCCTCAAAACAAGCGTCTGGTTCACCCAAACGGCCGAACCCGAACTCGACTACTTTAGCACCTGGACGAACCAATGGCCCGACTTTGACAATGAGCCAGATGCCTTTTATTGGGATCGTGTCAACGCTTCCGCCACCACCGGCTCTTATAGCATCAGCCTCACCGACCCCGACACCGCTTCACCTACAAACGCCCAATTCTTGATTGAAATTTCCTCCGCCGCTACCGGCGATTTCACCACCAAACAGTTTATCGTTTCAGCCAATCTAAACGGTGGCCCAAACACGCCCAGCCGCACCTGGTTCGGCCGTCGCAATGTCAACATTGGCGCCACCATTCCCGCCAATCTGCTCATTGATGGCAACAACACCCTCGCCACCACTTATGACCTGGACGACCGCATCTACGTCAACCGTGTCACCGTCGCCTACATGCGCCACCTCATCGCCATCAATGACCAGTTTCTCCTGACGGACGAAACCGGGGCCAACCCGTTACAAACCAGCGGCTTCAGCACCGCTAACGCCCTGGTATGGAATGTCACCGATCCCCTCAATCCTGTTGCCCTCGATATGAGTACAGGGGTCAGCGGCGGTGGCCCCTACACCTACACTTTTGGGCAAAACCATGCGGCCGGGACCCGATTCATCGCCACCACGGAAGAAAATGTTCAGTCGGTTCTCTCTATTACTGAATATGTGCCGCCGAACCTGAACCCATCTGATAATATGGCTGAATGGCTGGCGATCACCCATGCCAGCCTGATTAACGAGGCTAACCAACTGGCCGCCCATCGTGCCAGTGCCCCATTTGGTGGGTTGGATACGCACGTCGTAACTATTGATGATGTGGTCAACGAATATGGGTATGGGCTGCCCCTGCCATCGGCCGTATCCGACTATCTCACCTACGCCCTGGGCAACTGGGCCATTGCCCCCAGCTATGTGGTTATGTTTGGCGACACCACCATCAACCCGCGTGGCCTGCCTTGCAACGAAAGCTGCAACAGTGTTGGTTGGGACCTCAATGCCCCCTACCTGGTCTTAACCGCCCTCCCCTTTGTAGACCGTTTCCAGGGAATGGTGCCTTCTGATCATCCTTTTGTCCTTCTTGCCGGTGATGATCCGTTGGCTGATATGAAGATCGGCCGTATGGCCGTCAACGATGCCACTGAAGCGACCAACGTCATCAATAAAATGGTGGGCTATGAATCAGACCCCTATTCACCGGGCACGGCGCCCTTCCTTTTCATCGCTGACAATGATGACCCGGACGCTGGTTATTTCTGCGATGAAAATGAAGCAACGGCCGATCATATCCCTGGCTCGTTTGCCAAAAACCATATGTGCCTCGGTTCGGCCACGTACCCGGATGTCACCACTTTACGGCCGGCCATGTTTGGGGCCATCAACGCCGGCCTTCATGCGGTTAATTATCGTGGCCATGGCAGCGTCGGCCGTTGGGCAGGCGAGCCGATTATGGATACTACCGACACCATCTGGTGGAACAATACGGCCAAACCCACCATCATCCTGAGTGCTGACTGCCTGGACGCGCACTTTGCCTGGCCTGGTTATCCCGGTCTGGCTGAAACCTTTATTCGTTATGATTTTAACAACAACTTGCACGGCAGCGCGGCCCAATGGTCATCCACCGGCCTGGGATTCACCGTCGAACACACCGTCCTCCATGCTGGCTTTTATGATGGCGTTTTTGCCCAATATGCCCAAACTATCGGCAGTGCCATAGATTATGCCAAGCTCAACTATTTTCAGGCCGGGCAAGATATTTCGGAGTTATATACTTTCACTCTGCATGGCGATCCGGCGATGACGCTTTACTGGGCACCAGAGCCGCCGCCTACCCCCACGCCCACGCTTACCCCTTCATTAACCAATACACCGCCACCAGGGGCTTCGCTTACGCCTACACCCACACTTACCAACACACCGCCGCCGGGGGCATCGCTTACACCTACACCACCAACTCCGACGCTCACCAATACACCGCCGCCGGGAGCCTCGCTCACGCCCACGCCACCTACCTATGATCACGCGGGATACTTGCCAATCGTCGTCAAACCATAATATGCAGCCTCCCAGGGTTTTGTGGTTCTGGGTGGTGGTTTTTGATTTTATGAAACGAAGAATAAACCGGTCTTATTTAAATAGCTCACACCTCTTGTGGGCTTGCCTTATGGTTGGGGGTGTTGTTTGCCTGACGGCCGTACAAACCCTTTTCGCCCGCCCCCCCCTGGCTGTGGAACTTGTCTCATTTACAGCGGTTGGCCTGGCCAACGGGGTGGAACTGCGCTGGGAAACAGCCACCGAACAGAGCGCGTCGGGCTTTTTATTGCAGCGCGCCCAGGGAGATGATTACATTGACCTGACCCAACTGGTGGATGAAAATGGACAACCTTACGACGGTGGTCTGATTGAAGCCGAAGGTTCACCCACCTTTGGTGCAATTTATATTGCCAGAGACCTGACGGCCGTACCCGGCCAGACCTATACCTACATCCTGCTGGAAGTGGAATCTGACAATAACATCACCGCCATTGCTGAGGCCACGACGCTGGCAGGAGCCACTGCTACGCCTACCCAGCTAACCATTGGCAGCACCGCCACACCTGCCACCCCCGCCGCCATCGCCACCGCCACACAGACCACTTCGGCTACGGCACAATCTCCCACAACGGCCGCAACCATAACCGCCATCGCCACTTCTGCCCGTACCATCATCACGCCCACCCCGGCCACCTCTACAACCGGAAATGAACTGCCGGCACAGCCAGCAACCCCGGCGAACAACCTGGATAACAACAATAGCGACAGTGCTGGTAACAATAGTGCCAACCCACCGTTATTGCCTACCCCCACCGAAAGCGGTATTGTTGAAGTTGCCCAAACACAGCCCACACCAGCCTCCGCCTATCCCGGACAGACCACCCCCCCGGTAGAAACCAACGGCTACCCAGAAGCCATCATCACGCCGCTCACAGTCAGCGCAACTGAAACACCTTATCCGGCTAATAGTTTTATTCAGGAGCAGCAACCCACACCTACCATTATTGGCGTCATTGGCAGCCAGACCAACCGCGAAAGCGGCACGGCCGTACCACCGACGACCGCCAACACATCTGCCAGTAGCACAGGCATCCTCTGGCTAGGTTTTCTGGTCGGGTTGCTCATCTTTGGCGCGGCCGTTGTTGGTTCTATTGCCTTGTTTGTCCGCCGCCGCCAGTAGACGTCGCTAGTAGGCGCCGCTAGTAGGCGCCACCATTTGGAGGCGCTGCCGCCAGGAGGCGCCTCCACCAGGAGCCAGCGTGACCCACCCCCCCCGGATTGTTTTCATCGCCTTATTGCTTGCCATCGTGGTTGCCTGCCGCTGCCAACCACCGCCTGTGGCTGTGAACACGGCCGTAGACCAACTCATCATCCACATCACCGAAGATGGCGTGTATCGGCTGACGCTGGCTGAATTGCAGGCTACCGGGCTTGACCTGCCCGCTCTGGATGATGAGCAAATGCGGCTGACACACGGCGGCACCGCCGTGCCCTATCTGCTGCAAGATGACGCTTTATTGTTTTACGGCCGTGCCCCCAACAGCCGCTACACCACGAGCCGCCCCTATCTGCTGCAAATCGGGCAGCCAGGCGAACTTATCAAAGACACGGCCGTTCCTCCATCCACGGCCACCACAGATACCGTCACCTATCCCCTCCACCTGGAAGAAAATCACCTCTACGAAGCCCTGGCTCTGGATAATGATCATGCCGATCCCTGGTTCTGGCACAAAATCAGCCGGGGACAGGTTGTTGAAATCCCCTTCGCGTTGCCCGAAGTGGCCGACGTTCCGGCGCAACTGCACCTGCAATTATGGGGGCAAACCCACAGCCCGGATACACCGGATGACCACGACCTGGACGTGCGGGTAAACGGGCAGCCTGTGGAAACAATTCGCTGGGATGGCCCTACCCACTACGAAACAACCATTACCCTGCTGCCTGGTCTGCTGCATGAAGGCGAAAACACGATCACCTTGAGCAATGAAACGCCTGGTGCTGTTTTGCTCGATATTATGCTGCTGAACTGGCTCAAACTGGATGTACCGGTTGCACCAACGGCCGTCAAGGACACACTCACCTTCCACACCACTGGCGACATGACCATTGGCCTGGCCAACTTCTCCACATCACCATTGGTGCTGGACATACAAAACCCAGATCAACCCACCCGGCTGCCTGGCGAATGGGAGGATGGGGTATTAACGGTTAATGTGGCGGAGGGTATGGTAGTCACGGCCGTTGGCCCCCAAGTCTACCGTTCCCCAGAAAGTCTGGCGTTGGCCCGGCAAAGCGACTGGCGCAGCCCTGAAAATCAGGCCGACCTGCTCATTGTTACCACCGATGCCCTGGCTGCCTCGCTACAACCCCTGGTAGAAGCGCGGCAGGCACAGGGCTTGAGTGTAGCTGTCGTCCCCGTCGCTGAAATTTATGACGCTTTTGGGGATGGTGAAGCCTCGCCAGACAGCATCAATCAGTTTGTTACCTACGCTGCTGCCAATTGGCAAGAGCCTAAACCGCGTTACCTGCTGCTGGTGGGCGAAGCGACAACCGATTATCGTGGGTATGACACGGCCGTGACCCCACCCGCCAATCTCGTCCCCTCGCCGCTCGTGCCAGTGGCCTTCAGCGGCGAAACGGTCAGCGATAGCCGTCTGGCGGATGTGGATGGGGATGGGCAGCCAGACCTGGCCGTGGGCCGTTGGCCGGTGGACAGCATAGCCGAAGTGGAATCATTGGTAGAACGCACCCAGGCCTATGAAGCACGCACGGCCGCCCCCACCGCCCTCTTTGTCACCGATGCCAGCGAGGGGCAGTTTGCCCCTATGGCCGAACGACTGTGGCAAGGGGCCAGTATCCCGGAAACGGCCGTCATCCACCTGAACGGCGCGACGGCAGAAGAGGTGACGGCCGCCTGGAACGATGGCACCTGGCTTACCACCTACATCGGGCACGGCAGCCTGGCATTGTGGGGCAAAGACAACCTGTTTAACCTGGATGCGGTGGACGCTCTGCAAAGTGATCAGCCGCCCATTGTGGTGCAGCTAACCTGCCTGACTGGCCTTTTTGCCCAACCAGGCCTTGAATCACTGGCTGAGGTGATGTTACAGCATCCACACGGCCCGGTACTGACCGTTGCTGCCACCAGTCTCACCCTTTCTGACCATCAGGAGCCTTTTGCGGCCGCCTTGCTGCAAAACCTGAATGACCCCGCCATCGAACGCATGGGTGACGCTTTTCAGCAGGCCAAATTGTCGCTGGACATCAACAATGATGGCCTGCGCGAAATCAGCGACACTTTCGCCCTCCTCGGCGACCCCTCCGCGCTGATTGCACGGCCGCCAGCAGCGAATGGCAGCAATTAAGCGAATGCGGCCGTCTTCCTCTTATCCGCTTATCTGTTTCCTATCCGCTGCCCTGGCACTGACCGTATACCTCCTGACCCTCTCACCTGATCTCACCTGGGCCAACTTCAGCAGCGATGGCGGTGAATTGATTACGGCGGCTGTCACCTGGGGGGTGCCTCATCCACCGGGTTATCCAACGTATGTGCTGTTAGGGCATATTTTTAGCTGGCTGCCGGTGAGCACGGCCGCCTATCGGTTCAACCTCTTTTCGGCGGTGTGTATGGCCGGGGCGGCGGGGCTGGTCACGGCCGTGAATGTCCGGTTCGTAGGTGGCAATTCATTGCCATCAGAAGGCGATAAATCGCTTACTACAAACGTAGTGGCGGTGGCGGCCGGGCTGACGTTTGCTTTTGCGCCGTTGGTGTGGGGGCAGGCATTGGTGAGCGAGGTGTATGCGCTCAACCTGCTCTGTCTGGCATTGTTTTTGTGGGCGTTGTTTGCGGCACGGCCGTGTTGGTTGGTTGGCCTCTTTCTCGGGCTATCCATCACCACCCATCTGACCTCGCTCTTGATGCTGCCGTTGGCGGTGGTGGGGTGTGGTTGGCGGGGGTGGCGGCCGTTGCTGATGGGATTGGCGGCCGGGTTGTTACCCTTCTTGCTGTTACCGCTGTTTGCCCAAAGCAGCAGCCCGGTGCGCTGGGGTGAACCCGATACCCTGCGCGGCTGGTGGTGGCTGGTCAGCGCCCAAATCTACCGCCCCAACCTTTTTGCCGTTACCCCGGCTCTCTTACTTGCTCGTTTACGTGAATGGGCGATCTTGCTTCCTAACCAATTTCTCTGGCTCGGTTTCCTGTTTGCCACCCTCGGCCTGGCAAACTTCCAAATCCCAAAGTCCGATTATCAGCAATCTGAAAATGGGACGCGGACAAACGCGGACAAACGCGGATTACCGATTACCGTTTTACTCACTACCCTCCTTTACTTCCTTTATGCCCTGGGTTATAACACGCCCGATGCCGTTGTGCTTACCCTGCCGGTGCTGCTGCTGGCGGCGATGTTTTTAGGGTTGGGTTTACGGCCGTTGCAACAGTGGGCGTTGGTATTGCCAGTTGCTGTGCTGCTGCTCAATTTTCGTGGGCAAGATTTGCGGCAGGGGGTGATGATACGGCCGTCGGCTGAATCCTTGCTCCACGCCACTCCCGCCAACGCCCTGCTCATTTCCAGTGATGGCGGTACCACGTTTGCCCTCTGGTATTTTCATCACGTGGAAGGGCAGCGGCCCGATGTGACCATTGTAGATAGCAACTTGTTTGCCTTTGACTGGCATCGCCGCCATCTGGCCGAACAATACCCGGCATTGTTTGTGCCCGTTGCCGACGACTTGCCCACTTTTTATGAGCAAAATGGGGCGGTACGGCCGTTGTGTTTTGCCCAACTGATGCCTGAGAGTGAACCGGCGTTTAGGTTGGAATGTAGTGACCCGTAATCCGAAGTCCGATGACGGATTACGGGTCACGGACTACGAATTACGCTCTGCGCCAGGGGTTGGGGAAGTAGGTGTGCAGGTAACGGCCGTAGTCATTTTGTTCGTGCCGGTCTACCGCCCCATTGCTGCGATGAATAACGACCACATCCCCTTCTACTTCTATTTTGGCCCCATTCAAATTATCAGCCACAATGCCCACCGGCGCGCCCAGGGTGCGATCATATTCCACCAGCATGTCCCGGTGGTGTAGCAAGATGCTATTTCCGGCCACAATGCCATGCCCGTTGGGGGCAGGTGGCGGCGGGTAGTAACGGTCGAGCAGCCGATCCTCAAATGATTGATACCGCATCAACTCATGGTTGGTATAGGTCAGACTGGCATCCTGGCGCAATTGCCCGGCTTCATGGTCAAAGGTACTCAGCGTGAAGCCAGCCGCGTCAAAAGTGAGCAGGCGGGTGTGGCGACGGCCGTCGCGGGTGTGGTCGCCAATCACGCCGGTATGCACAAATGTGCAATACCCTGCCTGCGTAATCGCATCGTCATAATCGTGCCCCAGGTGGTTATGCCCGGAAAACCATAGTTTGATCTGTGGGTTGGCCTGCACCAGTTCGATGAACTTCTCCGGGCGGGTGTAATGGTTCAGGTAGGCGTTTGGCCCTTTCAGGTGTAAATCTTGCAGCACCCGCAGCCCTGACCCCAGAATGGGCGCATGGCTGAAGACAAAAATGGGGCGGTTACGGTGGGCGGCGACCGTCTGGGCAAACCAGTCAAACTGCTCATCATCAATGTGTACTTCGTGGTGTGAACCTTCATTGTTGCGGAAACTGGTTTGGGAGAGGGTAATGCCGACGGCCGTGCCCCAATCCATGGCGGTGTACGGCCGTTTTAGCCCAAACACCTCACACCATGCCGCCACTGCCTCTTTGTCCTTCTTGAACTCTGCCCCTTCCATGTCATGGTTGCCGATCAAGGGGTAAAACGGCACGTCAAAACCACTGAAATAATCATACCCCTCCTCAAATGATAGGCGCGTACCGCAGTGTGAATAGCCGCCCTGGTCACCCAGGCTGACAACGGCATCTGGTTCCAGAGCCAGCAACTGCTGCCGCGCCCGTTCCAACCGTGTGTGTTGGGCCGTTTCGTAATGTAAATCGCCTACAACGAGCAGGCGTTGGGTTTGTGTCATCAAGATCGAACTCCTTATGAAATTATGAATTAGGAATTAGGAATTATGAATTATGAATGAAAGCCTGTTAGCTTACCCGGTTTTTCACGGCCGTGCCACCGGATGAGTAAGCCGTAAGCTGTAAACCGTGTTCGGATTACGGGTTACGGTTCACGGAAGACGGGTTTGCGCCCGCTCCCCGTTCGTATTATCCTTCTGCCGTTGGAGGAAAAACAATGCCACGATTGACTAAAATTTACACCCGTACCGGTGATGATGGCACAACGGCGTTGGGCAGCCGCCAGCGGGTGCCCAAAGAGTCCTTGCGGGTGGAGGCATATGGCACAGTGGATGAATTGAACGCGACCATTGGCGTGGCGCTGGCGCATGGGCTGACGCCGCGATTGGCGGAAGCGTTGACGGCCGTGCAAAATGAACTGTTCCACCTCGGCTCTGACCTCTGTTTCCCCGAAGAAGATAAGGCCCAATACCAGATTCCCCAAATTGAACCACGCCATGTAGAGAAACTGGAGCGGCTGATGGATGAACTGGCGGAGGAAATGGAACCATTGGCAAACTTTATTTTGCCCGGTGGCACGGTGGGGGCGGCCAATTTGCATGTGGCCCGCACCGTCTGCCGCCGGGCAGAGCGGGTGGTGGTGGCGTTGTCCCGCCAGGAAGCGGTGGGCGGACAGGTCATCCCGTACCTGAACCGGCTGTCCGATGCCCTGTTTGTCATGTCGCGTTATGAAAATCAGCAGCACGGCCGTGCCGAACCATTGTGGGATTCGCGTGCGTAAGGGTGTGTCGGAAACGGCCGTATCAGGTAAACTTTTGTTGATCCGCGAAGGACACGAAGAAACGCAAAGAAAGCAAGGTTAAAGTATCTATGTTTGAAAATCTACTGCTTGTCGGTGTGGTAATTGCACTTTTTTGGATTGGCCTGTTTGTGTTCTATCTCTATACCTCGCGCCAGCAGCAAAAAATTGCGGGAGAAATTGAGAAGCTAAATCAACAATTGGGTGATGACCCGAAAGACAAAGAGTGAGGATAGGATGATGCGGTACAGGTTCTTATGGTTGCTCCCCCTGGTCAGTTTGCTGGCTGCCTGTTCATTAGGTGGTGAAGCCGTAGATGAGTGCAATACGGGCGGCGCTCTTTTTTTTGATGATTTCAGTGGGCAGCAGAATTGCGGCTGGCGCGAATACAACGAGAGCGGCGTGGTGGTGGAAATTTTGCCTGACCCCGGCGTGCTGCAAATTAGCGTCAGCCAGCCGGGGCAAATTGGCTGGACGAATCCAGGCCGCGACTTTGATGACGTGATCATCACCACCAAAGCAACCCAGGTCAGCGGCCCGGACGATAATGCCTATGGCGTCATTTGCCGTTACCAGGATGAAAACAACTTCTACGTCTTTCTCATCAGCGGTGATGGGTATTACGCCATTGGCAAATACCAGACCGGCTCGCCTCAAGTTATCTATCTGACAGAAAATTACATCGCCTCCGACGCCATCCAGCAGGGAGCGGCCATGAACGAACTGCGGGTGAGTTGTGTGGGCAATGAGTTGGGCTTGCAAATCAACGGTGTACCGGTGACGACAGTGGTAGACCCAACCTTTGTGCGTGGCGACGTGGGGGTGGGGGCGAGTGTGTTTGATCCCGGCACGGCCGTCATCCAATTCGATGACTTCCGGGTGTTACAACCATGACCGTGTTTTAGTGTTTGCGTATTCAGGTGTTCAGGTGCTCAAGTGTTCCCCCACTAAAACACCAAAACACTAAAACACAAAAACACTTCCCTCAGGTGCTACTTGCGCATAACAACTATTTTAACGGCCGTCCTCCTTTTCTTCTTGATGGGCTGCTCCCAGTTAGGTGGGGAGGCGGCCGGCGCCGATGTCCTCTTTTCTGATCAGTTTGTCTCCGGGCAGATGGGACCCTGGGTGTTGGAAGGAGACGCATTGGGCCGCAGTTCCGTTATCAATGAACAATTGGTGCTGGATTTGAACGCCCCCAACATCATGCAATTTGTCACCCTGCCGGAGCCGACTTTTCAGGATTTTGTGCTGGAAGTGGAGGCACGGCCGTTAGCTGGCGACGCTGCTAACAGCTATGGCGTCCTCTTTCGGATGCAGGACACGGGCCGCTTTTACCGCTTTGAACTGACCGGCAACGGCACCTATATGTTTGAGCGCCACAATGCCGACGGCACCTGGACACGCTTTGTGGATGATTGGACAGCCCATCCCGCCATCCAATCTGGGTCAAACGTCACCAACCGCATCCGCATTGAAGCCATTGGCCCCAGCCTGGCCGCCTACGTCAACGATACCCTGGTGCAACAGGTGACCGACCCCACCTACGCTGCCGGGCAAATTGCTCTGGACGCCGGTGCCTTTGGCGACCCCGTCATGCAGGTGGCGTTTGATAATGTGGTTGTGCGGCAACCTTAATGGGAGTAAGAAACTGGGAGATTGGGAGATTACCCATCGCCCAATCTCGCTGATGTCATTAGTTTTTCGTTATGACTACAGCCGATAAAGAAATGAACGGATTCCTCTTCTGGAAAATTATCCATCTCTTTCTCCATCCGTTGTAGTCTTAAGGAAGTGGCGAAAACTTCGTGACACTAACCAATCTCCAATCTCCCATGTTCAATTTACGCACCGAAATTGAAACGGCCGTCGGCCAACCCCCCGTAGACATTCACCCCCTTGCCGGTGGCTGCATTGGGCAGGTTTATCGCATCCGCCTGGCAAATGGCGAAACAGTGGTTGCCAAATTTGACGATGGCCCTAACCCCAAACTGGCAACCGAAGCGATGATGTTACGGTATCTGCGCCAGCACAGCCCACTGCCCGTTCCGGCCGTACTGTTCAGCGCCGGCCATTTGCTCATCATGGAATTTTTGCCTGGTGGCAGCCGTTTTTCGTCCAAAGCCCAGGCGCACGCCGCCGAACTGCTGGCGGCGTTGCATGAAGTTAGCGTGCCCCTCTATGGTTTTGAACAGGAAACGCTTATCGGCGGTCTGCCGCAGGCCAACGACTGGATGAGTAGCTGGCTGGACTTTTTCCGGGAACGGCGGCTGATGTACATGGCGGTGGAAGCAGCGGCACACGGCCGTCTGCCCGTCAACTACCTGGGGCGGCTGGAGAATTTTTGTGCCCGATTGGATGAGTGGCTGCTGGAACCGGCACGGCCGTCACTGCTGCATGGCGATGTGTGGACAACCAACGTGCTGGCCCACGGCGACCGCATCACCGGCTTTGTAGACCCGGCCATCTACTATGGCCACCCCGAAATTGAACTGGCCTTTACCACCCTCTTTGGCACGTTTGGTGAACCATTTTTTAAGCAATACCAGGAGCTACGGCCGTTGCCGCCCGGCTTTTTCGAGACCCGCCGTGACATCTACAACCTCTACCCCCTGCTCGTTCACGTCAACCTATTTGGTGGCGGCTATGTGCGCTCGGTAGATGAAACGCTGCGCCGTTTTGGATTTTGATAGTAATTTTGTAATTGGGTAATTGAGCAATTTGGCCCCAATTACTCAATTACCCAATTACTTCTGCTGCCATGTCTGAAACATCACTCCCCAACCTCTTTGACCTTTGGGATTACAACGATCCGGCGGGCACGGCCGTGCGCTTCTGCGAATTGTTGTCCCTGGCCGAACAATCGGGTGATGTGGCTTATTATCTGGAACTGCTTACTCAACTGGCGCGTACCCAAAGTTTGCAGGGCCATTTTGCCGAAGCCCACACCATTTTGGACGAAGTGGAACCGGGGTTGACGCCCCAATTCCCTATTGCCCAGATACGCTATTTATTGGAACGGGGGCGGACATTTAATTCGGCGGGGGAGGCGGCGACGGCCGTGCCTCTCTTCCAGCAAGCCTACGATTTAGGGCAGCAAACGGGGTTGGTTGCCGACTTTTTCACCATAGACGCGGCCCATATGCTCGGTATTGCTGCTGCCAGCCCCGAAGAGCAGTTTCAGTGGAACCTGATTGCCCTGGAACAGGCCCGCCGCTCCCCGGACAGACGTGCCCAGGGTTGGCAAGGCTCGCTGCTCAACAATATCGGCTGGACATACTTTGACGCTGGCGAGTATGAACAGGCATTGGCGATTTTCCAGGAAGCAGTTATCTGGCGGCAAACCAACCAGCCGAATAACACAACCGCCATTCGTATAGCGAATTGGAGTGTGGCGCGTGTACTACGCACATTGGGGCGGCTGGATGAAGCGTTAGCGATGCAGCAGGTAATCTTGCACGAAATCGAAACAACAGGCGCAACCTCAGACGGCTTCGTCTATGAGGAGTTGGGTGAATGTTTGCTGGCGCTGGGGCAAGGGGAGGCAGCACGGCCGTATTTTGCCCAGGCATACACTCTCCTCTCACAGCAAACGTGGTTGGTGAAACATGAGCCAACCCGATTGGAGAAACTCAAAAGATTGGGCAAATAAGTTAGCGATTGGGTAATTGGGTAATTAAGTAATTGAAGCAGCTAATTACCAAATTACTCAATTACATCATTACTGCACGGTTACTTATTGGCTCTTGCCCTTTCATCGGTTGATGGCGCGATAGATCGTGTCACTACCAATTTGTTGAATGAGAAAATGGGCAATTGTTGCTTTTTGCTCGGCCTGACCAATAGCAGGATCAGGTTTGGCTGCGTCATGGACATATTTTTGAATTGACTCATCATTCGTGAGTTGGTCAGTTAAAGCGACCAAAGCCTCCAGTTCATACCCCTCAACTAGGCGCCGGATGAGGTCCTCCTGACGGTAAGGGGTAGCAGAGGGAGCCATTTCGGCATGATTCATAGCCTGTGCCAAGAGCAGGTCTACATAGGTTTGACCACCATTTTCCAGGATCATTAAAGCGATACTGGCTTTGGCGAATTGTTCAGGTGCTTTTGGGTCAATCAGTTTTTCCAATTCGGCCAGTTTTGTTTGTTCTTCCTCAGGGGTCAAAGTCTCACGAGCCGTAATAGTGTAAAGGGCAATGTCATAGAGTTCAGCCAGGGTTGGGTAATATTGAAGCAAGCGTGTCACGGCCGTGCGCCGGTTGTTCATCAATTCCAGGTCAATTTGCCGCCGTGCCAGATTGGAAAACTGGTCATACAGCCAGCCCAAATTAACTGCCACTTCGCCGTCTTTATCTGTGCCCACTTGTTTTGCCAGCACAAAGCGGGTGCGGATGATGCCCTGAAACCCAAAAGCAACAATCAGAAACTCCATCAAAAAACTCATTGGTGGGGTAGTAGCTCGCAAGATAAGGAGGGCAGCTACGGCCGCCAGGACATTAGCAAAAATAAGAACCCAGGCCCAACGGGTGAGCAGTGCTTCACGAGGGTATGTTTTGAAAGTGGAAACCAATTCAGCCACACCAACCAGACCACCAACAAAACCAATAACGAGGAAAGGTGAAATAATAGCTGTAAACTGGCGCAAACTCCTTTGAAACAGTTCCATCCAGGCCGGCGCGGCCGGATCAACAGGCCATGCCAGAAGGACAACCAACATTAACGAAAAAAGGGTAACCAGCAGTATCAGAATTTTAGCGCTGCGACTCACAGAAGCGGAAGATGTGTTCTCAGCCATAGAGCAGAAGGAGGTTATCGTTTGCTGTTATTACTGTTTACAAATCCTCTGGCATCGTTGGTAATTGTAACCAGCCAGCCATCCGGGCTATTACTGTCTTCGCGTAGCACTACAAATCCGGCGTTAGCCATTTCTTGCAGCATTGTGCGCATCTCACCAGGTAATATCCAGGTTTCGGCCGCCACCTGGCTGGGACTCATTGCCCCCCGACCAACCAGGGTGTTGAGGACTTTCTCTTCATTTGCAGTAAGCTGAAATTGAAAACGTTTCATGCTGAACCTTTTGGGGTAGCAGGTGGGTCAACACATCATGATGATCCCTGCAAACCAGTCAATCTCTTTCTCGGAAATTATAGCACATCTGAACAAGGTGGTGAGGGGGAACGCTTTT
>CAZOPF010000052.1:0-16646 GCA_964581605.1 uncultured Ardenticatenaceae bacterium
TGAGAACATACGAATATCTATTGTAGCTCTGCGGGTCGGCCGGGTTCGGAATGATGGTGTCGGCGCTGATGAACCGGCCTAAGGTGGGGGCGTAAAAACGGGCATTGTAGTACAGCAAGCCCAACTCCATGTTTTCGCGCTGGCCGGTGAAGTCACGGCCGTTGCTGGATTGTGTGGGGGCGCTGCCCGGCCGGTAGCCACCAAAGGGCAGGTACCAGGTGTAGGCCATTGACGCATCCGGTTTTTGCAGGGCGCTGGCGCTGCCGAGGTGGTCGCTGTAGAAGTAAGACAGCCCATTGTTCCCACTCACCGGGTCGCCCGTGACACGGGTGGCGGCGTGGGGTTTGCTGCCGTAGGCGTAATCCAGGTTGACGCCATCGGTTACACGGGTATCCATGTTGCCCAGTTTATCATAGGTGTAGCTGTGGGTGTAGTTGGCCACGCCGCCCGTGGCGGAGGCGGTCAGCAGACGGTTCAGGTGGTCGTAGCCGAAGTTCTGTATCTGGCCGGTGACTGACAAGCACAGGTGGCACGGTGGGGACAACGGCCGTAGCAGCGCATGCCACATTTCTTGCAATTAGAAAACCTTCTGTGATTTACTTGATTGTCTTCGGAGGGCGATGAATCGCCTACTACGAACGATGCTTTTGTGATGGCTCGTGCTTAACGTCCCCACGCAACCAATACAATGAACGGTGGCGCTCATAGCGCTCCTGTTCTGGCTGGCAAGGCAGAATATGGACAAACCGTGATTATGTAAAATGCGCTTGACACCGAACAGTTGTTCTTGTATACTCTCAGAACATATGAGCGGCAAACATGTTCTAGTGAACATGAGGTGTAGGAGTAATCCACTATGAGTGAGAAAGCACTATCAGACAGGCAAAAAGCCATTTTAGAATATATCCAGAACTATTCAACCACCAACGGCCGTCCCCCCACTATTCGGGAGATCGGCGGGGCAGTGAATATCAGTTCAACCTCAGTGGTGAATTACAACCTGACTAAGCTAAAAGAAAAAGGGCTATTAGAGCGTGATGCAGATGTGTCACGCGGCTTGCGTTTGACGGCAAAGGTATCGGAAGCAGTAGAGGGGGCGCGCACGGCCGTGTCCCAGGCGGTGGCTAATCTCGTCCGGGTGCCTCTGCTGGGCCATATTGTGGCCGGTGAACCTATCTCGGTGGGGCATGATAACTTTGCCGTCTATGACGAAGAAGATGCTATTGAAGTCAGCACCATGATGTTGCCTGGCCGAACTGATGACCTGTTTGCCTTGCGCGTGAGTGGGTATTCTATGATTGATGCCATGGTTAATGATGGCGACATTGTGATCATGCGGCAAGATAACAATGCCCGAAACGGTGATATGGTTGCTGTATGGCTCAGTGACGATACCACAACCTTGAAATACTTTTACCATGAAGGGGACAAAATTCGATTACAACCGGCAAATCCGACGATGGAGCCTATTTTCGTTGATCCTGGTGAAGTTCAGGTTCAAGGTAAAGTGATGCTGGTACTACGACAAACGGCACAGTAATATGTAGGCGAAAGAAAAGCAGGACGGCCGTAATGCCGTCCTTTTTTTTAACTCAAAAGGGAACATATGTTCTACACCAGGTAGTTGGGCGCTCTCATTAAGGGGTCGGATGATGAGTGAAAACGGCGAGTGGCATAAGCTCATGCAGGCAAAGCGGTTGCAGTATCAATTAGAAATACAATCACGACAGATCGAACATGTACTGACCAGACATGAAGTTGCAGCACGAGTAGCTGGTGGCTTTGTCCAACCCCGCTCCATTCGCTTTGATCTGGCGGCGCATGTGGGCAACAGCCTGGATAAGCTGCGCCATATGAAACAAGAATTGTTGACGGCGTTGGGAGCAACGGATGGCGAGTTGGTGCCCCATGCTGGCGGCTGGCAACTGCATGTGGCCAGAACGGATGAGGTACCTGTTTCGCTGCTGGATTTGATGCCCATGATCTCAGAACTGCCGCCTATGACCACCGTGCTGGGGATGGATGAACACGGCCGTCCCCTTTGCTGGCAATTGTCGGCGGAGAATCTGACCCATATGTTAGTGGCCGGTAACACAAATGCCGGTAAAACCTCGTTCATACGCACAATGGCCCTCTCATTGGCCCTGAGCCATCGGCAATCCCAACTTCAACTAATGGTTATTGATGGCAGTAACGCTGGCAAGTTTATGTCTTTTTCCCCCCTTGAGCCACTCTCCAATCTGCCACACATGTTAACGCCAGTTGCTTATACCAGCGATGAGTACCGTGGCACCCTGGATTTTCTTTGCGGTGAATGTCTGTATCGGGAAGAACAACAAATGATTTCACCTAAAATTGTGGTGATGATTGATGAAGTGGTGAACTTGCTTTCACCGGGGCGAGAGGGGCAGCAAATTGCGGAAAACATTGTTTTGCTTTTGCAACGTGGGCCGGCCGTTGGGATTCATCTTGTACTTACAACAAGTGACCCACAGGCAGAGCAGCTTAACAACACATTTCGCCTGAGCTTACCTGCACGTTTAGTGGGAAGGGTCAATGATTCAACCCAGGCTATTGCAGCAGCAAATATGCCGGGCATACAGGCGGAATACTTACTAGGGCAGGGTGACTTTCTAGCTGTCATGGATGGCGTTACCACACACTTTCAGGCAGCATATGTTGGTGAGTACGACCTGCAATTGGCGCTGGATGCATTGCAACGACAACGTCCCCAGCCTTTACTGGCACAGCCAGTGCCGGTGAATCGGCTATCAATCAACCCTGAAAAATCCTTTACAGATCAGACGCAGATGTTTACCACAACAACAACTGGGATTGAGTTTTCCAGTTAATGGGAGATATGCAATGAATGTTGGTATGCTTTGGCTTGATGATGATTCTAAACGGCCGTTGGAAGAAAAAGTCCTGCGAGCGGTTGAGTATTATGAGCAAAAATACGGCCGTCCGCCCGAATTGTGCCTGGTAAATCCAGAAATGTTAGCCCAGAAAAAAGAGGTTGGCCGGATTGAAGTACGGCCGTTACGCACCGTTCTCCCCCATCATTTCTGGTTGGGCATGAAAGCCGCCTAACTGTCCGTGCGGCGCATCAGAATTGAACGCGAGCTACCACCCTGAATAATGGCTAATTGAGCCACAAATTTACGGCCGTCTCCCAGTGCCAGTTCCGTCTGCATATTAGCCGTCGCCCCATCAGGCTGTGTCACAAATTCCACAAATGACGGGTCTTTCACCAGCTTCTGCACTGGAATCCCTGACAATTTAGCATCTGGCAACTGGAATAAATCCCGTGCGGATTTATTCAACAAGATCACCTTAAACTCTTCATCTACCACTAACACGGGATTATCTGTCTGGTCCACAACGGCCGTCAGCGTTTCCCGTTCTCGTTCAATTTCAGCATAGATATTGGCATTGTTAATAGCGATGGTAGCATAACCGCCCAAGGCAGACAAAGCGCGCGTGTCGTTACTATCAAATGAAGTTTCCTTTAGCCGATTTGTCACCCCTAAAACGCCAATCGGTTTGTTTTGCAGGATAAGGGGCACATAGATGAGGGATTTCACCAGCAGCGCGGTATGGGTGCGTTTCCATTGAGAATCATTCCCAATAGCGATGGCTCGTTTGGTTTGTAGCACCTTGCCGGCTAAACTGTCATTCACCCGTTTGCGCATGGAACGCGCCTTAGAATCCAGATTTTTTGAAGCGCGGATGTACAGCTCGCCATGTTCTTCATCCAGCAACATCAGCGAGCCTTCCTCAGCACCTACCACATACACGGCCGCTTCCACCACACGATGCAGCACCTCTTCCAGGTCTAAAGACGAAGCCACAGATTTCCCCACCCCATACAAAACATTCAGTTCTTGCGCCCGGCGTTGAAGCTGGGAATTGCTTTCCATCAACTGCTGCACCAGCTGGTCACGCTCCCGCTGCAAACGGCTTTCACGCAACGCCCGGTCTACCGATTCACTGATTTCGTCGGCGTCAAAGGGCTTGATCACATAATCACGGATGCCCAAACGAAAGGCGGCAACGGCCGTCTCTTCTGATCCATGAGCAGTAGCCAAAATTGCCGGAATTTCAATCCCCCGCTCCCTCAACTTTTCCAGCACTTCCAGCCCTGTCAGGCGTGGCATTTGCTGGTCAACAATCATCAGGTCTGGCTCTTTGGCAATCGCCATTTCCAACCCCATCAACCCATTAGAGGCTTGCATTACTTCAAAGCCTTTTGGTTGCAATATGTATTCACAAAGAAAATCCCGGATTTCCTGTGAATCATCAATTACCAGGACTCGTTCATACATAACAGTTTTATCCTTGGGCTGGAATTATCTAAAGACTGTATCCACTCGTTCACGCTTAACTGCATCCATCACTTCCTGCCAACCCATCACAATCACTATATTACTACTCGCCTCTATACCACGCAAGCCTCATACGGCCGTCAGGCCATGTTTGGTGCTGGCACAAAAGAAAACCCATCGAGCGTATTATGTGGCCTCACGCGGCATACCCCCAACGCCGGGCCCCTTAACTATCCTCCCGTCGAATCTCCGCCCGCCCCGTCATGCCGGGGCGGATGTCCAGGTCAGTGGCGTCCAGAGCGATGATGACCGGAAAGGTAGCCGCATCGCCCACCGTGCCTGTCGCCTGCAAGCCAATGCGGATCACCCTGCCCGACAGCGGATCATTCGGGTATGCTTTCAGCGTCACCTGCACCGCATCGCCCGGTTCAATTTGCGCCAGGTCGCGTTCGCTGAGGTTGGTGGTGTGGAATTCCAGTTGGGTGGTGTCTAGCAGGGTGACAATGGGCGAGCCGCTGCCCACCAACGCCCCCGGCGCGGCATCCACTGTCAAGACAACGGCCGTCCACGGCGCAATTAGTTCCGCTTTAGCCAGGGCATTTTCCGCCTGCTGCTGGCTCAGTTGGCTTTGTTCCAATGAAATTTCTGCCTGTTCCAACCGCAGCCGGGCAGCGGTGATTTCCTCTGGTTTCGGGCCTTGCTGCGCCTGCGCCAACGCCTGCTGCGCGTTGACAAGGTTGGCCCGGGCAGACACGGCCGTGTCATTATTCAGCCCCGCCGCCGCCAGCGCATAATTCGCCTGCGCCACCCGCAACTGCTCCTGCGCCATTTCCACGGCGCGGGTTGCCCCTTCCCGCTCTGCCTTCAAAAAGTCAGCCCGCCAGGGATCATTCAGTTCCCACTCCCGACCCGGATCAAAGGCGGTGTTATATGCCTCCTGGGCATCGGCCAGGGCGCGTTCCGCCTGATCAATGCTCACACTGGCCGAAGTCAGGCTGTTCCCGGCAGCCGCATCACTCGTTTCCGCATTTGCCAGCGCCGTTTCCGCGGCCGTCAGGTTAGCTTCGGCGGCGGCAATTGCCAGTTCATCTGGCTGCCAGGCCAGCAGCCGATCCAGTTCCGCCTGCGCCTGGGCCACCCCGTTTTCAGCCTGGGACACCTGCAAGATGGCGTTGGCGATGGCTTCCTGCAAAGCGGCGTCATCCAGCGTGGCAATGACGTCGCCCGCCTGCACCACATCACCGGGCTGCACATTGACTGCCAGCAATTTGCCGCCGGTTTCAAAGGCCAATGGCAGCAACGGCCGTGCCGCCTGCACTACCCCATCCGCCAAAATCGTCACCCCGGTGGGAATGGGCGTGGCTGTGGGTGTGTCGTCATCGTTGGGCACGGCCGTAGCCATCACCGCCACCTCGTTCACCTCTGGCTGCTGCCCACACCCCACCAAAACTAAAATCACCAAAATCAAGATGCCATATCGTGTTGTGTTCATCATCATTTTCATCAAAGATTTCGCAGATTACGCAGATTGATCAAAGAATCTGCGCCATCTGCGTAATCTTTGATACTGCTCACTGCTTACTGTTCACTGCTCACTACCTAACTGTTCACCGCCCTACCCCATCCGCAAAATCTCCACCGCCTTGCGCTTCACAATGCGCCGCGCCGAAAAGGTTGCGCCAATCACCGAAGCCAACACCACCATAATCACAATAAAGGGCATCACGGTCGTATCAATGGCAAACTGCATCGGCCGCTGCGCCGTCAGATTGTCGGTATAGGCAAAGAGGTAGCCCATCGTCGCCCCGGCCAAAATGCCCGCCAGCGCCGCGCTCAACGTCATGGCGATGGATTCCACAATCAACATGCCCGTCAATTCCCAATTGCGCGTACCCACTGCCTTCATCATGCCAATTTCCATGCGCCGGGCGTACACCGTCACATAAATCACGGCAAAAACACCAAACACGGCCGTCGTAAAACTAATCAACGTCAGCACCAGCAGAAAAATCTGCTGCTGCGCCCGGCTGTCCCGCGTCCATTGCAATTCCACCTCCGCCAGCCGCGTCCACACCCCATCTTCCAGGCCAAACCGGTCACGCAGCGTGGCGTCCACTTCATGCACATCGGCCCCTGGCTCAACCGTCGCCAGGATGCGGTCGAGGATGGGGGTGTCGGGCGGCGGCAGCGCCGTTTGCAGCGGCGTCGTCAGGCGGCGGAAACTGTCCAGCGACATGAGCACCGTGCTGCCGTTGAGCGCCTGGGTACGAATACGGCCGATCCCGTTAAAACCAGGCAGCCGCCGGGCAATGCCCACCACCCGCATCTCCGTCACATGATCCAGCCCCTCACCCCGAATTTTCACCACCCCACCCAGCGGCACGGCTAACCCTTCAGCCAGCCCTTCGCTGATGATAACAGTGTCAGGTTCTTGCAAAATTTGGGCCAATGCCGCCGGGCCGCCGCCGGTAAAGATCATCATGTCCGCGTACAGCACGGCCGTGAGGTCGCCGGTAACGCCGACGGCCGTCACCCGCCCATTGCGCATCCCAATCACATCAGAGGCATCGGTGAAATAGTCGCGGGACAGGCCAACGGCCGTGTCCAAACCCGGCACTGCGGCCAACTCTTCGGTAATAAAACTGGGTGGCAGCCGCCATTGGCGGGCCACTTCTTCTTCGTGAGTAAACGCGGCAAAGCTGTTCACCTCCACTGGCGCGCCCATATCCAGCCGCACATCTGTCTCGATATTGGCATTGCTGACGGCCGTTTGCGTGGCCAGAAAACTGGGCAGCACCCCGCTAAACAGCACCAGCAGCGAAATGAGGGTGTTACGAGCATGGCCGCGCCCCACATTGCGTTTGGCAAAAAAGGTCAGCCGGGGGGCGATCAACCCCATCAACACCAGCAGCACCTTTTCCATGGGCCGGGTGACGATAAAAAAGACAAAACCCACCCCCACCACCATCAACAAAACAGCCGCCAGGAAAATGGCCGCTTCCGCTGCCGGATAGCCAAAGGTGGAGACAATATCCAGCCCAATGACCATCAGCACCACAAACATCATGCCCAGGCCAATGATAAACAGCTTCGTGTTGGGGCGGCGTTCGCGCAGCCCTTCCAGGTCTTCTAACTGGATATTGTTGGTCACGCCAGGGTTGATGGCGTGAATGACTTTTGTTTTGGCCGCATCCTGCGCCGGCCGCAGGGCGCTCAGAAATAGCACCACAAAGGCGGCCATGATGGCGGGCAGCATGGCGGCTACACTGACGGCTGGCTCAATCGTTGTCACCAGGCCCTGCTCACTCATTTGCCATTCAATGAACGGCAGCACCGCATACCGGGTGATCATCTGCCCCAAGACGATGCCCAGACTCACCCCCAACAGGCCAATGACGGTCACTTCGGCAATGACCAGGGCGAAAAGCAAATTGCGCTGGCTGCCCAAAATGCGCAGCACGGCCATCTCCCGCTTTTGCTCCTGCACATTGGTCATCACCAGCGTATGCACCAGCAGCCCCACCACGCCCAGCGCCATCAGACCATAGGTGTTGATGAGCGCCTGCAACACCAGAAACGCCTCGGCCGATTGATCCAGCGCGGACGCTTTTTCAGCCGTGGTGAGGTATTGATCGCCCAGGGCGGTTTGCACATTGACGGCCACGTTGCGCACGGCCAGGGCGGCGGTTTCCGCATTGCCCGCTTCGTACAGCGCGGGGTCTACCAGAGCGATTAGCTGCCCGGCGCGGTCAGGCAGTCCCAGGAAGGTTTGGGCGTCGGCGATGTCCAGGAGCAGGCCATCGCTGCCTCCCATGCCAGTGACGCCGTTTTGGCGGACGATGGCGGTGACCACAAAACGGGCGGCGGCGCGGCGCTGGCTGCTGCCGGCCGGGCTGGGCTGCCCTTCTTCGCGGGGTTGGGGGAAGCTGTAGGCTATGTCCACCGTGTCACCGACCTGTAAATTGTAGGCGCTGGCCGTTTGTTCCAGCACGGCCGTGCCGGATGCCCCATCCGCCATATCCCCCAATTCATAAACCCCCTCCACCACCTCCACCTGGCCGATGTTCTCGTCCGGGTCAATGGCGATGAGGGTGACGTTTCCGGTACGGCCGTCCGCGTTCAACTCTACATCGGCCACAAAACGGGGGTATACGGCCGTGATATGCCCATCCGCCTGCAAGATCGTCTGGCTGGCGCTGCTGACGGGCACAAACGGGTCCGGGCTGGTATCCACCCGCTGCACGCGCAAATCATACCGGCCAATGGCCGAGGAGATCAGTTCCACATTGGAGCGGCGAATCGTCTCCACCGTGGCACTCATCGCCACCAGCAGCCCCATGCTCACCATCAAGGAAAGCACCATCAACACGGTACGCACCTTGCGGCGGCGGAAGTTTTTGAGGACGTATTTCAGAATCATCGTGAATTCGTGTTTTTGTGTTTGTGTGATTTTGTGTTTTCGTGAGCACTAAAACACTAAAGCACCAAAACACTTAATCACTTATTTTCCCATCCTGCATATGAATCAACCGCTTGGCAAACTCCGCCATGCGCGGGTCATGGGTAACAAAGACGACGGTCATGCCTTCAGCGTTCAGTTCCGCTACCAGGCGCATGATGGCAAAACCGGATTCACTGTCCAGATCGCCGGTCATCTCATCGCCAATGAGGATGGGGGGGTTGTTGGCCAGGGCGCGGGCAATGGCTACGCGCTGCTGCTGCCCGCCGGACAGTTCGCCGGGGTAATGGTGGGCACGGTCGCCCAACCCCACCCGTTCCAGCAGGGCCAGCGAACGCTGCATTCGCTCCTTGCGGCCGACCTTGGCCAGCACCATGGGCGCTTCCACGTTTTCGCGGGCCGTAAAGTTCGCCAGCAGGTTGTAATTTTGGAAGACGAAGCCCATTTTTTGCAGGCGCAGCGTTGCCAGTTTGTTTTCGGAAAGGGAAACCAGGTTTTCGCCTTCGATGGTGATGTGCCCCCGGCTCGGTTCGTCCAGCCCGCCGATGATGTTGAGCAAGGTGGTCTTGCCGGAACCGCTGGGGCCCATCAGGCAGACAAAGTCGCCACGCGCAATTTCCAGCGACACACCGCGCAAGGCGGGCACCGCTTCCTTGCCCATGAGGTAGGATTTGTGAATGTTGTCTACGAATATGAGGGGAGAGGTCATAGTAATGGGTAATTGTCAATTGAAAATGGGTAATTGCCAATTCGCAAATGTAACAGTTGAGTAACGGCCGTCATACTAATAGCCAATACGTTTTTACTGGAAAGGGGGTCGCAAAGTTGCCAACAAAAACGGCCGCCGAACTGCACCCGCCTGACGCCATCGCCGCCCAAATGAGTATGGCGGAAATGTGACCCGAATTTGACAGATTTCCGGCGAAAGGTTATATTGTTACTATGTTATAACATTTCCCTGGAGAACATGATTTCTTGAAAAAAATTCGCGTCGCCGCCGTTCAATTGGGCGTTACGGAAAACATCCCCGCCAATCTGCAAACCTGTTTGCGCCTGATTGATCGCGCCGCCGCCCACTCCCCCGCCCTGATCGTCCTGCCCGAATTCGTCAACCACATCGCCTGGTATGAAAACGCTGACCATTGTTACCGTGTCGCCGTCAGCCTGGAAGATGCGTTCATCCAGACCATTGCCAATCGCGCCGCCGCCCATCGCTGCTATATCAAAATCAACGCCACCATGAAACGGGGCCAGGGCAAAGTAACCGGCACGAACATCCTCTTTGACCCGGCCGGGGCCATTGCTGGATTAAACGATAAGCAAATTTTGATGGGCAACGAGAACAATTTTCTGGAATCGGCCACCGAAATTGCTCCCGTTTTGGAAACGGCCGTTGGCCGGATGGGCATGTACGCCTGTATGGATGGCGTCATTCCTGAAGTGGCCCGCGCCCTGGCCGTGCGCCGCCCCCAGTTGCTGCTCAACAGCCTGAACTCCTTTGCCCACGACGAAGCCTCGCTGCACATCCCCGTGCGGGCAGCCGAAAACAAGGTTTTTGTCGTGGCAGCCAACAAAGTTGGTTCTCTCGTGCCCGAATCGCAGCGCGAAGCGGTCGCCGCCCGGCTCAAGATAGACCCCGCTTTCCTGGAGGGGGCTGGCGAAAGCCAGATTGTCGCCCCAGACGGCACTGTTTTGGCCAAAGCGCCCCGCAAAGGGGAAGCGGTTGTCCTGGCGGAGATTGATCTACGCCAGGCTGAAAATAAAACGCGGCCCGATGGCACCGATATTTTGCTTTCCCGCCGCCCCGAACTGTACCGTCCTCTTGGAGAAGAACCGGCCCCGGCTACGGCCGTGTCCGCGGCCGATACCATTCTGGGCGCTGTCATCCAGCCGCGAAGTTTCGAGGATGGCCTGGAAGCCGTCACCCAGGCCATTCAACAACAGGCCAAACTGATCGTCCTGCCAGAGCTGTTTCCACTGCCTTACGGCCGTGCCGCCGACCCCGCCGCTGCCGCCGGGCAATCAGCGCAAACGCTGGCGGCGCTTCAGCAGCTTTTAACCGCCGCACCGGATGACTGCTACATCGCTTTTACGGCCGTAGAGCGCGGGAGGCAAGGCTGGCAGCACAACGGGCTGCTTCTCCACCGGGATGGCGTGGTTCTCCGGCAGCCACAATTGCACCACGCAGCGCGCCATCCCTGGGTCAACGAACTGGGGCAATCCCTTTCCGTCGTAGACACCCCCTGGGCGCGTGTGGCCCTTGTCGTCGGCAACGACGCCATTTACCCGGAAACATTCCGCCTGGCCGCCCTGCAAAACGCCGCGGTAACGGCCGTGCCCACCACCATTTTGGAGCCATGGGAGAGCGCCCTGGGCTTTCCCGAACGAGCCGCCGAAAACCGGCTGAACGTCCTGGTCGCCGACCGCGCCGAAAGTGGCATTTACGCCATCACCGAAGATTTTACGCTGTGGACAGAGTGGAAAAATCGGCCGTTTGACGGCAACATCAACTTTCCGGTCATCACCCGCGCCCAATCCACCCTCACGCTGGCCACCCTGCACCCGGCCGCCGCTGCCAACCGCTTCGTCTCCCACCGCACCAATGTGGTGGATGGCCGGCCCTGGCGGCTGGCAGGGCCGCTTATCAGTTGATAAAAATAGGACGCGGACGAACGCAGATAACGCGGATTGTATCTGTGCAATCTGTGTAATCTGTGGATTATTTTCAGGAGAGACAAACATGAGCGATACCACCCAACATCTGGCTGACGTACTCGATTCTCGTGCGCCGGTCAACAACACCGAAACATTTAACTATTTGCTAGAGGTGCGCGAACAGGCATGGCGCATCGTGCGCGATGGGCTGAGTCTACGCGAAGATTTAGCCTGTAAAGATGTTGAACATATCCCCGATCTGGCAGGCAACATCGTTGGCAATATGCGCACCTACACAGGGGATCAAAGCCCCATAGATTGGATTGTGCGTTCCTGGATTGGCAAACCAGAAACCGGCTTCACCAATATCCATCTCACCTGTTGGGTAAATGAGGAAATTGACGTGCCGCACCTGGGCCTGGCACTGGGCACTGCGCCGGATGTTTTCTGCTATGTGGATTATCTACCCCGCTACGACGCCGTTTCCCACCCGGAACACCTGGAGCAGTACCACCAGGCGCATAACGAACAATGGGTGGCATTGCGCCGCAATCCGGCATACAAAACGTTCACTCCCGTTCACCTATACACCCGCTCCACCCTCTCTCCCATTGCCATATGTGGTTTACTGCCATTTGCCGATTTCCAGACGGCCGTCGAACCACTCATGTTGGACTATGTGCGCCACTGGGTACAACTGGTCAACAATGCCGCCCCTGTGGCCCCAGAGAAACGCGCCGCACTCAAAGCACGTGATGAACTGGTCCGGCGCACCATTGTTGAAAAGGATCCGGCCAATATCCTGGCCGACCGGATGCTGGGTGTGCCCATGCGCGAACGGCTGGTACGCATTTTGCACGCCGGGGAGCGAGAATCTTGACCGCGCCCGACAGACGGCCGGCGCCCGACAGACGGCCGGCGCCCGACGACCATCATTCCTCAGCGCCCATCCTCATCATCGGCGCCGGCCCGGTGGGGCTTTCGTTGGGGCTGGCGCTGGCGCGGGCGGGGCTGCCGGTGGAACTGTTTGAAGCCGACGCCGAATTGAACAGCCAGATTCGCGCCAGCACCTTCCATCCCAAAACATTAGAACTGTTCCAGGAGTGGGGAGTAGTGGAGGCAGTTCTGGCCCATGGCTACAAGGTAGATCGCCTGCAGTATTGGGAACGCCAACCCCGGCAGTTGGTGGCCGATTTTCACTACGCGGCCATTGCCCAGGACACCCCGTACCCATTCCGCTTGCAATGCCCGCAGCATATCGCCACCCGCGTGCTCAAGCCCGCTCTGGAAGCGGCCGCCTCCGCAAAGGTGTATATGGGCCATAAGCTGCTCGATTTCACCGATCACGGCGACTACGTGACGGCTCGCTTTGAAACGGCCGATGGTGTCGTGACACGCTCCGGCCGTTATCTCTGTGGCGCAGATGGTTCTCACAGCGTTGTGCGCAAGCAGTTAGGGATCGGCTTTCAGGGCAAAACGTATGAAGACCGCTTCCTGCTGATCGGCAGCGACCTGCACACCAGCGACCTGCTGCCCGGCGCGGCCCAGGTGTGTTACATCTTTGACCCGCAGGAGTGGGTGATAATTCTGAATTTGCCCGATATTGTGCGCATTGTTTTTCGCATGACGGATGATGAGGAAGAAGCAGTTGCCATGCAGGAAACCAACCTGCGGGCGCGTATTCAAAACTTTTTTGGCGAAACGCCGCCGTACCACATCAAAACAACCCAGTTATACCGCGTTCACCAGCGCGTGGCTGACAGCTTTCGCGTAGGGCGGGCCATTCTGCTGGGCGATGCGGCGCACAATAACAACCCCTCCGGCGGAATGGGGATGAACAGCGGCATTCACGATGCGGCCAACCTGGCCGAAAAGCTGGGGCGTATCTGGCAAGGGGAACCGGACGAGATTTTGGACGATTACGCTCAGGAGCGGCGTCGCTATGCGGTTGAATCGGTGCAGCTTTACAGCGACCAGCAGTATAACAATATGGTGATGGCGACCGCGGAGGCACGGCTTCAGCGAAACAAGTTGCTGGCAGAAACGGCCGCAAATCCGGCAATGGCGCGAGCCTATTTGCTGCGGGCCAGCATGTTGGAGGAGAGGATTTGACGGCGGATGGCAGGCCACAGACTGCCATCCGATTTCTAAAACTCCCGCAGCAGCCGCCCCGCCCCATACACCTTCTCCTGGATGCCATTGTCACGCAGCGCCATCCACCAGGTGGCAGCATTGATGGCGATAACCGGTTTGCCCAACCACCGTTCGGCCTCATCCGCCAGCCCCACCATGCTCAGGTTCGTGCCCACCTGCACCAGCGCGTCAGCCTCCTTGTTCACTTCGATCAAGGAGTGGCGCAGCTCACTCTCGGAGACATGGGCAATGGCGATAGCGGTGGGGCAGCGCAGCCCTTTGATCGCCGTCACCTCAAAGCCAATATCGTTGAAAAAGCGAACCACGTTTTTGTCGCCAATGGGCTGGTAGGGCGTCACCACGCCAATGCGCTTCACGCCAAACAGCTTCAAAGCGCGTTCGCACGCTTCCGCGCCGGTGGCCACGCGCAGTCCCCCCGCCCAATCAGAGATCATTTTGGTAAACTGCCGGTTGCCCTCCACGCCGTCCCAAAATGTTTCGGCGCTCATGCCCATAACCATGTAGTCGGGTTCGGCCGTCATCACCCGTTCAACGGCGTATTGAATTTCCACGCGGATTTGCTTCAGCAAATTCTCAAACGCCTCGTCGCTGCTCAGGTTCTGGTCGCGGATGTGAATACGGGAAATGTGCGGCGTGACGCCGGGCACAGTCAGGCGGTAAAAATCTGGCTCTACAATCGTATTGGTACTGGGGACAATAACTCCGAATTTGTGGCGATAGCCCAGAGCGTCGGTCATGGCAAAATCCTTTTGATGAATGTTTGACGGGTTGAAGTAAATGTTATAACATTGTAACAATATACCAAAGGCATGTCAACGAACGGCCGTTTCATATCAACAATTCTCAATTTGGCCTGATTGCCTATGAATGAATTCATAGGCTGATACAAAAAACGTGCTGAAGCACGTTGCCAGAGGTATAACCAACGCGCTTCAGCGCGTTTTGTCTGGCAGACGCCGAATTCCATTCGGCGGCAGTGGCTTTGGGTTTCAATAATGTTAACTGCACTCTATCTTGTTTTTTTGGCTCTGTTTGCCTGGCTGACCTGGCAGTCGTGGACGGTTTACAGGAGCAAGCGCATCTCCTACGCGCTGCTGCTGTTCATTGTGCTGGCTGGCCTGACGTATGATGTATTGGTTATTTTGCTCGGCCGTTTTTTGGGCGCGGGCGCACTGTTGCAGGCGTTAAATGCCGGCCGGTTTATGATTCATGGATTGGTGACGCCGGTCATGATCATCTTCGGCTTTGGCGTTTTGCGCCATGCGGGGGTGGGCTGGGCGCAAAGTCGGACCAATCACATCATCATTTGCCTTTTTGCCACCCTGCTTATTGCGTTAGGGGTTTATCAGGATATTCTGTCCTTGGACCTTCATTTGCGCCCGGTGCTAGACACGCTACGTTATGTCAATGAAGGCGGCTTGAAAGGGCCGCCCCTCCCTTCCCTGCTCACCATCATCTTCCTCATTGGCGCAGGTCTATCCCTCTGGCGGCATACGGGCTGGAAATGGCTGGCAGTGGGGGCCATGCTCATGTTTCTTTTTGCTGGCGCGGGCATTGGCGACCGGTTTTACATTAGCGCCATTGGCGAACTCATTTTTAGCGTGGCGAATGTGTGGACGGCACGGAAGTTCCTGGCGTGACAGTACGGCTAACAGCGGGCTGTGGTCTTTCGTTGGCCGTCATCTTTCTTTAAGGAGGCGTTATGGCTGAATACACCCTCACCCTGGCGCTGGAAGATTTCATTCCGGTCATTTTTTCCTCTATTGGGCTGTATTTCATTAGCCGTATGGTGGCCCACGTGGACGGCCGTTTGGGGCAAATGGCGACTATCGGCTGGGCCCTGATTACCATTGGCGGCTTGCTCAAGGCAACCTGGAAGTTGGTGATGACCCTGAGCCATACCCAAACGAACATTGTCTGGATGGACAAGGGCATGTTTATCTGGATGGCCGTCGGTTTTACCCTGGTTGCCTTTGCCGTCTGGTTTATGAACGAAACGATTGGGGGCAGACGGCCGCGGCGCGCCTGGTTAGGGCCGGGCGTGGTGTTGGGGCTCACGCTGATAGCCATTTTGTTTACCGGTTTTCCCGATCCGGCCGTCAACACGTGGCGTTTTATCTTGCTGGGGGTGATGACCATTGGCAATGTGGTGCTGGTGGTGCTGCTGATTCAGCAGGCGCGGCGCCTGGGCCACACGCAGTTGGCCTGGCTCTTTCTGACCTATATCGCCATCGTCTTCATCCTCAGTGGGCTGGCCCGCATGCCCAACCAGACGATTCCGCTGCAATGGGCGGAGCAGTTGTTGAACACTTTTGCTCAGGGCGCGTTTGCCTTTGCCGCCTGGAAATTGGCGCAAGCGCAAATGGCGGACGGCCGACCAATACCTGCCGATGGTCAACCGACGGCCGTTAGCCGCCAATAGTGAACCATGAATGATCTACACCGTAATTACCAGGGCGTTTTCGACGGCCGTATCGGATTCGGCCGTAAACCCGCCCTGCTGATTGTGGACTTTATCAACGCCTACACCACCCCCGGCTCGCCACTATACGCGCCCGATGTGGTCACGGCCGTTGCCGAAACGGTTGACCTGCTTTCTCTGGCGCGGCAAACGGCCGTGCCAGTCATCTTCACCCGCGTCATCTACAGCCGCAGCGGGCGGGACGGCGGCATCTTTGTGCAAAAGGTACCCCTGCTGCGCCGCATGGTAGAGGGGGAGCCGCTGGCCGACATTGTGCCCCAACTGCCCCCCACGCCAGACGACGTGATCATCAACAAACAGTACGCCAGCGCCTTTTTTGGCACATCGCTGGCAGCCATGCTCACCAGCCTGGGCATAGATACCCTGATTCTAACCGGCTGTTCCACCAGCGGCTGTGTGCGGGCAACGGCCGTTGACGGAATGCAGCATGGCTTCCGCGTCATCGTCCCCCACCAATGCGTTGGCGACCGCCACCCCGACCCCCACGCCGCCAACCTGTTCGATATTAACAGCAAATACGGCGACGTGGTGGATAAGGGGGAGGTTATGACCTATTTGCAGCAGTTGATGG
>CAZOPF010000052.1:16746-35480 GCA_964581605.1 uncultured Ardenticatenaceae bacterium
GCAAAAGGAACACCCATGAAATCACTTCACGGCATTCGCATCCTGGATCTCACGCACATGCTCAGCGGCCCATACGCGGGCATGATGCTGGCCGACCTGGGCGCGGAAACGATCAAAGTGGAGCCACCCGGCAAAGGAGAAGGTACACGCCGCCTCCTGGAAAATGACCCCCAAAACAGCCTCAACGGCTTTGGCGCTTATTTTATGACCCTCAACCGCAACAAAATGAGCGTCACCCTTGACCTGAAATCTGAACGAGGGCTGGCGATTTTTTATGAACTGGTGAAAACGGCCGATGTGGTCTTGAGCAACTTCAGCGCCGGCGTCACCGAACGGCTCAAGATAGCATATACCCATCTCGCCAGCATCAACCCACGCATCATCACCTGTACGGTGACCGGTTTTGGCGAAACAGGCCCGGCCAAACATTACACCGCCTTTGACATGGTGGCGCAGGCCATGGGCGGCGGCATGAGCATTACCGGGCAGCCCGGCAACCCACCCACCCGCTCCGGCATTCCCATTGGCGATCTGGCCGGCGGGCTGACGGCCGTTATCGGCGTTCTGGCGGCCTTACAAGCGCGTCACCAAACAGGGCGCGGCCAACACGTAGACATCTCCATGCTAGACGCCCAAATCAGCCTGCTCAACTATATGGCCACCATGCACTTCCTCTCCGGCCTCATCCCGGACAAACTGGGTAACGGCCATTTCGTCCATGTGCCCTACGACACCTTTCCCTGTGCCGATGGCTACATTATTATTGCCATCATCGCCGACAATTTCTGGGAACTGTTGATGACGCTGCTGCCCGCCAGCGATCTGGACACCGAAGAGCATAAGTACCAGCCTGGCCGGTTAAAGAACAAAGAGTTGATAAACGGCCGTCTCAGCGAAATTCTCGTTACCAATACCCAGGCTTACTGGCTGGGAAAATTACGCGCCGCCCGTATCCCCTGCGCCCCAGTGTACAACCTGCAACAAGCCCTCAACGATGAACAGGTGCTGGCCCGCCACATGATCGTCGAAGTAGCCCACCCGCTCGGCGGCGCCGTCCGCATGCCCGGCAACCCCATCAAACTCTCCGACACCCACGAAGACACCTTCTCCCCGCCGCCCACCCTGGGGCAGCATAACGACGCCATTTACAAAGGAATGCTGGGGCTAACCGACCAACAATTGGCAGAACTACAATCGGCCGGGGTGATCTAGCTGATGGTGGCAGGTGGCAAGTTGCAGGTTGCAGGTGGCAGGTCACTTGCTACTTGCAACCTGCAACTTGCCACCTCCTACACCGATTGCCCAGAATTCAACAGGTTAATCCATCATGTTCATCCAGGAAAACCGCTGCAAAGCTAAACTCAAAGCCGGTCAGCCAGCATGGGGGGTGATCGCCACCTCGGACGATCCCCAACTGGCCGAACTGTTTGGCCTGGCCGGCTGCGATTATTACCTGCTCGACGCCGAACATGGTCTGCTCGACCCGGCTCAGGTTGTCAACGTCGTCCGCGCCTGCGAGCGCACGAGGATGACCCCCCTCATTCGCATCGGCCCCAAAGAGCCCAAACTCGTCCTGCAATATCTGGACGCGGGCATGATGGGGGTGATGATGCCAGACCTGAGAGACGCCGCCGAAGTCAAAATGCTGGTGGATGCGGTCAAATACCCGCCCATTGGCAAACGGGGCGTGGGTGTTTCTCGCGCTTCCGGCTATATGGCCTACGGTGGCAAAGCGCCGGACTACATCGCCTTTGCCAATGAGCAAACAATGGTCATCCCCCAATTTGAAGACCCGGCCTTGTTGGAAAAGTTCCCGGCAATGATTGCCCAACCGCACGTTGATGCGGTGATGATTGGGCCCCGTGACCTCTCGCTCAACATGGGTTTTGCCGATGGCCCTCACCACCCGGAAGTGCAAGCCATGATTGACCAGGTGATTACCATCTGTCATCAGACGGGGGTCGCTGCCGGTATTACTGCGGGCACGCACACCGACGCCGAAAAGCAGATTGCGCGCGGCGCAACCATGATTTTGGGCATTGCCCAGCTTTTAATTTTGCAGGGGGCCAGCCGTTTTTTGGGGAAATAGTCATGCCGGTTTCATTAGCTCAAGTTAATCAACAGGCCACCCGCGTTTTTATGGGGACGCTGACCAATGGCGAAGCGGTTCATGCTGCCTTCGCCCAGATTGCGGCCGTGCAAGCCATTCAGGCCGCCACTTTCGAGATGTTGGGTGGGCTGACCGAGGTGGAATTGAGCGCCTATGATTTTGTTCATCAGATTCGCCAGGAGCCGTTGGTTTTTAGACGGCCGTTAGAAATCCTCTCCGGCCATGGCACCATCTCCTGGCTAGACGGCCGTCCCCACATCCATACCCACCTCACCCTCTCCTTCCGCGACGAAACCGCCCCCCATGGCCTCGCCATCATCGGCGGGCACGCCGCCCGCGCCATCGCCTTCGCCATTGAGTTCACCCTGACTGCCTATGATGGCGTGCCGGTTAACCGCGCCTGGCACGCCGGAACGGGGCTGCAATTGTGGGATTTGACGGAAAGTGGGTAAAAAGGTATTATTGTTATAATGTTATAACATTTACCCGTGAGAAAACTATGCTAACTGTAGACCGAACCTCCCCTTTGCCCCTGCGCCATCAGCTTAAACAACGCCTGTTGGAAAAGATTGAGTTGGGCGAATGGAAACCAGACGATCTCATCCCATCCGAACTAGAATTGCAGGAGCAATTTGGCTTAAGCCGGACGACGGTGCGCCAGGCATTGAGCGACCTGGTGCATGAAGGGCTGCTCGTCCGTGAACGCGGGCGGGGCACCTTTGTTACACCGCCCAAAATGACGCACAGCCCCGACGCCCACAAAGGATTGACCGAATTCATGCTGGAGCAGGGCATCACCCCCGGCTGGGAGGTGCTGGAAGCTGGATTTGTAGTAGCGAACAAAGAAACGGCCGTCAACCTCAACCTGCCCACTGGAAGCCGCGTCTACCGCCTGCACCGCCTGCGCCTGGCCGAAGAAAAACCCATTGGCGTCCACACCGCCTTTTTGCCGGAAGCCATTGCCGCCAAAATCAACGAAGACGCTCTGCTGGCAGGCGGCTCGTTGCACTACATCAGCCACCTGCCACAAATGATGACCAGCCGCGCCAGCCGCACCATTGAAGCCATCGCCGCGTCCGAACCGGACGTGAGCCTGATGCAAATAACACCCGGCAGCCCCATCCTGCAAATCACCCGCATCGTGCGCAGTTCCAGCGGCGAACCGCTGGAATATCTGCAAGCCCGTTACCGCGGCGACCGTTTTAAGTATCAGATTGGCGACTAAGTTTAGAAGTTCAACTTCTTTGCAGAAGCTGAACTTCTGGCTGAATAGAAGGCAGACATGACCAACAAAACCTATGGTGACCCCAGTTCCACCATCCCCTACCAATGCTTCATGGGACGATGGGAAGGATTGTGCAAGACGTTCAGCCCCAGGGGCGAGTTTCTGGAAGCAGCGGCCGTGCATATGGACGTGTATTGGAATGAAATCGGCCGTTCCTGGCATTTGATGGAGGATTTTGAAAATCTGTACGGCGTCGGTAAAACCGTTTTTCATTCGGACATCACCACCGATGGCAAATTTTGTTGGGCCACCAGCGAGCAACTCACTTTACACGGCACAGAACTGACGCCCTACAACTACGTCTTCACCATTGACAGCAAAATCTCCCACACCATCGTCCATAACAACCATTACTTTCTGGACCCCGACAATCGGCGCATCATCACCCACAAACTACGCGACGGGCAAACGCATATTTTTCAGATTCAAGACTTTGTGCGGATTCAACGGCCGTAAACAACCGCGCACGGCCGTCCACATGCAAAAAGCAACAAACCGTGATCATACAAACTTCATCCCCCGGCCAACCCCACTTCGTTATCGAGCAAACTGACCATGCACGTTCTTGCGGCCAATTGGCGCGCGCCTTTGGCAACGCCCGCTTTAGCCCCCCCACGCCCCAAGAGCTGGTCATCTACATCATCGAGCATCATGACGAAGGGTGGGCGGCCATAGACGAACAATGCGAGCAGTCGCCTGCCACCGGGCTGCCCCACCACCTGACCCAAACACCGCTGCCTTATCTGCTGCAAACGAGCCAGGGTTCGCCCGATTTCAACCAGAAACGGCATCCTTATTGCGGTTTGCTCTCTTCCATGCATACCTATGGCCTGTTCAACGGCCGTTACGGTCTCTCCGACTTCATCTTTATTGACAAAATCCCGGCCGAACACAAAACGGCTGCCGACCACCTGTTGACCGCCGAACTAAACCGACAGGAGCATCTCAAAACAGCCCTGGCCGCCGACCCCACGGCCCAACCCTGGCTCGCCGAAGAAGCGCTATTCGCCAACTACAAGCTGCTGCAATTCTGCGACACCCTGGGTCTCTATTTCCACACCACCGCCGCCACCGAACGCGCCCCAGCCCATTTCCGCAACGTTCCCGACGGCCGGGGGCGCGACCACACTGTCGCCATTACGCCGCAGCCAGACGGTTCCTATCAGCTAGACCCCTGGGTTTTTGCGGGCGATTCGCTGGAATTTTCCGTTGCCGGACGTTACCTGACCCCCCAGCCGCCTGGAACAGATTTTCAGAAGGTTTTTGCCGCGACGCCGAAAACGAAGCAGGTATACAGATTAACGGCCGCCAGAGATCAAGAGTAAACCAGATGAGCGATCACTCTACCCAATTCACGAAAGCCATTGGACAATGGGCTGGCAGCGCGGAAGTTTTTGCGGGTGACGGCCGTTTTCTGGGCAACGGCGCGGATTATCGGCAGGTACAAACAGTAGCCGACGGCCGTATCCGCATAGATGTCTCCTTTGTGGGGCCATTCAAACATAGCGGCCACTACTTCATCCAGCCACAAGACGACAGCCGCCTCTACCAAGGCCCGGCCAACATCGGCTATGCCGAAACCCTCAGCGACGCCCTGGTGGACGCCAATGCCTACTGGCCCGCGCTCGGCCTCAGCCAACGCTTCTTCCTGATGAATGTAGACGACAATCTACAGCTCTCCCTGGCCCACATGGCGCGCGGCGACCATCTCCTCTACGTCATCATCGGCCAAAACGACCGTGTGCCCACCGGCAACGCCCCACCCCAACCAACCGTCGTCAGCGGCATCCATTACGATTTGCAAGCTGACCCCGCCGCCGGCCGCCCCGCAAGCTGGCTGCACCGCTCCGGCCAATGGCGCGGCGAACTGACAGCCCTGGGCGAAAACCGGCAGACGCTGGGGCCATTTGCCTACAGCCAGACCATCACCGCCACACCCACCCAATTAGAATGGACAATCGCGGGTGGCGCGTTCGACACCGCCGCCCGCCATGCCACCTTTACCACCAACGGCTGGCAGGCGTGGGCCACGGCCGATTCCGACATCGCCGGCAGTTATAGCCTTAGCGGCGGCCGCGCCCTCAGCGGCCAGCTTTACCACCGGGCAAACCATCTGCGCTGCTGGCAGCGCGAAGTAGCTACCCTGGACGGCACGCGCAAAGCGGTTGTGCAGCAGTGGTATCGCGGCGGGCAGCGCGTGGGTGTGCAGTTTGGTGTGTTGGAGTTCAGCGCATGACGACATCGGTTGGGTTTTTGGGCGACTGGCTCGTCAGCGAATACATCTACACTCCGGCCGGCGACTATGTGGGGCTGGTGCGGCAGCGACGCCGCTTGCAGCCACTGGACGCGGGCAACATTCGGGTGATTCAGATGTGCGAACCGGTGGAAACGGCCGCCCCCCTCTCGGCAATTGGGGCACAGGTGGCCGCCGTGATGAACCGGCGTGTGGGCGAATTTGTCTTTGATTTGCAACTGGCGGGCCGGGCGCGCCATTACCTCGGCCCAGATGTGATCGGCGGCGGCTTCTCCTGGCGCGAGGGCGCATTAACCGCCCGGGGGCTGTGGCCCCGCTTCGGCTGCAACTTCACCTCCTTTTCCATCCTGCTGCACCCGGAGCGGCAGGTGACAGGCGGCAAATTTTTTGTTGCCAACGAGGAAATTGCCACCATTGTGGGCACGGCCGTGCCAGAGCAGCAGGGGTATCCGGTAATGGATTTAACGGCCGTCCGCCAACCAGTGACGGCGCTGGACCATGGCCGTTATCGCGGTTGCCGCACCACCATTTCCCCAGACGGCGAACCGCTCACCCAGGAAGAGATGGCCCATGACAGCCCCTTCATCCAGAAAATCAACGCCGCGCCGGGCCGGGAAAAGTGGTACGGCCCCCTGCGTGAAGTGGAAGCCGTCACCGCCCCCGGCGAAACGCTCTCCCTGATCGAAATCCATGACCCGGTGAGTGGGGCGATTGCCGGGATGGGCAGATGGTTTCGGGCAGAGCGGTTGAGTCATGTTGACCTGTATCTGCTGGCCGCGAACGGCCGTCAAAGGAGCCTCCCATGATTCGCGCCCTCTTCCACGCCGCCACCATCCCCGGCGCCCACCCACCCTACAACACCCTGTGGCTGAAAATCTACTACCCTGCCGCGCCAACCGGCAGCGAGGTGGAGCGCATGACCGGGATTATTCCGGCCGACAAAACGGCCGTCCCCCTCCCCATCGTCATCTTTTGCAACGGCATCAACGTCGGCGCGGAAAGCTACCATTGGCTGGCGCTGAAGCTGGCCGAGGCCAACATCGTCACCGTTCTCTACACCCATATCGCCGAAACCCTGCCCAACGTGGTGGGGCTGACACCGGGCATTGACCTGGCGCGGGTGACGCCAGACAGCTATGGCAGCGGCCCCACCTGCCCGGCCGTACAACCCATCTTAGACGCTCTGGCGCAGTTAAACGGCGAGGCCGCCAGCCCCCTGTGTGGTGCGCTCGATTTGCACCGTGTTATTTTGGGCGGCCATTCGGCCGGCGGTACGGTGGCGCTGCAAAATGGGCAATTTTTTGATCAGGTAACGGCCGTATTCGCCTACGCCGGGCACACCATGGCCGCCACCATGCTGGGGTTCGCCCCCGGCACGGTGCTGGCGGTGGGCGGCAAATCGGCCTTGCTCATGCGCGGCGACCGGGATGGGGTGATTGCCGCCAGTCGCGGACGGTACGAGACAGAAGCAGCCAGCCCCGACCCGGTGGCCCAAACATTTGATACAGGCTGCCAGCCAACGGCCGGACACAAAGCATATGATGTTCTCATCTCCGGCGCCAACCATTTCAGCATCGCCCACCCGCTGGACGAAACGACCGGCCGCTCTTTTCTGGATATGCCCATGAGTAGACCGGCCGCGGCGATCCGCGAGCAGATCGCCGGGCTGATCCTGGCCTTTATCGCCAGACAGCCCTTAAACCCGGAGCAGGCTGTCATTCGGGAGAAGTAGATTTGACGGCCAACGGCCAACCGCCGACGGCCCTAATTGGAGGAAAGAATCATGCTAAAAAATTTCTGGTGGCCTTTAGAGTTTGCACACGAAGTAAAACAAAACAAACCGATTCGGGTGACGGCGTTGGAGCAGGAGTTTGTCCTCTACCGCACGCCTGACGGCAAGCCCCACGTCTTGAGCGACCTCTGCATCCATCGCGGCGGGGCCTTGTCGGATGGCTGGCTGGCCGGAGACTGTATCGTCTGCCCCTATCACGGCTGGGAATATCAGGCGGACGGCGCCTGTGTCAAAATTCCCGCCCACCCGGAACTGCCCGTGCCAAAAAAGGCCCGCGTGGACGCCTACCCGACCGTGGAAAAGTATGGCTACATCTGGGCCTTTCTGGGCGATTTACCGGAAGCAGAACGGCCGCCCCTGCCCGACCTGCCCCACTTCGACAACCCCGAATTCAAAGTCATTCGCGGCACCTTCGAGTGGCCCGTTTATTATGAACGCGCCCTGGAAAACAGCCTGGACGCTGCCCACGCCCCCTTTGTGCATGGCGGGGCGTTTGGCAACCGGGACGAACCGGCCATTCCCGACTACGAAACCACCCAGCACCCTCTGGGCGCGGAGATGGTGGTCACGCTCAAACCACAACGCAAAAACATTCCTGGCCTCTGGAAACGGCTCTACAAAGTAGATGAAGAGCCCAAAGGGGTGCGAACCCGCGCCGCCTTCTGGATGCCCTGCATGACACTGCTGGAAGTGACGCTGCCCATGGGCTTGATGGTGCTGTTCAACTTCCATTTGCCGGTAGACGAATACAAGACCATCACCAAATGGACGCAGCTACGCACCTTTTTCAAGGGCAACTGGGCTGATGGCGACGCGCTCAAGCGGGTGCTGAAGATTTTTAAGCAGGATTACCCCATTGTCCTGGCGCAACGGCCGGAACTGCTGCCCTACGACATTGGCGCGGAGCTTTCGGTGAAGTCGGATGGTATTCAAATTGCCTACCGCAAAATGCGCCAGAAGTATATTGACATGGGCTGGCAGATTGACATTCACCGCATCAAGAAGGAGTACGGCCGTCAACATGCCGTCGTCATCCCCTCACCTGCCCGCCGCGAAGTGCCCGAACTGGCCAAAGCGTGGGTGCTGGATGAAGTGCCGACGGTGGAAGTGCATAAAAAGGATTGACGGTGACGATTATGACCTGACAGGTTTTTAGAAACCTGTCAGGTCTGTGGAGACCAACCATGTCCCTACCCCAACAACTCGCTCTGGATACGCTGGAGAAAATTGCTGCCCGCTTTGGCATGGCGGAAGTTGGCTCACCCTACCTCAGCCTCACCTCGCCGATGAGTCCGGCGCCGGTCGGCGCGCTGCGGCTGTTTGGCGGCGACAAGGTCGGCAAGATGGTCTACATTGGCCTGGTGGTGCCGCCCATTGGCCTGGATTCGCATATGATCTTCGCCTTTACACCGCCCGCCAGCCACATCCCCCACTTTACGCTGGACTCGGTGATGGCTGGCCCCCATTTTGCCTTCCACCTCGACCTCATTCCCCGCGCTGACCTGGGGGCAAACCTGCCGTATCTGAACGCCGTCTATGATGCGCTGACGCCCATTTTTGAGGAGGCGAAACAGATTGAAGGTCTCACGCCCGCCCAGCTTGGCCCCAAACAGTACGCCCTCATGTCCCCCTGGATGCTGGCGTACCGGGCGAACGAATCCGCCTTTGCCCAGATTCAGACGCCGGTTGCTGGCTACTTGAACCATTGGTTTGCTTTGGTGGAGGAAGGTCTGCCGGAAACGGCCGTGCCCCCTGGCGATATGGCCCTCCGCGATCAGCTTAACCGGGCCGCCATCTTCAACCCCGAAGTAGACAAAGTGTGGGCGCAGGTGGAGCGGCTGCTCGGCGCAGAAACCGGCGCACGCCTGCGGCAAATCTTACGCGAGCAAGCGATCAACGACTAAAGGGGCCGCCATAGATTGAACAGGTTCCGCAGATTTAAGAGCAAAAAATCTGCGTAATCTGCGAAATCTGTGGATAAATGCAAGGAAAACAAATGAACAATCAACCCTCCAAATGGCAGCAAAAAATTGAAGGAGAATGGCACGGGCTGCCCTCCATCTTTGACGCGGCGGGCAACCATTGCGGCTATAACAAAGTGTACCGCTCCTCCGTTTTTGCCGACGGCCGTACCACCTACCACATGAACACCAAAATTCAAGACGGGCTGGGGCCGCTGCTGCCCCGGCTGGAAGTGTCCGACCTCTTCTCCTTTGGCGTAATAGACAGCGACCAGGACCGGATTTACCTCGGCCCCGACTTCATTGGCGCGGGCCATCCGTATGGCACATTGGTAGACGCCCATTATTACTCCCCCGGCTGGACGGGCGATTTGCGCACGATGGTGCATATTTTGCCGGACGGCGAAACGCAGGTGTACTCCTCCCTCATTTACGATGGGCCCACCCTGTTCACCGTGTTCAATGGCATCTACAAGGTCGCCTTTGACTACCACACCAACCCAGAAACCCAGGCCCGTATTGATGCTCACTGCGCGGCGGAACGAGTCAACGGCCGTGCCCCCCACATCCTGCCCGCCAAAAAAAGTGGCTTTTGGCAAGGCGAAATGCTCGTCTACAACGCCCAGCAACAGCCCGTTGGCACCAACCAGGTGCGGCTCGATTACCGGCCGCTTGACCTGCTCCGCGCCGAGATAAGCGCCTCCATCAGCGGCGTGTTCCACAAGCAATACAGCTACCGGCGCTACCGCCACCACAACAAACATTATTTTGAAGGGCCAGACCTGTTCGGCAACAGCATGGGCTACGGCCGTGCCCTCTACACCTCCCAACATTTCTACGGCGAAGCCCTCAAAATCAAAGGGCGTGAATTCCTGATTGACGACAACTTCACCCTCAGCGCCGTCTGGCAGTTCTACCAATCAGACAAAATGCTATACACCACCTTCGGCGTTTTGCACTGGCATGAGACAGCATAAAGGCAATGGTCAATGGTCATTGATCATTGACCATCAACCATTGATCATTATTCACCAGGAAGCCATGACATTCAACTCCAACGATTTCAAACGGGCGATGGGCCAATTTGCCTCCGGCGTAACAGTGGTAACGACCATGCACGGCAAGACACCCATCGGCGTAACCGCCAGTTCCTTCACCAGCCTCAGCCTGGAGCCGCCGCTGGTGCTGGTCTCTCTGAGCAAAAAGCTCTTCACCCACAACGTCATCGCCGAAAGCGGCTGCTTTGCCGTCAACGTCCTCTCCGCCCACCAACTTGAGCTGGGGATGCGCTTCGCCGGTATGAAGCCAGAGATCAGCGACCGATTTGCCGGTTTGAAAACAGTCACGGCCGTCACTGGCAGCCCCCTCCTCACCGACTCATTGGCCTGGGTAGATTGCCACGTCTGGGCCATGTACGATGGCGGCGACCACACCATTTTTGTCGGCGAAGTACGCGACCTCTCCGTCTCCGACCTGGACATGCCCCTGCTTTACCACAACCGGCTGTGGCGGCGCAGCGAAGCGCTGGAAATTCCCACCGTGCCTCTGGAAGCCACCCTGGTAGAAGTTGGCCTGCGTGATGGCATTCAGCGCGAGGAAAAGTTCATCCCCACAGAAATGAAGCTGGCATACGCCCAACAGCTGGCAGATGCTGGCCTGCGCCAGATTCAACTGACCTCCTTTGTCAACCCCAAAATTGTGCCCCAAATGGCCGACGCCGAAGAACTGTTCGCCCGCCTGCCCCCGCGGCCGGGCGTCATCTACAGCGCCCTGGTCTTGAACATGCGCGGACTGGAACGGGCCATCGCCGCCGGTGTACCGCAAGTGGAAATGGGCGTCCCGGCCAGCGAAACGTTGGCCCGCAAAAACGCCAACACCACCATTGCTGAAGGCCTGGCCACGACGGCCGACATGGTGGCCAAAGCACACGCCCATGGCTTGCGCGTCCGCGCTGGCGTGCAGGCCGCCTTTGGCTGCGCCTTTGATGGCAAAATTGAACAGAGCAAGGTCATCGGCATGGCTCGCCAATTCCTGGCCATGGGCATTGACGAACTGTCTCTGGCCGATTCGGCCGGGCTGGGCAACCCCCAGGCCATCCGGCGCATGGCCCAGGAGATCATGCCGCTGGCAGGCCAAACGCCCGTGGTCTTTCACCTGCACGACACACGCGGGCAAGGGCTGGCCAATCTGCTCTCAGCCCTGAAATCAGGCGTGACGATGTTCGATGCCTCCTTTGGCGGATTGGGCGGCTGCCCCTTCATTCCTACCGCCAAAGGGAACGTGGCGACTGAGGATACGGCCTACATGCTGCATGAAATGGGTATTCAAACCGGCATAGATGTGCCCCAGGTGGCGGCTCTTTCTCGCCAGATGGAGCAATTTTTAGGCAAGGAACTGCCGGGGAAGATGCACCGGTTGATTTGATAATGGTCAATGGTTCGATAAGAAGGCAGCAAATCCCAATTTTGCCTGATTGCCTATGAATGAATTCATAGGCTGACACAAAAAACGTGCTAAAGCACGTTGCCAGAGGCGTAACCAACGCGCTTCAGCGCGTTTTGTCTTGCAGACGCCGAATTCCATTCGGCGGCGGTGGCGACAAATATTTCAAATTGAGAATTGCTGATAAGAAAGAAATGATGGCTCAAACTATTGCGGAAAAAATCATCTCTCGCCAGGCAGGGCAAACCGTACACGCCGGGCAGATTGCCATTGTGCGCGTGGATGGCGTGATGGCCACCGACGCCACCGCGCCGCTGGCAATTCGCGCTTTCCGGGGGATGAACGGCCGTAAACTGTGGGACCCTTACCGCGTATCACTCGTCATTGACCATGCCGCCCCCGCCCCCAACGAAACCGTGGCCAACCTGCACAAATTGATGCGCGACTTTGCCGCCGAAATGGGCTGCCGCCTCTACGACATTGGCGAAGGCATTTGTCACCAGTTGATGGTCGAGAACAGGCATGTGCAACCGGGCGACCTGTTCCTGGGGGCCGATTCCCACACCCCCACCTATGGCGCGTTGAACGCCTTTGGCATTGGCGTCGGCTCCACCGATCTGGCGGCGGCCATGCTCACCGGCAAAACCTGGCTCAAGGTACCCCAGACCATCAAGATCACGCTGAACGGCCGTTTGCCAGCCCACGTCACCGCCAAAGATTTAGTCCTCTTTCTGGTCAGGCACATTGGCGCAGAAGGGGCCAATTATCGGGTGGTTGAATTTACGGGCGAGGCCATCAGCCGCCTGAGCCTGTCCAGCCGCATGGCCCTGGCCAACATGAGCGCCGAAATGGGGGCCAAAACCGGCCTGGTAGACCCCACCGGCCTCGACCTCTGGTACCCCTTTACACCCATCTGGCCCGATCCAGATGCAGTCTATGAGCGGGAACTGAGCTTCGATGTTTCCCGTCTACGCCCCCAAATTGCCAGACCCCACGCCCCAGACCATGTGGTGGACATTGATGAAGTGAAAGGGACAAAAATTCAGTACGCCTTCATCGGCTCCTGCACCAACACCCGGCTGGAAGATTTGCAGGCGGCCGCCCGGGTATTACAGGGCAAAAAATTGAGCAGCGGCACGCGCCTGATCATCGCCCCCGCTTCCAAACAGGTGTTTAACGATGCCCTGCGCGATGGCACGGCCGTCATTCTTTCCGAAGCGGGCGCAACGTTTATCACCTCCGGCTGCGGCCCCTGTGTTGGCTCTCATTTGGGCGTGCCCGGCGATAGCGAGGTGGTCATCTCCACTGCCAACCGCAACTTTCAGGGGCGCATGGGCAACCCCAAAGCAGCCATCTACCTCGCCTCGCCGGCCGTTGTGGCCGCTTCCGCGCTGGCCGGCGAAATTACGGAGCCGGAAGGATGACCACCCTCTGCGCCGCCCGCGTCTATGACGTAGACAACATTGACACCGACCGGATTATCCCCGGCAAATACACCAAGACGCTGGATCTGTCGGCCCTGGCCGCCCACGTTCTGGAAGACCTGGACCCCGCTTTTGCCACGACGGTGCAATCCGGTGATGTGTTGGTGGCCGGGAACAATTTCGGCTGTGGCTCCTCCCGTGAGCAAGCGCCCCTGGCCCTCAAAGCGGCGGGCGTTTCGGTGGTGCTCGCCCGGAGTTTTGCCCGTATTTTTTACCGCAATGCCATCAACATCGGCCTGCCGGTCGTTGAAGCGGCCTGGCAAAACATCGAATCTGGTGATGCCCTTTCTGTTGATCTGGCTAACGGGATCATCACCAATCACAGCCGCCATGAATCGTACACGGCCGCCCGTATGCCCCAACAAATGATTGACATACTCAACGCCGGCGGCCTGGTGAACTATCTGAAGGAGCGGGGGGATTATGCTTAATACGTTTTCTTCTCTGCGCGTTTTGGAGTTTAGCCATGCTGTACTTGGCCCGGCCTGTGGCCTGGTGCTGGCTGACCTGGGCGCGGAAGTGATTCGTATTGAACCGCCCACCGGCGACCCCACCCGCACGCTAAAAGGGTTTGGCACAGGCTATTATCCGTTCTTCAACCGCAACAAAAAAAGCGTGGCGATTGACATTAAAACAGCGGCCGGGCGAGAGATTGTGCATCAACTAATCGCTACGGCCGATGTGCTGATTGAAAATTTCGCCCCGGGCACTATGGAGCGGCTGGGGCTGGGCTATGATGACCTCGCGGCCGCCTACCCGCGCCTGATTTACTGCTCCCTGAAAGGGTTCCTGCCTGGCCCTTACGCCAACCGGCTGGCGCTGGATGAGGTGGTGCAAATGATGAGTGGACTGGCGTATATGACCGGCCCGGCGGGACGGCCGTTACGTGCGGGCGCATCCATCATAGACATCATGGGCGGTACGTATGGAGCCATTGCCGTTCTGGCCGCCTTGCGTGAGCGGGAGGCCACCGGCAAAGGCCAGCTGGTGGGCAGCGCGTTATTTGAAACGGCCGCCTTCATCATGGGGCATCACATGGCTTATGCGGCCATTACCCAGGAACCGGTGCCCCCCATGCCGGAGCGCGTGAGCGCCTGGGCCATTTACCGCACCTTTACCACTGCCGATGGCGAGATGGTTTTCATTGGCGTGACCAGTGATAAGCAGTGGGCGCGATTTTGTGACCTGTTTGCGCGGCGAGATTGGCTGGCGGATGAACGGTTGGCGAGTAACAACGGCCGTATAGACCAACGCGACTGGCTGCTGCCCCAAATCGCCGACCTGATCGCCAACACCAGCACGGCCGATGTGCTGCACCGCTGTGAACAGGCCGGCCTCCCTTTTTCACCCATCGCCCGGCCCGAAGATTTGTTTGACAACGAGCAGCTAGTCGCCGGGAACAGCCTGCTGGCCACAACCCTGCCCGACGGCCGCCAGACCAGATTGCCCCGCCTGCCCTTGCTGCTGCACGGCCAGGGGGCCACCCTGAGGCAACACCCACCCCAAATTGGCGAACAGACACGGCCGTTGCTGGCGGAACTGGGGCTTACGGCTGAAACCATTGAGCAGTTGATGGCGGCGGGCGTTGTCGCGGGAGAATGACCACAGACGGCCAACGATAGTCCGCCGTCTGCGGTTATAAGGAGAGACACATGACAGACAAATTAACCGGCACACTGCTGGTGGAGCGCATGAACGAGAAAGAAGAAGCCATTGCCCGGCGCGTAGAAAGTGTGTTGCCCGCGTTACGGGCTAACGCCGTTGCCGCCGATCAGTCCGGCGAGTTTCCCCGCGAAAACATCCCCATTTTGCGCGACGCCGGGCTGTTTGGGCTGATCATCCCGGAGAAATATGGTGGTTTGGGCGGCGGTCTGCGCGATCTGGCAGCGGCCGCTTTTGCTCTGGGCACAGCCTGCCCCTCCACCGGACTCTGCTTCTTCTTCCATTGCAGCAGCGCCTCACGCGGGCTGCTGGCGCTGGAGGCCATAGAAGCGGGGTTGTTCCCCGACGAGACCGAAGCGGCCGCCACCCGCCATTTTGCCGAACGGCTGCTGCAAAAAATGGGGGGAGAGAATCGCTTCCTGGCTAATTTTGCCAGCGAAGCGGCCAAGTCGGCCAACAGCGCCGTCTTTATCTCCACAGAAGCCGCGCCAACGGCGGGCGGCTGGCTGCTAAACGGCATCAAATCATTCGGCTGCTCCACTGGCGTCGCCGACGAATATCTGGTGCAGGCGAAAATCAAGGATGCGGCCGACCTGAACGGCCTGGCCATCTTCTTTGTCCCGCGTGACGCGCCAGGTGTCTCGGAGCGGGCGCAGTGGGATGCGTTGGGGATGCGGGCGACGGCCACACACGGCATTGTGCTGCAAGATGTGTTCGTCCCGGCGGCGGAAGCCTTAACCGTGCCCGGCGCTTTCCTGAAGATGATGCAAATGAGCCGGGGCAGCTATGTGGGTAATCAGTTGGCCGTCGTCGCCCTTTACCTGGGTATCGCGCAGGCGGTGTATGATTACGCCATCAATTTTCTGAGCCGCCTCAAGTTTCAGGATACGGGCCAGTTGATTGCCGCGGAGAGTGCCTTTCACCAGGAGTTGATTGGGCGGATGGCGGTTGACCTGGAAACCGGCTTCTTGTGGACGCGCCGCCAGTTGGAGTTGGAAACGGCCGATCCCCCCCTTCGACCCAAAGGAGATGTGGTCAGGCAGTGGCGGCTGTGCAAAGGGGTGGTCTGTGAGGCGGCGCATCAGGTGGCGGTGAATGCGCTCAAGGCGTGTGGCACCAGCAATACCGGCAACCAGGGCGTGATTGCGCGGGGCCTGCGCGACCTGACGATGGGGTTGGTGCAGGCATTTCCGGCGGAGCGCGGCCGTATTGAAGCGGCCAAAGCGATTATCACCGATTCGGCGCAGGCGCAGTTTGGCGTGGCGGGCAGCTAGAAGCCTGGCTTTTGCCAAAAGCCAGGCTTCTACTGAGGAAACCTATGACCAACACCCTCTCTTTCCCGGCCGGTTCAGTCGGCCATGCGCTCATGCTGATGCGCGGCGTCTGGCATGACCATATTGAGACGTTTAACCTGGACGGCTCGCCACTGGCGCATGACCCATGGAGCGGCGCGCCGGGGGACTCCCCGTTCGACAATCTGGTTTACATTGATTTTGATGGTGAGAATTATTACCAGACGAATGTGACCTTTGCCGGACGGCCGTTTCATGCCCGCTCCTTCACCGCCAGATTACAAAATGGCATTCTTTACTTCGACAAATTGGGGCCGGACGCGCCGCAGCATATCGGCATTTCCGGGGGGGTGGGCGTGTTGTGGTTTCTGGCTCAGAACAATACCGATGAGCCACTGGCCCGTTACAGCGAACCGGATTGCCTCACGCTGGATGGTTTTGACCGGCGCGTGCGGATGACGGTGCTTTATCGCAACGGCACGGCCGTACGCACCCTGACCGCCCGTGGGCTGAAGCTCTCCCCCAGCGCCGCTGCTCGCCACGCCCTTGATCCACGTGGGTTGGACGGCCCCGTGCATGAGGTTCGCAGCGTGACGCAGGTTTATAAAAAAAGTTAACGGCCGAAAATATAGAAAATATAGTATTTCTCAATTTGAGGTTTTTACCATCATAGCCACCGATTGAAATCGGCGTCTGCCATGCACAAACGCGCTAAAGCGCGTTGGACAGACCTCTTGTAACGTGCTTTAGCACGTTTTTTATATCAGCCTATGAATTCATTCATAGGCAATGACAGGCAAAATGAGAATTGCTGTCTTTATTCATCATTCATAATTTTTACAGGAGTTACCATGGAAACACCCCCAATTACCATCCCCGCCCTGGAAGAGGTGCAACGTCGTTTTCAATTATTTGATTATATTGACGGCGAGCGCCTACGGCCGTCGCTAGAAATGGGCGGCTGGGTGCGTAACCCGAATACGGGCGAGCCAATCGCCCCGCAGTTGGCCACCAGCCCGGAGCAGGTCGCCCGCGCTCTGGAGGTGGCACAGCGCGTGTATGAAGCAGGCGATTGGGCCCGCTTACCGGCCCACGAACGGGCCGACCGGCTGGATGCAGCCGCTGCCGCCCTGATGCCCCTGACGCCCATGATTGCGGCCGTAGAGTCTTACCACACCGGCATGGTCATCACGCTGACCAACTTTGTCAACGCCATTGTCTGGCTGGCCTTTAAGGCGGCCGCGGGGGTATTGCGCAGCGGCCACACCCGCGCTTCTGTGCCCGGCCCACTGGGTGAAGTGGAGATTTGGCGCAAACCGCTGGGGCCAGCCGTGGCCATCGTCCCCTGGAATTCGCCCGCGGCGCTGGCCGCCCATAAAGTGGCCAATGCGCTGGCCGCCGGCGCGCCCGTCATCCTCAAACCGTCTGAATGGGCGCCTTACTCCTGCCTCTTTTTGGCTGATGGGTTGGAGCAGGCGGGGCTGCCGCGGGGGCTGTTCCAGATGGTGAATGGGGGCGCGGCCGTCGGGCAGCAGCTGATCACTGACCGGCGGGTGCGCGCGGTCTCTTTTACCGGCGGTTTGCAGGGTGGCCGGGCGGTGGCGGCCGCCTGCGCCCATGATTTCAAAGCGATGCAGTTGGAGTTGGGCGGCAATAATGCCATGGTTGTGCTGGCGGATGCGGATGTGGCGAAGGCGGCCGATGGCATTGTGGCCGGGCTGACCACGCTCAACGGCCAATGGTGCCGCGCTCTCGGCCGTTTGCTGGTGCATGAATCCATTGCGGATGATCTGTTGGCGGCCGCGCTCGACCGTTTGCGTATGGTGCGCCTGGGTGATTCGCTGTCGCCGCAGAGCGAGATGGGGCCATTGGCACATGAAGCACATCGGCAGCGGATTGTCACGGCCGTAGAAGGGTTGACGGCCGTTGGCGGACGCCCCCACGCCCCCACCCCGCTGCCTGACCTGCCCGGCACTTTCTTTCCGCCCACACTCGTTACCGGTGTAGCCCCGGAGCAAACGCTGGAGGAAATTTTTGGGCCGGTGGCTACGCTGCACACCTTTCAGGATGAGGCGGAAGCGGTTCGCCTGGCAAACCAGACGCCTTACGGGCTGGGCGGCTATGTTTTCAGCCAGGATGAGGCGCGGGCGCTGCAGGTTGCCCGGCAGATGAACACTGGCGGCGTGAAAATCAACGGCGTCAGCCTGCTGGAGCTTAATGTGGATGCGCCTCGCCCGGCCTGGGGGCTGAGTGGCTTTGGGCAGGAAGGCACACTGGAGACGTTTGATGTTTTCTGCGGCGTGAGCGTGTTGGGCGTAGCGGGGAGGTGAGCAGTGAGCAGTGGGCAGTGAGCAGTGAACAGTGAACAGATTGGAGATAGGGATGACAAAACAGTTCGATCTACTGATTAAAAATGTGCGGCTGGTACGGCCGAAACAGAGTATTGTGGAAA
>CAZOPF010000052.1:35580-37872 GCA_964581605.1 uncultured Ardenticatenaceae bacterium
GATCTACTGATTAAAAATGTGCGGCTGGTACGGCCGAAACAGAGTATTGTGGAAACGGTAGCTATCGGTGTGCAGGATGGCAAATTTGCCCAGATTGCCCCCGATTTGGCCGATGAGATGGCGGAAACGGTTTACGACGGCCGGGGGCTGCTGGCATTTCCGGGGGCGGTGGACGCGCATATGCACGTGGGCATTTACCGCGACCTGGCGGAGGATGCCCGCAGCGAGAGCCAGGCGGCGGCGCAAGGGGGCGTTACCACTGCCATGACCTACATCCGCACCGGCAGTTATTACCTGAACATGGGAGGCAGTTGGCGCAACTTTTGGCCGGAGGTGCTGCGCCGCTCGGCCGGTAATTATTATGTGGATTATGCCTACCACGTTTCCCCTATTGAAAGCCAGCAATTGGCGGAAATGGAGTATCTGGCGACGGAAGCGGGCGCGCCGAATTTTGGTGAGGTGTTTATGTTTTACGGATCACATGGGTTACACGGCCGTTCCGACAACCAACGCCAATGGCTGATGCTGCCCGATGACGACCAGTACGATCTGGCCCATTTTGACCAGATTTGCCGCCGCGCCGCCGAACTGCAACGCGCTTATCCCGATTTAGCCCCCTACATTCAGGTGAGCTTTCACTGCGAGACGCCAGAACTGCTGCGGGCTTACGAAAAGCGCGTCCGTGAAGCGGGCCATATCACCGGGCTGGCCGCCTGGCACGCCGCCCGCCCGCCCCACAGCGAAGCGTTAGCCATCGCCATGGTGGGGGCCATGGCGCACTCAGCCGGATTGCAGCAGGTCAATATCCTGCACATCACCTCCCGTGCGGCGATGGAGGCGGCCTTAACCGCCCGCGCTGCCTGGCCTGATGTCCATTTTGGCCTGGAGGTGACGGCCGCTCATTTGTTGCTGGATATAACGGCCGATTGCGGCATCTGGGGCAAAGTCAATCCACCCATCCGCACGCCGGAAGACCGGGAATATCTGTGGCAAAAGGTGTTGGACGGCACGGTGGAGTGGATCATCACTGACCACGCCGCCTGCCCACAAGAGATGAAGGCGTCGCTGGATGAGCCGGATAATATCTGGCTGGCGCGGGCTGGCTTTGGCGGCACGGAATATCTGCTGCCAGCCATTTTTAGCGAAGGTACGCGGCGTGGGCTGCCGCCTGAGCGAGTGGCGGAACTGCTCTGCTGGAATCCGGCGCAACGCTTCGGCCTGCACCGCAAAGGAGATGTGGCCCCCGGTTATGACGCGGATCTGGTTTTGTTCGACCCGGAAGCGCAGTGGACGATTGACCCGGTTCACTCCCTTTCAGCGCAGGAGTATACGCCCTTTGCCGGATTGTCGGTGACGGGGCAGGTAAAGCAGACCTTTGTGCGGGGGCGTCTGGTGTATGATAACGGCCGTATTGTGGGACGGCCGTTGGGTGAATATCAAAAGCGACCGGGTTGACAACAATCAATTACAGGAGGCTCCACGGGCAGCAGCCCACCACAATGGATGCAAGTTGTAGCTCGATTTTCCAAATCGAGTGGCGATTTGGAAAATCGCCCTACATTTACACAGGAGAAACTATGCAAGGCAAAGAAGTCCTACGCGACCTGTTGGAAACACAGCAAAAGGCAGTCAACAATGAATTGGGCGCACTGAGCGCCGACGCGCTGAATTGGCGGCCCGACGCCGCGGCCAACAGCATCGGCATCACCATCTGGCATCTGGGGCGGGTGGCTGATTTTGTATTGAGTCACCGGCTGGAGGGTCGTGCGGTAGAGGAGCAGCGCTGGTTTTGCAGCGGCTGGGCAGAAAAGACAGGCTATGATCCACGCGGCATTGGCGCGGGGGGAATGGGCATTCTCACCGGCTACAGCCAGGAGGAGGTGGCTGCCTTGCCGCCGATGGGCGGCGACGATCTGCTGGCCTACCACCATGAGGCGTACACGGCATTGCTGGCTCATCTGGCTGACCTGCCAGAGGAGGCGCTGGATGGGCCGGTGCCGGGCGAAGGGCAGCAGCGCAGCGTCTATTTCTGGTATCGGGTGGTGCTGCTGGATGCCATGCGCCATTTGGGGGAGATGCAGGCGCTCAAGGCGATGTGGGAGCGGGTAGCCAGTTCCTAATGGAGTGCAGGGTATTTTTGATGGGTGATTGCCTGTTCTCCGAATCGCGGGCACACAGGCTGGCCCCGATTGTGAATGGAAACGGCCGTGTCCCTGGCAGGACACGGCCGTTTACGGATTACGGCTTCATTACGGCTTTATAATTATCGGCAGATAAATCACACCACTACCG
>CAZOPF010000053.1:0-7276 GCA_964581605.1 uncultured Ardenticatenaceae bacterium
AAACTATTCCTCGGCGGCATTTTGCTGCTGGCGCTCACGATTTTTGCGGGCGTTCTCATCGCCGGAACGCTGGTTTACTCCAATCTTTCTGCGGAAATTGAGGAAGGCATCGCCCGGCTGGACGCCGCCCGCGACCGGGAAACGTTTGAGACCACCCAGATTTTTGACCGCCACGGCGAACTGCTGTGGGAAATTTTTGGCGAGGGTAAACGCACGGCCGTACCCCTCAGCAACATTCCCCAGGATTTAATCAATGCCACCATTTCGGTGGAGGATGACAGCTTCTATGAAAATGTGGGTGCGGACGTACCCTCGTTGGTGGCGGCGCTGATCGCTAACTTGCGGAATCGGGACGGCCGTCCTGTGGGCGCATCCACCATCACCCAACAACTTGTCCGCCACCTGGCCTTTGACTACGACGAACGGACTGAAATCTCCTACAACCGCAAAACCAAAGAGATCATCCTGGCCTGGATCATGAACCGCGATTACAGCAAAGATGAAATTTTGGAGATGTACCTGAACGAAATTTACTACGGCAATCTGGCCTACGGCATTGAAGCGGCCGCCCAGACCTACTTTGACAAACCGGCCGCCAGCCTGACATTGGCCGAAGCCAGCCTGCTGGCCGCGCTGCCCCAAAGCCCGGTGGAACTGGACCCCCTGCGCAACCTGGAAGCGGCCAAAGAGCGGCAATGGCTGGTGCTCAACCTGATGGTCAGCGAGGGGTTCATCACTCAGACGGATGCCGAAAATGCCTACCAGCAGCCGCTCATCTTTGCCGCGCAGGAGGTCAGCCTGACTGCGCCCCACTTTGCCATCTACGCCCGGCAGCAGTTGGAAGAGATGTTTGGCGCGGAGATGGTGGCGAATGGCGGCCTGCGCGTCACCACCAGCCTGGATTTGAATTACCAGCGGCTGGCGGAGCAGTTAGCGCGGCAGCATGTGGACTCCATTGACCCGCAGCACAATCTGACCAACGCGGCCATGATCGCCCTGAATCCGAATAATGGCGAAATTTTGGCCATGGTGGGCAGTGTGGATTATCACAATGATGTGATTGACGGCCGTGTCAACATCACCCTCTCGCCGCAGCAGCCGGGCAGCTCCATCAAACCGCTCACCTACGCCGCTGCCCTTTCGCCGGTGGGCGACCAACCGCCCGCCTGGACGGCCGCTGACCTGCTGTGGGATGTGGAAGTGAAATACCCCCAATTTGACGGCACCAGCTATCGGCCGGTCAATTACGATGGGGCGTATCATGGCCCGGTGCGGCTGCGTACCGCTTTAGCCAACAGCTACAACGTGCCCGCCATCCTGACGCTGCAAGACATCGGCGTACCCCGTTTCATGGAGTTTGCCCGGCAAATGGGCATCACCACCTGGGGTGACGATCCGAATAACTATGGCCTGTCGCTGACGTTAGGCGGCGGTGAAGTAACGCCGCTGGATATGGCCGCCGCTTACGGTGTCTTTGCCAACGAAGGGCAAAAAGTCGCCCCGGTAGCCATTTTGCGGGTGCAAAAGAGCAATGGCGAACTGCTGTTTGAGCAGCCACCGGTGGCCGGGGAGCAGGTGCTAGACCCCCGCGTGGCCTTCCTCATCAGCGATATTCTAGATGATGATGCGGCGCGGATGGCGGCCATGGGGCGAGACAATCCGCTGGCGCTGCCTTTCCCGGCGGCCGCCAAAACGGGCACGACCAATGATTTCCGCGATAACTGGACAATGGGCTACACGCCTGATCTGGTGGTGGCGGTGTGGACGGGGAATACGGACAACAGCGAAATGGTGAACATCTCTGGGCTGACGGGGGCTGCGCCGCTGTGGCGCGATTTTATGACGGCCGTGTACGGCAATTACGATCTCCTGTCCACATTGGGCGTGGAGGGGCCACGCGAATTTACACCGCCGGCCGGGTTGGAGAAACGGCCGTTGTGTGCCATCACATCTATCACATCAGGGGCAACGGAATGTGCGCCGTCTGGGGAGGAATGGTTCCTGGTCATGGACGAGACGGCCGTGCCAACTGTTGACCCGAACGTGGTGCGCTGGGAACAAGTTGAACCGGCGGTGTGGCGGGCAACGGCCGTGCCTCTCCCCCCACTGCCCGCCGAAATTTTGGCCGCCCAGCCGGTAGACGAAGACGCGCCGCCGCCACAGCTATTTTGCCACTTTGCCCAGGGGACGGACACGGCCGTTCTGCCGCCCGATGCACTGCCGCAGCTTTTCCTGGCGCCGCCGCGCAACCCGGAAAGTTTGAAAGCGGCCCACGAATGGGCGCAGGCGCACAATCTGCCGCTGCTGCCCACCCAAACCTGCACCGATGATTTGCTGGCGCTGGCGCGTGATCCGAACCGGACGGCCGTCTACCGCATCACCAGCCCCGCGCAGGGTGAGAAGGTGAGCGGTGTGCTGCCCATTGTGGGTACGGCCGATTTTGATCCACAGGTGGTACAGTTCTACAAGATTGAACTGGGCATCCCCAAAGGGGATGGCAATTATGATTGGGTAACGTTAGGTGACACGCACAACACGCCCGTCATCAACGGCCCGCTGGAAATGCTGCACGCCGATGCCCTGCCCCCTGGTGATTACCTGCTGCGCCTCATTGTGGTGAAGGATAGCAACTACGTCGGCGAACCGCACACGATTGCCATTACAATTGGGTCGTAGGAGTACGGATAGTGATGCGTGAGACGTGATGCGTGAGGGGGAGCAGGTGTGACTCCGCTCGTTTGATAAGCCCTGATCGGATTGTTTTCTGTCAGGGCTTTTTCATACCCTTATCCGAACAAATTTGCTAGAATAAACGGCGTATTATTCCCAACAGGTGAAGGATGCCATGAAAATCACGCCACAACAATATCCGCGCATTGATGATCCCCAAAGCAAAGAGCATGGGCTGAAGGGGTAGATAGATGCGAAAGACATTACTCAAAAATAACTCGAATGGCCTTGATGTTTCTTGCACCGTTATTTGTGATGATAGCCGCCAGGCGTTGCGGGATTTGAAGGGGCAAGTTGACCTGATTGTCACATCGCCACCTTATGCTGACGCAAGGCGGCGACATTATGACAGTGTACACCCAGATGATTTTGCCCAATGGTTTTTGACATTTCACGAGCCGTTTTATGAGGCATTGAAACCGACAGGCGCCTCGTCATCAATATCAAAGACCGGGTGGTAAACGGCGTCCGTCATCGGTATGTGTGGCATATGATGGAGGCATTGTGTGAAAAGGGGTGGTACGCCATAGATGATTATCTCTGGCACAAGACGAACCCTATGCCCGGTTATTGGCCTACCCGTTTGCGCGATGGTTGGGAATACTGTTTTCACCTGGCAAAAGAAAAAAAACCGTTTTTTAACCCGGAAGCGGTCAAAGTGCCGATTGGGGATTGGGCTGAAACGCGGTTAAGTAATCTAGGAGAGAATGATTTAAGCCGCCACAATTCGGTAAATGCCAGCGGCTTTGGGCGTGACGTGTCCCGGTGGGTGGGCAAGGAAACGGTTTTGCCCAGCAATGTACTTACCAGCGCCGTCGTGGGCAAGAACAAGCAGCATCCGGCGGTATTTCCGGTAGATTTACCCCTTTTCTTTATTCGCTTGTTAAGCCCTGAACAAGGGTTGATCGTTGATCCGTTTGGGGGTAGTGGCTCAACGGCCGTCGCCGCCCTCGCCGAAAACCGACACTGCATCCTCATAGATAATAATGAACAGTATTGTCAGGTAGCTGTTGAACGAGTGATTAAAGAGGCAGGAGCAAAGGAATCGCAAGAGATAGCAGGGGATTGGGAGCAAATACGGTACAGGCAAAATGGGTCACTATACCAACCAAGATTGTTGGAATCTGGCGCGGTTACTACAGAAATGGAAAACCTACAGTAGATCAAACCCCTTCACTGGTGATTTTCCGGCACGGCCGTTACCGCCGCCCCCACAATCCCTGCTTCATTCCGCAGTTCGGCCGGGACTAGCTTCGCCCGCGTTTTGATGTACTTCAGGAATTTGTCGTGTTTTTTGCTCACCCCGCCGCCAATGATGATGAGTTCCGGTGAAAAGAGAAACTCGATGTGCTGGAAATAACTGTTGAGCCGTTCGCCCCACTTTTTCCAATCCAGTTTTCTTTCGGTGCGGATGCGGTCAGAGGTGTAATTTTCGGCGTCCATTTTCATGCTGCGCAGGTAGAGGTGGCCCAATTCCAGGTTGGGCACCAGACGGCCGTCTACAAACATCGCCGAGCCAATGCCCGTGCCCAATGTAAACATCATCACCACCCCCGGCTGGTTGTGCCCCGCGCCAAAGTGGAGTTCAGCAACGGCCGCTACGTCCGCATCATTATGGACAACGGCCGTGCGGCCCGTCTCCCGTGCAATTGCTTCTTGCGCATTAAACCCGATCCACCCTTTGTCAATGTTAGCCGCGCTGTACAGCACCCCCTGAATAGCAATGCCCGGAATCCCCACCCCTATCGGCCCGTGATAATTGAGCGTCTCCGTGATCTGGCGAATGACCTGAATACACGCCGCCGGCGTAGACGGATTGGGCGTATCCATACGGATGCGCTCGCTGACCAATTCCCCTGTTTCCGTATCCACCAACGCCCCCTTAATGCCCGACCCGCCGATGTCTATGCCTAGCGCAATCATGTCTGCCTCCTTTTGATCATACATAGGTACATTTGTGGACAAATTGACTTGCTACCTGCCTGTTTGTAAGATGGATTTGCCTGATCATTCTAACGAGGTATGCATATGACAACTCTAACTTTAAGCGATATTTTGGAAGATTTGCAAGTTGCCGAACAAGGTTTGCACAAGTTTGAAAGGCGTTACTGGCTCAGTTCTGAGCATTTCTACGAACTATACAGTCATGGTTTATTGGACGATGGTGAACACGGCGAGGAGTTTGCCGAATGAGCCGGTCATTACAAGCTATGGGCCAAACGGCAAGCTGCGCTAAAACAAATTTCTGATGAACGAGTAACCGCCTTAAAGCAACAAAACACAGCCCTATTGCGTTTACGTCCGGCTGAACCTTTTTTGACTGTGCACTCATGACGACCTTTTCTGCTGCCAACTATGAGGAGTTCCTTTATTCGTTAGTAGAGCAATACCCTGAAATATCGCGTTCCACCTTACACCTTTATGCCAATAGCCCGAAGACAGCTTTTACGCGAGGCCGTGTTTATTTTACGAATGGGCTTGAACTGCGGATATTTGAGTAGCTTGACTTAAGTGACGGTGAAATTTTTGACTATAGCTATGCTATATACGCAGATGGGGAGAAAGTTCGTTGGTACAATGCCCAACCTCATCCAGAAAATCCTTTATTGGCAGCTACTTTCCCGCATCATTATCACCAAGCACCGGATATTAAACATAATCGCCTACCAGCTCCAGGTATCACCTTCACCGCTCCAAACTTACCTGTTTTAATTGCCAACTGCCTCTCCCTGAGCAAAAACCCGTAATATTCAACCGATTACCGTTTACCGATTACCTCTACCAGCAAATGCTCCGCCTGCCACACGGCCGTGCGCCCTGCCGACACCCCTTCTTGCCAGCGATGAAAATCAAACAGCCCAATCGGGCCAATTTCGGGGCGTAAGAGCAGGTCGGGTGGGTTTTCCGCCAGATGTCTTTCCATTGTTTGGGCGGTGATGACATCCAGCGTGGCCGCCAGCACCCACCACAGTTCATTGCGCTGTACCAGTTCGGCGGCTTTGGTGAGGGGGCCGGTACGGCCGTAGCGGGACATTGGCGCGTAAGGCTCTGTGTTCGTCAGGTCTACCGCCAATACATACGCCGCCCCCAACTGTCGCGCCACGTTAAATGGGGTGTTGTTCTTCACGCCGCCATCCACCAACACCATGTCCCCCATTTCCACCGGCGGCAGGGCGACGGGGATGGCAATGGTGGCGAGTACGGCCGTGACCACATCCCCTTCCTTTAGCACCACCTCCTGACGCGAGACCAGATCCGTGGCAACCACCGCCAACGGGATTTTCAGTTCAGCAAAAGTCGGGCGACCAATTGCCTGCTCCAGCCGCTTTTCCACCCGCCGGTTACTCACCAACGCCGAGACGCGCAAATCGGCCGGGCGATAGAGTTGCTCCAGATTAAACTGCTGGAAAAAGTCCAGCATCTCCTCAGCCGACAGCCCCGCCGCCAGCAGCGCCCCCAACAAGCCGCCAATGCTGGTGCCCACTATCAGGTCTGGCTGTACCCCCAGCCGCGCCAATTCCAGCAACACGCCAATGTGCGCCGCGCCTCTGGCCCCACCCCCGCCGAGAACAAGACCGAGTTTCATAGTGTTTGTGTGATTTAGTGTTTGTGTGTTTAAGAAACTTAAGCACAAAGACACAAAAACACGCGATCACGAATAAAAGTGGGGCAACGGCCGTACCTCACCCTCTGCCCACTGCATTGCTGCCAATAATTCCTGCTGTGCCTGCGCCAGTTTAGCTGGGTCGTTGGCGTGGATTTCACCCAACCGTTCGCCAGCCGCAAAATGGCCGCCCACTTTGGCGTGCAGGAGGAAACCGACGGCGTGATCAATCTGGTCGCTTTTCACCAGCCGGCCGCCGCCCAGATGCACGGCCGCCCAGCCGACAGCGGCCGTGTCTATGGCAGCCATATAGCCTGTTTGGGGTGCAAGAATTGGCCCCACCAGCTGCGCTTTGGGCAGCAAATCGGGGTTGTCTACCTGACGGCCGTCGCCCCCCTGTGCCGTTACCATGTCGCGGAACTTTTGCAGAGCACGGCCGTCGTCTCTTACCTCTGTCACCATCATTTTGGCGGTATCCAGATCGGCCGCCTTCCCGGCCAGCAGCAGCATATGGGCCGCCACTTCCAGGCAGTGCGCCCAAAAATCTGGCGGGCCAGCCCCTTGCAAAGTGGCAATCGCCTCCTTCACCTCCAGCGCGTTGCCGATGGCCTGGCCGAGCGGCTGGTTCATATCGGAAATAAGCGCCACTGTCTGGCGCCCGGCATCCGTGCCAATGTCCACCATAATCCGCGCCAGTTCACGCGCCTCCTCTACAGTTGACATAAATGCGCCGCTGCCCGTTTTTACGTCCAGCACAATGGCATCCGCGCCCGCCGCCAGCTTTTTAGACATAATGGAGGCGGCGATGAGCGGCGTGCTGGCCACCGTGCCGGTGACATCACGCAGAGCATAGAGTTTGCCATCAGCCGGGGCGAGCACGGCCGTTTGCCCGGCCAGCACCAGCCCAATCTCCGCCAACTGCCGTTTGAACTGCGCCAGCGT
>CAZOPF010000053.1:7376-33285 GCA_964581605.1 uncultured Ardenticatenaceae bacterium
CTCAAAGCCGCCCTAGACCGCTACTGTGCCGCCCAAGTTATTGAAAACCAGCAGGTCATCAACGAACTGCGCGTGGGTAGCTACCACGAAACGATCAGCGCCATTGTGATTGCGGTCGTATTGATCCTCTTCACCATTCTCCTGGTAAATGTCATACCTGAGTTAGAACAGGTCAGCGGCGCACTGGCCGGGTTTGTGGGCATTGCCGTGTGGGTCATCTTTTGGGACCCCATCTACAACTACGTCTACGCCTGGCGGCCCAACCGGCTAGACATCAAAGTGTTTGAGAATTTGCAGAAGGCGGAATTGGTGGTGGAGGGGAAAGAAAGTAAGCAGTAAGCAGTAAGCAGTAAGCAGTTGGCAGTAAGCAGTGGGCAGTAAGCAGTGGGCAGTAAGCAGTAGTGTTGCATTATTCACTGCTCACTGTCTGTAAGGAGAACGTTATGGCTGAAAAAGTTGATGTACTACTGCTAGGCGGCACGGCCGTGGCCATGAACTCCGCTTACGACATCTATCCAAACGCCGGCATCGCCATTCGTGGCGATTCCCTTGTGGCGATTGGGCCGGTTGATGAGATACGGGCGGCGTACACGGCCGTCGAAGCCGTAGATTGCACCGGCCAGGTCATCATCCCCGGCCTGGTGAATGCCCACACCCACATCCCCATGACCCTGCTGCGCGGCCTGAATGATGACCTGCGCCTGGATGTCTGGCTGGGCTACCTCATGCCCCTGGAGCGGGAATTTGTGACGCCCGACTTTGTGAAACTGGGTACCCAAATTGCCTGCGCCGAGATGATTCGCTCCGGCGTCACCACTTTTGCCGATATGTACTATTTTGAAGATGCCATTGCCGAGGAGACGGCCGTCATCGGCATGAGAGCGTTATTAGGCCAGACTGTACTCGTCTTCCCCGCCCCCGACGCCGCTACCTATGAAGACGCGCTGGTGTTGTGCCGCCGCTTCATCGAACGGTGGAACGGCCACCCACTTATCCAGCCCGCCGTCGCCCCCCATGCCTGGTATACGGGCACGCCGGAGATGGACCGCGCCTGCGCCGACCTGGCCCGCGCCTACAACGTGCCCATCCACACCCATGTGGCTGAAACCGCCCTGGAAGCGGAAAACAGCCGCGAACAAAACCAGATGTCGGTGGTGGAATGGATTGCCAGCCAGGGGTTGTTGGAAACTAAACTGCTGGCCGCCCACTGCGTCCATCTGGATCAGAGCGAGATGTACGCCCTGAAAAAGGCTAATGCTGGCGTGGCCCATTGCCCCACCAGCAACCTGAAACTGGCTTCCGGCATTGCCCAGGTGGGGGAGATGCTGGACATTGGGCTGCATGTGGGCGTGGGCACCGACGGCCCGGCCAGCAATAATGACCTGGATATGTTTGAAGAGATGCGGCTGGCAGCATTGCTGGCGAAGACGAAAAGCAATGACCCCACGGTGTTACCGGCGCGGCAGGCGCTGATGCTGGCCACCATTGGCGGGGCGCAGGCGCTGCATATGGGGCATATTACCGGCAGCCTGGAGGTGGGCAAACGGGCCGACCTGGCGATAGTGAACATGGCTGGGGTGCATAACCGGCCCCATTTTGCTAATAACCCGGATGCCATTTATTCGCGGCTGATTTATGCGGCGAAGGCGGGGGATGTGCAGCATGTGTTGTGCAACGGCCGTTGGCTGCTGCGTGACCAACAACTGGTAACTGTAGATGAAGGGGCGGCTCTGGAAGCGGCAACGGCCGTTGCCAAAAAGATTGATGCCTTTGTTCTGGAACGGGAGTCCAGCCCCTACAACAAACTGGTGTTGCTCTCCGGCGTCAAGCGGCAGCAAAGTTTTGAGGTGCAGGTGAAAGTACCGGATGTGGACAAAACGGCCGTGCTCGCCTTCCTGCACAGCGGCCAATGCAAAATCACCCGCCACGCCCATTACAAACAGTATGACCACTACTTCATCTTTGCCGGCGACGACCCCGATGCCGCCCGCCTGCGCCATCGGGAAGATGAGTTTATTGGCGAAGATGGACAGGTTTACCAGACGCGCTCCCGGCTCACCCTGACTAGCCAGGCCGAACGGCAGGAGTTCCCCAACGCCGTCATGCTCTCCCGCTCCCGCTACCTGGCCGAAGCTGACCGCAGCCTGCGTTTTTACCGCGAATACTTTGCCCCCGCCCAGGAATTAGAGGTGTGCAAAGACCGGCGGCGCTGGCACATCCTCTACCAGGATACCGATTTTGCCATCAATCTGGACAAACTGCTTAAACCTGACCTGCCCGGCCACTTTTTGGAAATCAAATCCCGCACCTGGTCACGCAGCGACGCCGAACGCAAAGCGGGACTCATCGCCGCTATGTTGTCGCAAATGGGAGTGCCGCTGGACACGGCCGAACGGCAGGAATACGCCGAAATAGCGATGCGTGATGCGTAACAATTTTGAGTCTTCAGGAATTCAGGGGGCTGACAACCCATGAAGCGTAAAACGTGACCAGAGAAACATCCCGTTTCACGCCTCACAGCTACCATAAAAAAAGCCCGCTCTCAGAGCGGGCTTTTGCTCACATAATGGATTGTAATTTCATCACCGTGTTCAGGTCGCCTTCGACCTTGATCTTGCCGGACATGAAGGCCATCATTGGGTTCAGGTTGCCGCTAGTCATAGCCACATAATCAGCGTCGGACATTTTGATGGTGGCGGACGCACTCGGATCAGCGCCATCGGTGACATTGGCTGCGCCATCGGCCACTTTCAGCGTCCATTTACCGCCATTGTCGCCGGAGAGGTCAAACACGACGGTGGCGTTGATGCCCGCCAGTTTGGCCGGGTCTACTGTGGAAGGAAGTTTGTTCAGAATTTCAGCAGGTGTTGTCATTTGTGTCTCCTAAATTTGTTCTTGTGCCAGAAGGCCGGGAATTGGATTGACACGGGGAGTATAACAACGGCCGTGCCCCAACGCAATTAGCGCCGTTGATAAACAGGGCAATTCCAAAGTCGGGTTTTGTTCGCCATAGAGGAGTTCGCACGCCCACGTGCCGCTCCCCTCACGAGAGACTTAATCTCCCAATCCCCTATTCTCCCAATCCCCTAACGCCCCCCGCAGCACCTCCGCCGGATGCAGCGCCACCCGCCCGCTGCCCTGCTGAATTTGCTGGCGGCAGCTTACGCCGGTAGCCACGATCAATGTCTCCGGATCGGCGGTGCGGGCGGCGGGCAGTAAGCGGCGCTCCGCCATTTGCCAGGAGATGTCTACGTGTTCGGCCTCATACCCAAACGAACCGGCCATACCGCAACAACTGGTGTCCAGTTCGGTGACGGTGTAACCGGGTGGCAGGCTGAGGAAACGGCGGGTCACGGCCGTGCCCGTGATCGCCTTCTGATGGCAGTGTCCATGCAAAATCACCTGTCGCGCCGCCTCTGTAAAGGTGAGATTTAGTTCCCCCGCGTCGGCCAATTGCACAATGAACTGTTCCACGCTTTGGCAGTGGGCGGCGATGGTGGGCAATCGCTCATCATCCGGCAGCAGCGCGGCATAATCATCCAGCAGCATGGAGAGGTCGCCCGGTTCCAGGAAGAGGATGGGCAGCCCTTGAGCGGCAAAGGGGGCCAGGGTGTTCAGGATGGTGACGGCCGTGTGCCGCGCCATGTCTACCATCCCTTTGCTAAACGCCGGGCGGCCGCTGTCCAACACGCCGGGCAGGATGACGTGGCAGCCTGCTGCGGCCAGCAGTTCGGCCGCCGCGATGGGGACGTGTGGGTAGCTGTAGCCGGAGAGGGTGTCTACAAACAGGACAACGGCACGGCCGTCAACCGGCGTGTACTGTTTGAACCAGGTGGAAAAGGGGCGGCGGGCAAAGGGGGGCAACGGCCGTGCAGCGGCAATGCCCAACCAGCGTTCCATCCCCTGGCGCACCAACCCATTACCCAAAACCCGGTTGACCAGCGGCGCCCGCCAACTACTGCTGAGGCGGCTGACGGTATGAATGTGGGCAAAAAGATAGTCGCGGCGGGGACGGCGATGCGCGGCGTAGTAATGCGCCAGAAATTCCGTCTTGATCTTCGCCATGTCCACGGCCGAAGGACATTCCGCCCGACACGCTTTGCAAGCCACGCATAGCGCCATCACCTCATACATGCGTGGGCTGGTCAACTCTTCCGGCGGCAGCACCCCAGAGAGGGCAGCGCGCAGGGCGTTGGCCCGGCCGCGGGTGCTGTCTTCCTCGTCCCGCGTGGCCATGAAGCTGGGGCACATCGCACCCGTCGTCCGTTTGCGGCAAACGGCCGCACCGTTGCACATCTCCACCGCCCGGTGAAAGCCACCATCGGCGCGGAAATCGAGATGGGTGGTCAGGGGGATGACCTGGTAAGCTGGCCCCAGGCGCAGGTTGTCGGTCATGGGCGGGGCATTTACGACGTTGCCGGGATTGAACAGGTTGTGGGGATCAAAAATCTGCTTCACCTGCCGGTAGAGGTCGTACAATGCGGGGCCGAAGAAGGCTTCGTTGAGCCAGGAGCGGCTACGGCCGTCGCCATGTTCACTGCTCCACGCCCCGCCATACCCACGCAGCAGTTCCACCGCAAACTGGGCAATTAGCGGCATTTTGGCGACTTCTTCCGCCTTTTTACTGTTGATGAGCGGGCGAATGTGCAGGCAGCCGGCGCTGGCATGGGCATAGGCGGAAAGTTCCGTGCCCAAATCGGCGCAGAAGGCGGTCAGTTGGTCTACGTAATCGGCCAGATGCTCCACAGGCACGGCCGTGTCCTCGATAAACGGGATCGGTTTGGTGTCGCCGCGCTGGCTCATTAGCAGCCCCAGGCCGCCTTTGCGCACGGCCCACACGTTGGCTTGCTGCGGCGAATGGAGAAGGGGAGTTACGGCCGTTGCCGCCACCCCCTGCCGCTTCACAAATAGTGCCAACTCGTCTAGCCGCGCCTGCAATTCGGCTTCGCTGCTGCCGCTAAATTCTATGATAAGCAGACAAAACGGGTCGCCTTCGATGAAGCTGGCCAACTGGCGGCTGAGGCCGGGATGCTGGCGACACAACTGCAACTGACGGTTGTCCAGCAGTTCGATGGCGGCAGGGTTGGTTTCCAGCAGGGCGGGTACGGCCGTAAGTGCTTCTCGCAGCGTGGCAAAAGGGAGGACGGCGATGGCCGTTTGTTTGGGCCGGGGCACCAGATTCAGCTTGAGTTCGGTGAGCACGCCCAATGTCCCTTCTGCGCCACAAAAGAGGGCCGCCAGGTTGAAGCCGGGTGGAAGTGGTTGATGGTAGGTGGCGGCGCCGGGCAGCAACCGATCCAGGTTGTAGCCGCCGCAGCGCCGCCAGTGGCGCGGCGTGTGTGTCCGCATAATCTCCTGATTGGCCGGGTCTTGAATGAGGGTGTGCAGGGTGCGGGTGATTTCAGGTAGACGGCCGTTACCACTCATCTTTTGCCGCACTTCCCCCTCATCCCAGGCGGCAAGATGGGCCGACGAACCGTCGTTCAGCAGCACGTTCGCCGCCAGCAGGTGATCGGCCGTCATACCATAGAGGATGGAGTGCGCCCCGGTGGAATTGTTGGAAACGATGCCGCCCAGGCAGGCGCGGTTGCTGCTGGCCGGGTCAGGGCCAAATTGCAGGCCGTATGGTTTGAGATGCAGGTTGAGTTCATCCAGCACCACGCCGGGCTGCACCCGCACCCATCGCTCCTCAGCGTTCAGTTCCATGATGGCGTCCAGGTGGCGGCTGAAGTCCAGCACCAGGGCGCTGTTGACCGCCTGCCCGGCCAGGCTGCTGCCACCGGCGCGGGGCAGCAGGGGGATGGCGTATTGGGCGGCCAGGGTGACGGCCGTTTGCACTTCTTCTACCGTCTGTGGAATGAACACGGCCAGGGGCATGACCTGGTAGATGGAGGCGTCGGTACTGTAGAGGGTACGGCCGTAAACGTCCGTTCGCAGGTCGCCATTGACCTCTTTTTTAAGTGTATGTAGGAAATCGGTCAGTTGAGCAGAATCGTAATTAAACATAATACTTGACGCAACTTTATGTTATGGTAAGATACTCGCAGCAGAGGGGATGTACATAATGTTATATGTTGCATCCCATCAGGGGGCAATAACAAGGTAGGTGCCGCATGGATTTTATAAGAAAGAATCTGCTCGTGATTGTGGCGTTCATCGTGGGTTGGGCAGTGGGATTGTTCATTTTTGGCTGGTGGCTGACGCCGGTGGAATATGTGTGGGAAGCCAATGCCTCGCCCGATGATCTCGCGCCGCAATACAAAGACAAATATGTTAACGCCGTCGCCATTTCGTTTGGGCAAACAGGCAACCCGCAGATTGTGACCCAGGCGTTCAGCGTTTTTAGCGACCCGTATGCCGTCATTTGCGCGGCCGTGCCCTCCGCGCCGGATCAGGCCACCATGAATACGTACAATGAAATGGCGCGGATTGTCAGTGGTGGGCAAGATTGTACCGGAGCGGCCGTAGCCACGCCGGTTCCGGGTGATACGGGGCAACCAACCACCCCACCAGCCGAAGAAGGTGGTGGCAATGGGCTGATTATCCTGCTCATCATCGTCCTGATTGTGTTGGCCGTGGGCATCATTCTGGTGCTGCGGATGCGGCGCTCGGTGGATGATGATGAAGGCCCCAGCACCTATTATGACATGCCGGAGGCCGGGCCAATCAGCACAGAGGAAGTGAATGCGATCCCGTTGGCCCGTTTCCCCAGCAATTACAGTTACGGCCGTGACAATTTCGACGATTCGCACAGCATTGAAAATACCAATGGTGACTTCCTGGGCGAATGTGGTGTAGGCATTGCCGAGTCCATCGGCACCGATTCACCCAAGAACGTGACCGCATTTGAAGTGTGGCTCTTTGACAAGAACGACATCCGCACCGTGACCAAAGTGATTATGAGTGACCATGCTTTCTATGATGACGCCATCAAAGCCAAACTGGCCCCCAAAGGGGAACCCATTCTGGCGGGTGAAGGCGAGGTCATTGTGCTGGAAACGGCCGCGCTCATCATCAATGCCGAAATCAAAGAAATGCGCTACGGCGAAGGGGGCAACCTGCCGCCGCAAAGCTATTTTGAGACCTTTACCATTGAACTTTCGGCCTGGGCTAAGAGCAGCAATGCAGCCCCCGCGGCCGATGTTCAAGGGCAGGTAGACGATTTGCTGGAGTATTAGTCAGCAACGTCTTGTTAAGGAGGGAAAGGCCGCAGTCAAGGACTGCGGCCTTTTTTTATGCACGGCCGTAGGGGTCAAACAACTTCTGCCATTCATCCAGCGCGTAACGGTCGGTCATGCCGGCGATATAGTCGGCCACAACCCGGTGCAGGTCTGCCTGTTCCAGCCGCTTTTGGGTATCGGTGGGCAGCATCTTGGGTTCATGGATGTACGCCTCGAAAAGTTGGGTGATAAACCGCTCCGCCTTGTTTTGCATGCGTACCAGCCGGTAATGGCGGTACATGTTGTCCAGCAAAAACTGCTTGAGATGCCGCACCTTCTGCCCAAAATCGGGGGCATATGTGACCAGATTGGCCGGGTGTAACTGCACTTTATCGGCAGAATCAATCTGGTGGTGGCGCAGGTTTACGGCCGTTTGCTCTAACACATTTGTCACCGACATGCCGATCAACTCCCGGACAATCTCGTGCCGGGTCAGGGTGGTAAATGGTTCCCACGTTTGCCAGCCCACCACCGCCTTTAGCTCCTGCCACAATTCCAGTTCATCCAGCGCTGCCAGATCGAACATGCCGGCCCGTAACCCATCATCCAGGTCGTGGGCGTTGTAGGCGATCTCATCGGCCAGATTGGCAATTTGCGCTTCCAGCGAGCCGCGCCGGTCAGGTTCATAGTCGCTGGCATCGCTTTTGTCATAATCCGTCTCATGTTTGATCATGCCTTCGCGGGTTTCATAGGTCAGGTTTAGCCCGTCAAAATTGGGGTAGCGCCGTTCCAGGCTGGTGACAATGCGGTAGCTTTGGGTATTGTGGTTGAAGCCGCCATGCCCTTGCATGAGGGCGTTCAGGGCGTGTTCCCCGGCATGGCCGAAGGGGGGGTGACCCAAATCATGCGCCAGGCAGATGGCTTCGGTTAAGTCCTGGTTGACGCCTAACCCCCGCGCCAGCGAACGGCCGAGCTGCGACACTTCCAGGGTGTGGGTGAGCCGGGTGCGGTAATGGTCGCCTTCGTAATAGACGAAGACCTGGGTTTTGTATTCCAGGCGGCGGAAGGCGGTGGTGTGGATAATGCGGTCACGGTCACGGCCGTAGGCGGTGCGTGTCTCTGATTCCGCCTCCGGGTATACGCGCCCCTTTGAGCGGGCGCTCTTTTGGGCATACGGCGCTAAAGTCAATGATTCCAATTCTTCTAACTGCGGACGCTTGTAGATCATACTCATCCTCCATGCCAAAGAAGTAATTACTTAATTACCTCAATTACTCAATTACTCCCTACACCTTGCGATTCGTTTATGACAAGTGTACCATAAGCAGAAAGCAGGTTGACCAACCTCTCGCTCAGTTGGCCTACCAGAGCAGGGAAACGTGAGACGACCACAATCTTCAATTGCGTTATTGATGATCATTATGGCGATAGTCCTGGCGTTGGGCGTATTTCTGATGATTTCTATCATCTATCAACGCGCCGATTTGCCAGAGCAGGCTACCCAACCTGAAGGGCAATCCGCCTATGTGGTGCAGGTGGGGAACGAGCAGGTTGCGCTGCAAGTGGACCCCAACCAGCGCCCGGTGATTGTCAACACGCCGGTTCCGGCCGAGCCGCAAACGGCCGAACTGCCCACCGCGACGCCAGACCCGGCGGCCGTAGCCTCCGCTGTTCCTGCCGCTGCCAGCAGTGCAGACGTTACCACGTTTGGTGGCGGCGGTCAGCCAACTACCGACCGTATCATCTTTATCAGCTACCAGGTGCAGGCGGGTGACACGTTGTTTCGTATTCAGACTAACCAGGTAACATCCATTGCCCTGATGGCCCGTTTTGGGATTTCTGCCAGCGATATAGTAGTTGGCAATGTGTTGAGTCTGCCGGTGGGAGATCCGAATGCGTGTGGGGATTGGCGGCCGTATGTGGTATTGCAAGGAGATACGGCATTTGGTATTAGCCAGGCTTCGGGCATAACCCTGCAAGAGTTGCAAGCACGGAATGGGTTGGACGCAAACTATGCGATCTTTGAGACACAGGTAATCTGCGTCCCCTGATCGAAACTGTCTGGTAGGTGGGGCCCCCCAGGTTAATTTATCAAGCAGACAACAGTGGCATACGGAGCAGCGGCCGTGGGTTGGGGCACGGCCGTATGCGTTGACAGGTTGCTTTATTCTTGTTACACTCTCTAGTAAGTTTAATTAACTTACAAAGACGGAAATCTGATATGCAAAAAGCGACTCACCAACTCACCAAACAACACAACTCTCGCCTCATTTTGAAGATGATTTATGAACAGGATGAGATCAGCCGGGCCGATATTGCCCGTGAAACGAGCCTGACACGAGCGACCGTTTCTACCATTGTGGCCGATTTGATGGATGAGGGGTTGGTGCTAGAGACAGGGCTTGGCCCATCCGTGGGCGGCAAACCACCACGCTTGCTGCAACTGGCCGGGGATGCCCGGCAACTGCTCTGCCTGGATTTGAGTACCAGCTATTTTCGGGGGGCGCTGGTGAATTTGCGTGGGGAAATTATGCACCGGGTGGATGTGGCTGTGGATGGCCGCACCGCTGCCGCTGCCCTGGCTCTTGTCCATGACCTTATTAACCAACTGCTGGCTCAAACCCACACCCCCATTTTAGGCATTGGCATTGGCACGCCGGGCCTTGTAGACACGACCTGTGGCATTGTCCTGGATGCAGTCAATCTGGGTTGGCACAACCTATCCCTGCGCTCATTGCTAGAAGCGCAATATGGTTTGCCGGTACATGTGGGTAACGATAGCCACGTGGCTGCCCTGGCCTCTTACTCCTTTGACCCACATGATACGGATAATCTGGTGCTGATTAAAGCCGGGCGGGGCATTGGCGCCGGTATTGTGCTGGGTGGGCAGCTTTTTGTGGGGGATGGTTTTAGCGCGGGGGAGATTGGTCATGTGACGGTGGTGGAAAATGGGGAGCTGTGTAGCTGTGGCAATCAGGGCTGCCTGGAGACGGTTGCCAGCATTCGGGGCATTTTGCAGCAAATGGGTCCCCACAATGGAGAGCCAGCACCGACATGGGAAGATGTGGTTACGGCCGCCCAACAAGGAGATACGGCCGTACACGCTATTTTGCAACAGGCAGGCACACACATGGGCACGGCCGTTGCCTACCTTGTTGGCATCCTGAATGTGCGCCAGATAGTTATTGCCGGGCAGATTTCCAGAGTAGGCGAACCATTTTTAGCCGGGATACGCACGGCCGTTAACCAGCGTGTTTTGCCTGCCTTGTCCGCCGATACTGACATTCGCTGCACTACATTAGGCGATGATATTGTTTTAATGGGCGCCTCGGCACTGGTGCTAAAGCAGCAACTCGGTGTCATTTAACGCCTGAGTATCTGGTTTGGATTGCAGTTTGCAATGATGGATGTAAGGTGGGAAATAGTGTTCATTTGCAAGGGGGCTGGTGGAAGATATGATAGGCATTTATCCAAAGAAATTGGCAAGGGATGAATTAGTGGAGAAGAGACCACCAATAGAAACCGCTGAATATCAGATGAAGACATTGCAAGCCACTCATGGGGCGGTTTCGGTTGGATACCAACTATTGCTAGGCTTTGTAGGTGCAGAACCACCACCCCATATTCTGCATTGGCTGGCTTCCCGACCTGTTGGTGGGTTTACCCTCTTCCGTTACCGCAATGTGGAAAATCCTTACCAGACACGCCGGCTCACGGCCGCGTTACAACAAGCAGCAAAATCCGCCGGGCAGCCCCCGCTGCTTATCTGCGCTGACCAGGAAGGCGGGCAGCTAAATGCCCTGGGGCCGGCCATGACCCCGTTCCCCGGTAACATGGCGTTAGGCGCAGTGGGCGACCCAGACCTGGCTTTCCGCGTGGGGCTGGCTATCGGGCGCGAATGTGCGGCAGTGGGCGTAAATGTGAATTATGCTCCTAGCTGCGACGTGAACAGTAACCCCCAAAACCCGGTCATTGGTGTGCGTTCCTTTGGTGAAGACCCGCAGTTGGTGGGCAAATTGGCAGCGGCGATGGCGCAAGGCATTCAGGCCGCGGGCGTTATCAGCGCGGTCAAACATTTTCCGGGGCACGGGGACACGGTGAGTGATTCACATCATGGCATCCCGGTGGTGGCCCATGATGAACAGCGGTTGTGGGAGGTGGAGCTACGGCCGTTCCGTGCGGCCATTGAAGCGGGCGCCAAAATTGTGATGACTTCTCATGTGGGGCTGCCGCTGCTGCATGACAGCCGTGTCGTCCCCGCCACCCTTTCCCCAACCATCATTCAGGGGTTGCTCCGCCAAAAATTAGGGTTCCAGGGTGTGGTTCTCAGCGATGCGATGGATATGGCCGCCATCACCCAAGGAGCGGGGCTGGCCGATGATGTGCTGCGGGCGGCCCAGGCCGGTGTGGATATGCTGCTGATGACTGACGATGTGGCTGCCCAGGAAACAGCTTACACCGCTTTGCACAACGGGCTGGAAACGGGCGCGTTTAGCACCACCGCACAGAGCCAGTCGTTAGCGCGTATTTTGGCTGTAAAACAATGGCTGGCTGGGCAAACTCAACCGGAATTTAATGTCATTGGCTGTGCGGAACATCGCTTACTGGCGCAAGAAGTCGCCAATCAGGCGGTAACGTTGGTGCGGGACGAGGCGGGATTGCTACCGCTGCGTGTGCCTGCCGACGGCCGTATCGCCGTCATCTTGCCCACCTTCCAAAACCTCACCCCGGCCGACACCTCTGCCTCCGAAAAGATGACGTTAGGGATGGCGCTGCGCCATTACCACCCCGGCGTGGATGAATATGTGATCCCCCAGCAACTGGATGAATCGTGTATCAGCACCTTCCGCGAACGGGTCACGCACTATGATCTGGTCATTGTGTGTACGATTGAAGCGACACGGCAACCAGGACAGGCCGCACTGGTTCATGCGTTGGTGGACACGGCCGTACCGCTCATCACCGTCGCGCTGCGTACCCCTTACGATCTGGCCGCCTACCCCCGCGCCCGCACCCACATTTGCACCTACAGCATCCAACAACCGGCCATGCGTGCCCTGGCCGCCGCTTTGTGGGGCGAAATTCCGTTTCAGGGTAAACTGCCGGTGCGGATTCCAGAAGTAATTGAGTAATTGGGTAATTGGGTAATTGAGCGCCAATTACCCAGTTACCCCATTACATTCCCCAAAATGTTAACGATTCAGGCCAATATCCTGACCCCCCACGGGGTGATTGAAAATGGCGTGGTGGTGGCCGATGGCCGTATCACGGCCGTATCCTCCTCCTCATTCAGTCCGGCGACCATCCATGCGCCAGACCATTTTCTTGTGCCCGGCTTTATAGATTTGCAGTTGAACGGCGCGTTTGGGCTGGATTTTACGCAGCAGCCAGAGACGATTTGGGAAGTGGCGGCCCGGCTGCCGCAATATGGCATTACCGGTTTTTTGCCGACGGTGATTACCTCGCCGCTGGTCACGGTGCAAAGAGCGCAAGAGGTTTTGGGGCAACGGCCGTTCGCCTTTTCTGGCGCGGAACCTTGGGGGCTGCACCTGGAAGGGCCGTTCCTGAACCCGCAGAAAAAGGGCGCGCACAATCCCGACCACATGCAACGGCCCACCTTAAAAGCCATCGCCGATTGGTTGCCGGAAACGCATGTGCGGTTGGTGACGCTGGCCCCGGAACTGCCCGGCGCGCTGCCCGTCATCACGGCGTTGGCCGAACGAGGCATTATCGTCAGCGCCGGCCACAGCATGGCCTCGTTTGCCGAGGCCAAAGCGGGTTTTGCCGCCGGGGTGCGTTATGGCACACACCTGTTTAATGCCATGCCCGGCCTGCACCACCGCGAACCAGGGTTGATTGGCGCTCTGCTGGCTGATGAGCGGGTGACGCTGGGCATTATCCCTGACGGTATCCATGTACACCCGGCGTTGCTGAAACTGGCCTGGCAGGCAGCCGGCCCGCGCCTGAATGTGGTCACGGATGCGATGGCCGCGTTGGGAATGCCGCCAGGCAAGTACGATCTGGGTGATTTCCAGGTGACGGTGGATGAGGCGACCTGCCGTTTGCCGGATGGCACATTGGCGGGCAGCATATTGGGCATGGACACGGCCGTGCGTAATCTCATCTCCTACACCGGTTGCACCCTGGCCGAAGCGATAACCACCGTGACCACCATTCCCGCCGACCTGCTGGGCCTGGGCCAACAAAAAGGGCGCATCGCCCCCGGCTATGACGCCGACCTGGTTTTATTGACACCCGATTTACAGGTTGCCATGACTTTTGTTCATGGTGACGTTATCTATAAACGTGATGCGTGATTGGTTGATCACGAGTCACGCAACACGAAAAACCCTATGTCCCTTTACGACGAAATCCACTCCCAACCAGAAATTTTGCAACGAAGCTATGAACGGAATCTGACGGCCGTGCGTGCCATTGCTCAGGATTTGCAGAAGCGCCAGATTCATTATGCCTTTATTGCGGCACGGGGCACCTCAGACAATGCCGCCCGCTACGCCAATTATGTATGGGGCGCATTCAACCATTTGCCAGTGGCGCTGGCTACCCCTTCGCTTTTCAGTCTTTATAACAGCCCGCCCCGGCTGGATGGGGCGCTGGTCATTGGCGTTTCCCAGTCAGGCCAGTCGCCAGATATTGTGAATGTGGTAGCGGAGGGCAAACGGCACGGCCGTCCCACACTGGCGATCACCAATGCACCCGATTCACCGCTGGCGCAGGCGGCCGATTACGTCATTGATATTCAGGCGGGGCCAGAAAAAGCGGTGGCGGCTACCAAAACCTATACCACGCAACTGCTGGCGATGGCGATGCTCTCGGCGGCGTTGGCAAATGACGAGGAACGGCTGGCACAATTGGCGCAGTTGCCGGAATGGGTGAGCGAAGTGCTGCGCCAGGATGAACAGATTGCCCGGTTAGCGCCACGTTACCGCTATATGCAGCAATGTGTGGTCTTGGGGCGGGGGTATAACTATGCCACTGCTTTTGAATGGTCATTGAAGCTGAAGGAACTGACCTATGTGGTGGCAGAGCCGTACTCATCAGCCGATTTCCGGCATGGGCCAATTGCGGTGGTGGCCGATGGTTTTCCGGTGTTGACCGTTGCGCCCGGCGGCGCGGTTTATGCGGATATGCTGGCATTGTTGCAAAAACTGGCGCAGGAACGGCGGGCGGAACTGCTGGTCATCTCTGATCAGCCGGAAGCGTTGGCACTGGCAACCAGCCCGATCCCGCTGCCGGCGAACATTCCTGAATGGCTGACGCCCCTGGTGAGTATTGTGCCGGGGCAGTTGTTCAGCTATTGGCTGACGGCCGTGAAGGGATACAACACAGAAGCGCCACGCGGGCTAAACAAAGTGACGAAGACAATATAACAAAAAAAGAGCGGGCGGCTTGCCGCCCGCTCTTCGCTGTTTACGGATAACTGTTTAGGGAATCAGCCCGTTTTCCCGCGCAATTTCGGGTCCAAAATATCCCGCATAGCATCACCTAACAGATTCCAACCCAGGCCATAAAACAACAAGGCTAACGCCGGGAAGAGAATGACATACCAGTAGGTGTCCAATGAAACAATATAGTCGCGGGCAAAACTCACAATTTGCCCCCAGTCCGCATACCCAGGTTCCACCCCAACACCCAAGAAACTAAGCGCGGCAAAACTGAGAACAATAGAGCCCATGTCCAGAGACAAAAGAACCAGCGTGGGGAAAATGGCATTAGGGAGCACATGCTTCATAATGATATGCGTATCTTTTGCGCCGCTGGCTCGAGCGGCCATCACATAATCACGCTGCTTGTTCGACAAAATATCGCCACGCAATAGACGGGCATAACTCATCCAGCCAAACACAATCAGAGCGATCATGGCTGGCAACAGACTACGGCCGAAGATGGGGATTAAAATGGATGACAATACCAATACAGCGACGAGACCGGGAAAAACCACAAAAATCTCCAGAATACGCATCAACACTTCGTCCAACAACCCACCAAAATACCCGGCGGCCGAGCCAATCAAAATGCCAATGACGGCCGAAATAGCAACAACGGCCGTGCCCGCTATTAACGCCGTGCGTGTGCCCCATACCAGGGCATACCAGATGTCATATTGCCCGCCGGTCGTGCCCAATAAATGCACCCACTCCTCATTCCCGGTCAATTTGTACCAACCGGGGATGTAATAAGGCGCATTTTTTTTCCATTCCGTGCCAGGGGGCTGTGGTTCATTCCTGAATCCATCGCGTGGAATATCATAAGGGTCCCACCCTTCTTTGGGTGGGGGCGCCAGCACCGGCGCCAACAGGGCCGTACCAATAAAACCGGCCACAATAATCAACCCAAGCACAGAAAGAGGATTTGTCAACAACCCCTTGAGCAGGCGTGCCCATTCCGGGCCAAGCAGTTTTTCCAGACGTGTGGGGGGGCGCAACGCACCATCGGGAACAGGAATGCTGGTGGGCGTGCCCGGTGTTACTAATACATCACTGGTTTTCATCTGATGCCTCTTTCCCTTTAAGACAAGCGTATACGGGGGTCAATGACCACGTAAAGTATGTCTACAATCAAATACATGGCAATAAATATAACGCCGGTAAACAGGGCAAAACCAAGCATAGTCAGCACATCTAAAGATACGGCCGCAGACGCTGCCATCTCACCCAAACCGGGATAATTAAAGATAGTCTCTGTCACCACCGCACCATTCATCAAACCAGCTAAAGTCGCTCCAGCAATCGTCACCACCGGGATCAGGGCATTCCGGCGAATATGACGGTTCACAACAGTGCGTTCTTGTAGACCTTTAGAGCGTGCCGTACGCACATAATCCTGGCGCATCTCTTCCAGCATAGAGGAGCGGGTCACCCGCAGTAGCAACGCCCATTGAATAACAGCCAGAGTTATCACGGGCATGACCAAATGTTTCAAAGCATCCCAGAAAATATCAAGACGTAAATTCAATAAGGCATCCACCGTCATCATGTGGGTATATTGCGTAAAGCCAGGGCGAGAAACTTCCAGCGCAAATTGGGTAGACAAACGGCCGGGCTGCAACCAGTCCAGCCGGGCATAAAAGATAAGCAGTAACAGGAGGGCTAACACAAAGGTAGGTATAGACCATCCCAAAGTGGCAAAAACACGAGAGGCCTGGTCAATGGGCTTATTATGATTCAAAGCAGCCTTAATACCCATCCAGATGCCTCCACCTACGATGGGGATCATCGCCCACAAAGCCAGCTCTAGTGTGGCCGGAAAACGCCGTTGCAACATATCGGTTACTGGCTCACGGCCGGTACGCGAAAAGCCCAAATCGCCACGTAGAATACCACCAATCGTTTCACCTGTTTCTGGATCTATGCGGCCAACCATCCAATACCAATATTGCAAATAAACCGGGTCGTCCAAACCGTACCGCTCGATAATTGCATTGATCTGGTTTTCAGTTTTGGGCACGTCACGTACATACAACGCAGAACGTTCTACGGGCCCTAAAATTTGCAACATGGCAAAAATAAGAAAAGTGACACCCAATAAGGTAATGGGCATTATGAGCAAGCGGCGAATAATGTAGGTGGTCATCTCTGTCTCCTCGAAAGGCAATAGGTCAAAACTAAACCACGCAGCTTAATAAAGTTTTATACGCACATATAAATCCGAATTATGAAGCAAAAGGCAAATAACTTTGTAAAATCTGGCTGGTTTACACTGCGTTTCAGGAAAATCCATCATGGACTCTGAGGGGCAACCACAATCCACAATAGAAATGCCTGAGTAACAAAACAGAGAAGGTGGCGCTCTCATCATCAACACTAGAGCGCCAACCTTCTCAGATATTAGCTCACATCAGCCGTGTTGAACACAGGCTTATTGCATGCTCAAAGCGTAATAGAAGGTGCCGGGTTCGATGGGGTTGTAATACCAACCGTTAACCCAACGTTGTTCATAACGTGCGCCTAATGCCTGAGCCAGAGTGATCTGGATGGCCAGGTCGTGATGCAGTTGTTGTAGGTCAAAGTAAACTGCTTCACGGGCGGCCGGGTCGGCTGTGGCTACACCAGCGTTCACCAGTTCCGTGAATTGGGCGATGATCTCGTCTGGCAGCCGCTGACGGCCGGCATACGTACCAACGGTGAATGGCTGCACCCAGTTGTGCGGGTCATGAATGTCTTCCAACCAGCCGCTGGCAATAACCGGAATCTGCCCCGCACGGAAGGTGCGCAGGAAGGTGGGCCACGGCAGACCAATACATTCTAACTGGTACAGTTCATTGATCGAGCCTAATTCCGCCTGCAAAATTTCGCAAACAGTCTGGCGGGTGGTATTGCCGGTGTTGTAACCCATTTGGAAGCGGAAGCCGGTGGTGGGCAGTTGCCCATCCCAGGCCTGTTCCAGTTCGGCCGCACAGACTTCGGGGTCATACTGGTAATAGGGGCCGTCTTCATTGTAACCCAACATGTCCTTGATGATTGGGCCGTTGTTACGCACACCTTCGCCATTGAGCGCTTCGGAAATGTAGGTGTCAAAATCGAAGCAGGCATTAAAAGCTTTGCGTACGTGTACGTCAGAGAAGAAGTTCGGCGGAATACCGTTGCCGTCTAATTGGCCGCTACCAATGTAGGGGGAGTCGGCGCCTGTATCAAAGACCATGAAGACGTCGGTACGGGAGACGCTGGGCAGGCTGCCCCATTTCCGTAGAGGCCCGTTGGGGTTTTCTTCATTGGGTGTACATTCGTTGGTAGCGTAATCGCAGAATTCACCGACGTACTCATCAGCCTGCGGCCGATTTTCCGTGTTAACGGCGGCGCTTTCTGCATCACCGGCCTGCAAAGCAGCAAAACGGGTGCCCCATTCGTCTACCAGGCTAACAACAACGGTTTTAATAGCAGCAGTGCCAGACGGTCCGCCTTCCCAAATGGGATCAGTCCGCCAGTAGCCTTCATTGGCGGTGAGAACGTACCCTTCGCCAGGCGTCCAGCTTTCCAGCATGTAGGGGCCGGTGCCATTAATAACGCCGGATAACTCATCGTTTTCGGAACCGGGGGCATAGTAATTTTGCCAGGTTTCGCAGCTGCCATCCCAGGCGCCTTGTTCAATGGCCCATTCCTGATCCAAAATGCTACCCCAGGAAGCGGCCAGAGTAGCCAGCATTGGCCCCCACGGCATTGCCAGATTGAAGGTGACCGTGCCGGCGGCATCATCAGCCACAATAGCGTTCTGTACGGCGGTGCAGGCTTCTACCAGTTGTTCGGGGGTTGCGGTGGCCAGGAGGGCTTCTTTATCGCCAGCCAGACCACATTCGGGGTCAATGCCTTCGGTGATGTCGTAGCAGTGGTTGTAACCCAGGATCGGTTCCAGCAAAAGCCACTGGGCGCTGTTGGGGTCTGATTGCAACAAACCGCGTTGGAAGGTGTAGGCCGCATCATGCGCTTCTAATGTGTTGCCATTGTGGAAGGTGATACCGGGCCGGATGTTAAAGGTGTAGGTCAGGCCATCTTCGGAGATGAGGCCATTCTCCAGGCTGGGCACTTCCAAAGCCAGAGCAGGCACATAGGTGTTGGGGTCGGTGTGATTGTAGTAAATCAGCGGTTCCATAACATTCTGAATCACGGCCGCGCTGGCAGTGTCATACGCCAGGGCTGGATCCAGGGTGTCAATGTCACCGAAGGTGAGGGTGCGATAGGTGGTGGGGTCGGCCGCATGGTATTCCATCGGTCCTTCTTCCACCGGTTCGGCCGGGACTTCCACTTCCACGGTCACGGTTTCTACGACAGTTTCCTGGACAACGCGGGTGACTTCAACTGGTTCACCTTCTACAGTGACAGTTTCTACCACGGTGTTTTCGACGACGCGGGTGACTTCGACAGTTTCTACCTGCGGTTGGCAAGCAGCGATAACCAGAGCAATAATGGCTAAGGCAGCTAACCATAATAGTGATTTCTTTTGCGTAAACATTGAATCTCCTCCAAATTGAGATTATCGGGGGTTTGAATAAGGTGTACTCCTCGCTCTGTTGAAAAAACTTCTTACGTTTTCTTCAAGCATCACCTCCTTATAAATTATGGTACGGGCGAGGCAGTTGGGTATGATGTTGTTCTGCTATGCGACCATCTATCCCAACTGCCGCGCCCCTACAAGAATTTTTCGGCATGATGGCAGGCGACCATATGGGGTTGCACGGCCGTGCCCATATTCCGAAACTCTGGTTCCTGTTGGTTACAAACGTCCGTAGCATATTGGCAGCGCGTATGAAAACGGCAGCCAGTTGGTGGATTAGCCGGGCTTGGCACTTCTCCCTTTAGAATAATACGCTCTCGCCGCGCTTCTTTATCAGGGTCAGGGACGGGAATAGCCGAAAGCAACGCCTGCGTATAAGGGTGCAATGGATGATCATACACATCATCCCGGCTGCCCATTTCCGCAATTTTGCCCAGGTACATGACGGCCACCCGGTCACTAATATAACGCACCATGGAGAGATCATGGGCAATAAACAGGTAAGTGAGTCCCAATTCTGCTTTCAGATCGTCAAGCAGGTTGACCACTTGCGCTTGAATGGAAACATCCAGAGCCGAGATCGGCTCATCAGCCACGATAAAACTGGGATTCGTAGCTAACGCACGGGCAATACCGATACGTTGCCGCTGACCACCGGAAAATTCGTGCGGGTAACGGCTGATGAAATAAGGATTCAGGCCAACCACACGCAGCAGTTCCTGTACCCGTTCTTTACGGCTTTCCTTATCGCCTACATTATGGATTTCCAGTGGCTCACTAATAATGCTACCCACTGTGAGCCTGGGATTGAGTGAAGCCTGCGGATCTTGAAAAATCATCTGCATATGGCGGCGGGCGCGGCGCAAATCCCCCTTGCTCAATTTCGTTAAATCCCGGTTTTCAAATAAAACCTCCCCGGCCGTTGGCTTGAGTAATTGTAAAATTGCGCGTCCGGCCGTAGATTTGCCGCAACCACTCTCACCTACCAGCCCTAAGGTTTCTCCCTTGTAAATATCAAAAGTTACCCCATCCACTGCTTTAACCGCGCCCACTTGCCGCCGAATTACACCGCGCATGATGGGAAAATGTAGTTTAAGGTCATTTACTTTGACCAGAACTTCTTTGCCGTTCGTTTGACCATTCTCTTGACTCATGCTGCGACTCCATCTGTGCTTTGTGAAAGCACTTCTTCCCAGCGCCAACAAGCTGACCCATGATTCGGCGCTACTGTTATCAATGGGGGATTTTCTGCCCAGCACTGTTCCACCGCAAAGGTGCAACGTGGGGCGAATGGGCAATGTTGGGGTTCAATGAGTAAGTCGGGGGGTAATCCTTCAATGGATGTGAGCCGGGTTCGTTCTCTAGCATCTACCTTGGGGATGGAGTTTAACAGGCCCAGGGTATAGGGATGGCTGGTGTTCTTGTAAAGATCGTGAACAGAGCCTTGTTCAACAATAAAACCGGCATACATTACCGCTAATTTCTGCACCAGTCCGGCCACCACCCCCAGATCATGTGTAATCCAGATGATGGCCATGCCCAACTCTTTTTGCAGTCGTTGTACTAGCTCAATAATTTGGGCTTGAATGGTTACATCCAGAGCGGTGGTAGGTTCATCGGCGATGAGGATGGAGGGGTTACAACTGAGGGCCATGGCGATCATCAGGCGTTGGCGCTGCCCGCCAGAGAATTGGTGGGGGTAATCACTGAGTCGATCGTCAGCATTGGGAATGCCGACCAACTGGAGCATTTCTATGGCCCGCTCTTTGGCCTGAGCATTGCTCATATTCATGTGCAATTCCAGGGACTCGGTCATTTGTAGACCAACGGTAAGGACGGGGTTGAGGGAGGTCATGGGGTCCTGGAAGATCATGGCGATCTCATTGCCGCGCAACTGCCGTAACTCTTCTTGCGTGAGTTTGACCAGATCCCGGCCGGCATACCACACTTCGCCGCTCTCTACTTTGCCAGGCGGGGAGGGAATCAACCCCATAATGGACATAACGCCTACGGATTTGCCGGAGCCGCTTTCGCCGACAATGGCCATAGATTCGCCTTCATCCAGGGTATAGCTGATGCCATTGACGGCATGAACCACGCCGTCTTCGGTATAGAATCGCGTTACCAGATTACGAACATCTAAAAGTGGTGCCATAATGTCTTGTTAAAATTTCCAATGGTTGTCTTTAATAGTGGGTTTTTCAGGGCAGGTTCACCAGTATGACCCGCAATGGTCTCTATTTTTACTCCATCCTTTCCCTCTTGACAACAGTTTACAGGCGAAAGGTTTTTTAGGCAAACGGCCGTTGCCTTTTGGCTTTGGGCAGGGTTTTCAGTACGTTCCTCTTGCGGCCAGGCCAGACATTGTTCCAGCCGCGTCAGCCAGGTGGTAGCTATTTGCCGGAACATTAACCGTTGGGGTCGGGTTATCTCCTTGAATTAGCGGCCAGGGGGTGGGTGGGGCTGCTGTAGCGCAGCCAATGGCGCAGGGGGAAAAGTGTGGTTTTTAGCTCCTCCAGGCTGTCCACAAACGTGATGTGTGGGCAGTCGGCCAGCAAGTTGGCTAATTCACCACGCATCTGGCGTCCGGAGTTGATGTAGGCCAGCAAATGGGAGTAGATTGTTTCGCCTACTTCTTGCCGCAAAGGTTTGTTGTTTTTGAATTCATCACGCGATCCTAAGCCTAAAGGGGCAAAGGTTCGCCCCTCGTTAAACCAGACAATGGTAACACGGCCGTGCCGGGCATCGTCCATAATCTCCATCATCGAAACGGCCGCAATCGTCGTCGCCGTAATCTCATACACGCGCAGCCTGGCTTCCTCGCGGGCCTGTTTTTCGCGGGGGCCATCAATTTCCCAGATGTAGTCACGGCCGTGTGTAGACGGATGAATTTGTGGATCAAAATAAGTTAGCCCCAACTCATCCAGCCATTCCGCCAGCGGGTCGCGCCCCGGATTGCGTATGGGCCCATCGGCCGTCTGGATATTGCACGCGCCGCCAACAAAAAGCATCGGCTTCTGCCCCGCGTGCATCATTTCTGAAGTGATGAGCAAAGATGAGTCCGAGACCATTCGTTTACTTCCTGGTGAACAGATACCTCTGGTTTTTCAGGCCCCCTGCGTGCATAACATGAGCTATTATTCTTGCTCAAAACGTGTTCCCAGTGCGGCCGGGGGCTGGCTGCGTAAGAAGCCTTTCAAATGGCGACGCAGCCACACTGGCAGGTAATAAAACAGCCGCTCCACCACAAAATCGGTATTGAAGATAATGAGGATCATAATCATCAAGGGGAAGGGGAGGAGAGGGAAGACCTGTACCGGCACACCGGGCATCACCTGTTGCATTGTGGTGGCGGCCGCCCGCAGCAAGCCAAAAAAGTACGCGCCAAACAGAACCCGAATCGGGTGCCAGCCGCCAAAAATGACAATGGCCAGGGCAATCCAGCCGAAACCATCGGTATGGCGATGGCTCCAGCCCAGCTTTACATGCAAGGAAAAGGCCGCGCCAGAGAAACCAATCAACGCGCCGCCGATAAGGGTGTATAGATAACGCAGGCGAACCACGTTCACCCCACGCGCAAAGGCGGCCTGCGGCCGTTCCCCTATGCCGCGCAATTTCAATCCCGGCTGCGTTTTGTAAAACCAGACCCACATGCCAATCGCCAGCGCGAAGCTGAGATAGGTAACCATATCGTGTTCAAAAAAGAGGGGGCCAATGACCGGGATGTCTTGCAAGATGGGAATGGGCAAGGGCGCAATGCGCGGCCCTGGCTGGCGCACATAGGGCGCACCCAGGAAGGAGCTAAGTTCAATGCCCAACAGGGTGAGGATAAAACCAATAGCCACCTGATCGCGGTTGAGGGTGATGCTGCCAAAAGCGACGATAGAGGCCATCACCATGCCCACCAGCATGGCGGCCGCAAAACCCCACACCACATTGCCCGTTTTTTGCGCGGCCGCAAAACCCACCATCGCCCCCAACATCATCGTGCCTTCAACGGAAAGGTTGATCACACCGGCCCGTTCATTCAACGTTTCGCCCAGGCTGGCAAAAACAACCGGCGCCGAGGCGGCCAGTACTGAACTAAGCGTAGTGATGGAGAAGATGGCGAGTATCGCTTCCATAGTAGTTTTTCGCTGCATAGTGAACACGCATCTGTTCACTGCTCACCGCTCACTGCTCACTGCTCACCGCTCACGGCATACTTCTGCCGCAAGCCCTGTACCAGTTCATATGACAAGACAATGACGCCTAAAAGAACACCGCCGAGCGCCGAGTCCAGGCCGAGGCGCAATTGGAGCGGTACGCTGCCAATACCCAGGGCGGCAAAAAAGAAGGCCACAAAGGGGATGAGCGTGGCCCGGAAGCCAGAGAGCAGCACCACCAGGATGCCCAGAAACCCATACCCAGAGCCGATATTGGCAACCAATTGGTGGCGCACGGCCGTGACTATCAACGCCCCCACCAGTCCCGCGCACAACCCACAAACCAGATATGCGCTGAACAGGATGCGGGTTGTAGGCACGCCTAGCATAAACGCTCCTCGTGCATTACGTCCTACCGCCTTCAATTGCAGCCCCCACATGGTGCCGCGCAGCGAAAGCGCAATGACCACCGCAACCAAAATGGCCAGGATGACGGAAACAGGGCTGAGGCGCAGTCCTTCCAGCGTGGGCAGCCACAACGCTTCCGGCAGCAGTTTGGATGCGCCAATGGAGCTTGTGCCTGCCGGTTTCCAGGGGCCAGAAATCAGGTAGATGGTGAGGGAAGTAGCCACAAAGTTCAGCCCCAGACCACCAAAAATTTCATGGACACGGCCGTAAATCTTCAGCGTTCCCACCAATAACCCCCATAACGCTCCTCCTGCCATACCGGCCAGGATCATCAGGGGAATGGCGACCAGCCCTGGCGACAACTCTAACAGGCGCGACGCACCCACCGCAAAAATAGCTCCCAACACAATTTGCCCTTCCGCGCCAATGTTCCACTGCCCGGCCCGAAACGTGACCAGCAGCCCAGAAGAGATAATGACCAGCGACACCCAGACGATGAAGATGTCGGCCAGTTTGACCTGTGTGCCAAATGCCCCTTCCAGGAAAACCTGAAACACGGCCGTTGGCGATTGCCCCATCAGCAAAATGATCGCGGCCGTAATCCCCACCGCCATCCCCACCGGCAATAACGCCAACACCAGCCGCATCCCATGTTTTTCTTGTCTCTCTATCATGTCTAATGCCCGTAATCGGTAATCTGCATTCTCACTGCCCACTGCTCACTGCTCACTGTTCACTGCTCACCATCTTCCCGGCAATCAAATACCCTAACTCCGTCACACTGGTTTCCGCCGTCAGGCGCACGGCCGTCACCTGCCCGCCACAACAAACCACAATTCGGTCACTGTACTGCATAATCTCATCCAGGTCGGCCGAGGCGTACAAAATGGCCGTGCCCGTTTTGCGCCGTTCCAGCAATTTGCCCCAGATGTACAGCGCCGATTCCACATCCAGCCCCCGAGTTGGGTGCTCCATAATCAACAGGCGCAGATTGTCTGGCAGCAGCGCCAGCAAAGTACGCTGCTGGTTGCCGCCCGAAAGCGACTCGACGGTGCTGTTCGGCCGTCCCTTAATGTTATACTCGGCAATTTTAGTCCGGGTGATTTGTTCGGCCATTGCCCAATCAATGCGTGTCTGGCGCATACGGCCGTTTTGCCGCTGCGCCAGGATGATGTGTTCGGTGATGGTCAGGCCGGGGGCCAGCCCCTCGGTCAGGCGGTTGGCGGGCATAAAGGCCACGCCAGCGGCTGTGAATTGCGGGTAGGGCTGATGGGTGAGGTCACGGCCGTCAATTCGAATCATACCTGTTTTGGTAGGCAATAATCCGGCACACGCCTGCATCAACAACCGCTGCCCGGAACCTTCCAGCCCGGCTACGCCAATCACCTCCCCGGCATTCACTATGAGATTGACGTTATCCATTTGTAGCCGATGGTCGCTCATCGTAACCTGGTGCAGTTCCAGGAGAGGGGGGCCGGTTTCCACAAACGGCCGTTGCCCAATCTCGATCACCTGCCCAAACATCATCGCCACCAGCTGGTCATTGTTAAAAGGGGCGGCCGCTTCGCCCGTTACCTGCCCCTGCCGGAGCACCGTCACCCGCCCACACAGCTCCTCCACATCCTCCAGCTTGTGCGAAACAAAAATAATCGTCTTGCTCTGTGCCGCCAGCTGCTTCAACGTGGCAAACAGTTTAACCTTTTGCGGCGCGGAAATGCCGGTGGTTGGCTCATCTAAAATCAAAGTACGCGCCCCCAGCCACAATAAGCGCACAATTTCCAACTGCTGCCGTTCCCCCACCGTCAATTCAGACACAAACGCTTCCGGGTCTAAATCAAAATCGAACTGGCGGCACAGATGGATGAAATCTTCCCGCGCCGCCCGGCGGTTTTGCGGCAGCCGGTTATCCCGCCCGGCAATAAAGTTATCCAGCAATGTCAGTGGTGGGAAATCCAGCGGATCCTGATGCAACATCCCCACCCCTTGCTGAATGGCGTCGGCTGGGGAAACATAACTCCGCAGTTGACCATTCAGCCGGATTTCGCCACTATCGGCCGACATATAGCCAGATAGTACCTTCATCAATGTGCTTTTCCCCGCCCCATTCTCGCCCAACAGCCCATGAATCGTGCCACTTTCAATGGCAATCGTGATGCCGTCATTGGCCCGCACGGGGCCAAAATGTTT
>CAZOPF010000053.1:33385-37391 GCA_964581605.1 uncultured Ardenticatenaceae bacterium
CCAGCCACCAGCCACCAGTAACGAATCCTCTATTCAGAAACGCCCGTCACACCTTCCAGCAGTTGGGGCGTGTTCCAGACCTGCTCGTCGGTTGCTTTTTCCCCATCGGCCAGGAAAACCGTGCCGTCCTGGAAATTCAGCGGGCCAACGTACAAATCAATGCTGCCATCAGCTAAACCAGCGATGAACTCATCCAGTTGCGTCTGAGCATCGGCCGCAAGCGCCGGGCCGCTCACCCAGCCAATCATGCTGGTGTCGCGGTTGTTCATGTCGCTCCAGTCCGGGCCAATCCATTCCCAGGTTTGTTCCCAGCTTCCGTCCTGAACGCTCTGCAATTTGGCCAGATAGGATGGCCCCCAATTGAAGAAGGGCACACCCAGGCAAATGTCTGGGGCTTCGGCGCAGGCGTCTTCGTAGTCATAGGGAATGGCGAAAACGGTATCACCGGCCGCCGCCCGCTGCCCGGCCACAACCACGGCTTCGGTGGTGTCAATACCCGACAGCACCACGTCCGCACCGTTGTCAATGAAGTCATTGACCACCTGTGTGGGGTCAAGGGTGACGCCAGGAATGTTGAACCAGAAACCAATCCAGGTGACGGTGAAGGTAAGGTCGTCAGGATTGCCGCCTTTGTAATTTTCCCAGCAGTAACGTGCGCCCAGGTAGGTGCTGTTCACCAGGCGGCGGGTTTCGGCGTCAATCAGGGGGCCCAAATAGGCGATGTTGCCGGATTCGCTAGACAGAGCGGCCGCACAACCGGCGATCATTTTGCCGTATTCCATGCGCCCCATGATGTTGCTGACGTTGGCGGGAGCAGCCCCGGTGAGAACGTCATCGCCAGAGGCATGAATGAAGTAGACGTCCGGGTGGGCGTTGGCAGCGGTGTTAGTGCCATCGGCCATTTCAGCGGAGTTGGTGATGATGAGTTTTGCACCCTGGGCCACCAGATCATCTACAACCTGTTCCACGGTGAGGTCGGGGTTGTCGGCCGGGTTGAGTTTGTCAAACCAGACCAGTTCGCTGCCGGGCACTTTTTCCAGCATGTATTGGGCGGCTTCCCAGTGGGCCTGGTTCCAGCCGCGATCTTCTTTAGGGCCAACCATGATGAGGCCGAAGACGAGAGCTTCGTCTGTTGTTTCTTCGGCCGGGGTTTCTGCTTCTTCTTGGGCTGGGGCTTCGGTTGCTTCTTCAACGGCCGTCTCAACGGCCGTCTCCGTGGTGGTTTCGGCTGTCGTTTCCGTTTCCTCGCCACCGCCACTACAGGCAGCCATAAGCAAAGCCAGGATCATGAGCAGTATCAACGTTTTTACATATTTAGGGGACATTTTTCTCTCTCCTCGTCAGGTTTGTTAGTAAATGGGGATGGTTGATGTTGATGGTTATTTGTTAGCTATCACCTCCTTTGTCAATGGTGGTTAGTGGCTGCTGGCTGGTACAGGCCACTAGCAACCAGCCAATAATTCCATTTTGCCAGGAATATACCACAACTTAGCGCGAGTGGGGATTGTGAGAACTGCCCAACGGCCGTCCCGCCTGCTGCTCAATAATGTGTAATTCTTGCTGGTACACGGCCGTTTGCTGCTCCTGCCCTGCCTCCTGTGCCAGCCGTACCGCCTGCTCCATGTCCTGGTAGGCCAGGTCATACTGGCTCTGGCGGCGGTAAGCCAGGCTGCGCTGATGGTACAGGTATGCCTGATAGTTCTGGTAATCGCGGCGGCCAAACTCGTCGGCGGGCCGATTGTTCAGGACGGTAATGCCCTGGCTGAAATGGGTCACGGCCGTTGGGTATTGATTTCGCTCCAGCGCATATTCGCCCACAATGCGCCAGGCGGCCGCTTCTTGCCGGGGGCTCTGAATGCCCAACTGGAGCGCCTTTTCGGCGTTGGCCTTGCTTTTGGCGGAAATATGATTGTTCTTGCCCGCCTGCAATGCGGCCAGCAGCGCCAGGGCGTCGCCATCGTCAGCATGGGTTTGCAGGTATTGTTGTAACTGATGCGTGGCTTTGTGGGCTGCCCCACCGCGCCGCAGCCCATCAATGACCGGCATGATCACCTGCCGGTCATGTGGGTTTTCAGCAGCCTGCTGCGCCAACGCTGCAAAAGCGGCCTGCTCGTCCACCGTTTCAAAACCGGCCATTTCAAACCAGCCGGCCCGGTCGGCGCGGTAAAAAATGATGAGCGAGAGGATGTGCAGGACGGCCGTGACCCCACTCAATACCGGCGTCGCCCCAAAATCATAAATCACCCGCCAGTCACTAATCGTGGGCACAAAAATGGTAAAAATCGGGTAATACACCAGGGCAAAGTACAACTGAAACCGAAACGCCCGCAACCCAAAATAACGAAAACTACTGGCGCTATGATGCCGAAACGCCAGCCATATGCCCACGCCAAACAGCAAAGTGCCCAACGTTCCGGCAATGGCAATAAACCAGTTTTCGGCCGGCGTAAAATCCCCCACTGGCACCACATACCCCCAAAAACCGCCATAACCAAAATCCACAATCTGCCCGCCCACCAGCCACGTCGCCAGCGCGTGGCAAAATTCGTGGAACGCCACCGATGGCGGCACCGCCACATAAAATGAGGCCAGATCCGCCAATTCCTTCTTCGCTCTGGACAGCGGCTCTTGTTTCAGCTCCCCCCACTGGCGCACAATCTGCCACACAACCTGCGCCCCACGAAAGAGGTAGAGTAGCGCAAAGAAGTTAAATAGTAGAAAAATGGGATCCATTTGTTTTGAAGTGAGCAGTAGGCAGTAAGCAGTAAAACCACTCACTGCTCACTGCTCACTGCTCACTGACTCAATCCACGTCCCCGTCTCTCGCCGCAAAGCGCGGGCGATGTTGGGCGGGTTGGTAATGAGGGCTGTTTTGCCGCCGCCGTCCAGGTAAGACAACACGGCTTCAATTTTAGGTTTCATGCTGCCTGGGGGGAAGTGATTTTCCTCCATATACTGTTGTAGTTCGGCCGGCGTCGCCTGGTCTAAATTGCGCTGTTGGGGCGTATTGAAATGCACGGCTACCTGCTCCACGCCGGTGGAAATGAGGAAGAGGTCTACCTGTAGCTGTTTTGCCAGCAGCGCACTGGCGCGATCTTTGTCAATGACGGCAAAAACGCCGCGCAGTTCACGCAGTTCACCACGTGGATTATGCACCACCGGAATACCGCCGCCACCGACGGCAATCACCACTGAGCCCGATTGCAGCAAGCGGCTGATGGCGTCTTCTTCAATAATTTGCAGCGGTTGGGGTGAAGCGACCACGCGCCGCCAGCCGCGCCCGGCATCTTCCACCACCTGCCACCCTTCGGCTTCAAATTTACGGGCATCAGCCTCGCTCATAAAGCTGCCGATGGGTTTGGTGGGGTGGGCGAAGGCGGGGTCGTCCCGGTCTACCAACACTTGTGTGACCACGGAAACGACCGGGCGGCGCATCCCCCGGCTGTGCAGTTCGTTGCGCAACGCCTGTTGCAGCATGTAGCCAATCGCGCCCTGCGTGTCGGCCACGATGAGGTCGAGCGGGGTGGTGTGAACTTCGTGGGCGGCCAGTTCGTTGCGGCGCAAGATGTAGCCCACCTGGGGGCCGTTGCCGTGGGTGATGACCAGCCGCCAGCCGTCGGCGACCATGTCGGCCAGGTGGCGGCATGTTTCGCGCACGGCGTCCCACTGGTGGGGCACGTCGGGATGTTTGTTATCGGCGATGAGAGAATTGCCGCCGATGGCGATGAGTGCGGTTCGGGACATAGGGCCTCTGGGGGTGTTTTGGTGTTTTGGTGTTTTGGTGTTTTGGTGTTTTGGTGTTTTGGTGTTTTAGTGTTTTAGTGTTCAGGTGTTCAAGTGTTTGCGTGGAGCGGTTTACCGTCACTGTTCACTGCTCACTGCTCACTGCTCACTGCTCACTGTTTACTGAGAGCCGTCCAAAGGGTGAGCAACTCCGTTTCGCGTTCGGGCTTCATGCCGTTGCGCCATTGGTAGTCGGCGGCACGGCCGTTCGCCCAGTCCAGTG
>CAZOPF010000054.1:0-21749 GCA_964581605.1 uncultured Ardenticatenaceae bacterium
GTGTTTGTGTGTCTTTGTGTTTGTGTGTCTTTGTGTTTGTGTGTCTTTGTGTTCAGGAGTTCACTCAAACACTCGATCACTAAAACACAAAATCACGAAGACACAAAAGCACGAAGACACAAAATCACGAAGACACAAAATCACTTTCACTCGCGCGCGCTGTTAAGGTTTGGCGGACGGCCGTTACGTCCTGGCTGATGGTTTTGCTGACCATATAGTAGCAGAAGGCGGTGGGAATGACGACTAACTGGAAGAGGGCCAGCGTGATGGCGTAGTTATTGGGCGAGGGCACGATCAGGCGATCCAGCAAACCGCCAGCAATCGCCACACTGAGCGCGCTGCCTATGGCGCGGGTGAGGCGGCTGAGGCCAATAATGGTGCCGCGATGCTCTGGTAGGTTGGCGTCCGTCATCATCGCCGCCCAGTTGGGCGCATCTACTGCCTGGAAGATGAGGGCCAGCGTGGCCGCCAGGAAGGCCAGCAAAACCCAGGGGTTGGTAAACAGGGTGAGGATGATATGCACGGCCGTTTGCAGCATAGTAGCCCCCTCCGGCAAATCCAACCCTTGCAGGGGGATGAAGTAGAGCAGGGTGAAAAAGGGAATGGCGGCCAGCAGCCCACCCATTACCAACAGTGGGCGGCCGCGCGGGTTGCGTTTTTGCCATTTGTCGCCCAAATAGCCGCTGAGCACGGCCGTGAACGCCCCCAGACTAAACAGCGCCACAAACATATTCCCGGCCACCGTCGCCGTTTCCAGGTCGTAACCATCCGCCTGCACGCGGGCAATGGCCCAACGGGGAATCCAGAGTGTGGAGCCATAGGCCAGGGCAAAGGTGAAGCTGGCCGCCAGCAGCCAGCGTGTTGTACCCTGGCGCAGCATGGGCAGCAGTTCATCGCGGCGGATGCGGTAATCATAGCTCTGGCCGGAAGCAAAAACGGCCGCCAGTTCCGGCTCCGCCTGGCCGCGTTTCGGTTCGTAGGTGAAGAGGTAGAGGAGGGCAAATAAAAAGCCCAACCCGGCGATGAAAAAGAAGGGCAGTCGCCAATCTCCCGCCCCCATGGTGCCTGCCAGCAAAGACCCCAATGAGCCACCCACCCCTTGCGAGATGCTCCAGAAAGCCAGCGCCAGACCACGCCGCGCCGCCGGTACCAGGTCGCTGACGACGCTAAAACCGACTGATGCAATGCCGCCCACGCCAACGGCCGTGACCATCTGCCACCAAAAAAATTGGGCATACGACTCGGCAAAGGCGGTGAATACCATGGCCGTTGCCCAAAGCAGGGTGCTGCAAAAAAGTAGTGGTTTGCGCCGCTGCTGGTCGCCACGGTAACCCCAGAAGATGGCGGCAATAGCGACCACGAAGAGGTACACGGCCGTGACCAGCCCCAATGACCCTTCTGTTGCCTCCAGATCGCGGGCAATGATGGCATACAACGGCGGCAAAACGCCCGCCGCCGCATTATCCAGGGAGGCCAGGATGATGAAAACGGTGAGGGTGAAGAGGGTTTTGATAGTGAGCAGTGAGCAGTGAGCAGTGAGCAGCACCGCTTACTGCTCACTGCTTACTGATTCAAGAGCGGCGTTTGATGAGGAAGACGGCCGTGCCCGCAACCAGCAGCAGAGCGGCCCCTACCAGGAGCAGGCCGGAGTAGTCGGTTCCGGTACTGTCCACGCTGGTTTCAACTGGGGCGGGTGGCATGCCAGGTTGGGGCAGGGCGGCGATGCTGGTGGGCAGCGCAATGGCAGTGGTGGTGGGGGTGGGTGTGACGGCCGCGCTCAGGACATTGGTTTGCCCAACTGGTTCTGGGATTGTGACAGGATAGGCGGTCTCAACGGCCGTTTCCAGCGGTGCCACCACCATTGTCTCTCCGGCAGTGGGGATGGCAGTGGGGGTAGCTGTAACTGGTGTGGCACAGGGGGGTGGGGTGGTGGGCTGCCAGGGTGCGCCGGGCGTTACGGTTGCGTTGTTGAGCAATGGTGCAGGCACAATGGGCACGGCGGCCGTATTCCCCTGCACCTGGACGACTTCGTCGGCCACCCAACCTGTCTGCCCATTGCCCAATTGGATGAGCCACCAGGGGGCGGCCGCATCCCGGCCTATGATGGGGCGTACTTCCTGGTAGAGCAAACGGCCGACAGTAGCAAAATCGGTACCTGGCCCGCTGCGGACATTGATAAAGTTGGCGTTGAGGGCCAGGATGGTGGGTTGGTTGCTGCACGGCGCGGCCGTTGGCAGAAACTCACCCACAGGCGTAACGGGCAGCCCAACGGCCGTTGCTGTTTGGGTAGCAGTCGGCGGATTTTCTGGTGGTGGGTTGCCAGGATTACCAGGATTGCCAGGTGTGGGTGATGCCGGGATGGGGGTATTTGGAGGTGTGGTTGGTGTTTGCGGCCCTGGCGTGGGGGTGCGCGTGGGGATAGTGGGTTCTGGTGTCAGGGCGGCGGTGGACAGTACCAGAAATACCAAAACAAAGAGTAACAGCGATGCTGATAAAAATAGCTTCTTTTTCATTTAATCTCCTGAATAGGCCAGGTGCCACTGGCCTGTTCAGTATATCTCAGTTGGGGCGGTGCTTCAATTATCAGGCAATGAATAATTGATAGTCAGGGTGGTGGGCATGTCGGTCTTCAGGGCAAATGTGACCTGGTCGGCCGTGCTGGTCACGTTTTGGGGTACAGTGGAAAGCAGTTGTGCGCCGGGGGGGAGCGTTACGACAACCTGGATGGGTTGGGGGCGGGAACCGGCCTGGGGGCGAATAGTAAGCTGGTAGGTGTGGGTACGGCCGTCGCTTTTTACCACCACGGGCAGATCATAATTGAAGGAGGCGTTCACAGTTTGCTGCTGGGGCACCAGGATAAAATTGGCAAAAGTTGTCCAGCCGGAAAATTCATTCACCGTTTGGGCCGCCCCGCTCCAACCCTGGTGGGCCACAGCCAAAGTTTCCAACGGCACTTCGTGGCTGCTGGAACTGGTGAGGGTACTGCTGCCAGGCACATAGACGCGCAAATAGTTCCAATAACATTCGTCGGCCAACTCTTTGTAAGCGGGGCCGCTGCTGTAATCTATGAGCGTGTCCTGATAACAGCCAGTTTCGCCTTTTTCAAGTGGGGCATTGTTGGCGTAGTGTACGGTCAGGGCAGCAATGGCCCGGCCGTCAGGTTGTAATTGAACGGCATAATCCAGGCTGCGTTCGATGTGCATATTGACTTTGTTGTAGCCCATGTTGGTATCCACAACGGCGATGAAATCCTGGCCAGTGGGGTTTTCCAGACGGCCGTCCCAGTTCAGCCCATCGAACACGGCCGCGAGCGCCGGGTCACGCATGTAGATTTGCAGGTGCCCGGTTTCAGCTGCTTTGTGTAATGATTCGGCCAGGGTGAGCGGGTCTATTTCGCCCAGCCCAGACTCGATTTTGGCCTGAATCGCCTGCCCAAAAGTACCCAGAAAGGTTTTGCGTTCGCTGTACCAATCATTAACGGCCTGTTCTGTGTTTTTAGCCCATGCTTCTTGAAAGTGGCGAACGACGTTTTGGGCCGTTAAAGTCTGCCCGGTGTCCGCAATTGTAACCGGGCCAATACCGCGCAGTAGCAATTGGACAAATCGTTGGTCAATGGCGATGGCCCCGTCTGCTTCGGGCACATCCTGGCCGTAGCTGTATAGGTGGATAGCGGTCTCGGCTGAGGTGGGGAAGTCCGGCCAAAAATTGGCATCGCGGTAGAAAAATAGCTCCAGGGCCATGAAATCATAAAAAGGTTGAGGAGGGAAGTCGTATGGTTTTTCGGCCCAATTGTCAATGTAATTGCCATCCTGGAAGTTGAGGCTGGTGATACGGCCGTCATTCAGTTGCAGTACGCCCGCTCCCGTAATAAAACCGCCGGTCGGCCGTGTTTCATCTTCATTTTGGATGATAAGCAGATAGGTGCGGGGGCCATCCATACCCATCAGTTCAGGCAAAACGAGGGCTGTTTGCAGGCCATCCTGAGCCAGAGGTAGCAGGGGGTCTACTCGTTCCAGCAGTTGGCGCACGCGCCAGGGCAGGGCAGATGGATCGCCCAATGCTTGCCGGGCAGCTACCAGCCGGGCCATGGCGGTGTTGGCTGCTGCCAGCTCTGGCCCGGCAGCGGCCAACGCATGCACAAGTGCCGACATCTGGTCATCGCTTCCGTCTGTTTGTAAGAGAAGGAGGGCGGGTTTGAGAGCGTTGAAGGCGAGGACGGCCGTTTCTGTGCCCGCATCGGCCATTTCCATGAGTTCCGGTGTGGCGACCAGGAGTGGCCCGGCTTGGGGGACCCAACCTAAATGAGGGGTCAGGGGCATGAGGAAGGCGGTTTCCCGTTTCAAGGTGACAATATCCTGGCGCAAACCCAATACAAGCTGTTCCACCTCATCGGGATTGAGATTACTCAGGCCACCTTCTAATAAGGTTTCTGCCTGTGGTTGTCGTGCCAGGAGGGATTGCACGGCCGTGCCAATGCGATACGCTTTTAATCCCATCCACAACAGCAGTAGCAACAAGGCGCTGGCCATGAGCAACAAGGCCACTCTACGCCCGGACGAAGCTGTTGGTCTGGTAATTGTGGGAACTGATTGTGTATCGAACCGTGTCATCGCTTGTTTACCTGAACTAACATCGGGGGAGCAATGGTGAAGCTACCCTGTCTCAATAATACCTCAGGATAATCTGGAGTTCCAATCTGGTTCAAGTGGGTTTGCAACCGGCAACCGGTAATCAAAGAATAAATGTCAATGGGTGGCCTTTGACAAGATGATTGCCCCTGTACCCCAGGCAAAACCCAGACCTAGAGCCAGTGCCCGCGTAAACAACAAAAATGGTGCGGCCAGAGCGACGGCGTGGTCTTTTGCCCATGCTTTGCGGCAAAAGGGGAGGGTGGTCGTTACGAATAGAAATAGTAAAAAAAGCAGCGGCCAGAGCATGAGGGGAAAAAGGGGAATGCTAACGGCCGTAGCCACCATCAATCCCGCCAAACCCATTTGTACTTTCAAAATTTGGGGCGTGTGGGAATCTTTGATGACGCGGTCCGGGTAGCGCCGAATGAAGCGGGCTTTCCAGTAGCCAATCCAGAACTTTTTGCGGGCATATTGGCGCAGACTGGCGCTGTGGCGGTGGGCAACGACGGCCGTTGGCTGAAACAGCATCCTATACCCCTGCGCCGCTAACCGAAAGGAAAGTTCCTGGTCTTCTACGTAGGCGATGGTTTCATCAAAGCCGTTGTTATCCAACAAAACCTGGCGACGATAGGCACAGGAGTAGGTGTCTACAAAATCTATGTGTGGCATAGCAGCCATGCCGCCATACTTGTCTTCATATTCAAGCTGCACAAAACGGGCCACCAGTTGGGGCTGATGGGAGATGTAAATGCCTTTGACGGCCGTTATGCCCGCATCCTGGCGCAACGGCCGTGTTACTTCCTCAAGCCAGTTGGGTTGGGGCACACAATCCGCATCGGTAAAACAGATAATCTCGCCTGCAGCAACGTGAATGCCCTGGTTGCGGGCAGCGGCCGCCCCCCGGTTGTGTGGGCAGCGGATAAGTTTCACGCCAAAGCGTTGGGCGCGGTCGGCCGTATCATCTATCGAGCCATCATCCACCACAATAATTTCCACTGCCTCACGCTCGACCCCTTGCACTTGCAAAGCAGAGAGGCAGTCATCAATGGTGGCGGCCGCGTTATAGGCAGGCACAATAACGGAAATCATGGGGACTCGGGGCGGATGGGGCTTTTGGTGTGGGCAGCGGCCGCAATGCCCAACACAATGAGCGGCAGAACCACGGCTACGTGGTAAATAATGGTATAGCTGATGATCACAGCATCATTTTCATACCCAAATTGCAATAGCAAATAGGCGACCACACTATCGAAAACACCAATTTTGCCAGGGGTAGAAGGCGGGGCCAATGCCACCATAATGGCGAGATTGATGATCGTGGCTTCTATCCAGCCAAATGGCAAATGAAAGGCCCACAACAACAGCAAGGGGGTTAAGATCGAGAAGAATGTAATGATCACAGAAATAGCCAGCAGTAGTATTGCCAGACGGCGGCTGCGTAGCGCGGCCAATCCGGCTAACCCGGAAACCGTCCAACGCGAGAGCCGCTGCCCTACCACACCCGGCAAATGGGTGAGCATCGCTTGTATGACCCGGATCACCCGTTCTGTTTGGGTGGCGATGAGGTAGAGCAGCAGCAGAACAAAGAGCGCAGCCACTCCGGCCGTCAGGGTGGCAGTGGTCTGGCTGAGAGAAGATGGCAGAGTAACGGCCGTAACCACCACGACCATCGTCAACCCTACCATCAGCAGTTCGAGCGTTTTTTCCAGCACCAATGTCGTTAAAGCCTGTGTCTTTTTAATACCTGCCAGCCGCTCAATCGCCACAATACGCGCCAATTCCCCTAATCGCAGGAAAGGGATGAGTGTATTGATGTATGCGCCGAGCGACATGGCCCAAAAGAAGGGGGGAAAAGGGGGCGCCTGGCTGCGCGGCGGAAACATCAACTGCCAGCGCCACGCTTTAAGCAGTAATGTCACCAGCACGGCCGTCATGGCTGCACCTATCAACCAGGGGTTGGCGGCCATTAACGCCTGTGTCAACTCAGCCAGCGTAACCCTGCCGGCTAGATACCATATGCCAGCCACCAGCAAAACAAGGGTCAACAAAATGCTCAACCAGCCCCAAAGCCGCTGGCGGGTTGTTTGTAAGGATTGGCGCTCCTCAAGCATGTCAGAGGGATTCATGGGAAGCGAAGGCAATAAAAAAGACCTGGGAGGCGCCCAGGTCTCTTTGTGCCGTCAGAAGGCTACGGCCCGGCAAATGGTTCCTGGGGATCGTAGCGTGTGAAATAATGTTGGGGATCAGAGGTATGAACCCACACATACAGGTCATTAGGCGCACCTTCTGACCAGTAAAAAACCCATTCGGCGTCACGCGGGGGCATGTTCACGCAGCCATGACTGTGTTTGTAGCCAAACCGGTCATGCCAGAATGCGCCGTGCAGGGCAATGTCGTTATCAAAAAACATGGTGTGGGGTACATCTTCGATAAAGTAGTAGTCAACTTTGCCTTCCGCACCGGACATCTTGGTTTTCAGGTGGCGGTCCCATACCTGGAATAGCCCTTCATGGGTGGGCCAACGGTTGAGGCCGCTGGAAACGAGACCGGCATATACCATTCGGTCGCCCTCATAAGCGGCAAAAGTTTGTTCATACAGGTCAATTTCCACCCAATACTCATCGGGGCCAACACCTGCGGGGCGTTGATTGGGGTCAACCAGACTGACATAGGTCTGGCGCATCCAACGGCCGCCGCCAATGTTGTACCAGAGCCAGCCCTCGTCATCTTCCACGGCGTCATACACTTCCAAAAAGGTGTAACGGGGGAGCTTCACGGCATCGGCCGGGGGTTCGGCCCCCGGTTCCAGGCTATACCAGTAATCGGCGACCATCCAGCCAAACGGCCGTTCCAACACAGTATGTATCTCCATGCCCGTAAACTCTGAGGCGGTTGTTAACGTCAGGTCTTCGGCCCGCACCCATTCGCCCAAGTTAATCTCGTACCAAAGCCGTCCTTCATTTTCCGTGCCGTAGTTGATGGTAGAAAAGAGGAAACCGTCACCCACATTGCGCACGATGGGGCTGTTCATGCTGGGGGCGCTATAAACGTCAATCAGGTCTTTCAGCCGGGCGTAACGTTGTGAAGGCAAGATGCTATTAGCAAAAGGTTCCGGGCGCACAAATGTCGGGGTTGGCGGCTCTGCTTCACAGACATGTCCAATTTCATCAGAGAAGAGGTAACAATCGGCGGCCCACGCCCTGCCAACTACAACCCACAAACCAACAACGATGATGGAAATGGTGGTTCCCCAAAGAATGATTCGCTTCATTTATCTCCTTACTCCGACGTCTTTTCAGGTATACAGCCTGTATTTTAGCACAGAGTGAACGGGTTGGCCTAACGGCCGTGAACCCTCTCACTCCCCGGATACTACCATCAACAATTACCCTGATACAACTCAAACCTTTCTCAATTCATTTACGATTCACCAATTTCCCTCTACTATTGAATACCCCTATTCCAAGAGGGTTCACCAACATCGGATCACAAAATACGGATCACGGATTACAAAAAATGACGGGCACAATCATCAACGCCATAACTGTTTTAATCGGAGGCATATTGGGCACGATTCTGGGCAACCGCTTCCCTCAACGGATGCAAGAAACCGTGTTTGCCAGTTTGGGGCTGTTTACCCTGGTCATTGGTTTGCTCAGTGCCCAGGCCACAGGCAACCCGCTGATTGTGTTGGGCAGCCTGCTCGTGGGGGCGCTCATTGGCGAATGGTTGCGCATAGAAGCTGGCCTGGAACGGTTTGGCGGCTGGCTGCAACAGCTCCTTATGCGCGGGCAGGGTGGCGACGCGGCCCGTTTCATTCAGGGTTTTGTCACCGCCAGCCTGGTTTTTTGTGTGGGGCCGCTCACTATTCAAGGCGCTATTGAAGATGGGCTGACAGGCGATTACACCAAACTGGCAATCAAAGCGATGCTGGATGGGTTTGCGGCGCTGGCTTTTGCCAGCACCATGGGGGCGGGGGTGATAGCCTCGGTTATTGTCATATTGCTGTTCCAAGGGGGGCTGACGCTGCTGGCAAGCATGGGAGCAGATTTTTTCACGCCGGCAATGACGGCCGAACTAACAGCCACTGGGGGGGTTGTGCTACTGGCAATCAGCCTGCGACTGCTGGATTTGAAACAGATACGGGCGGCTAATTTGTTGCCTGCTCTCTTTATTGCCCCCTTAGCGGTGGCCGTGATGGATGCGGTGGGCATTGCTTATTACCCAAATCTGTAGTTTCCTGATCCGAGGTCGGAAGTCCGAAGTTGGCTCACGGATTGCGGTTTATGGCCTGCTGACGGCCGCCCAAAATGGCACCCGCTACAGATTTTGCCAAAATGGGACGATAACTTTACACTTCCCTCGTTATGTTCCCGGATTGGAAGTTGCAGGAACTCCTGGCGCTGGTGCGTCGCCGCTACCCTGATTGGGAAAATTTCTCGCATCCGGCGTTTGTTGCCGATGAAATTACGCCCAAACGTGCTTCTGTGCAAAAAGCCCACCAGCTTTTAAGCCAGACCGCTTTAGACGAGTTGCTGGCGCATGGTGATTTTGATGGTTTTATTGACCGACTCAATCGGTTAGCCAAAGATAATAATTTATTGTGGCGGATGGCACCTTCGTCAGGGGACACGGCCGTACTCTACCATCCGGGCCTGGATACCCCGGCATTTTGTACGCAGGTGCGCAATTTGCTCTATGGCGACCGCCCTTCTCCCGAACGCCTGCAAACCTTTACTGATTACCTGAAAGAACACGATTTGCCCAATAAATGGCCGTTTGCCACCTATTACCTCTTCTTGTGCCACCCAGAATCAGATATTTTTGTCAAGCCACGTACAGCGCGCTGGTTCCTCAAATTTGTCTGGATGAATGAGCCTGAAGAAGAGCCTGACCTGAAAACAAAGGTGCTTATTTCCATGTTGCCGGGAGCAGGCAGCTATAATGCGCTGTTAGCTCATTCGGCTGAACTGCGCCAGATTTTGGCCCCATTTGGCGCACGCGATATGGTGGATGTGCAAAGTTTTATCTGGGTTTGTGAACAGGAGAACCGGACTCAAACCGGGCAGTTGGATGCGCGGGGGCAGGTGGAATTGGATGTGCCGCCCTCGTTGGTGTCGCTGCCCGTTCATTACCAGGTGGCATCGCCCACGGCCGTCTTGCAGGAGACCTCCTTGCCGGATTCGGCCGCCCCTGCTCCACCCGGCACTCAACTGGCTAACCAGACAAACAGACCCTATTCACTGGCGGATTGTGCCGCTGAAACGGGCTGGTCGGAAGAAGAACTACACCGTTGGGTCAATGCCATTGAGCGCAAAGGGCAGGCCATTCTCTACGGCCCCCCTGGTACAGGCAAGACGTTTATGGCCCAAAAAGTGGCCCGCCATCTTGCCAGCCAGGGTGACGGTTTTGGGGAATTGGTGCAATTTCATCCAGCCTATACCTATGAAGCGTTTGTGCAAGGCATACGGCCGTTGACCGATGCGCAAGGCCATTTGCATTATGAACTGGTGTACGGCCGTTTCCGCCAATTTTGTGCCCGTGCCGCCCAGCACACCGGCCCCTGTGTCCTCATTATTGACGAAATTAACCGCGCTAACCTGCCCAGCGTTTTGGGTGAATTAATGTACCTGCTGGAATATCGCCAGGCAGCCATTGAACTGGCCGAAGGCAATTACACTACCAGCCGTTTCACCATCCCGGCCAATGTGCGGCTCATTGGCACCATGAATACGGCCGACCGCTCCATTGCCCTGGTAGACCACGCCCTGCGCCGCCGTTTTGCCTTTATTCACCTGCCGCCAAACCCCGAAACATTACGCCATTATCACCGGCAAACAGGGTATAACCCAAACAATCTCATCAAAATAGTGGAACGGCTGAACCGCCAGATCGCCGATCCGCATTATGCTATTGGATATGCCTTTTTTATGCACCCGATGCTGCCCGCCCATCTGGCCGACATCTGGCGCATGGAAATTGAACCGTACCTGGAAGAATACTTTTTTGACCAGCCAGATCAGGTGGAACTGTTTCGCTGGGCCAAACTATCTATAGAGAGTTCATAGGCAATAGCTCACCACGCTAAATGGAGATAGCGGCTGGGGGCTGGTACCGGCCCCAGCCACTACTTATGAAGGAGTGTGTATGTCAGGTTCATTTGGTTGTGATGTGTTGGTTGTGGGGGCCGGCATGGCTGGTTTGATGGCGGCACAGCAGTTGCAGTCCGCCGGGAAAACCGTCCTGGTGGTAGATCGGGAAGAACGGGTGGGCGGCCGTATGCTTACGGAGTATCTGGCCGGTGGTTGGGCCGATACGGGAGCGCAGTTTTTTACGGCTCGCGAGCCGCGATTTGCCCGTTTCGTGGAGAATTGGCTGGCACAAGGGCTGGTTTTTGAGTGGTCAACCGGCTGGCCCGACGGTTCTTTGCTGTCACCAGTGGATGATTCGTTTACCCGGTATGCGGCCGTTGACGGTATGAACGCTATCCCCCGCTATCTGGCCCAAGACCTGACCGTTCACAAAGCTGTGAGGATTCAATCCGTGCGTGTGGCAGAAGGTCGCTGGACGGCCGTGACGGAATCCGGTGTAGCCTATCATAGCCACGCGCTCATCCTCACACCACCAGTGCCGATTTCGTTGGCGTTATTGGCCATGGGACAGGTGTTTCTGGTGGAGGCTGACCAGGCAGCACTGTCCGCCATCGCTTATGCCCCTGGCCTGACGGCCGTTTGCCATATAGATGGCATGATCAACTTGCCCGAACCAGGTGCGGTACAGCGGTCAAACCTGCCAGTCAGTTGGATTGCCGATAACCGCCGGAAAGGCATTTCGCCCCACGTTTGCCTGGTTTCTGTGCATATAAACCCGACCTTCAGCCGGTTGTGGTGGCTCTCCCCGGATGCAGAACTGGAAGGGGCGTTGCGGCGGGAGCTACGGCCGTTTCTGGCGGAACAGTCCGTCATCAAAGAGATCGCCATCCACCGCTGGCCCTATGCCCTGCCCACCACGCTGCATCCTGAGCGCACCTTGTTAGCCGCTAACCTGCCACCGCTGGCCTTTGCCGGTGATGCGTTCCATGGCCCCCGCGTGGAAGGAGCCGCCCTCTCTGGTTTGGCTGCGGCCGAAGTAATTGAGCGAGCAATTGGGTAACCGTGTCACTTTGTATTGCCACCAACCCCCCAGATCACCCCCACACCCCCACACCCCATACCCAAACACCCAAGCACCCAAACACTAAAACACCCAAACACTAAAACACCCAAACACTAAAACACCCAAACACCTGCTCCCCTAATCGCCCAAAACAGCCCCCGCTTTTGCCAGCCGCAACTGCCGGTTATGGTGGATGCCTTCGGCCGTAAAAATAAGCAGAGCCAGCCAGATACAGGCAAAGCCAACCAGTTGCGTTTTTGTAAATGGTTCGTGATACAAAAAGACGCCGATAGCAAACTGGCAGGTAGGGGCAATGTATTGCAAGATGCCAACGGAACTGAGCGGGATGAGGCGGGCGGCCGTGCTAAACCAGAGCAGGGGCACGGCCGTAATGATACCTGTGCCCATCAATAACAACGTGATTTGCCAATCTCCCTGCGCCAGATGTCCCTGACCTTGTTGATGCAAATAGATCAATATCGCCAGGGCAGGCAGAAAAAGCCAGGCCGTCTCTAATGTCAATCCTTCTAATGCGCCCAGGGCGGCCGTTTTGCGGATGTAGCCGTAAATGGCAAAAGTGAAAGCCAATGTGAGAGCAATCCAGGGCAGTGACCCATAGAAGAAGGTCAGATAGATAACACCCAATGTGGCTATGATTACGGCCGTCCACTGCCCCCGCCGCAGCCGCTCATGCAAAAACCAGACCCCCAACAGCACGCTCACCAGGGGATTGATAAAATAGCCCAGGCTCGTTTCCACCACCCGGTTGGCATTCACCGCCCAAATATAAGTGCCCCAATTCACCGCCAGGATAAGGCCAGATTGCAGAAAAGTCAGCATAATCCGCCTATCCTTCAACGCGAGGCGCAGCCAACGCCAATGGCGACGGATAGCTAACAGCAGGCCAATCAGAACCAGTGACCAGACGATACGGCTGCTTAATGTCTCTATCGGCGGGATATCGTCCAGCAACTTCCAATAAATGGGCAAAAATCCCCAGATCAAGTAAGCGCCAATACCGTAGAGATAACCTTTGTTCATGATGGGGAATGGGGATGGTCAATGGTTAATTGACAATTGACGAATGATCATTGACCATTGTCAATTTTCAAGGAGTAGGGGTGGGGGCGGGCAGCACGTTGATGACCAGGGTGGTTTCGGATAGGGTTTCATCTTCACCAGCCGTGACGGTGATTTCGGCCAGGCCCAAGACATCAAACGGCAGCAAAAGGGTGGCTTCCCAGTAGCCCCAATAGTCGGTTTGGACGGTGGTCTGCCCGACAATACGGCCGTTCTCCATCACCACATCCACCATCACCGGGCCATCGGTTACATTATAAGCCGTGCCGTATAGGAACAGCTCTTCGCCAGCAAATATCTCCGCGTCAGCGCGTGGGCTGGCAACCACAACACCTTTGGCGGCCGCGTCATTTTGGGCCAACACTTCAATGGGGACTTGGGCCTCGCGCCATTCTTCTGTCCCCGGTTCCCCAAAGTAAGCCACGGCGCAGGCAGGGCCAACCAGGTCTTCCGGCACGACGACAAAACCAGACCAATAAAACGGGCGGCTGCTATTGCCCAATTGAAAACCCTGCCGGGCTACCTGCTCCTGGCAATTATTGGCCCAGATGGAGATGGTGACAAAGTTGTTAACCGGGCGATTGACACGGCCGTCAAAAAAGAAACTGTAACCACCAACGGCCGTGTCATTTACTTGGGGCCGATATAGCTCCAGGAAACGCCCGGTGGCATCGGGGTTCAAGGTCAGCAACACCGGGCTGCGGTGTTCAGCCAGCACCTGCCCCGTATCGTCCAGCACGGCCGCTTGCAAATAGGCTACCCCGGTCACTTGTGGGGGCAAGATAAAAGATGCAGCCCACCCCTGAGCCATCAATTCACCGGGGACCTGAGAGAGGATACGGCCGTTGCTCGTCACCAACGACAACAAAATAGAATGTGTTTCCTCCTTTTTAACCAGACCACCCACCGTAATCTCAGCACCCACTGTCAATAACTCATTTTCGGCGGGGTAGCTAATGTTGATGCTCACATCAACCGGCGTAGGGGTGCGGCTTGGTTTAGGCGGAATGGTGGGTGCGGGTGTGGCCGTTTCCACCTGGTTCTGGCCGCTAATGTCTAGCGTGGGCGGCAAAATAGAGGTAGGGGATGGCTGTGGCAGTTGCAGAGGTGATACCTGCGTTGGCACCGGGTCTGGCCCGCAGGCGGTGAGTAGTACCAGGATGAGTGCCAATAGGAACGTAATGGTTATGAGTTGCAGGTTGCAGCTTGCAAGTAACCTGCAACCTGCCATTTGCCTCTTGCACTTTTTTCCAGCCATACCCCCAATTGTAATCATCCCCCCCTTACTTTGCCAGGACAAAGCCAACACAAACAAATCATAATTCACGCCCTGTTGTCCTTATGCCCAACAGCAGGCGGTGAGTTAGCCAGGGCATTCTTGGGCAGTATAAGGAAGGGAATTTCTGGCTACTGACTACTTGTCTGCCTGAAATAGACAAATTGACGGCCGTTCCTCCAAAATTTACATGGCTCTTGCAAGATATTCCGCTATGATAGGCAAAATTTTTATGGGTTATACGCCAGAAAATGTGACTATGACAGCTTATCACTCTGGAAAACAAGAAACGATGACGATTGCAATTACCTTGAGAAATCAAGTTGAATAAAAAGAGCGAATGATGCAAGCGAACATGTAAAGTGCGCCTTTGCATCAAATAACCCGGAGGAAAACATGATTCGCAGAATTGTTGGTGTTATTTTTATCATCATTGCCATCATCGGTGCGGTGGTGGCCTACCAGGGCATGCAACTGACCACCCGGTTTATTGATAACCTGGCGGCGGGCATGAGCAGCGCCCTGCAACTGACCAGCGATACCCTGACCAACGTCGAGAGCACCCTGGTTGTCTCCAAACAAACCCTCACCGACCTGGGCGCCACCCTGACGACAATGGAGACAACGGCCGGGGATATAGCCACGGCCGTGCAAGATGCCGAACCCCTCATCACTCAGGTCAGCACGGTGATTGCTACCGATGTGCCCAACAGTATTGAAACCCTGCAAGATGCCATACCCGGTCTGGTCGAAGTAGCAACCGTCATTGATGATGCCCTCACCACCCTCAGCCGCTTTGAGATTGACCAGACCATCCCCATCGTCAATTACCGCATCCAATATGACCTGGGCATCAATTACGACCCCGAAGTGCCCTTTGACCAGGCGGTGTCGGAGTTGGGCGGTAGTTTAGAAGGGTTGCCAGAAACATTACGTGGTCTGGAAAGTGAGTTGGCAACCACCCAGGCCAGCCTGGACACCATGGGCGGCAACATGGAGCAATTAGCCACCGACATGGCTACCCTGAACGCTTCCATTGCTGAAGTGCAGCCCATTCTGGACGAATACATCCGCATCGTCACCGATGTCAATGACCGGATGCGGATCGCCAGCGAACAAATTGACGATCAGGCCGCCCAGGTGAAACAGATTTTCAACTTTATCTTCCTCTGGATGCTGCTGTTCCAACTGGTGCCGCTCTATTTGGGGCTGGAAATGGCCGCCGGGGAGCGGGGCATTGAGCAGTACGTTACCGAAAAAGAGTTCGCCGAGCGCATGGCAAAGTATGAAAAATTGCTGGCGCAAAGTGAAAATGGCCCGACCAATACCCCGGACACGGCCGAGTCGTCTGCCTGACAGTGGGCTATCGTAGGGTTTCAGACGGCCGTACCTCGGACAATCTGCCTATGAGTTTAAGAGTAATAGAACGCAGACGGACGCGGATTAAACGGATAGATACGGATAAGAAACAACAAACCGTGTTTGCTCGTGTTCCTCCGCGTCCTATTTTTCTCCTGATCCTCTGGCTATTAGCCGCCTGCACCGAGCAAGAAGCCCGGCCAATTGCTCAGACCATCACCCACACGGCCGTACCCACTCCCACCCTCGCCGCTGGCCTGCCCACTGTACCGCCACCGCCGCCCACCCAACCGCCAGCAGACACGCCTGCCCGGAGTGGAGTCGAAGCGGCCGTTACCGCTGCCGACACCCCCACCGATGAACCCTTGCCCACCCTCACGGCCGTGCCCACCGCCACCCCCTTGCCCACTCCTACCAATCTACCCTCGCCCGTTGAACGAGTGGCCCAGGCAGATGCCAATATACACAACGGCAACTTTGCCCAGGCCATCACCCTGTTGGAAGCCAACGTGCAGCAGCCCGACGCCTTCAGCCGCACCGAACAAATAGACAACCTCTACAACCTGGGTATTGCTTACCTGCGTGAGGCGCGGTATGCCGATGCGCTGGGTGCATTTGAACAATTAACGGCATTGGCAGGGGAGCAAACGCCAACGGCCGTTCACTTTTTCACCGGGCAGGCGCGTAACGCCCTCGGCGACTATCCTGGTGCGATTACCGCGTATCAAACCTATGTCAGCGCCAACTCCGACCTGGGCGCATACATCTATCCGCGCCTCGCTGAGGCTTATGCCGCCATTGGCGATGCGGCCAACGCCCAACTGGCCCGCGAAGCAGCGGCCGCCGCCCCGGCCCATCGCCTCACCGAAATTGCCAACCGGCGGGCATTGGCGCAGCTTTATTTGGACGCAGGCAACTATGCGGCGGCCATTGCCCAATACGATGCCATGCGTGACCTGGCCATGACCGAAATCACCAAAGGGGAGATGGCTTACCTGGCCGGCAATGCGGAACTGTTGGCCGGCAATACAGAAGCGGCTTATGGCCGTTTCCAACAAGCACTCACCGCCTATCCCCGCGCCTACGACACCTACCTGGGGCTGGTTAAACTGGTGGAAGCGGGCCAGCCAGTGGATGAATTCCAGCGTGGACTGGTCAACTACTACGCCAAATCCTACGAACCGGCGACGGCCGCTTTTGCCCGTTACATCGCTGCCAACCCAGAGAGTTACAACCCGGAAGCGCACCTCTATGCCGCCTGGAGTTATGAAGCGTTGGGCAACCTGACGGCCGCGCTGGCCGAACTGGATAGCTTTGCCCAAAGCGACCCGGCCACCGCCGCTTTTGAGCGTGGCCTGATGCTGGCTCGTGCTGGCGACCTGCCCGGCGCATTGACGAATTATGATTTTTATCTGCAAAACTATCCCGATGGCGAAGATGCCCCGGCGGTGGCCTGGCGGGCAGCCTTGAACGTGGAAAATCAGGGGGATGTGGCGACGGCCGTCGCCCGTTACACCGCCCTGGCCGATGCCTACCCCTGGTTTGAAGACACGCCGGAAGCATTGTTCCATGCCGGTTGGCTGGCAAACCAGAGTGGGGACATGGACACGGCCGTAACCCTCTGGACACGCGCCGCCCAGACCTACCCCACCAACGAATATGGCAGCGCGGCTCTGGTCTGGCTGCTGCGCACTCTGCCCGGTTACAGCCCCACCCATGCCGGGGACGGCAGCGGCGTGCCCGACCCGCAGAAGTTGTTGGAACAAATACGGCAGCAGGCAGAGGCGGGCACGGCCGTAAACTACTACGCCCTCCGCGCCAGAGACATTGTGCAGGGAATGGCGCCGTTTACGGCCGTTGCCCCCTTCCAACTACCCACCCCTGAAGAAGAAGCCGCGGCCCAAAACGAAGCCGAAAGCTGGTTGCGTGCCCAACTTGGCCTGGAACCGGGAACCGACATTCGCAGTCTGCCGCCCGCCCTGGCCAATGACGGCCGTCTCGTGCGCGGCCAAAAGCTGTGGCAGTCAGGCCTATACGAGGAAGCCAAACGAGAATTGGAAGAGGTACGGCAAGCGTATGCCCAGGACGCCCTCAGCAGTTACCAGTTAGCCCTCTTTTTCCGTGATTTAGGGCTGTACCGCTCCTCCATTCTGGCGGCAGCGCGGCTGCCCATCCTCACCGGCCAGACCGTGTTCACCATGCCCCCGTTCATGGGCCGTCTGATGTACCCCGCCTATTACGGCGACCTGCTGCTGCCATTAGCGCAGCAATATGGCTATGATCCCCGCCTGCAATTTGCCCTGGTGCGCCAGGAGAGCCTGTTTGAAAGTTTTGCCACCTCCAGCGCCGTCGCTCAAGGACTCAGCCAGGTTATACCCGATACCGGCGCCTACATTGCGCAGCAGCTAAACTGGCCGAACTACGAAAATGAAGACCTGTACAGACCATTTGTGGGGTTAATTTTTGGTGCGTTTTATCTGGATCAGCAGCTCCGCGCTTTTGACGACACGCCCCACGCGGCCCTCTCCGCCTACAATGCCGGGCCAGGCAATGCCGCCCGTTGGTATGAAGCGGCCGGCAATGACCTGGATTTGTATTTTGAAACGGTGAATTTTGCCGAAACCCGGCTCTATCTTGACCGTATTTTCGAGGGTTACGTCATTTACCGCTTTCTTTATAGTGCCAGCGAGTGATAATTGTGACGTGCAGGTGATGGGGTGATAAGGTGACACGGAATCACTTAACCATTCATAATTCATCCTTCATAATTCATAATTCCTGGTTCTGGACGGCCGTCCTCCTTCTCATCCTCCTTGTTTTGCTGGCAATCGGCCGTTGGCGCAGCACGAGCACCGGGGCGCAGGTGCAAGTGCCTATGTTTTACGACGCGCACTACCTGTTTCCACGGCCGTGGACTCAGGAACAGGAAGCCCCCGGTGTACCTGCCCCGTTTCCGGTTGCTTTTTATGGCGATAACACCATCACCCAACCATTTGTCAGCGGGGCCGACAATCTGGAGATGGTGGAACTGTGGTTGTCAGGCTCACCCTATGGCTGGGTGAACGTGACCTTAGCTGACGAAACCGGCCCACTCTATGCCGGGCAGGTAGATTTTCCCGAAACGCCCCAAGGCCGCCTGGTGCGGTTCACCTTTCCCCCGATCCCCGATGCCACCGGGCGCACCTTCTGGCTGACGTTGGCCGCGCCCGCCTCCACCGCCGACCGCCCGGCCATCACCCACGCCCTCGGCGGTGATAAATTGGGCGGGGCCATTCACCTGAACGAATACCCACGCCCTGGTAATTTGGAGTTGCGGACGTATGTGAGCGGCCAAAGTGTGCCCGCCGCCCTCCTTGAACAACTGCTGCCTGACCTCTTCCGCCTCCGGCTGCAGCAGTATAAAGCCGTAAAAGGAGAATGGTTTGCCATTTTGTTTGTGTTCATGGTGGGGCTGACCGGTGTCTATCTGGTGCTGGCCCGGCCGTCTGGTCAATCACGCGCACAGGCAATTGGCTGGATGGTGGCCGGTTTGCTGGCCGGGCTGTGGGTGTGGCAGGTGGGGGACGGCCGTGTCCGGCTGCCGTCCTGGGCTGATGTGGAGATGACGGATTGTAAGGGGACGCGAATGAACGCGGATGAACGCGGATTTATGGGATGTGATGCACAGGCAATCACTGGGGATGGACTGCGCGTAGTCAATGACTTGATACCGATTTTATGGACGGCGCGGCGGGAGCCGGAGGAGCGGTTCATTGGGACGACGATTGTGGACGGCCGTCCCGCTATCCGTGTGCCGGGAAATTCACTGGTGGGGGTGGCGCTGGATGTGCCGGGCAACGGCCGTTTGCAAACCGTGGCCCAGGCCGAAGGAGAAGGAACAGTTCGTTTTACGGTGATGTTTAACGAGACGGTATTGGCTGAACAAGAGGTGGTGGGTGGCGGACGGCCGTTTCCCTTTGATATTGATCTCGCTCCCATTGCCGGGCAGGGTGGGGAATTGCGGCTGGTCACGGAACTGGTTGACGGCGCCGTTGGCGGCGCCGCCAACGGCTTATGGGTGCAGCCGCAACTGCTGGCGGCGCGGGATTGGCTGCTGGCCGAATTGCCAGCCAACGCCCAACCCGCCGGGCATCAATTTGGCGACGATGTGGCGTTGGCCGGTTACACCATTGCGCCGCTGGAAAATGGGGTCGTTCAGGTGACGTTGTATTGGCAGGTGGCACGGCCGTTGTTGCAACGGCCGTTGGCCGAAAACGGCACCGTCTTTGTCCACCTGCTGGACGAAAATGGCAACCTGCTGGCCCAAAGTGACGCTGTCCCGGTGCAATACAGCTATCCGCTCACCATCTGGCCCCCCGGCGTTTTCATTGCTGATACGCACAACCTGGTCTTACCGCCAGGCGGCCCTCCGGCGGTCCAACTGGCAGTTGGCCTCTATCATCCCACCACCCTGGCCCGCTGGCCGGTAACAAACCCAGATGGGTCGGTTGACCCGGACGGCCGTGCCCTGTTCAAAATGGCAGAGGGGCAGGGGAGCAGAGGAGCAGGGGAGAATGTCTCCTCCGCTTCCCCGCCCCTCCGCTCCTCCGCCCCCTAAAGCCGCTCATGCTCACCCGCCTCCACACCCTCGCCCGCTCCCACGACGCCTTCGACGGCCTGATCATGGCCGGGGCGTCGCTTATTGCTGGGGGCTTTGCTTATCTGGTGCTGGTGGCCGCCGGGCTGCTGCTGGATGATGCCGCCGCCATTGCCTTCCTGGCGATCATGAACGTGCTGAAAATTGCCGAGCAGGTGACGTGGGTGATTCGTAATGTGGTGGCCTATTACCTGGCAGAACTGGCAATTGGCGCCGAGCCGCAGCCGCGTATGGGGGCCTTTTTGCGGGATCGGTGGCGCTGGGCGTGGCAGTGGGGGGTGGTCACGGCCGTGCTCTTTGCCCTGCTTTCTCCCTTTATTGGCCGCCTGATCAATGTGGACAGCCGGGGGGCGTTGCTGGCGGCCGCACTGGCGCTGCTGCTGCTCTTTGTGCGCCCGGTGACGGATGGGGCGCTGCAAGGCAGCCAGCAATTCTGGGGGCTGGGCAGCGTGACCGTACTGCAAGAACTGCTGCGTTTTGGCCTGACCATCGGCCTGATTTTGGCCGGTTTGCAACTGGCCGGGGCGGTGCTGGCGCTGCCGTTAGCCAGCCTGGTGGCCCTGGGGCTGGCGGTGTGGTGGTTACGGCCGACTTTCCGCGCCCCGGCTACTGACCACGTACAAAAAGTGAGCCTGCCTTATTCCCTGCTCACCCTGGCCGGCCTCTTTTCATTTGCCTTATTGGTTTACAGCGACGCGATTTTGGTGAACCGCATTTTCCCGCCGGAGGTGGCGGCCCAATACACCCCGGCCAACATTCTGGCGCGGCTGAACCTGTTTGTGCCCATTGCCATTGGCATGGTGCTGTTCCCCAAAGCGACACAGAAACACACACTGGGGCAGGATGCACGGCCGTACCTGCTGTTAGCCCTGGCCGCCACGCTCATCCCCGGTTTGCTGCTGACGCTGCTCTATTTCCTCTTTCCCGGCCCCATCGTGGAACTGGTTTTTCGTGGGCAATATGACAATCCCGGCCGCCTGTTGGGGTGGGTAGGGCTGGTGGTGACGTTGTATGCGGGGGTGAATATCTGGCTGAATTATGCGCTGGCGGTGGGTGTGCGGCCGTATATCTTCCTGTTGGCAATAATTGTGGTGGGTGAGGTGACGGCCGTGCTGCTGCTGGCCCATACCCTGCAAACCCTGGCCTTTATCTCCCTGCTCGCCGGCCTCTCCGCCAACCTGGCTGGTTTGCTCTTGCTACGGCCGTCGTGGTCGGAGGGGAGGCTTTAGCAGAGGCGGACTTTGAGCCTAAAAGTTGCTTGTAAAAATCATCCTTCATATAATGGGCTGGTCTTTAAGTACACAACAACACGGAATGAGAATAGTATGGTTGTGTGGCTATGCAGAGAGTTAGCGGGTGGTGCAAGCTAACGAGCCAGCAATTAGAATCCACTCAGGAGTTGCTGCCGAAAGAAGGTAAGCCGGGTTCGCCCGTTAGCGCGATAAGAGATCGGTAATCGGTTATCAATAAATGGTAATCGGTTTCGGTAAAACCAGGTGGCACCACGGGCCCCCTCGTCCTGGATAAGACGAGGGGGCTTTTTTGTTATTGAGTGTTTGGGTGTTTGAGTGTTTGAGTGTTCAGGTGTTCAGGTGTTCAGGTGTTCAGGTGT
>CAZOPF010000054.1:21849-36663 GCA_964581605.1 uncultured Ardenticatenaceae bacterium
GTGTTCAGGTGTTCAGGTGTTCAGGTGTTCAGGTGTGTAGGCTTTTCCTGATGCCTGAACACTCAAGCACCCGAACACTTGAACACCATTTATAGGAGAGTGAGTGATGCTAGACATGAACGTGATACGCGAGAAGCCGGAGTGGGTGAAGGCGCAGACGGCCAAACGGAATACGACGGCGCCGATAGATGAGATTTTGCAGGATGACGGCCGTCGCCGCGAGATCATCCTGGAAGTAGAAGAACTACGCCGCCAGCGCAACGAAAGCTCGAAGCAAATTGGCCTGTGGATGGGCAGCCTGAAAAAGCTGGAAGCCGATCTGAAACGAGCCGAAGCCGGGCAAGACGTGGGGCAGGAATTAACTGCCCTACAAACTCAATTAAACGCCATACAGTTCAATGTGGACGAGGCTAAAGCCGAGACAGGACGCATCGGTGACCGCATTGCTGAACTGGACGAAGAATTGCGCCAGGTAGAGGCTCGCCTGCGCGACAATATGCTCTGGGTACCCAACATTGTGCAAGAGGGTGTGCCTGTTGGCCCGGACGAGTCGGCCAATGTAGCCCATCCGCCGCAGGGTGCGCCCAGGCCGGCGTTTGACTTTGAACCCAAAGCGCATTGGGATTTGGGGCCGGCGCTGGACATCATAGATTTTGAACGCGGCGTGAAGCTGTCGGGCAGCCGCTTTTACATTCTCAAGGGGATGGGCGCGCGCTTGCAGCGGGCCGTTATACAGTTCATGCTCAATTACCATCTGGAACATCACGGCTATACGGAAATCCAGCCGCCGTACATGGTGCGCTCGGCCATTTTTGAAGGCGCGGGGCAGTTGCCGAAGTTTTTTGATAACATTTATCGCGATGCGGAAGAGGATTTTATGTGGTTGGGCACGGCCGAAATTGCCCTGACCAATTTGCACCGGGACGAAATTCTGCCGGAAGAGATGCTGCCGTTGAAGTATGTCTCGTATACCCCATGCTGGCGGCGAGAGAAGATGAGCGCGGGTAAGGATGTGCGCGGCATCAAACGGGGACACGAGTTTCACAAGGTGGAGATGTACCAGTTTACACACCCGGACAAGAGCTATCAGGCGCATGAGGAGATGAAACAACACGCGCTGGATATTTGCGACGCGCTTGGTTTCCATTACCGGCTGGTTGACCTGGCCACGGGGGATGTGGGTTTTGCTATGAGCAAGACGTATGACATTGAAGTGTGGGCGGCGGGCTGCGGCGAATGGCTGGAGGTCAGCTCGATTTCAAATGCTACCGATTTTCAGGCGCGGCGGGCCAATGTGCGCTACAAACCGGCTGATGGCGGCAAGACGCGCTTCCCGCATACGCTGAATGCCTCAGGGCTGGCGCTGCCGCGTGTGATGATTGCCATTATCGAAAACAACCAACAGGCGGATGGGTCGGTGGTGGTGCCGGAGGTGTTACGGCCGTATATGGGCGGTGTGGATGTGATTCGCTAAACACGTTCGGTGCAGGCGATCAATCGCCTGCTACAAACAAGTGAGGAAAACCAGATGGAAAAAGTACGTTGGGGTTTGCTTTCTACAGCTAATATCAACCGGCGGGTGATACCGGCCATACGGCAGTCGGCGCGGGGAGAACTGACGGCCGTAGCCAGCCGCAGCCAGGAATCAGCCGACAGTTACGCCCACCATTGGGACATCCCCCGCACCTTTGCCAGCTATGAGGCGATGCTGGCTTCTGATGCGGTGGATGCGGTGTACATTTCCCTGCCCAACCAATTACACGCGGAATGGACAGTTCGGGCGTTGCAGGCGGGCAAACATGTGCTGTGCGAGAAACCTTTTGCCCTGACGCTGGCAAATGTAGACCGTATGATCGCCGCAGCACAGGCCACGGGGTTGGTGCTGGCCGAGGCGTTTATGTACCGCCACCATCCGCAGATGAAGCTGGTGGAGGCATTTGTGCGCGACGGCCGTTTGGGGGATATTGCGCTCGTGCAATCGGTATTCAACTTCCAATTGAAGTCACGCGACAATATCCGGTTGTCACCAGAACTTGGTGGTGGTAGTTTGTGGGACGTGGGCATTTACCCCGTTAGTTTTGCCCAGTTTGTGATGGGCGGGCCACCGGAGTGGGTATTTGGCTTTCAGGATGTGGGTGATACCGGTGTGGATGAGTTTTTTGCGGGGCAGTTGCATTATGGTCACGGCCGTGTGGCTCAGATAAGCTCCTCTTTCCGCACGCCATACCACACCCGGTCGGTGGTGGTGGGTACCAAGGGGCGTTTGCGGATGTCACGGCCGTTTACGGCCGTGGAAGAGAGCGAGATGGTCTTCTTCCCGGCTGAGGGCGAACCGGAATTTGTGGACATTCCCGACGAACCGCTCTATCTGGGCGAAATTGAAGACATGCACAGTGCCATTCTGGACGGCCGTCCCACTTATCTCACCCTGGCCGAAACCCGCAACCACATCCGCACCGTTCTGGCGCTGTACGAATCAGCCATGGTGGGCCAACCGGTTACACTCTGAGCTGCGCGGGCCACGCATGACACGCACTTTGCTGCTAAACCTTCACGCTCCTTCGCGGCCTTCGCAGATCAATGTGGCTGGTACGGCGCTTCTTCGTCAATGTTACCCACGAACTGCGGCAGGTTAGTGTGCCCCAACATTTGCCGAATCGCCAGGTTTTCGCCGGTGTGATACCAGTAATGGTAAATGGTGCGCAGCATGAGGGAGCCGGCGGTGAACTGGTAGGCGGGGTTGGTAAACGGCCGTTCCAGCACCAAATCCTCCGTAGTGATGGCATCCAAAAACGGGTCGGCCGCGTTGGTCACAATCTCCCACGCTTCCCGCATCTCGGCCAGCGGCGGCGTGGCCGCCGGGCAGCCAAAACAAAACGTCTCGTTCAACTCTGGCAGCAAAACCTTGTCCTGCAACCGTTGCAGCCAGTAGCGCTGTTCCTGCCAGGCCAGATGGCCGATATTCCAGCTAATGCAGTTCATGGGCAGAAAGCGGTGACGGGCATCCTCATCCGTCAGCCCCACCAACCCACGCTGGAACTCGCTGCGAGCAAAACGTAGTTGGGTTACAAGTGGATGTGTCATCGTACTCATTTCTCCTTATTTTGCAGGATGATAAGTGATCGTTTGCAAATAAGTTAGCGATTGGGTAATTGGGTAATTAAGTGATTGAAGCGGCTAATTACCAAATTACTCAATTACATAATTACTGCACGGTTACTACAGCCATCACTTTACTTTACCTCATTTTCCCGAAAAGTGTGGCACAATTGGCATATGAAAAAAAACCATTTACGCGCTCTGTATATCCGGCCCGTTCCACACGAGCAGCAAGAAAGATTCCCTTTTAATGTGCCCGCCATTCGCGGTAATAATGAGATTGTATTTGATACGGCCGTCACCTTTCTGGTGGGTGAAAATGGCTCTGGCAAATCCACGTTCCTGGAGGCGTTAGCGACGGCCGTTGGTGCATATACTGTCGGCGCTGAGGAACTGGTGCATGACCAGACGTTGACCCAGGCACAGGAGTTGGCTGGATATTTGCGGTTAGTCTGGTCAATCAAAACCCGGCAAGGTTTCTTCTTACGCGCAGAAGACTTTTTTGGTTACGTGAAGCGATTAGCACAGATGGAGGCAGAATTACAAGCCGACCTGCAACGGGTAGATCGGGAATTTGCTGGCCGTTCCCAACAGGCCAAAAATCTGGCGCGCATGCCCTTTGCCGGTCAATTACAACAGATGCGGCAGCAATACGGCCGTGACCTGAACAGCTACTCACACGGCGAGAGTTTTTTGGAGCTATTCCAGTCCCGATTACGCCCCGACGGCCTCTATTTACTGGACGAGCCAGAAGCGCCGCTCTCGCCGACCCGTCAGCTCATCTTGCTTTCTATGATCAAGCAGATGACCCCCCAGAATTGCCAGTTTATCATTGCCACCCATTCCCCCATTCTCATGGCTTACCCTGGTGCAACCATTCTCAGTTTTGATTACGCGCCCGCCCGCCCGGTTGCCTATGAAGAACTCGAACACGTCACTGTTACCCGTTCTTTCCTCAATAACCCGGAACAATACTTACGCCATTTGTGAGGAGGTGCTAAGGTGAAACAGACTTCGATAGGGTTGTTGGGCGGAACGTTTGACCCACCTCATGTGGGGCATTTGTGGCTGGCGGAAGCGGCGCGGGAACAACTGGCATTAGACCGTGTGCTGTTCTTGCCGGTGGGGGAGCCACCGCATAAAGAGGGGAAGCGGGTTACGGCCGTAACCCATCGCCTGGCCATGACGCAATTGGCTGTTCAGGACAATCCATTTTTTGCAGTGGACACAACTGACAGTGACCGGCCACCACCGCACACAACTGTTACATTGCTGCCGCACATTCAGGCCCAGTACCCCAAAGCCCAGTTGTGGCTCCTCATTGGCGCAGATTCGTTGCGCGATTTGCCGCTCTGGGTGGAACCAGCGCGCATTGTCCAGCAATGTTGGTTAGGTGTCCTGCCCCGGCCAGGGGTAGTAATTGATTGGCTGGCACTGGAAACGGCCGTCCCCCATATTCAAGCGGCCGTACACTGGCTGGATGGCCCCTCGGTGGCCCTTTCTGCCACCCAGATCCGCCGCTGGGCTGAGGAGAAACGCTCGCTGCGCTACCTCACGCCGCTATCCGTTCAGGCTTACATCCGTCAACACCGTTTGTATGATGTAGCTAGTTGATGTATTCAGTACCGGCTGGCGGAAAGAGCGCTCTGACTGCTGCCAGGTCAGGTTGGATGTGATACGGCCGTACCCCCACCCCTTCTACCCCTTTCATCGCCGCCGCCACATCCTTCAGTCCGCTGCCAGTATTGATGACCACAATCCGGTCGGTGGGCTGCACCAGCCCCTCACGGGCCGCTTTCACCAGTCCGGCATAGGCGGCCGCGCCTGCCGGTTCGGCAAAGACACCACACCCCCGCGCCAACGCCGGAATAGCCCTCAGGATTTCCTCGTCAGTGACCGTGATGAAGGCGCCGTTGGTGGTGGTTACGGCCGTCATCGCCTTCAACCGGTCTCGTGGCAGCCCGGCGCTGATGCTGTCGGCTACTGTCTGTGCCTGGATGGGCGGTTTGGTCAGCACATCTTCCTGGTTCGCCCATGCTTCGGCCAGATAGTTGCTGCCCGCCGCCTGTACGCCAATCAAGCGCGGCATCTGTTCAATCCAGCCCAACGCCAGCAAATCCTTGAACCCCTTATGCACCCCGCCGATGATGCAGCCATCCCCCACGCTGACAAAGACCACATCTGGCGCTTGCCAGTTTAGCTGCTCGGCGATTTCATAACTCACCGTCTTTTTGCCTTCGGTCATATAAGGGTTATAGCCGGTGTTGCGGTTGTACCAGCCAAATGCGGCCGCTGCTTGCAGACACAGCTCAAAAGCATCGTCATACGTGCCCTCCACCAGCAGCACCGTTGCCCCAAAGGCCAGTAGTTGGGCTACCTTTGCTGGCGGTGCGGATTGGGGCACAAAAATGACATTCGGCTGCCCCACGCTGGCGCACAATCCGGCCAATGCCGCCGCCGCGTTGCCGGTGCTGGCGGTGGTAATGATGGTTTGTAGGGGCCAGGCAGGCGGGAATATCGTTTTCCCTTCGGCGAAATGATTTCCCGCCTGCCTCGCCCCTACCGTGTTTGCTTTGACGACGGCAATGGCGCTGGCGCGGTCTTTGAAGCTGGCGGTGGGGTTACGGCCGTCATCCTTCACCCACACATTTTGCAGACCCAGGTCATTTGCCAGCCGGTCGGTTTTGTAGAGGGGCGTCCAGCCGACAGCCAGGGGTGGGGTAGGAGCGTCTGGGGCCACTGGCAGCAGCGGTTTATAACGCCAGATGGAGGTTTCCCGGTTGGTGGCTAAGGTGGTAGGGGAGATGTGGGGGGGGATACGGCCGTAGTCATACACCACATCCAAAATCCCCTCATTTCCATGTTCCGGGCAGACATACGCCACCTCGTCCGGCTGATAGGTACGGCCGCAAATCAGGCATTTCAGGTGGAAAATGTGTTCCATTTGTGTTCACTACATAGTAAGCGCCATCACCGCTTTCTGCACATGCAGCCGGTTTTCCGCTTCGTCGTAGACCACGCTCTGCGGGCCATCAATCACCCCGTCCGTCACCTCAATGTTGCGGTCGGCCGGCAGGCAGTGCATGTAGATGGCATCCGGTTTGGCCAGCGCCATCCGCCGTTCGTCGGTGATCCAGCCTGTGTACTTCTTGCTGATCTCGGCCGATTCTTGATGATTTTCAGTCGTTAACATGCAGCCCCACGCTTTGGGATACACAATGTCCGCATCCTTAAACCCGGCGTCAAAATCATCCAGAATCTCAAACGAACCACGTGCCTTCCGTGCATTTTCTTTCGCCTGTTCCACGTATTGCGGCATCAGGAAAAATTCTGGCGGATGGGTGAGGCGCACGTTCATGCCAAAACGGGTCATTAGCAAAATCAGGCTGATGGGCACGCTCATCGGTTTTTGGTAGCTGGCAGCATAGGCATAACTCACATTGATCGTCAGCCCGCGCGGGTCGCCCTTTTTCTCGATAATGGTCATCAGGTCGGCCAAAATTTGGAACGGGTGGAAATGGTCACACTGCATATTCAGCACCGGCACGCGGCTGGCGGCGGCTACGTCGCGGATATACTGGTTGCCCACCCCCCAATCACACTGGCGAATGGCGATACCGTCGAAGTAACGGCCGTAAATCTCCCCAATCTCCTTCGCCGTATCCCCATGGCTGATTTGCGTGGTGGTGCTGTCAATAAACGCCCCGTGCCCGCCTAACTGCACAATACCCGCCTCAAAGCTGGCCCGTGTGCGCGTGCTGGTGAAGAAAAACAGCATCGCCAGCACCTTGTCCCGCAGCGAGGCATGGGAAATGCCCAACGCCCGCTGCCGCTTCAACTCAAAGGCCACATCCAGCACCGTATCAATTTCATCCTTCGTCCATTCCTGCGTTGTGATCATATCCCGACCACGTAAATGAGTTTGCATCTATCTTTCCTCCACTTCAATGTTTTTGAGATAATCTACGATAAGTCCATTAAAGCCCTGCAATATGGTTTCGTCTATCTGTTGCGGATCATACCAGCGGGGACATTCTACTTCTGTGTCCTCTACATCCGTATCATTGAGCAATTCAAACGTGAGCCGAACGGGAGTTGAGCAACAAGATTTTGCCCTGGTGGACGATGATGGCGTACACGGCCGTGCGAAAGGCCAATTTATCTCTAGCAATCAGTTTTGTATTGCCGTAAATAGACCGGCATTCAACGTACTCATTCATGTTATAATCTACACAATCCTGGTTTAACCTGATGGGTTGCTGAAATGACATTACTTTTGAATCCCGCCATTAATGAAATTACCCAACCACAATTGTGGCAAATCAGCGTGGAACGATACCACGACATGATTGAAGCCGGGCTGCTCACCGAAAATGACCGATTGGAACTCCTGGAAGGGTATCTGGTAGAAAAAATGACAGTTCATCCGCCTCATAGCTTTACCACAGATCAAATTCGTGACGAATTAACGGCCGTAGCTGGCTCAGGTTATTTTGTTAAATCTCAGCAGCCCATCACCACTGAGGAGAGCGAACCGGAACCAGATGTGATCGTTGTTAAAGGTAAAAAACGAGATTTTGTACAACGTCACCCGGGGCCGGAAGATGTTGCTCTGGTTATTGAAGTAGCAGATTCTACGGTAATGCAGGATCAAAATTGGAAAAAGCGGATTTATGCCCGTGCCGGAATTGCCACTTATTGGATTGTTAACCTGCCAGAACGCCAGATTGAGGTGTATACCCAGCCATCTGGTCAGACGGCTAATCCCACCTATCATCACATGGTCACGTACCGGGAGACAGATGAAATACCTGTCATTTTAGGTGATGAGCAGGTAGCTTTGTTACCAGTCAACGAGCTATTACCCTGACTAAACTTCCGGTTTGAGTAACATCCCGCCGTTACCGTCACCAAAACGCGCTTCAGCGCGTTTGTGTATATCAGACGCCGAATTCTATTCGGTGGCCCGACGGCCCGCGTATCAGACATCCGATTTTTTGGAAAAATCGGATGTCTTGCATTCCCTACCTCAACATCAAGGGCAACAACCCATAAAACTTCGTGGCCTCCACCACATCGGCCAGGGGTACGTGCTCATTCACCGCGTGAGCATAAATTTCATTGCCAGGGCCAAAACCGATACAGGGGATGCCCAATTTGCCGGCCCAATAGTTGCCGTTGGTGGAAAAGTCCCATTTGCCCTGGCCGTGAAAATCATTGGTATTCGGCCAGAGCGCTTGCATCGTTTCTCGTCCAGCCACAACCAATGGATGGTCTTCGGGGAAAGCCCAGGAGGGGAAGTATTGCTCATATTCATACACCGCCCCGGTGTGGCTCGGCTCGGTGTAGGTGAGGCCACGAATTTCAAAATCTTTGCGGGTGGCAGCGGGGATAATGGCTTCAATTTGCTGGCGCACCAGTTCTTTGGTTTCGCCAAAGGTGATGCGGCGGTCAATGAAGATGGTACATTCGTCGGGCACGGCATTGTTGCTGGGGCTGACGCTGCGAATGGTGGTGGCGGTGATACGGCCGATCCCCAAAAACGCATCTGGCGTGAACGTTTCCTCTAGCTTTGAGATAGCCTCAATCACCGGCAGCATTTTGTAAATGGCGTTGTCGCCCATGTAGTTGCTGGCGGCGTGGGCGCTTTTGCCTTTGCAGGTCACTTCCAGTTCATACCGCCCCTTATGGCCGCGATACACCTTCATGTTGGTTGGTTCGCCAATGACCACAAAGTCAGGATGTACCCCCTCCCAATCGTGGAAAGCGGCGCAGCCCACACCATCGCACCACTCTTCAATGTTGCCCAGGACGTAACAGGTGAAGCCGTCTAACAATCCCAGGTCGCGGGCAAAGGCCAGACCGTAGACCATGCCAGGCGTGCTGTTTTTCTCGTCCAGTGCGCCGCGGGCGTATAACAGGCCATCTTCCACCTTGCCGATGAACGGGTCCCATTCCCATTGGGCGGGGTCGCCAATGCCCACGGTGTCTATGTGGGTGTCGTAGAGCAGGATTTTGGGGCCACTGCCAATCCGCCCCACAATCGAGCCATATTTATCTACGTACACCTCGTCGTAGCCCAGCCTGGTCATCTCTGCGCCAATGCGCCGGCCGACCGCTTCAATGTCACTGTTCATACTGGGAATCGCCACAATTTCACGGAAAAAGCGCAGAATGTCATCTTCGGCGGCCGCTACCTTTTGATTCAGTTGTTGAATGATTTGTTCCATAGGTTTAGGCGTGATGCATGAGAATCCACTCAGGCATCACGTAATCTGGCCGCCACTTTAACGGCCGTGAGCGGAATCTCATTAAACCAGACGCCGGTGGCGTCGTGCAAGGCGGCAGCAATGGCCGCCGCCAGGGGGATAAAGGGCATCTCAGCCATGCCGCGCGCGCCCCAGGGGCCGCGTGGGTCGGGGATTTCCAGAATGACCGATTCGACCGCATCGGGAATATCGCGCACGCCGGGGATGAGGTAGGTGCTGAAGCGGGGATTGAGGGTACGGCCGTCCCGCACCACCAACTCCTCCGTCACCGCATACCCCAACGCCTGCACCACGCCGCCTTCTATTTGCCCCTCAATCAGCCGGGGATTGATCGCTTTGCCCACATCATCGGCGCACACCACCCGCAGCAGGTGGATGTGTCCTGTTTCTATGTCCACCGCCAGGTCTACACATTCGGCCACATAGCCATAGGCAAAATTGGGCGTGGCGTGGCCCGTTTCCGGGTGTAAGGGTTGGGTGGCGGGTGGCGTGAACCGCGCATGGCCGACGGCCGGGCGGTCTTCATCCGTCCACTCTTGTTTGGCGGCTTCGGCTGCCAGTTGAATGGCATTACCCGCCATCCACGTCATGCGTGAAGCGGAAACGGAGCCAGAATCACCGGTCACGGCCGTATCCGACATCACCAGTTCTACCATTTCCAGCGGCACGCCAACGGCCGTAGCCGCCATCTGCCGCAGCGCCGTGTGTGTGCCCTGCCCCACCTCCGCCGCCGCATGTTTCAGCACCACCCGCTCAATACTGCCCGCGCCGTACAGTTCAATGGTCGCCTCGCACCGCTCCGGGAAACCAAACGAGTAGCCGATGTTTTTGTAAGCGCAGGCAAAACCGCGACCAAAGCGGAGGGTGGTGGGATCGGGGGGGAGGGATTCAAAAGAGCGAGGGAGCAGAGGGGCGGAGGGGCGAAGGTGAACCTCTTCTCCTCCGCCCCCCTGCTCCTCTGCTCCCCCGCTCCATCCCGCCGCGGCACACGCCTCAATCACCTGGGGCAGGCTGACGCCAGCGGGCAGAGGGGTTTGGGTGATGCCGATGCTGTTTTCGCGGTAGCAATTTTTCAGGCGTAGCTCCACCGGGCCCATGCCCAGCGCTTCGGCCAGTTTGTTCATCTGCGACTCGGCCACAAAACAGCCCTGGGGCGCACCGAAGCCGCGAAACGCGCCGCCGGGCACGCTGTTGGTATAGACGGCGTAGCTGTCAATGTGGGCGTTCGGAATTTCATACGGCCCGCCCACCGTCAAATGGAAATTGCCCATCACTTTGTTGGTGGTGTAGTTGTAGGCGCCGGCATCCATATACAGTTCGGCTTCTACGGCCGTAATCTTCCCCTCTCTTGTGGCCCCCCACCGTGTTTTGGCCCGCGCCCGGTGCCGCTTGTGGTGGCCGATGATGCTCTCTTCCCGGCTCCAGATGCAGCGAACGGGGCGCGTCTCGCCGCGCTGGTGCAATTTCCAGCTGGCCAGCGCCATCACAATCTGCAACGACATATCTTCACGGCCGCCAAACGCGCCACCAATCGCCGGGTAAATGATGCGCACCTGCTCCGGCGGCAAATCGAGCGCGTGGGCAATTTGCGCCTGGTCTTCATGCGTCCACTGCCCGGCAATCTCCACCGTTACCCGCCCCTGCTCGTCCACATAGCTCAAGGCCGCTTCCGGCTGCAAATAGGCGTGTTCCTGGTTGGGTAGGTGGTATTCGCCTTCAATGATCACCTCGGCGGCGGCCCAACCGGCGGCCATATCTCCTTTGCGGATTTTGTAATGGTGGTAGATGTTGCTCTGGTTGGGATGTTCGGGGTGGAGCAGGATTTCATCGCGCACGGCCGTGTCCACATCCGGGATGATGGGCAATTGTTCCCACTCAATCTCAATTCGCTCCCGCGCCTGTGCCGCCGCCGTTTCCGTCTCGGCCACAATCATCGCCACCTGATCCCCTTCCCACCGGCTCACGTCGGAGGGAACGGGGCTGCGCCCACTGCCGTTCACCCCCACCAGCACCGGCTGGTCAAACATCGTCAGCCCATACTCATTCACCGGCACGTCGGCGGCCGTGAAAATGGCAATCACGCCCGGCACCGCCTCGGCCGCGCTAGTATCCATGCGCACCATGCGGGCATGGGGCTGATTACTAAACAGCACTTTGGCGTGTAACAACCGTTCCCGCGTCAAATCCCCCGGAAACAACGCCGCCCCGGTCACTTTGCCCGGCGCATCCACACGATATGGAGAGGTTCCAATGCTCATAGTTCTTTGATCCGCGAAGGACAAGTTTTGTCCATCACCAGATTTCATTCACTGTGACGCGCAACGCCTCTCGAACAATCTCGTCTTTGATTCGATATTGGTGAGCCTGAAGTTGGCGCAACACATCAGCGGCCGAAGGGATCAATCCTTTTTGTTTAGCCAGGATCACCACGGCTAAAGTTCCCTTTACGGGGATGTTAAAACTCCTGGCGCATTTCCTGGCAGCGTTATCATCCAGAACGGCCGTCCAACCCGGATGTGCCAGAGCATATGTCATCACGGCCGTTTCTCCCGCACCCAAATCCCAGGCCTGCAATTCAGCAGGCGCGACACCGATTTCCACAATTTGTAGATCACTTTTTCCTTGCAAAAACTGGCGGGCAGGGTCATCTGACGGCCCAGCCACAATTTCTGACACAACGGCCGTTGGTACGACAACTGTTTCTGCCAGAGCCGCAAACAACTGTGCCTGCCCGATTTTGCTCATTATAATGAGCGGCGACGCATTAACCACCCACTGTTCAGCCACGAGTCACTTCTGCTATCAGATCGTCAGCCGTGCCGTATTGAAATGGAGTGACGCCAAACTGGTAGAGGGCTGCCAGGAACTCAGCACGCGACAGGCCAGCAATTTCGGCTGCTTTAGCCTGCGAAACCCGTGCCAACTCATACCATTTGATGGCGGCGGCCAGACGCATCTCGTCCATAAACGTTTCCGGATCCTGACGAAGCGCCGAAAAAACCCCTTGAGGTAATTCGATTGAAACTTGTACTGTCTCCATAAATTTCTTTCCTGAAGGTGTTGGTTGTCACCATATTGTTAGCGGCTCGCCGTCTTTTCGACGGCTTCGATGATTTTGTAATAGCCGGTGCAGCGGCAGAGGTTGCCGCTGAAGGCTTGCTGGATTTGGGCGTGGGAGGGGGTTGGAATTTCGTCCAGCAATTTCGCGCCGGACATGATGAAGCCGGGGATGCAGTAGCCACATTGCACCGCACCTGTTTCGATAAACGCCCGCTGCAAGGGGTGAAGCTGCCCATTTTCGGCCAGCCCTTCGATGGTGACGATGTGTGCGCCGTGTGCCCGTGCCGCCGGAACCAGACAGGACATCACGGCCGTACCGTCCAGATACACCGTACACGCGCCACACTCTCCTTCGGCGCACCCTTCTTTAGCGCCGGTGAGGCCCGCTTCATCGCGCAGCCAGTGGAGCAGGGTTTTGTTTAATCCTGGAGCGCGTAGTGGACGGCCGTTCACCATTGCCTCAATCATCGTCTGTTCATCATGGCTCACGGCCGTCGCCAGATGGCCAGGCGTCACATCGGCTGTCAGCATCACCGGCTGGGCGGGCCATTGGCTGCGCTCCTGCCCATCACGCAAGGCAACCAGGGCGCGTTTGACCATGATGGCGATCATCTGGCGGCGGTACACGGCCGTGCCCCGCATATCATCAATCGGCGTGGGGATGGCGGCCGTTAAGCGGGCGGTTTCGGCAATGGTTTCATCGGTCAATGATTGGCCCACCAGATACGCTTCAGCGGTGGGGCTGGTGATGACGGTGGGGGCCACGCTGCCCTGGGCAATGGTCACGGCCGTGACGACACCCTCATCCAGCCGCAGCACAATGGCAAGGTGTACCACCGAAATGGCCTGTGCCCGGCGCAGCCCCAATTTCACAAAAATGCCCCGTTGATCAGCTTCCAACGCCGGGAAGGCAATGTCAATCAGCATCTCTTCCGGCTGCATCACCGTGCGGCGCACGCCGGTATAAAACGCATGAAGGGGAACGGTGCGCTGCCCGGTTGTGGAAGCCAGCGTGACCTGTGCTCCCAACGCCATGAGCGCGGAAATGGTGTCATTGGCGGGGCTGGCGGTGACCAGATTCCCGGCGACGGTGGCCCGGTTGCGTAACTGCGGTGAACCCACTTCCAGGCACGCCTGCGCCAGCGGCAGCGCCCGCGCCACCAGCAGCGGCGAGGCCACCACCTGGTTATGCGTCACCAGTGGCCCCAGGTGAATCAGGCCATCGTTGTCCCGTTTGATTTCGTTCAGACCGGGGATGCGGCTGATGTCAATGAGGATTTCCACGCCGGGGCGTTGGCGGCGGGCCAGTTCCAGCAGCAGGTCGGTGCCACCGGCAATCAGGCGGGCGGCACGGCCGTACTGTGCCAACAGCGCCAGGGTATGTTCAACCGTTACCGGTGTTTCATACCTGGTAAGCATTTGGCCGGCCTTTTGTATCTCGTGCATGGTTTGGTGGGTAATTGGGTAATTGGGTAATTGGGTAATTGATGGGGCCAATTAACCAACAGCATAGGTGCTGATTTTTAGCACAGATTGAGGGTTGGGGCAAAAGTAGGGGCGTATGGCCCAGCAATTCGAAAATATGAAATCAATGAACTGTCGGGGCGGGACGGCGGGGGTTGAACTGGCTCTGATAGCGGCCCTTTTGCCCGCGCCGTCTCGCCCCATGTGGCCGCAAAACGGGGTGAGACAGGCGGGAACTACTTCCTTTGTGCAAAACCAAAACGTGGCCCGCCTGTCCCACCCCTACGGTTTAGACCATATTTCGAATGGCTGGCGTATGGCCAGCAATTCTCATTCTGCCGCCATTGCCTATGAATGAATTCATAGGCTGATACAAAAAACGTGCTAAAGCACGTTATCAGAGCCACCCCCAACGCGCTTTAGCGCGTTTACGCCTGGCAGACACCGATTTCAATCGGTGGCGATGGTAGCAAACAGTTCAGACTGAGAATTGCTGGCGTATGGCCATACGCCCCTACGGCAGAATCAAATGCAGGTCGCCAAATTCGTGCCAGAGGTAATGGTGGGCGAGAGCTTGCTGGTAGGTGTGGTGCAGATGGGCACGGCCGCACAACGTTTCCAGCATGGCTAAATGGGTGGCTTCCGGCTCGTGCAGGCCGGTGAGCAGGCCATTCACGGCGCGGATGCCGCGTTGAGGGGTGATGATCACATCGGTCCAGCCTGTGCCTGCGTGGGTGAGACCTTCACTGTCGGTGACGGTTTCCAGAGCGCGGATGACGGTGGTGCCCACGGCGATGAGGCGTTTACCCTGTTGCCGCGCCTGGTTCACGGCCGTCGCCGTCACTGCTGGTACGCGATAATACTCCTCATACGGCCGTTCGTGTTCCTCCACGCTGGCCACACCGGTATGCAAAATCAGCGG
>CAZOPF010000055.1:0-7152 GCA_964581605.1 uncultured Ardenticatenaceae bacterium
TGTCACCTTGTCACCTTGTCACCTTGTCACCTTGTCACCTTGTCACCTTGTCACCTTGTCACCCCAAGGGCGCTACCTGCACCTGGAAGGCGGTATGGCAGGTGGGGCAGATGGCGCCGATGGCCACGTGTTCGCTGCTGTTGAGCCGCAGGTACAGTTCTTGCAGATAGGCCAGGTCGGCGGCAAAGAGGTGGGCGATCAGGTCAGGGGTCACGGCCGTGACCGTCCCCACCTGTGTCACCACCCGGCTCAACAACAGAATCGGCAAGTACGATTCATTGGCCCGCACACGGGGGTCGTTCATCGCTTCCACTTCATCCATCGCCAGCGCCAGGCGCATACGGCCGTATTGATGCACCATCCCGGCCGTATCCACATACCCTCTGGGGAGATAAAATTCCACTTCAGTCTGCATGATCAAGTGTTTTAGTGATTTAGTGTTCGGGTGTTCATTTACACAAACACCCAAACACTAAAACACCAGATCACCTACTGCACGCGCACAATATACTCATGCGCAATCGTCAATTCTTCTACACCAATCTCGTTGCTGTCCGCTTTCGGCTGCGGGCCGCTCACCTTCACCGGCCACGCATTCTCAAAATTCCAGCGGGCCACCGGCGCTAACTGCTGGTTATACATCACCACCGACCCATTGTGCCGGGCCGCATCCACATTGCCATCTTCCACTTGCTTACGCCAGTTCCAGATGTCCATGCTGCTGGTAATGCCCCGCTTCAAGGTGATATTCTCCCACTTCAACCGGCCGGGCAGCTTCATCACCACTTCCTGGCCCGATTCCGTGATCACCTTATGCTCCACAATTTCCTGTTCCGAGCCTAAACCAGAACATTCAGTGAAGTAGCCGGTGATGACACCTTGAACTTCCACGCCGAAATGAAAACCAACAAGGGGGTCTTCACGATCTGCCATCAGACACTCTCCTTTGGAGAATTAAGAATTAGGAATTATGAATTATGAAGGGTTTCATAATTCATAATTCATCCTTCATAATTCTCTTTACGCTTCCGCATCCGCGCCGGCCCACTGGCTCAGGCGTAAGATAACGAATTCGGCCGGTTTCACCGGCGCCATACCGACTTCAATAATGAGCTGACCCAGGTCACGGATCTCGTGCGGGTTGAGTTCCTCGTCGCACTTCACGTAGAACGCCTGCTCCGGGGTAGCCCCAAAAAGCGCCCCACTGCGCCAGACAACGCGCAAGAAAGCGACAATGTCCCGCCGCACCCGCGCCCACAGGTTGCTATCGTTGGGTTCAAACACCACCCACTGCAAACCCACATCCAGCGATTGCCCGACCTGGCTGAACAGACGGCGCACGTTGATGTAACGCCACGAACCATCGCTGCTGAGGGTACGCGCCCCCCAGACCCGGATGCCCCGTCCAGGGAAGGAGCGGATGCAGTTCACGCCAATGGGATTCAGCGTGTCTTGTTCACCTTTGGTCAGGTCAATTTCCAGATTGGTCGCACCCAGGATCACTTCGTTGGCCGGGGCTTTGTGAACGCCGCGTTCGGCGTCGGTGCGGTTGTAGATGCCAACCACATGGCCGCTGGGTGGCACAAACTTGCTGTTCTGCGGGCTGTCGCTGAGGTCGGCCACTTCGATCCAGGGGTAATACAGGGCCGCATAGGAGGTATCGAAGTTGACGTAGTAGCGCCAGTCGCGGGCGTCCTGGGCGCTGAGGCCGGGCGGCGTATCCAACAGGGCAAAGCGGTACTGCATATTTTCGCAGTGGGCGATCATTGCCGTCTGCACCTGCTTGACGCGCTTTTTGGCATCCTCAGAGCCATCGTACCCATAAAACACATCCGGGCAGACCAGCAGGCTGATGTTGCTGAATGCTTCCAACCCGTTAATGCCGGTGCGCTCAGACACATCGCCGATGAATTCTTTGGCCGTCAGCGGGCCGAAGCTGGGTTCCGGTTCCGCTGCTGCCGCATCGCCGCCTTCGGCCGGGGCTTCGTCCGCTTTGGCCGCCGGTTTCTTGGGTGCGGGTTTGGCTTTGGGCTTGGGCATCTCGGTGATGGCGCGCAGGCTGGTGACGTAACAGGGGCCACCGCCGTTGTTAAAGTAGCCGTAGACCGCATCGGGCATGTACGCACCTTCGACGAATCCGCCAAAGATGTTGTTGTACTGCGTCCAGTTGGTGACAAGCATGGCGCGCCCCAAGACGGAGTCGCGCATTTCTTCGCCCTTGTCATTGATGGACTTGATGCTGGCTTCGGCTGTAATGCCCAAAAAGGCGGTGATGGATGTCCCCGCCGCCTCGATGGGCTTGGTGCCTTTGTCTACCTGTTCAACATAGACACCAGGAGTTGCGTATGCTACAGCCATATTTCATTCTCCTTGTGAACGTGGGGCCGGTTGGGGAACCGGGCCGCCATATATCAAGACAAACAGTGAGCAGTGAGCAGTGAGCAGTAAGCAGTAAGCAGTAAGCAGTAAGAGTAACTGCTTACTGCTTACTGTTTACTAACAGGTGGGGCGCGATATTGGTTGAGGTTGTAAGGTTTCATTTGTGATTATTTCTCCAGGCTGCGTAATGTGATTTGGAAAATCGCGTTACGACAGGTCAATATCGTAGTTACCTTTTTCGTTGGGGACGATGATTTTGAGTTCCTTTGGTTTGCCGGTTTCGGGGGTGGCAACCAGGGTGTAGCTGCCATCGAGTAAACCACCTAGACGGAAACGGCCGTCCTTATCCGTCACATCCACCAATCCCCGCTCGCGTATCTCTACCCGTATGCCCGGCTGTGGCTGTCCTTTTTGCAGCACGTAACCACCAATGTAGAGGGCTTCGGCGGCCGTGCTCGTACCCGGTTCCAACGCACCCTGGCGCGGGTCAGGGGCCAGCCCGGTGCGCATGGTGAAGGTGCGTACCGGCGGCCCGGTCACTTCTTGCCACGGATCCATCGCCACCGTCACCAGATAGGAGATGCTGGGGCGCATCTCGTTATCCAGCGCGCTCCACACTTCGGCCGGATTGGTTAGCTTGTCATGGCTGGCCACACGCCCCTGAATTTCAAATGCCTGCCCCTGCATATCACCCACCAGGAAGGTTTCTTCCAGGATGGGATTGCGGAACAGGGCCATGAGGACGCGGGAGAGCAGTCGGTGCTCGTCATCTGGTTCGGCCGCCCAGGTGGTGATCATGTAGTAACAATCCACGCGGAAGGGAGTGCGTTTTAGATGCGCCAGATCCAGGTGTGGCCCGCCGTTTTGTTTGATTTGCTCCCATTGGTGCTGGCGCAAGACGACGTTTTCGCGCACGTCATAGAGGAAGAAGTTGATCGTTGGTTTAGCCAGTTTGGCGCTCCATTCACGCTTGGGCTGGTCAAACTTCACGTCAATCTCCCCATTTTTGATGGGAATTTCGGCGACGAGTAGTTTTTTGATGGATTCGTCCAGATCGGCGAGCATGGCAGAAACCTTTTGTAGTTGGGTAATTGAGTAATTGGGTAATTGCGTCATTGGGTAGCTACCCAATGACTGCGTCACACAACCATCTCCTCATCTTCCGCTTCGGCATTCTGCACCAATTCGTCTTCTTCCTGTTCTTGCACCAGTTCATCCTCTTCCTGTTCTTGCACTAATTCGTCCTCTTCCTGCTCCTGTACCATCTCTTCTTCTTCAGGCGCACGTTGGATGTCGTCGGGTTGGGCCATGACGGTTTCGGCCACGTGGTCGGCCTCGGCTTCATACTGGTCGTTGGGGTCGTTGACGGCCATTTTGCCCTGCACAGATGGAGCCGACGCCCCTTGCTGCACCACATGGGTGAGTTCGTGGGCGATGAGGGTCTGGCCTTCGCTGCTGGCGGGGTTGTATTCCCCGGAACGGAAGAAGATGTCGTTGCCGGTGGTGAATGCCTTGGCGCCTAATTGGTGCGAGAGCTGGTCAGCCTGGCCGTCGGTGTGAATTTTGACGCCGCTGAAATCCTGGCCCAGGGTGGCCCCGGCTTTGGCGGCCATGCCCTCGTCCAGGCCATGGCCGCTGCCACGCTGCTGCTGGATGGCGTTGGCGGTGCCGTCGTCCAGTTCGGTGGGGCCACTGCCGCTGCGTTGGGCCAGGAATCGCTGCACGGCCGTGTTGCCCACCGTTTGCTGCATGTGTTGTACGGCCGTGGCATCCAGCCGCCCTGCCAATGGATCCGCCGAGACGGGGGCGTTCTGTTTTTGGGGTGCGGCCGTTTCCACTGTCGGCTTTGGTTTTACTTTTCCCTTATCTTCAAAAGCATGTTCAGATGGCATGGGTTCCTCCATGAACGAAGCGCGTGAGGCGCGCTACGTTCTAAACAACCGATCATCAATCAACCGGCCAATTTTCTGATATTCACGGCGGGCGGCGTGCAGCAGGTGAGCCATACCCACTGGCTGTCCCTGTTCGGCCGCCAGGAACGCGGCCGCCAGGATGATGTTGCGGATATTGCCGCCGGCCAACGGGTAACGCTGCGCCAGCAACAACCAGTTCACATCGGGGGCCAGAGGCGTTTCCAGTGGGAAGTTAACGCGCCAGATTTGTTCGCGGTCGGCCGCTTCCGGGAAGGGGAATTCGATGGCAAAGTGCAGGCGGCGGGTGAACGCTTCGTCCAGATTAGCCCGCAAATTGGTAGCCAGGATGACCACACCATCATACGCTTCCATGCGTTGCAGCAGGTAGCTGATTTCGATGTTGGCATAGCGGTCGTGGCTGTCTTTCACTTCCGAGCGTTTGCCAAAAATAGCGTCGGCCTCGTCAAAAAAGAGGATGGCGTTGCTGGTGGCGGCTTCGGTAAAAATGCGGTCGAGGTTTTTCTCCGTCTCGCCGATGTATTTGCTAACCAGGGTGGAGAGGTCTACTTTGTACAAATCCAGCCCCAATTCCCCGGCCATGATGTCTGCGGCCATCGTTTTGCCGGTGCCCGATTCCCCGGCAAAGAGGGCGCTCAATCCTTTGCCCAGCGCCAATTTGCGGTCAAAGCCCCAGTCACCATAGACGGTGGGGCGCTGGCGCACGGTGTTGACCATTTCGCGCAGTTGGTTGAGGGTGTCGGCGGGCAGCACAATGTCGTCCCAGGTGTAGCGCGGCTGAATTTTGGCGGCCAATGCGGCCAGGTTTTGGTTGGAATGGGCACGGCTGGCGGCAAAGAGGTCGGCCGTTGTTAATGGTTCGCCACGCCAGCGGGCCAGGTCGTGGGCGGTGGCGATGGCGTCTTCAATCTGGCCGGGGGAGAAGCGGAAATAGGTGGCGACGGCCGTTAAATCCAGCCCTTGTTCGTTTTCTAACTGTGCCTGCCAGATAGCCAGACGGCCGTCAAAATCGGGCGTGGGAAAGGTGATGGCGAAAATGGGGCGCTGCCGCCGGGCATTGGCCGGCTGCCATTCCGTTTCCCCGGCGACGATGACGGTGTGCGGGTAGGCCAGTAGTTCGGCAAAGAGGGCGTGGGGCGGACGGCCGTCTTGCAACAGCGCCTGCCAGTGGGTGAGGTAGAGGGTGGCCTGGTAGAGACGGCCGTCACGCAGCACCCGCCGCAGCAATTCATCCCGTTCATCTTCCTGCGCAGTGATGGCCGCCAGGTTGGCGGTTAATAACGGTTGCCTGCAAAATTCAGCCAGCTTGAGGGCCGCTTCCTGCCGCCCCGTGCCGTAACTGCCATAAAAGGCAAAAAAGGGCGGGTGCGTCAGGCCATCATAAACCTGTGTCAGCCGGGCTACAAAATCCGCAGACAGGCGGCGAAGCGGTGTTTGGCCCGCGTGGCGCAGGTGCGCTATTCCTTCCAGTTTGGGATCGAGCTGATCGTCATCCAGCAAAAATTCAATGAGGTGGGGATACGGCCGTACCGTTTGCGCCAGGAATTCGCGGTCGCCTTCGCGCTGCAAGAGGCGGGTTTGCAGCAGACGGCCGTTGTCACCCAGGAGCCGCCGCTGCTGCAATTTATCGCCAAAGTTATCGGTGAGCAGGTTGAGGAGGAGGTCTACGGACGGCCGTTTGCGGGTCACATCATCCTGCAAATAGGCGTAAATCTGGGCATAACGGGGGTCAATTTCCGGGGCCAGCGCCAGTAAAAATGCCTCTGCTTCTTCCAACGTCAGGCCAAACGCCTGGGTCATCTCATCCAGCCGCATCATCACCCCGGCTTCGCGGGCAGCACGGGTTTGTGCTTGCCAGCGGGCGCGGGCATTGGCGATCAGTTCGGGCCAATGGACACTCCCGTGGGGGCCGTGTCCGTTGGCCCCATGCCCGTTAGCCGACCAGAGATGTTGGCCGATGTCAAACCCCAGCAGTGCGGTAATCTGATCATCGGAAATGTAGAGACCGCGAAACTCATCTTGCGGATTCAAGCCATTGGCCCGCGCCCGTGCTACTGCCCATTTGATGCGCAAATCCACTACCGCCAGCCCGGCTAGCAACTGCGCCTGGCTGTCGGCGAAGCCCTCTCGCGTTCCTTCGTGGATCAGATCACCGATCATGGCTGGCCCCTTTTTGGATCGGTTCAAACAGGTTATCTAGTTCGGCGTCGTGGGTGGTATAACGGGCGACAATGCGACTGATTTCGGCGGTGTCGGTGAAGTAATACTGGTGGTCAGATTGTACGTGGCGAATCCAGCCGCGCCAGATGGGGGCATCGGGTGCAGGTGCGGTTCCATCGTCCCGATTTTCTTTCCAAATTCGGATGACAAAGGAGTGCGCCTCCTTTTCAAATTGAGACATCACCCCGGTATCTTGCTGTTCGTCCATTTCCACCCACTGATAACCGGTCACTGTTTACCGATTACTGGCGGGAGTGTAATACGGCCGTCTCACAAAACTCTCACAAGAATTCCCACCACCGCCCACCTGTCGTAGGGGCGGGGCAACCGGGTAACACCTTCCCCCCACTGGTTGTTACACATTCCCGGTTGCCTCGCCCTCCCCGCAACCCCACCAACCGGGGCAGGGCGAGACGGTTGGGAATCACATATCGCCGCTGATTTTGCATCTTGCCCAACCGGGGCAGGGCGAGACGGTTGGGAATCACATATCGCCGCTGATTTTGCATCTTGCCCAACCGGGGCAGGGCGAGACGGTTGGGAATCACATATCGCCGCTGATTTTATATCTTGCCCAACCGGGGCAGGGCGAGACGGTTGGGAATCACATATCGCCGCTGAT
>CAZOPF010000055.1:7252-16668 GCA_964581605.1 uncultured Ardenticatenaceae bacterium
CAGGGCGAGACGGTTGGGAATCACATATCGCCGCTGATTTTATATCTTTCCCAACTGGGACAGGGCGAGACGGTTGGGAATCACATATCGCCGCTGATTTTATATCTTTCCCAACCGTCCCGCCCCTACACATACCCTGTCGTCGTAGGGGCGGGGCAACCGGGTAACACCTTCCCCCCACTGGTTGTTACACATTCCCGGTTGCCTCGCCCTCCCCGCCCCTATCTAGTGAAAATAATGTTGTGCAATGAGTTTAAGAATACGGACCAATAGTAGATAATCGGTACAGGGGACAGCGCATTAGCTTGTGTATCGTTGCCGAATGTTTGGCACCAGGTATTCATCAAATGCTCGGTTTACATCATAAGCCGGCCGCCAGCCCCAATCTGTTTGGGCCGCTTTGTCGTTCAGCCCGGCCGGCCAGCTATCCACAATGCCCTGGCGCTGCACATCGGTCTCAAATGTTATGTGGGCATCGGGAAACGCCTGCAACACCCGTTCGTGAAACTCGGCGGCCGACAGACTGAAACTGGTAACGTTGTACACGCGCCGGGTCAGGCTTTCCGTCGGTGCGTGCCAGAGATTGAGTAAGGCGGTTACAGCGTCCGGCATTGCCATGAAAGGGATGGTGCTGTCTGGGCGCACAAAACAGGCGTAGGGTTTGCCGGCAGCGGCCGCGTGTAACATTTCTGGCCCATAGTCGCTGGTGCCGCCGGTGGGCACGGTATAGGCACTGATTAACCCTGGAAAGCGCACACTGCGAAAATCGAGCATGATCGGTTTGGTGCGGGCTAACTGCTGGAAATGGTCGCTGTAATAGGCCCCCAGCAACTCGCAGTAGAGTTTATTACAACCATACATGGTGGTGGGGTAGTTCCAATCCCATTCGCGCACATAAAAATCGCGGGCCTTCGTTTCCAGATTGGGCAGGCCATAGGCGGCAATGGAACTGGGAAAGATGAAGCGCACCGGCTCGCCGCGCCGTTGGGATTGTTCGGCCGCCAGTTGCAGCAAGGTCAAGGTGCCATTCACATTAACCTGATGGGCCAGTTCGGGGGCAAATTCGCTGCGGGTGGAGAGCAGCGCCGCCAGATGAAAGATGGTGTCAATTTCGTATTCGGTGACAAGGCGGGCAAAGAGGGTCTTATCGAGAATGTCACCCTGAATGTGAATGGTACGGCCGTGCATCTCTGCCGGTAATGTGTGTAAATCCAACGTGAGCAGGGAATAGCCATCTAGATGGGTCAGTTCATCAATGAGCGCCTGGCCGATTTCCCCGGCCGCGCCTGTAATCATTACTACTTTCTTGCGCATGGGTTCCTCCTCATAGGAAGGTGCGCGATTTGCTAAATCGCGCACCTGATTTTCAGCATATTGTATCTGAAACTGCAAATTGACGGAGTGGGCGAGCCTGTGATACCCTCACACAACTGGTGATGAAATGAGCGGGTGATGTGGTGATGGGGTGAGCAATGGATCGCCCAATCATATACACAAGCAACTATGGACGGCGAGAAAGAAAATCCCTCAACAGAACAATCCGTATCAGGCATAGAATCGCCACCCTGGGCACGCAGCACAAAGGTCATTGTAACGGTAACTGTGCTGATATTGCTGGCGTTTATAGCTTATCGGTTTGAAGCATTACTTCAGCAATTGGTCATTGCGGCCATTCTGGCCTATTTGCTGAATCCGTTTATTGTCATACTGGAAGAGCGCTCTCATGTGAAGCGGGTTTATGCTATCTTGCTGGTTTATTTGGGGCTGGCGGTCATTGTGGTTGGCGGGGCAGTGGCCTTAGGTGTGGCCGCGTATCAACAAAGCCAGATGTTGATTAACAATGCACCATCGTTGATCGAGGGGATTACGGCCGTCATCCGCAATACCATCACCAACCTACGCCCTATGGCCATTGCCGGGTTTGAATTTGACCCCCGCGCCCTGGACTGGGGGCTGATTCAAGACCAGCTTCTCAGCCTGGCCGAGCCAACCTTGGGCCGCAGCGGGCAAATTTTAGGTACAATGGCAACCGCGACCATCCGCCTGTTGGGTAATATCTTCTTTATCTTTATCATCTCCATCTACTTTGCCGCTGAAATTCCCTTTCTCAGGAATCATGTGGGTAGTGTGGCCACGGCTCCCGGCTACCGCCAGGATGCGGAACGGATGATGCGGGAATTCGGCCGTACCTGGAACGCCTATCTCCGGGGGCAGGTAGCGTTGGCGTTGGTCATTTTTTTCGTGGTATGGATTGGCCTGACGCTGCTGGGCGTGCAGAATTCCCTGGCTTTGGGATTGTTAGCGGGAATGCTCGAATTTATTCCCGTTATTGGCCCGATTATTAGCATGATCGCGGCCTGTGTGGTGGCTTTTTTCCAGCCGGAGACCATTTTTAACCTGGCAAGCTGGCAATATGGTCTGGTTGTTTTAGGGTTCATGGTACTGGTGCAGCAGTTAGAAAACAATTTACTGGTGCCCCGGATAGTGGGAGATGCGCTGGATTTGAACCCCATTTTGGTCATGATTGCGGTCTTGATGGGTGGCTCAATTGCCGGGATTTTGGGCATGATCCTGGCTGCGCCGGTAATGGCTTCCATTAAATTGGTGGGGGGATATGCCTGGCGAAAGATGTTTGATCTGCCGCCCTTCCCCCAACCAGAAGCAACACCAGAACCGTCTCCGACCACGGTGTTGATTCAGCGCGGCCGTGAAATTGTGACCGACCTGACCAGGTTGGAACCACCCAAAAAGTAGCATGAGCATGGATCTTTTTCGGGAAGCGATAAAGGCAGCACATAACGGCCGTCGCCAGGATGCCCATAATTTGTTACAGGAACTGCTCATGGGGCAGCCGCGCCATGAACTGGGCTGGTGGTGGCTGAGTAAAGTTGCCGAGGATGTGGACGAACAAATTCGTGCGCTGGAAACAGTGTTAATTCTGAATCCTGCCCACGAAGAAGCAATACACCGCCTGCCAGAGCTAAAAGCCCAACGGAAACAACAAGAGCAAAACGATCAGGCGGCGTTGTATCAAGAAGCGGTATGGGCATATAAAAACGGCCGTCACCCGCAGGCACGCCAATATCTCCACCAGCTCGTCCGCCAAAACCCCTCTCATCTGAAGGCATGGCTGGGGCTGGCACAGGTGGCCCACTCACCGGCAGAAAAAATAGTAGCCCTGGAGACCGCCCTGACACTCAACCCCGAACACGAAAAGGCAGCCATTCACCTGAAAAAACTGAGAGCAAATTTTGATGATCCCCTGGCACTGGCCCAGGCTTATGAAGCAGTTCATCTGACCGGCAAGGCAGTAGCCGCTTATCACTTTGCTGCCCAAAATGCGCCCCATTCGGCCGACCGCCACATGGCCGGGAAACATGCCCGCAAGCTGCAAGCCGCGCAACAAAAATGGGCGCAAGAACAACAGAAGAAAGCGGAACGGCCGATCGTGTTCACCAGCGAAAATGCCAATTTGGTGAGGCTGGGGTTTGGCCCCCTCCTTGTCTATCTGCTGCTCATCTTCATTCATGGCGGGCTAAATCCACTGCATATACCCTGGCTGGCCTACCTGGGCATCCCCCTGGTGGCAATGGGCAGCCTGTTGATAGCCGGGGCGGCCAATACGCCACACCACATCTATTGGCACAAACTGTTTGGGCCTCAAGGCATACCCAACCATGCGACTGCCCTGGCCCTGGCCGTTGTAGGCTTTCTCATCGTTTTTATTCCCATTATGTTGGTTCTGACTGTTTCCTATGATCAATTGCTGGTTTACCATCAGGCGTTGTCATCGGCCGTCAGGTAGCTGCCATGTTTCCCATCAGTGATATAGAAAAGAATCGCTACACCAGCCTGCCGTTTATGACATTGGCCATCATTCTGGTAAACATTTTGGTGTTGGTGGCAGTGGACGGTAACGTCGGCACATATTACGTGCTGGGAACCACACCCTCACTGGTAATCAACCAGGAAGGTGGGGGAGCGCTGACGGCCGTTACCCATATGTTCTTACATGGCGGCTTGTTTCATCTTATGAGTAACATGCTGGCCTTGTGGGTTTTCGGCCGTCGGGTGGAAGATGTGTGTGGTCCCTGGCGCTTCCTCACCTTTTATATTGTCTGTGGCCTCATGGCTGACATCGTTGCCGTCATCACCCGTATGAACTCGCAAATACCTGGCATCGGTGCCAGTGGTGCATTATATGGAGTCATGGCTGCTTACCTCATGCTCTTTCCCAAAGGGCGCATTCGCGTCGCTTTTCTGCTCTGGTATCTACCCGTTTTTAATATGACGGCCTTAAACGGCCTGTGGGTTGGCGTCAGTTTTCTTTTTTGGGCCGGTTACATTTTTATGTCCGACAAAGGATTAGGGCACAGCCTGCTCTCCTTATATTTCCCCACCCCACGCGCCTATCTGGTAATCCTCTACTTTGTCCTGCTAGAAATTCCCCGCGCATTACAAGTATTGGTATTTGATATCGAAGCCTCCGTTGGGCATTGGGCCCATCTTGGCGGCTTTTTTGGCGGCCTGTTTATCTTCTTTTTCCTGCGCTCAGACGCTTTTCACCGCTACCGGAACGAGATGCCTTTATAAAGCTGGCCCTTTAGCCATTTTCAGGTGTGGGCAACCCTGTTGCCGGCAGTGTAAACACAAAGCGGCTGCCCATATTTTCCGACACCGGCTCTACCCAAATGCGCCCGCCATGTGCCTCCACCGTCAGACGACAAAAAGCCAGCCCTAATCCATATCCGCGTGTGCGCCGCAGCCCTACCCGCTGAATTTGCGCAAAACGATCAAAGATGCGCTGGCGGTCGGCCAGGGGAATGCCCGCGCCGCTATCTTCAACACTGACCCGAATCATCTGGTCGGCCGTAGGCTGGGCGCTTACCCGTATACGGCCGTTTTCTGGTGTAAATTTGATGGCATTATCCAGCAGGTTCGTCAACACCCGGCGAATACGGTCCGCATCAATCATCACCAAAGGCAGATCGGCCGCTACCTGGCTCTCTAAAACCAGCGCACGCCGTTCAACAGAAATCGCTGCCATCTTCATCACTTCTTCAACAATCTGTTTCAGGCTGGCCGGAAGACGTTCAATATCCAGATTGCCCGCCTCTAACTTCGATACATCCAGAAGCGAATCTACCAGGTCTTGCATACGGGCATGTGCCAGCCGGGCAATATCCAGCAACTCCCGGTTAGCCATCAACACTTCCTCCGGCAACACCAGTTCCAGCATATTCAGAACGCTATAGATGTTTCCTAAAGGGCTGCGTAGGTCATGGATAATGAGGTCACTCGTCTCCTGGCGCAACTGGTGTAGCGCCACCAACTGCTCATTTTCATCCAACAGCGAAGAGAGTTGGCGCAAGGTGGTCTTGTCTGGGCGCATCTCCATCCGGTAGCTTTCATGGGAGGCACGCAGTCGGGCACTCAGCAGCGCTAACAAATTCAGGCTTACAGCCGGGTGCGTTTGCAGCAATCTATAAAAACTCTCTCGCTGAATACGCAGCAACCGCACATGATCCACAGCCACAAGCGAAGCCCAACGAGGTTTGTTTTCTAGCAGGGCCATATCACCCACAACTTCCCCCGGTGCGCGAAAAAACAGTTCATCGGGCCGGCTGAATGGCCCTTTGATTACCGCTACCCGCCCAGACCAGATGATGTAAAGGGCATCACCAGGGTCTCCCTCGCAAAAGACAATATCGCCGGGAGCAAATCGCTGCTCGGTCATTAGCTCCTTTAGCAACTGCCGGTCGAGGGTAGCCAGCATCTTCATCAGGCTGCTGGTAGCGGCCGTGTCCGTCGCCCCCCCATCAGACGGTTCACTGGTGCGGATGTGTTGCAATTCGGCATCGGTGATTTTGTTGGTCATTGATTGTCTGGTAATTGAGTAATTGGGTAATTGCGTAATTACCCAATTACCCAATTACACAATATATGGCGTACTTGCCCCGGTTTTGGCCATGCCTTTTTCGTCTAGCGAGACATCAATACAAGCCGGCAGGCCGCTGGCAAAGGCGCGGCTCAGGGCAGGGCCAATCTCAGCCGGGTCATCCACATGTTCACCGTAACCGCCCATCGCTGCCACAATTTTATCATAGCGGGTGGGGGCCAGTTTGGTGGCGATGGCTCGATCTTCGCCGACCATGTTCACCTGTGGCCCACGAATTTGCCCCCAACCGGCATCGTTGCCGACAATGGCGACGATGGGCAGGTGGTAGCGCACGGCCGTGTCAAATTCAAACCCATTCAACCCAAACGAACCATCCCCGCTAACGATCAACACCTTTTTCTGTGGGTACAGATGTTGGGCAGCAATGGCAAAAGGCGCACCCACCCCCAGGCAACCCAACGGGCCGGGGTCCAGCCATTGGCCGGGCACGGTCACGTCCAGCACTTTGGCGGCCGCACTGACAATATCCCCGCCATCGCCGACGACGATCATCTCTTCGTCCAACAGTTTGTTGATCTCGGCCGCAAACCGGAAATGGTTCACGGGCGCATCATCCAGCGCTTCCCAGGCCGCCTGTTGGTCACGCTTTTTCTCTTCCCAAACGCGCACTTCGTCCAGCCAATCGCCCCAGCGGATACCCTGCAACCCTTCGCTCAACGCTTCCAGCACCAGCCGCGCATCGGCGACCATGGCCACATCGGCCTGGCGATTGTGGTGCAGTTCGGCGGCGTCGTTTTCGATCTGGATGAGTTTGGCGGCCGGATTCCACCCTTCCAGCCCATATTTCAGGCGGAAATCGAGCGGGGTGCCAATGAGCAGCACGGCGTCGGCTTCACGCAATGCTTTAGAGCGGGCAGATTTGAAGCAGTGGGGGTGGGTCATGGGCAATGTGCCCCGCCCCGCGCCGTTGGTGAAAACGGGCACGGCCGTTTGCTCCGTAAATTCGCGCAGGGCATCGCTGGCCCCATCCCAATACACCTGCGTCCCGGCGATCAGGATCGGCTTTTGGGCGCTGCGCAAAATCTCAAACATCGCTTGAATGGCACTCAGTTCGGGGGCAACAGGTTCGGCAACAAATTTGGGGGCAATTTCGGGTACGTCTATGGCATGAAACAGCACATCAAAGGGCAGTTCGATGAAAATGGGGCCGGGCCGGCCGCTGAGGGCGAGTTTGAAAGCGTCGGCCAGTTGCGCCGGAATCTCTTCCGTTTTTTGAATGGTGAAGCTGGCTTTGGTGAAGGTCTGGAACATTTCGGTCTGGGGCATTTCTTGTAACGCGCCCCGGCCACGGGTGCGCAGGGGGGCCGCGCCGCCAAAGAGGATCATGGGGCTGCGCGCCTGGTAGGCATTGGCTACGGCCGTGACTGCATCCGTTACTCCTGGCCCGGCGGTGACAATGGCCGCGCCGATGTTGCGGGTCAGCCGGGCGTAGGCGTCGGCGGCGTGCCCGGCTGCCTGCTCATGCCGGAAGTCAATCACGCGGATATTGTTGTTCAGACAGCCTTCATACACCGGCGCAATGTGTCCGCCGCAGAGTGTGTAGAGTGTGTCCACCCCCTGCGCTGCCAATGCCCGCGCTACCAGTTCACCACCATGTGTAAATTGCATGACCTACTCCTCTAATATCTGCTGAATATCGTTCTTTAAGACAGGCAAATTCGTTTTGACAATTTCCCAAACCAACTGGAGATTGACGGAAAAATAAGCGTGAATCAACCGGTTTCGCAAAGCTATGATCTGGCCCCAAGGGATTTGCGAGTGTTTGTCTTGGAATTCTTGCCCCAAATTGCGGCTGGCTTCCCCAATGATCTCTAACTGACGAATCACCCCATCTTGCAACAGTTTGTTCTGGTTGAACTCAGCCTGAGTTGCACCCTGAAGATATATTTCGATCTGAGCAATTGCATCTAAGATGTGTCGTAAGTAAACAAAATCATCTTTCGTCATATAAGATCACTTTATCTTGTTCTACATAGGGCTGAATATATGGACTAAGCCCTTCAATGGTGACCAGTTCTACTTCACGCCCTAGTAGTTGCCCCAGCTCAATTTCCAGACCAAACCAATGCCAGCCAAGTGACGGCCGTTCCTCTGGCGGTTTTAGCTCTACTAAGATGTCAATATCACTGTCTAAAGTTTCATCACCACGCGCATACGAGCCAAATACGGCTATCATGTTGGCATAGGGTTTTAATATAGGCACAGCCTTATGACGCAATTCATCAAATTTGTCCATCATCTATCTCCATAAACCCATTATAAGCAGGGGGCGCATTTTTGTGATCGTCAATCTCCCACGTTTTGCGCCAGAGGGAGTACGCGCCGTCAATTTTGATTGTCTCGCCGCTGATGTAGGCGGCGGCGGGGGAGAGCAGAAAGACAATGGCGGCGGCCGTTTCGCTTTCTGTCCCCATGCGTTTGAAGGGGATGTCTTTGACAACCTGGGGCAGCAGTTCTTTCTTGACGTATTCAGGGTATTTGTCCAGGCCGCTGGAATCAATGACGCCAGGGGCGACGGCATTGATGCGCACACCGGAACGCGCCCATTCAACGGCTAATGTTTTGGTGAGGTTTTCCACGCCAGCGCGGGCGGCGGCGGAATGGGCCATGCCGGGATAACCACGCCACTGGTCAATGAGCATGTTCACGATGCCGCCGCCGTGTTGGCCCATATACTGGTTGTATGCTTCGCGGCACATGAGGAAGGTGCCGGTGAGGTTGGTCTCGACAACGGCCGTGAACCCCTTCAACGTAATCATCTCCGCCGGGCTGAGGAATTGGCCGCCGGCATTGTTCACCAGCCCATGTACGGCCCCCCGTTCGGCCAATACCTGGGCAAACAGGTTTTGTACCTGGGTTTCCTCGCGGATGTTGCAAACGACGGCCGTGACGCGGCCCCCACTCTGGTCAATTTCCTGGCGCACCGTTTCCAGCTTGTCGGGGTCGCGCCCGGCAATGACCACATGCGCCCCCAACGAGGCCAATTCGTGGGCGGTGGCGCGGCCGATGCCGCTGCCGCCGCCGGTGACAATGATGGTTTGCCCGGCAAATAAATCGGGGCGGAAAATGGAGTGGTAGGTCATAATTCCTCGTCAATTTAGGAGAGTGGAGATTGGTTATCCCCGGTTGGCGATGTTTGGGTTGGAGTGGTTTTGTCTACGGCCGTTTTGCCTGTGGCGGCCGCTTCAATAGCTGATACTTCTACAGCCACTTCCATGGCCACTTCTGTAGCCACTCCCATAGCCACTTCCGTAGCCACTTCCGTGACCACCTCCGTGGCCACTTCCTTCATTTCTTTTTTGCGCAAACGGCGCGGCGCACCTGGCTCAATTCTGATCTCAGCCAGTTTAAGGATAAAGCTGGATAACAAACCCAGGCCAATGAAGATGTAAAGAGTGGTAAACAGTTTGGTAAATGGTTGCGTGGGAGAAAGGTCGCCGTACCCGACGGTAGCCAG
>CAZOPF010000055.1:16768-26626 GCA_964581605.1 uncultured Ardenticatenaceae bacterium
GCGGGCTGCCAGCCCGCGGGTTTGAGCAGTTTGCCATCGGCGCGGCGGGGGCCACCCAATTTTTCCATGTTGGCGCGGTGAACTTCGGCGTAGACGGCGTCGGCGTTGATGCCCAGGGTGGCAAAGGTGCCGTAGATGACGTAGAGCAGGTCGGCCAGTTCATGGGCCAGGGGGGCCAGCTCTACGGCCGTGCTTATCTCACCATTTAGCGCCGCAAAGGCTTCCATCACTTCCCGATACTCCTCCTGGATGAGGGTGCGCCGCAGCGTCAGCGTGTCTGGGTGGGGGATGGTGGGGATGGCAGGGGTACTTTCCAGGGCGGCATGAAAATCTACGATCTTTTCAAAATTAGTTTGTGGCATAGAAAACCTCGGTGATGAGTTGGGACAAAGGCATATCGGCCAGAGAAGAAAGGCGGTAATCGGCCAGGGAGAAGTCCAGCATGTGGGTCATGTTGTTGGGCACGGCCGTGACCCATACCCCCGCCACCTTTGCCGCCCGTACGCCATTAAGCGAGTCTTCCAATGCCAGCGTCCGGTTGGCGGCTACCCCCAACTGTGCCAGCACAAAATGGTAGACGGCTGGGTCCGGTTTGGGGCAGTCACCCACATCATCGCGGCAGGCGACGGCCGTGAAAAAAGGGGCAATTCCCAACTGCTGTAAATGCTCATCTACCCAACTGTGGCGAGAACTGGAAGCCAGGCCAATATGCAGCCCCATTTCACGAGCAGCCTGCAAATAAGCCATTACGCCGGGCATGATGCTCTCCTGGGTTAACAATTCCCGGTCACGCTGACGGCGTTGGCTTTCCAGCGTGTGCCGGTCAACGGGTTGGCCGATGTGCGCTTCCAGATGGGCATAGGGGTCAAAATAGGTTGAGCCAATGTTTTGCTGCCATTCTGAGAGTGGAAAGGGTTGGCCGTAAGCCGTAAATATCTCTTGCCAGGAGAGATACTCGGTGAATTCCGTGTTCAAAATCAGGCCGTCAAAGTCAAAAAGGAGTGCTTCTATCATCGCGGCAGATTATACCTGTGTTCGTGGCTGGTGGTTAGTGGCTGGTACTGACAGCAGCAATTCGAACTATGAAATCAATGAACTGTAGGGGCGGGACGGCGAGGGTTGAACTGGCTCTGATAGCGGCCCTTTTGCCCGCGCCGTCTCGCCCCATGTGGCCGCAAAACGGGGTGAGACAGGCGGGAACGACTTCCTTTGTGCAAAACCAAAACGTGGCCCGCCTGCCCCACCCCTACGGTTTAGACCATATTTCGCATTGCTGTACTGACAGCCCCCCGCTCTACCGATTTTAGACAGATGAAAATGTGGCGTTTGTTGTGGCAAGCCGCGGACTTAGCGGGGACTAAGCAGAAAATGAATGGGTTGTATGGTTTTTCACAAGGCGGGTGGGCACAATGGAGCTATGGAAGAGCGACAGAAGTTGACTCGTTTTGCCTGGCTTTCAATCGTCACGGCCGTCTTCACCATCATCCTGAAAGCCACCGCCTACTGGCTCACCGGGTCGGTGGGGCTGCTGAGTGATGCGTTGGAGTCGGGCGTGAATCTGGCGACGGCCGTATTTGCCCTGCTCATCCTCACCATCGCCGCCCGCCCGCCTGACGAGGAACATGCCTACGGCCACAGCAAGGCGGAGTATTTTGCCGGGGGTGTGGAAGGAGGGCTGATTATGGCGGCGGCACTGATCATTGCGGTCACGGCCGTGCCCCGCCTCCTCCATCCCCAACCTTTAGAGCAATTAGGGTTAGGGCTGGTCGTTTCGGTCATCGCCGCTGCCGCCAATGGGTTGACGGCGTTCATCTTGTTGCGGGCGGGCCGTCATTATCGCTCGCTGACGTTAACGGCGGACGGCCGTCATCTGCTGACCGATGTGTGGACGACGGGTGGGGTACTGTTGGGGCTGGCAGTAGTGGCAGTTACCGGCTGGCTGCGTCTGGATGCGCTGATCGCTCTGGCGGTGGCTGCCCAAATCACCTACACCGGTTTTGGTTTGCTGCGGGAGGCGGTGAATGGGCTGATGGATGTGGCTTTGCCGGAAGAAGAGGTGGCGGAGGTAACGGCCGTGTTGGACAGCTTTCGGGCGCGTGGCATCCAATATCATGCCCTGCGCACCCGCCGCAGTGGGGCGCTGCGTTTTGTTTCCGTGCATATTCAAGTGCCGGGGGATTGGAGTGTGCAAAAGGGCCATACGCTGCTGGAAGAGATTGAGTGTGAACTGCACGGCCGTCTGGCCCCCATCACCATCATCACCCACCTGGAGCCATTAGAAGACCCCGTTTCTTGGGAAGATATTCCGCTCAATCGAGAGTTTAGTGAGGGTGGCAAGTAGCACGTCGCATGTGGCAGGTGTTCACTTGCCACCTGCCACTTGCCACTTGCTACCTGCCACCTGCTACCAAGCAATGTATACTCCCCCCTTATGAATGTGGTTCTCCTCTCCACCTATGATCTGGGACATCAACCATTTGGCCTGGCTTCGCCGGCCGCCTGGCTGCAAGAGGCCGGGGCAAATGTGACCTGTGTGGATGTGACCATTCAGCCGTTGTCTGAGGCTATTCCTGATCTTAAAGCTGCCCATCTGATTGCCCTGTATTTGCCCATGCACACCGCCACCCGGCTGGCGGTGGCTCTGCTGCCCCGCCTGCGACGGCTGAACCCCACCGCCCATCTGTGCGCCTATGGCCTTTATGCCCCCATGAATGAACATTATCTGCGCCAACAGGGTGTGCAGACGATTCTGGGTGGGGAATTTGAGCAGGGGTTGGTGGATTTGGTGGCGGCGCTGGCCGAGATGCGGCCAATTAAACTGCCGCCAGTTTCATTGGCGCGGCAGCAGTTTCGCCTGCCCGCCCGCGCCGGGCTGCCCGGTCTGGAACATTATGCACATTTACAGTTAGACGGGGCAGCGAAAAAAGTGGTGGGATATACGGAGGTGTCGCGGGGCTGCAAACATCTGTGCCGCCATTGCCCGGTGGTGCCGGTGTATCACGGCCGTTTCCGCATTGTGCAGCCAGAAATTGTGTTGGCCGATATTCGGCAGCAGGTGGTGGCAGGGGCGCAGCACATTACCTTTGGCGATCCGGACTTTTTCAATGGCCCTACTCATGCCCTGCGCATTATCCAGGCCATGCACCAGGAATTTCCCCATATCACTTATGATGTGGTGATCAAGATTGAACATTTACGGCATCATGCCGATTTGCTGCCGGTGCTGCGGCAGACGGGCTGCCTGTTTATTACCAGTGCGGTGGAGTCGCTGGATGACCACATTTTGCAGATTTTTGATAAGCGGCACACCCGCGCCGACTTTTTACAGGCGTTGGCTCTGTGCCAGGCAGCCGATTTGTTATTGGTTCCCACTTTTGTGGCCTTTACACCCTGGACGACGTTGCCAAGTTATGTGGCTTTTCTGGCAGAAATTGAAGCGTGGGGGCTGGTGGAGCAGGTGTCGCCCATTCAACTGGCGATCCGCTTGTTGATTCCGGCGGGGTCGAAGTTGTTGGAGTTGGCGGCGGTGCGGGGGTTGGTACGGCCGTTTGACCCGACTGCCCTGGTTTACCCCTGGTCCCACCCCGATCCACAGGTGGATGCTTTGTACGAAGCGGTGTTTGCGCAGGTGAAAGCCAGCCAAAATGCCGGTGAATCGCGCCGGTTGACCTTTGAGCGTATCTGGCAGATGGCGACGGCCGTGTTGCCCACCACCGACATCCCCGCCCGCACCCTTTTCCCAGAGCCGGTATTTGTGCCCACACTCAGCGAAGAGTGGTACTGATGTGCCGAACCATTTGCGGAGCAGTTTGCTTCCGACTTCGTCTGAAAATAGAGTAAACAGATGACGACTCTGCGTACCCTCACCCGCCAGGAAGCACGCCGCCTGGCCATCAGCCGCCAACATCTGGACGGCCAACCGGCGCCTGCCTTGCTCGACCTCATCCGCGACCTGGGCTGTGTGCAGCTAGACCCCATCCGCCATGTGGAACGCACCCATTTGCTGGTGCTGTGGAGCCGCCTGGGGGCTTTCGACGAGGCCGAATTAGAAAGGCTACGCTGGCAAGATCGCACCTTATTTGAGTATTGGGCACATGCCGCCTCCCTTGTTCTCACGGAGGATTACCCGGTTCACCGCTGGCATATGGATTTGCTGCATGAAGACAGTGGTTCCCGGCTGGCACGTGATTGGAAAAACTGGTTTAACCAGGATGCAGAGATAATGTACCCACTGCATGACTATATTCTGGCCCAATTAAAACAGAATGGCCCCATGCTTTCGCGCCAGTTTGAGGAAGAAGCAAGCAAATTTTCATCACGCTGGTATAACGGCCGTTATGTGCCGCGCATTCTGGATTATCTGTGGACAAAGGGGGAGGTGATGGTCTACGGCCGTCCCGGAAACCAACGGCTGTGGGGGCTGGCCGATGCTTTTTGGCCTGATTGGACGCCGATAAACAAATGGACGGCCGAACAAGTTACCACCGCTGCCGCCCAAAAATCGCTGCGTGCTCTGGGTGTAGCAACACCGACACAGATCAAATGGCATTTCACCCGCCAGGCATATCCTCAACTGCCAGCCACCCTCAAAACTTTAGTCAAAGAGGGAATCATCGAAAAGGTACAAATTTTGGAAAACGGCCAGCCGCTTAAAGGTGATTGGTATATTCACCGGGCGGATGTTCCTTTGTTAGAAGCGATACAAAGCGGCCGTTGGCGGCCGCGCACCGTTTTGCTCTCCCCCTTTGATAACCTCATCTGCGACCGTGACCGCACAGAACTGCTCTGGGATTTTTTCTACCGCATTGAAATTTACGTACCGGCCGCCAAACGAGAGTATGGTTATTACGTGCTGCCCATTTTGCACGGCGATGCCCTCATCGGCCGTGTGGATTCTAAAATGGATCGCCAGACCAAAACCTGGCACATCCACAACATCTATGCCCAACCAGACGCACCGGCAGATGCTGAAACAGTAACGGCCGTAGGCGCGGCCGTTCGCCATCTTGCCAATTGCCTGGGTGCAACCCAAATCAACTGGGGACAGGTTCCTTCCGCCTGGGCTGCCCTGTTCCAAACTTGATAGCACCTCTGATGAAAGAGACCACCACTGCAACCTCATACCTCGATACACCTTGGGGCTGGCTTACTATCGCCCTGGCGTCCCAAATCGGTTGGGGCGCCTATCCCGTCCTGCTGCGTTATCTGCAAACCGTCAGCAGTCTGCCGGGTCTCTCATTGCTGGCCATGGGTAATCTGGCAGTTCTATTGATAGCGGCCGTCATCATTCTGCCGCGTGTAGACAGGCATATTTTCCGCCTGCGTATCGTCTGGCTTTTTGGGCTGATGGTGGTCTTGCGCGGCATCACCAACTTATTGGCAACTCGCTACACGCTTGCTGTCTATGCGCAGATGATTTATTTGATGACCCCCTTCCTGGTGGCGCTGCTCAGTCGAGTTGTCCTGAAAGAGCATCTGCCCCGCCACACCATGAAAGCGCTGATCATCGCCCTGGTGGGGGCCCTATTTATAGTTAGTGGTGATTGGGGAGATACGGCCGTTTCCACCCATCGCCACGACCTGTGGGGCATCTTCTTTGCCATTCTCAGCACCATTTCACTGGCATTTTATATGATTGTCACCCGGCGCACCGCCTCCATGCAAACCGCCGGTGAACGTGCTTCTGGCGAGGGGTTGTTGTTGGTACATCTGGTTTCCCTTTTTGCTTTTTCCATGGTTGCCAGTCTGCTGATCGGCGAAGATTGGAGCCAATGGCAAGGTTTGGCAATCCAGGATTGGATCGTTTTTAGTGGTCTTAGTTTAGGTGTGCTGTTAGGTGCTAATTTAGGGCAGATTCGTTCGATCCAACATTTAGGAGCGCCACTGGTGAGCAGCTTAATGGCTATCCGGCTGGTAAGCGCCCTCCTCTTTGCCGGATTGCTGCTAGGTGAACGGTTGACCTCGCCCTGGCAGTTTGTTGGGGCGGCGATCATCATCATCACGATCACCTGGTATTTACGGCAACCCCCGGACCGAACATATGTTCCAAAAACAACCACAGATGTTGACTGAATAGAACATTCGTGCTAGAATTCTGGCATTATTTCCGCAACTAACCAGCCAATAAGGAGACAATCTCATGGCAAAAACAAATGGGTCTGGGGACGGCCGTGACACTTCCCTGGAAAAAGCACTGGATACCCTCAACAAACGATTTGGTGAAGGCACTATTATGCGCCTGGGTGAAGCCCAACATATGCACGTGGAATCCATTCCCACAGGTTCATTAGCGTTAGATATTGCTTTGGGCGTGGGCGGTGTGCCACGCGGCCGTGTGGTGGAAATCTATGGCCCAGAATCCTCCGGCAAGACCACCCTCTGCCAGCATATTATCGCTGAAGCCCAAAAGCGTGGCGGTGTTTGCGCCTTTGTAGACATGGAACACGCTCTTGACCCTAACTACGCCGAACGCTGTGGCGTGGACATCAACAACCTCTATGTCTCGCAGCCAGATACGGGCGAGCAGGCATTGGAAATTGCCGAGGCACTCATTCGTTCAGGTACAATGGATGTGGTGGTGGTGGACTCGGTAGCTGCATTGGTGCCTCGCGCTGAAATCGAGGGCGAAATGGGTGACTCCCATGTGGGCTTGCAAGCCCGATTGATGTCCCAGGCACTTCGCAAATTGTCTGGCGCAATTAAACAAACCAACACCGTCGTCATTTTCACGAACCAGCTTCGCTCCAAAATTGGGGTGATGTTTGGCAACCCGGAAACGACCAGCGGTGGCAATGCTCTCAAGTTTTATGCCTCCGTGCGTATTGACATTCGTCGCACCGAAGCAATTAAAGCGGGCGCAGACGTGGTCGGCAGCCGCACAAAGGTCAAGGTGAAGAAAAATAAGGTGGCCGCCCCCTTTGCCGAATGTGAATTTGACATCATGTACAACGAAGGCATTTCGTTTGTGGGAGATGTGGTTGATCTGGGTGTGGAATATGGGCTAATTGATAAACGCGGTGCTTATTTCCGCTATGGCGACACGCTCTTAGGCCAGGGGCGGGAGAATGCTAAGGTCTTTTTATTGGAAAATCCAACCATCATGGATGAGCTGGAATACCTGATTCGCCGGGAAGCGCATTTACCGTTGGGCGAATTTGAAGCCGACGCACCGCCGATGAATGGCAACGGCCGTGTCCTGACCGAGGATGCGGTATTTTGAGATTAGAGATCAGGAGATTGGAGATTCCCGTCTCTTAATCTCCTCATCTCTTCTGCCGCAATGGCCGTTGATGTAAGTCATGGCGATGGGAAATGGCGAGTACGGCCGTCATCCCCACCCATGTCCCCAACCAGACCGGCGGCGCATCCAGTAGCAGCAAACTAGGCAGCAAGCAGAGACAGCCAGCCAGCACCGCCCACCCTTCTGGCCGCAGAACAAACAGCCAGACTGCAAACAAAAGCCCTAACACAATCGGAATTAGATACAGTGAAAGCCCTGTCCACACACCAAAGGTGACGGCCAGGGCTTTGCCGCCGCGCCAGTTCAAAAATGGGGAAAAGGCATGTCCGGCGATAGGGGCAATGGCAACGGCCGTCAACCCCCACCCTTCCATCTGCCAGCCGAAATTTGCCAGTGCCACCGGCAGCGCGCCTTTCATAAAATCGAGCAGCAGCGCCACAATTCCCCACCCCTTTCCACCTGCGCGGAACACATTGGTCGCCCCCGGATTGCCATCACCAAACTGGCGAATATCTACCCCCAACGCCACTTTGCCCACCAACACCGACATCGGCAGCGCGCCACAGAGAAAGGCGAGGGGGATGAAGAGGAGAGGAGGCATAGGAAGTGAGCGATTCCTCGGAAACAACAATCAGGGTCTGCGCCACCGGTGCAGGAATCATCCTGGCCGGCAACCACATTGTTAATTGGGATATTGTTCACCAATCCGAATGAGGTTTCTTTGCCTGATGCCTTCTAATTTACACTACCTGTCAACAGTCCGGCATCTTTGGTTCTGCACTAAGTGAGCGTCTAAAAATTACTTGCCTATTTGGCGCACGGACAGCTTGTCCGCAGTGGGCAGGCTGTCTGCGCTCCAACAGGGAACTTATTTCTGGACGCTCGCTCCGGGCTGTTTAACTGCTATGGCAATTGAACATTAAAATTTGCGGTACTGCCTTAACTTTTCGCCCTGACTACAGCAGATAAAGAAACAAATGGACAACTCCTCCGGAAATCTATCCGTTCAACTCTCCATCCGCTGTAGCCTTGTAGAGCAAAATCAAGCCAGTTATTGACAAATAGTATACAAATTATTGACAAATTTATACAAAAAGTGTACGATTCGGCCTGTGATTCAATTGCCTTGATGAATAAGGCACGTTTTTACAAGTGATTACAAACAGGCTGCATGGCTCAACCGCTACGGCCGTACAAACAAAATAGGGAATATGATGAACGAGAATGTGATTATCCAGGCAAAGAGTGTCAAGAAAACGTATAACACCGGCAAAGTGATTGTGCCTGCTTTGCGCGGGCTGGACTTGACTGTAAAACAAGGGGAAATGGTGGCCATCATGGGGCCTTCGGGCTGCGGCAAGACGACGCTGCTCAACACCCTGTCGGGGCTGGACGAGATTGATGAAGGGGTAATTGAGATTGACGGCCGTGACCTGGCCAAAATGAAGGACAAAGAGCGCACCGCTTACCGGGCGGCCAACATGGGTTTTGTCTTCCAGTTTTATAACCTGCTGCCGGTGCTCACGGCCGTCGAAAATGCAGAAATGCCCCTCCTTCTGGACAACTCGCGCCAGATCAAAGCCAGAGAAGCCCGCCAGATGGCCCACGCCGCTCTGGCCGCCGTGGGGCTGGCCGACCAGGCCAACCAACGCCCGGCGGAACTATCCGGGGGACAGCGCCAGCGCGTCACCATTGCCCGCGCCCTGGTCAACAACCCGGCCATCGTCTGGGCCGACGAACCAACCGGCGACCTCGACTCCGTCACCTCGCAAGAGATCATCGAGCTAATGCGCCGCTTGAATCAGGAAAATGGGCAAACCTTTGTCATCGTCACCCATTAATCCGGGCGACGAGTTGCTGCTGGTCAAAGGAATGCCCACCGCGTTCACGGTGGCGGCCGTTGTGCCCGATGGCGAATTGGCAGGCAGCGGCCCGGCTGTGATCTGGTCGTTGGCCCAGGCGCAGGCGTTTTTTGGGCAGGAGGGGCAGGTCACGGCCGTACTCACTTCCAACCTGGGCGACCGCGAAACAGGGGCAGAGCTAACCGACGACGCCATTGCCCAACTTTCTCCCCTAACCGGCGACCTCTTTATCAACACCGTGAAGGCTGACCAACTGGCGGCGGCCGCCACCAGCGCCGAATTCATCACCACCCTCTTTGTCACCTTTGGCCTCTTCTCCATCTTCAGCGGCATTCTGCTCATCTTTCTCATCTTCTCCGTGCTGGCCGCCGAGCGCAAATCGGAGTTGGGCATGAGCCGCGCCGTTGGCCTGCAGCGTGCCGATCTGGTGCGCCAGTTTGTCAGCGAAGGGCTGGCCTACAACTTTTTAGCGGCCGTTATTGGAGCTACATTGGGCGTATTGGCGGCCTTTCTGCTGGCACAAGCCATCGCCGCCCTCATCGCCGACAGCACACTCAACATCATTCCCCGCGTCAGCCTGCGCTCCGCGCTCATCGGCTACAGCCTGGGGCTGGTGATCACCTTTGCCACCGTGTCGCTCTCCGCCATTCGCATCAGCCGGGTGAACATCATCGCCGCCATCCGCGACCTGAACCTGCCCACCCTGCCACGAGAAAGCCAATGGACGCTGTTTTTACGGCCGTTCCTCGTCTGGCG
>CAZOPF010000055.1:26726-34826 GCA_964581605.1 uncultured Ardenticatenaceae bacterium
ACTTTTTGCTCAATCTGTTTGCTGGCGTTTTAGGGCGTTTGGGCCGCCTGCTGCCCGTGGCGCGGGTATCGGTGGCTTATCCGGTGATGACCAAAGGGCGCACGGCCACCACCCTAGCCATGTTTAGCCTGATTATCTTCACGCTGGTGGGCACGACGACGATCACCAATACCTTTAGCAACTTCCTCGACCCCATGGCGGGCAGCGGCGATTATGATGTGTTGGTGCAGGCGAACCCGTTTAATCCGGTGAGCGTGGCTGATATGGAAACGGCCGTAGCCGATCTGGTAGCTGCGGGTCAAATGGCGGAGCCAACGGCCGTCGCCAGCGTCATCTTTGTCCCCGTGACTGCCCAAAGCCCGGAAATGGCCCAACCCGCCAGTTACCTGATCAACGGCGTAGACGATGCCTTCTTCGCCACTCATCGCCTGGAATTGGGCGGTATTGCCAATGGGTATGAATCGGCGGAGGAGGTGTGGACGGCCGTGCAAAACGACCCCAGCCTTATCCTGATAGACAACTTCTCCATTGATCGCGGCGGCGACCCCACCGCCTCCCGCGACGAAGCCGCCTTTGCCATCAACAGCATCAGCGCCGGTTCCACCCGTTTCGATCCAGTCTCGATCCAAATCACCGGGCAAGATGGGGCTGTGCATGAATTCACTGTTATCGGCGTCATCAACTCCGCGCCTAACTTTTTCGGGGCGATGATGAACCGGCAAGCGGCGGAAATGCTCGGCTACAATCAGCCCAACCGCTTCTTCTTGCGCCTGCCCGCCACCGCCGACGCCCGCTCAACCGCCAACGCCATCGAAGGAGAATTCAGCCGCAGCGGGCTGCAAACCTCCCTGCCCAAAGAGCAGTTGGAAGCCAGCCGCAGTTCTGTACGCAGCATCTTCTTCCTCATCCAGGGCTTCATCGGCCTGGGGCTGCTCATTGGCATTGCCGCCCTGGGCGTGGTGATGATTCGCGCCGTCGTGGAGCGGCGGCAGCAAATTGGCGTCTTGCGGGCCATTGGTTTTACCCAGGGCATGGTGCAAAATGTCTTTGTCTTGGAAGGGATGTTCATCTCCGGTCTGGCAACCATCATCGGCTATGGCCTGGCGCTGACCTTTTCCTACAATCTTTACTTGCAGGTAGCCGCCGACCAGGGTCTGGCTTTCTTGCCCCCGTGGGCGGCGCTCATCACCATTGGCGCGGCCATCATCGGCGTGAGTTTATTGACGGCCTGGCTACCCGCCCGCGCTACGTCCCAGGTGGTTATTGCCGAGGCGCTGCGCTACGAATAACACGGTTCACCAATTTCTTGACTAACCGGCGACGTCTGTGCTAGACTGTCGCCGGTTTTGATTTTGAACTAAATTCCTAAAAAGGAGGTACGCATAGATGCAAGTCCAATTTATCACATCTTCCCCTGCAATTGTTTGCATTGTGCGTACACCTGCCTTCCGTAAGCCGTAATCCGAAACCCGTTATCCGATTACTGACTTCAAGGCCACAGGTGTACGAATCCTGTGGCTTTTTTGTTGCCTGAACTCCTTCAAGCCACCGGTCACAATGCAGTTGACCTGTGGCTTTTTTGATCCCCGGAAGCGTAAACCGTCATCCGTAAAGCGTAATCCGTTTTCCGTCACGGCCTCAGGTCTGGAACAGATCTGTGGCTTTTTTATTTCGCCGGGAATTGTCCGGCATTACGAAAGATAAGGAATTTCAAGTTGAACACTCAATTGATTTTGGATCAGTACGATGATTTTGATATGGCCGGTTATGACCGGGAATCACGGCGGCAGCAGACTCGTGGGTATAAAAAGCGGAAACAGGGTGGCAACGGCCGTACCACATCCGTCCAGCAAACCCTGACAGACGTGGATGATAGCGTGGAGAATTGGGTGCCCACTTACGCCAAACCACTTGACCCTAAACACCATGAACGGTACTGGCTGATTGACTCTGTTAGCCCGTTTTACCGGGACAACATGATCACCGATGTGACTCGGCTGGTGAAGGGTGGCAAGGAAGCCAACGTCTACGCCTGCACCGCCCACCCGGCCATGCAAATGGAGATGATTGCCGCCAAGTTGTATCGGCCGCGTATGTTACGCAACCTGAAAAATGACGCCGTGTACAAAGCCGGGCGGCAGTTGCGTGACGCGGAAGGTAAAGAGTTAAAAGGTCGCCGCGAAAAGCTGGCTATCCGCAAGAAAACGGATTTTGGTAAAGAGGTAGACATTCAGTGGTGGATCGGCAATGAGTACATGACACAAACGGCGCTGTTTGAAGCGGGCGCAGATGTGCCCAAACCGATTGCCCACCAGGGGAATACCATCCTCATGGAATTTATTGGCGATGCGTATGGGGCAGCGCCGACGCTCAGCGAAATTCGCCTGCCGGCCGATGAAGCCCAACCACTCTTCCGCCGCACGATGGAGAATATCGCCCTGATGTTGGATAACCACCTGATTCATGGCGACCTGTCGGCGTATAACATTTTGTATTGGGACGGCCGTATCACTCTCATTGACTTCCCGCAAATGGTAGACGCCCGCAAAAATCCGCACGCCTTTGACCTGCTGCGCCGAGATGTGACGCGGGTGTGTGACTATTACGGCCGTTACAGTATCCACACCGACCCATACCAGTTGACGCTGGATTTGTGGCGGCCGTATATGCGGGAGTAATCAGTGAGCAGTGAGCAGTGAGCAGTGAGCAGTGAGCAGTGAACATGTAGACGATTACTGGGTAAAACAATGAGTCAGATAACGTTGCTCAAAATTTATTTACGGCCGTACCGCTCCCACCTCATCATCTTAACCATCCTGCTGTTGGGCAGCATTGGGCTGCAATTATTTGCGCCGCAAATCATTCGCCGCTTTTTGGATGCCGCGCAAAGCGGAGCCGCCACCCAGCTATTGGTGATGATGGGGCTGGGTTTCCTGGCTGTGGTCATCATTGAAAAAATGATCACCCTGGCCTCCACGTATGTGGGCGCAGACCTGGGCTGGGCGGCGACCAACAATCTGCGGGCTGACCTGACCGAACATTGTATGCGCCTGGACATGGGTTTTCACAAGCTGAAAACGCCCGGTGAACTGATTGAGCGCATTGACGGCGACGTGAGCCATCTGGCCGAATACTTCTCCGAACTGGTGGTGCAGGTCTTTGCCAGCGCCTTGCTGCTGGCGGGCATCCTCCTCATCCTGTTCCGCGAGGATTGGCGCTTTGGGCTGATTGGCCTGGTGTATGCCGTCTGTACGGTGGGGCTGCTGCGCCTCATCCATACGCCCAGCACCCGCATCTGGGGTGGCATCAGCCGGGGTTACGCCGATTTACACGGCTATGTGGAAGAGCGCATTGGCGGCACGGAAGATATTCGCGCTAACGGCGGCGAACAATATGTGCTGAATGGGCTGTATCCCAAAATGGCGTTGGTGAATGACAAACGGGTCAAGGCGCATCTGTGGGGCGGCGTGACTTTCCATTCCAGCCTCTTGCTGTATGTGGCTGTGTGGGTGTTTACGTTGGGGCTGTCCGGGACACTGTATCTTCAGGGGCAGATAAGCATTGGCACGATGGTGATGCTGGTTTCCTACATTGCCCTGATGGAGACGCCGATCACGTACATCCGGCGGCAGGCGGGCAATTTGCAGAAGGCGGTGGCCAGCATCGGCCGTATCAATGAATTCCTGCAATTGGAACCGGAAGTGAAGGAACGGGTCACGGCCGTGCTGCCTTCTGCTGCCCTCTCTGTTCAGTTTGATGGGGTCTCGTTCGCCTATAAAGACCGGCAGGTGGCAAGTGGCATGTTGCAAGTGGCAAGTGACGAATCTCCAATCTCCAATCTCCAACCTCCTAATCTCCCACTCTCCCAATCTCAAACCGTCCTCCAAAACATCTCTTTCCAGCTAGAACCCGGCAAAATTCTGGGGCTGTTGGGGCGGACGGGCAGCGGCAAGACGACGCTGACGCGGCTGTTGTTTCGGCTGTATGACGTGGACGAAGGGGCGATTTTGTTGGGTGGGATAGATGTGCGTTCGGTGGGGCTATCTGACCTGCGTGGGCACATTGGCATGGTGACGCAGGAGGTACAGTTGTTTGAGGCCACCGTGCGCGACAATCTGACCCTGTTCCGCAACTATGACCCCGCTGCCCGGCCCATCAGCGACGCCCAAATCATTGAAGCGATCCAGACATTGGGGCTGGAGAGCTGGTTCCGCGATTTGCCCGACGGGTTGGACACGATGTTGAAATCAGGCGGGCAAGGGTTGTCGGCCGGGGAAGCGCAGCTCTTGGCCTTTACCCGCGTCTTTTTGCGTAACCCGCGCCTGATCATTCTGGACGAGGCGTCTTCACGGCTGGACCCGGCCACGGAACAACTTTTGGAACGGGCCATTGACCGGCTGCTGCACGGCCGTACCGCCATTATCATCGCCCACCGCCTGCGTACCGTGCAACGCGCCGACGACATACTGATATTGGAACACGGCCGTGTCGTTGAACACGGCGAACGCATCTTATTAGCCAACGATCTCCATTCTCGTTTTTATGGATTACTCAAGACGGGGCTGGAAGAAGTGCTTGTTTGAAATTATGAATTAGGAATTATGAATTATGAAATGGGGGCGTTCTTCATAATTCATAATTCATAATTCATAATTCATAATTACCATCTTATGTCTACTCAAACCCTCTCAATTAAATCTGGCACCTGGGCGCTCATTCGTTTCCGTCCGGGCTGGTTTTTGCTGAATCTCGTTTTTGTGTCGCTGTTCATTGTGACGCGGCTGATTCCGGGCTGGCTGGAAAAGCAGTATTATGACGGGCTGACCGGCGCGGTGAACCTGCCGGTTTCCCTCTATGTCGTACTGGCTCTCATTGTGTTGGTAGAAGTGGGGCGCACGGCCGTGAACCTGCTCGGCGAATGGGGCAGCGAACGGGTGCGCACGGCCGCCCAATCGTTGATGCGCCTGAACCTGGTGCAAAACATCCTGCGCAAACCGGGCGCGCAGCCCTTGCCCGTGCCCACTGGCGATGTGATTAACCGGATGGATGATGACCTGGCCGATTTTGCCGACTTTCCCACCTGGATACCTGAAGTTTTGGGGCATGCCTTGTTTGCCCTGTTTGCCCTGGTGATCATGTTTCAAATCGCTCCGGCCATTACCCTGATCGCGCTAATACCTCTGGTGGGCGTCTTTTTCCTGACGCGCTGGGCGTGGAATCACTTCTTGCGGTTGGTGCGCATTACCCGCGTCAGCGACAGCCGGGTGACGGCGTTTCTGGGGGAGACGTTTGGGGCGATTCAGGCGATGAAGGTGGCGGATGCGGAAACGGCCGTGACCCACTACTTCCGCACCCTCAACGAAGAGCGGCGGCAGGCCAACGTCCGTTTTGGCCTCTTCTGGCAAATCTTCCATGCCACCACCGACAATATGGGGGATGTGGCCGTGGCGGTGATGGTGGTACTGGCGGGTATCGCCATGTCGCAAGGCAGCTTTACCGTCGGCGACTTTGTGTTGTTTAGCAGTTACCTTTTTTTCATCTCCCGCTTCCCGGCCACGATTGGCAGCTACATTTCCGAGGTCGCGCAGCAGCGGGTGGTGCTGGATCGGATGCAGGAGATTACGCCCTATGCCGCGCCGGAACTGTTGGTGACGCATGGGGAGATTTATGAGCGGAGAGGCGGAGGAGCGGAGGAGCGGAGGAGCAGAGGAGTGCCGGAGATTCATGTGGTGCGGGGCACGGCCGTTGAGCAACTGGAATTGCTGGAAGTGCGCGGGTTGAGTTACCGGTATCCCGTTAGCAGTGAGCAGTTAGCAGTGAGCGGTGAGCGGTTGGCAGTGAGCGGTGAGCGGTTGGCAGTGAGCGGTGAGCGGTTGGCAGGTAGCAGTGAAGAATCTCCAATCTCCAATCTCCAATCTCTCAATCTCCCAATCTCCCAATCTCAAACCGGCCTCACAGACATCTCCTTCGCCCTGCCCCGCGGCAGCTTCACCGTCATTACCGGGCGGATTGGGGCGGGTAAGACGACGCTGCTGCGGGTGTTGTTGGGGTTGCTGGACAGGGATGGCGGCGAGATTTGGTGGAACGGCCGTCTCGTTGACAACCCTGCCGCCTTTTTCGTGCCACCCCGTTCCGCTTACACGCCGCAAATCCCGCGCCTGTTCAGCGAACGGCTGCGGGACAATATCCTGCTCGGCCTGCCGGAAGAGGAGGTGGATTTGGCGGGGGCGGTGGACACGGCCGTGCTCACCCCGGACATCGCTACGTTAGAAAATGGGCTGGACACGGTCGTCGGGCCACGTGGGGTACGACTCTCCGGTGGGCAGGTGCAGCGGGCCGCCGCCGCCCGCATGTTGGTGCGCCAACCGCAACTACTGGTCTTCGACGACCTCTCCAGCGCGTTAGACGTGGAAACGGAGCGGCAGTTGTGGGACAACCTGTTGGAGAGCAGGGGAGAAGAGGAGCAGGGGAGCGGAGGAGATTTCTCCTCTGCTCCACCGCTCCACCGCTCCTCTGCCACTTTTCTGGTGGTTTCCCACCGCCGCCTGGCGTTGCAGCGGGCGGATCAGATTGTTGTGCTGGCGGACGGCCGTATCGCCGCTCAGGGCACCTTGAATGAACTGCTGCTCACCTCGCCGGAGATGCAGCGTTTGTGGCAGGGAGAGGTGGAGTAGTGAACTTACTGAACTTACCACAGAGGCACGGAGACACAGAGTATCTTAGCCAGGATAACTCTGCGCCTCTGTGTCTCTGTGTTGATGCTTTCAACAGACTGAACCGTTATGGACAAGATTATGGATTATGAACTGACATCGGAACGACCGTTTTGGAAACAAAACAACCGTCGCCCTTTCAACTTTTTGAATCCGCGCCAGCGCAAGTTTCTGTCTTATTATCGGCCGTATGGGCGTCTGTTCGCGGCGGATATGGTCTGCGCGTTGGTGGTGTCGGCCACCACCCTGCTCATCCCCTTGTGTATCAGCTACATCACCCGAAATGTCTTGGCCGAACAGTCGCCGGACACGCTCCGCCAAATCTACGGTATGGGCGTGGTGATGCTGGCCTTGATCGCCATTCACACGGTCAGCAACATGTTTGTGGCCTACCAGGGGCATATGATGGGGGCGATGATGGAGCGGGATATGCGCCAGGAGTTGTTTGACCATTATCAAAAGCTCTCCTTTGCCTTTTACGACGAGCAAAAAGTGGGGCAGTTGATGACCCGCCTGACCAATGACTCCTTTGATCTGGCCGAGCTGTTTCATCATGGGCCGGAGGATATTGTCATCTCCTTTTTGAACTTCGTGGGCGCGTTTGCCATTTTGTTTGTGATTGATGCCCGGCTGGCACTGCTCATTTTCCTCTTTTTGCCCATCTTGGCCGTGTATTCCTACCACTTCAACAAGAAGATGAAGACGGCGCTGCGCCGCAGCCACGACCGGATCGGCGATATTAACGCCCAGGTGGAGGATTCGCTGGCGGGCATTCGGGTGGTGCAGTCGTTTACCAATGAGGCGGTGGAAAGGGGGAAGTTTGGCGCGGAAAACGGCCGTTTCCTGGACAGCCGCCGCGATAGTTACCGTAGTGAAACCTATTTCTACGAAGGGCTGATCGCCTTCACCCAACTAATGACGGTAGCGGTGGTTGTTTTTGGCGGCATCAGCATTGTACACGGTTTATTGGATTTGCCCGACCTGATCACCTTTTTGCTGTGTGTGGCCATTCTCATCGAACCCATTCGCCGCTACGGGAATTTCACCCGGCTCTATCAGGAGGGGCTTGCCGGTTTTGCCCGGTTTATGGAGGTGTTGGAGGTAAAGCCGGACATTCAGGACGCAGCCAACACCGTTGAACTGGCACAGGTAGAAGGAAATATCACATTCCGCGATGTCAGATTTAAGTATAAAGACGGCTATGGCTACGTTTTCAAGAACCTGTCACTGGAGATAAAAGCCGGGGAATATGTAGCCCTGGTCGGGTCATCCGGCATCGGCAAAACGACATTGTGTTCACTCATTCCCCGTTTTTATGAGGTCAGCGGCGGGGAGGTGCTGTTGGACGGCCGTGACATCCGCGACATTCAACTGGCTTCCCTGCGCC
>CAZOPF010000055.1:34926-36356 GCA_964581605.1 uncultured Ardenticatenaceae bacterium
CGCATTGTGGTCTTGACAGACAATGGCATTACAGAACAAGGCACACACGAGGAGTTGATAGCTTTGGGTGGCGCTTACGCCAATCTGTACAACATGCAGTTGAGCATCTAAACCTGGAGAAGATGGTCGCTCAACTTCTTAAGCAGCCGCTTATGTCGTTCTGGAGAAATGGACCCAATGCTCCTTATCAGTTTATTATTGGGGATCACGGCTAAGAAACCAAGCCGAACGAGTGAATCGGTTACCAACCCGCTAGAAGCAAAATCTCTAGCCTGGTGGGCAATGATTTCGTCGAAATCAGGCACCCTTTGGTGCAGTTGGGTGCTGATGCCACAAACGAGCGCATCATTAAAAGGTGGCATTACCCGTAGAAAAAGAGCAGGACGATTTTTGATTTGTCCATCAGCCTGCGGTAGTGGTGTAAGCACAATATCACCCTGCTTCATAGGTTGGGTTTGGCTCCTTAATCAAAGCCAGCGGATATTCTGGTTCGTCCTCTCCATAAGCAAGGCTCAAGCCTTCAGCCGAGAGATTAAACCAGGCACTCTGTTCAGCATCAGGCTTCTTAATCACCGTTACCAGGAGATGGGTATTGGGCTGAAGCTCATAAGGTTCGTCCAGCAAGATCTGCTGACCATCAAAATGAGCACGCAAGATTATTGTTTCCATTTCTGCTTTGTTCATTTACGGACAAGCTCCTTTTGCTTGAGGCTATTATACACATGGAATCAACCAATTGGACACCTTATGCAGACGTGAATGAAATCCTGGCGGTGTTGTTCACGGCCGTGCCCGCCATCCTCGGCGACAACTTTGTGGGCCTGTACCTGGATGGTTCGCTGGCGAGTGGGGATTTTGACTATGAGACGAGTGATCTTGATTTTGTGGTGGCTACGGCCGTACCCGTCACCCCGCCACAATTTGAGGAGTTGGTGAAGTTGCACGGCCGTATCGGTCACTCTACTTCCAAATGGGCTTTGGAACTCGAAGGGGCTTACATTCTGGTAGAGGCGCTGCGCCGGTATGACCCGGCCAATGCCACCCATCCCTACATTGATCGCGGCGATTGCCGTCTGCGCTGGGAACATCTGGCAATGGATTGGGTCATTCACCGCCACGTGCTGCAAACCGGCGGCATCACGTTGGCCGGGCCGCCCATTCAAACACTCGTTGACCCGGTTTCGCCGGACGACCTGCGGCAGGCGGTCATCGGACTGTTCAATTTCTGGTGGGTGCCCATGACGAAGGAACCGGCGCAGCTAACCGAAGAGGGCTACCGCCGCTATGCCATTCAGACGATGTGCCGCATGTTGTACACTCTGCACACGGGCAACGTGGTCTCCAAAGCGGCAGCAGCATGTTGGGCGCTAGAACATCTGGAGACAGGCTGGCGGCCGTTAATTGAGTGGGCAATGGCACGGGCGAGGGCA
>CAZOPF010000056.1:0-35910 GCA_964581605.1 uncultured Ardenticatenaceae bacterium
GTGTTTGAGTGATCGTGTGTTTGAGTGATCGTGTGTTTGAGTGATCGTGTGTTTGAGTGATCGTGTGTTTGAGTGATCGTGTGTTTGAGTGATCGTGTGTTTGTGTGTTTGAGTGATCGTGTGTTCACGTAAACACCAAATCACCAAATCACCAAAACACTAAAACACCATAACACTCAATCCCCTATTTGCTGCATCATTTCCGTGACGACAGTGGCGTTGTCGCCGTTTTGGCTCATCAGTTTGGTTTCGTCCACCACCTTGCCATCTTTGAGGAAGATGATGCGGTCGGCGTAGGCGGCAATGCGCGGGTCGTGCGTGACCATTAGGATCGAACGTTCCCATTCGTCGGCGATGCGGCGTAGCAGCATGGCAATGTCATCGCTGGCGCGGGTGTCCAGGTTGCCGGTGGGTTCGTCGGCCAGGATGAGCTTTGGCTCGGCGGCCAGGGCGCGGGCGATGGCCACGCGCTGCTGTTGGCCGCCGGAGAGTTGATCTGGCCGATTGCTCAATCGGTCAGCCAGCCCCACTTTTTGCAGCCAGTCGGTGGCTTTGGCGTGCGCCTCTTTTTGCTTCACGCCATCTAAAATAAGGGGGAGGGCGGCATTTTCAACGGCCGTTAACACCGGTATCAGGTTGAAAAACTGGAAGATGAACCCCATCTGGCGGCGGCGTATTGCGGTGATCTGGCCGTCATCCATTTGGGACACATCCTGTCCGTTGAGTAGCACACGGCCGTTGCTGGGCCTGTCCAATCCGCCCAGTAGATGCAGCAAAGTGGACTTGCCGCAGCCGCTTGGCCCCATCACCGCCACAAACTCACCGGGGTTGATGGTTATATTGAGGGAGTTGAGGGCGGTGACGGCCGTGTCCCCCTTTCCATACACCTTCGTTAAATTTTCACATTGCACGATTGCCATTTTTCACACTCCATTCGTTCATATTACAAGGGCGAGACAGGTGGATAAATATCAGCGTTACCGGATGAGGTCATACCCACCTGTCTCTCCCCTACTGCTTACTGTTTACTGTTTCCTCGGCCTGCCTCGTGGCTTCATTTCCGGTTCTGGTAGCGGTTGGCGTCTAATCTCGTCCAGCCGCGCTTCCACCATATCCAGCCAGCGCAGGTCAGCCTCACAGTGCATAATTGCCTTGTCAAATAAAAAAATCTTCGCCAGTTGTGATGTTGGGTCAGCCTGGTTGCGTTGTGCCGTCAGGCTGTGCAGTTCCTGGTAAAGCGTGGCACGTTGCCATCGTATGACCTGATAGGGCATGGCTTCACCCACCCCCAGGCTGAGCATGAGCTTGATAAAGAACTCATCCCGGTGATGCTCTAAGGCAACGCTGGCGGTGAACCAGTTTTCTAATTCCGCCCGACCCGAATCAGTGATAGCGTAAATGCGTTTTTCCGGCCCGCCATCTTGTTCCACTGCCTCCGGCATGACCAACCCGCTTTCTTGCAAACGGGTCAGGGTGGTGTAAATCTGTGCCGGTTTTACGTCCCAATTTTTCTCGCCACCAATCACCGCTTCAAAAGCGGCATGTAGCTCATAACCGTGACGCGGCCGTTGTGCCAATAATCCTAGAATGGCATTACGTACAGACATAATTTAATTAGTAAACAAGTTAATAGTTTGTTGAGCGCAAATTATTAACTGAGTTTCTAGTTTTGTCAAGAAGCAAAAGGGGGCAGTTTTTCTAGCACGAGTAGGTGGGAAATGCCAAAGATGGCCAGAGGGGTCTTTTCGGCCGTATAGAGCGTAGTTTTTATCGTTTTGCCCAGGCGTGGCAATCGGTACTCTATATTGTCATATCCGCCAAAGATTCGGGCATGATGGATAACATGGACGGGCAGACCATCGAACAATTTTAGTAAACTGGTTTTTGTGTAAGTGCGCACATGGGGGGCCAGTCGGTTGCGCAGTTGATTGGGGAGGTAATTCACCAGGGGGATATTGCCAAATTTATATTGCCCACGCCAATACACGCCATGTTGTTCCACGGGATACCATCGGTTGGGGCAGAAGATGAGGATACGGCCGTGATCTTTCACCACCCGCACCATCTCTGCTGCTGCCTGGCGGTCATCTTGCACATGCTCAATTACCTCGTTGCTAAACACAAAATCAAACGTAGCGGCCGCGAAGGGCAATGTTTCCCCGGCCGCTTGCACAATGCCGTTGGCCGTTCGCAGCGCCTTTTGGGCACGGTCATATTCAATTTCCAGACCAAACCGACAAGAAGAATAAGGAGCAAAATGATCCAGATATGTGCCCAGGCCGCAGCCATTGTCCAAAATCACGGCCCCATCCAGCTTGATCCAGTGCTGAATCATAGCCAGCCGGCGCTCCTGGCCGGAACGCCAGACGTAGCCTGGCTCACCTCTCTCTGCCGCCTTTGCCGAATAGCTCATACGGTAATCGGTAATCGGTGATCGGTTGTCGGTTGCCCGATTACCGTTGCCCCATGATCTCGTCATATCTGCGGCGGACTTCCTGAATGTCTTGCCAGGTGAGGGCTTTGGGGCTGCCGGGGGTGCGAATAGGGTTACGCAACAAGTATGAAGGGTGGAAGATAGGCATTACCTGACGGCCGACAGCAGCACCTGGCGGGCCGTGCCATTCAAACCACTGTCCGCGCAGTTTGGTAATACCTGTTTGCCCCAAAATGGATTGGGTGGCGACGTTACCCGTCAGGAGCATAATCACAGGATCAACCAGCCGGATAATTTCCAGCACATACGGCTTGTAAGCCTCAATTTCTTCATTTGTCGGTTTGCGAAAATTGGCCCCATCTTCCCCTGGCGGCATCCGAAAAACAGAGTTGGTGATGAAAACATCTTGTTCCGGGTCAAAATGAACCGCTTGCAAAATCTGGTCAAGTAATTGTCCGGCACGGCCGACAAATGGTTTTCCTACTTTATTTTCTTCTGGGCCTGGTGCTTCGCCCACAATCATCACTTTTGCCTGTGGATTACCACGATAGATGACCACATTGGTACCGGCCGTTGCCAATGGGTCGTCTGTCATTTGCATCATCCTGGCCACTAATTCGGCCAGTGAACTGTAATACGTGGGGCGTTTTTCAAATAAACCGGGCTGCATGACTCATTCCTCCTCGGTTGATTCTGATGAGAGGGTGTTACTGCTGCAAAATGGAGAGGGCCACCTGCCGCATACTCTGGCGATTGGTGCGGGCACGCTGTTGAATGGTCTGGTACGCCTCATCTTCTGTCAGCCCGGCAGCCATCAGCTTGCCTTTGGCGCGGTCAATCAGTTTGCGCGTGACCAGTTCATCTTCTAATTTGTCGGCCCGTTGTTGCAAATGGGCGGTGTCTTGAAAACGATGCACGGCAATGGCAATGGCGGCCGCCAGTTCTTCTTGTTTGATTGGTTTGAGCAAGTAGCCCTGAATGGGTAAATCGGCCGCTTCTTCGATAAGGTCTTGTTCGCTAAAAGCGGTGAGCAGCAGGATGGGCATGGGGTGGTTGCGGGCCAATGTTTTGACGGTTTGCAAACCATCGGTGTAAGGCATTTTGATGTCCAGGATGGCCAGGTCTGGCTGGTGGCGTTGGGCCATTTGCAAGGCTTCACGGCCGTTGCTGGCTGCCAGCACCTCATGACCCAGTTCATTGAGCATCGCCTTGATCCCCAGGCGAATAATGGACTCGTCGTCCGCAATCAAAATGCGCATAGGGGTAGAATTATGACGTAAGTGGGGATTTTGGTAAAGGGCGGAGGAGCGGAGGGGCGGAGGGGCGGAGGGGCGGAGGGGCGGAGGGGCGGAGGAGCGGAGGGGCGGAGGGGCGGAGGAGCGGAGGGGCGGACGGGGTTCTCCCCTCTGCCTCTCCGCTCCTTTTCTCCTCTGCTCAATTAGCTGGCGGCGAAGATGGCTTGCAGTGGGGGAATGGACACTTCCATTGTGGTTGGGAATTGGCGCAGGCGGAGGGTTTCGGCGAAGTCTATGACATCCAGGGGGGTGGCAAAGGAGGGGGTGCGGGCAGGGGCAACGGCCGTGGCCAGTGTCATCAAGGGCGCGCGGCTGCCATTGGGTAGCTGGATTTGGGCGGTAGCCAGTTCGGCGGGGCTGTACCAGCGGCGGCTGGCGGCGGTGAACTGCTGTTGGAATTGGGCGAGCATACGGCCGTGCTGCCCACTGCGTGTAATAATCACAAATTCATGGGCGCTCAACACACCCACCAGATCATCCAATTCGCCGAATTCATCCACTACCCCGTTTAACTGGTCAGCGACCGTGCGGCGGACGCGCTGCCCGGCCACCGCGCCATACACATCCTGGTAAGCGGCCATGTGGCTGATGTGGATGAGCAGGAATGACCAATCTGGCCGGGTCAGCCGCGCCTGCAAATCCTGGTGGATGGCTGGCCAGCCGGCCAGCCCCGTTACCAAATCTACGCTGTGCGTGGGGCGAGGCAGGGCGTTTTTGATGCGAAATTGCAGTTCCACCACGTCAAATGGTTTGGTGATGTAATCGTCTACACCCATTTCTAACGCTTTCATGCGTTGGTCACGGCCGTCATCTGGTTGTCCCAGGAAAAAGATGGGGATGTGGTTGATCAGTTGGAGCGGTTGTAATTGTTGGAACAGTTGCAGGGCGGGCATGTCGGGCAGGTCGGTATCAATGAGCAGCAGATGGGGCGGGGTTTGCTGGCAAAAGGTGAGGGCGTCACGGCCGTTGTCCACAACCTGCCACATATAACCGGCCAGGTAATCGCCCAACATCCGGCCTAAATAAGGGTCTGGCTCCACAATCAGCACCGTTGTCGGTTTGATACGACTGAGTTCCTGCTGCAAACGTGTGGTTAAATGATTCATTCGCTGACCTGTACACCTAAAGATTAGAGATTAGTGATTGAGCGGCTGATTGATAGCTATCTCGTTTTTGAACTGCGGAGGGCGCAGAGAGCGCAGAGATTTCTCCTTTGTTTTCCTCTGCGTTCTCCGCGTTCTCTGCGGTTAGATAAGTTTTGCCAGTCAAGCAGGAGATTGGGATATTGGTCAATCTTTAATCTCCAATCTCTACCTCTCGTGGCAACCGAATGCTGATTTCCGTGCCGCCGTCAGGCCGATGTTGGAATTTGATCCGGCCGTGCAAATCATCCGTCACCAACATTTCCGCCAGTTCCAGCCCCAATCCTTTTTGCATGTCCGGGGGTAGCCCCCGGCCGTTGTCTGTGACCAGGACAATCAGCTCTTCCGGGGATTGCCCCAGAGAAATTTCAATCTGCCCACCGGTACGTTCCACAAAGGCGTGTTCCAGCGCATTTTGCACCAATTCATTTACAACCAGAGTTAAGGCAGTGGCCGCCCGGCTGGGCATTAGCAGCGATTCGCCAAACACTGCCAGGTGAATATCCTGCTGCGGATTGGTCAGCGTTTCGCCGGTGGTGTGGGTGATGCGCGTCAGCACTTCTTTGACATCCACCAGCCGGAAGCCTTTGTCTGATAACAGTTCATGCACGGCGGCAATGCTGCGGATGCGGTGTATGTTGGCCGTCAGCACGTCGCGGGCGGTCAGGCGGTCGGCATCGCTGAGTTGCAATTGCATGAGCATGGCTACGGTTTGCAGATTGTTTTTGATGCGGTGGTGCATTTCGCGGATCACGGCCGTATGCGTGACCAACCGCGCATTCTCAATGGCTAAGGCGGTCTGATTGGCCAGGGTGGCAAACCAGGTTTGTTCCTCTTCGGTGAAGGTGCGGGGCACGGCCGTGTACCCATTCAACACCCCAATCACCCGGTCACGCACGCTCAGGGGCACGGAAAGCAGCGAGACCAGCCCTTCGGCGCGGGCCAGTTCATGCCCGGCGTAGCGGGGGTCGGTACGCACATCGGCGATGTACAGCGGTTTGCCGGTGGCGGCTACCGTACCGGTGACGCCCTGACCCACAGGCAGCGGTGGGCGGTGGCGGTAGGGGTTATCGTTGTGGCGGGCCGAGCGCAGTTCCAGATGGGTGCCTGTTTCATCGAGCAGAAAGAGGGAGCAAACGGCCGTGTTCATCACCTGCGCCGCCATTTCCATCACCACATCCAGCATGTCGTCCAGGTATTGCGGGGCGGTAATGGCTGCGCTCACCTGCGCCAACGCCCGCATTTCGGCCAACTGCCGCCGCTGCCGGTCATACAATTGGGCCTTGGCCAATGCGCCCGCCGCCAGGTCGCCAATGAGGGAGAGGATTTCCACATCGTCAAAGGTGAAGGTGTACGGCCGTACCGTCTGCACATTTAACGCGCCAATCACATCCGTCTCAATGGTCAACGGCACAGCCAACAAGGAATTAAAGGGGGTCTCCTCCGCTTCATCCACCCATTTGAAATGGGGGTCTTGTTGGGCATTGGCCGCGTAAACAGGCTGGTTCATTTGCACGGCATAACCGGTCATGCCTTCGCCCACGCGCAGCGTAGCACGACCAACGGCCCGCCGCGCCAGCCCGGTGCTGGCGCGCAGGCGCAATGTTTCACCCGCCGGGTCTAGCAGGTAGATGGAACAGGAATCTACGTGCATGACGTCGGTCGTTTTGCGGGCGATGAGGTCGAGGGTGGTGTCTAAATCCCAGGCGGTGCTGAGGGCGCGGGCCATTTCGCGCAGGGCAGTGACGGCTTGGGGGCGGGTGGAGTGGCGTTGGGGCATGGAGTCATTCAGGCTGTTTCTGGTATTGGCAAGGGAATACCTGTAGCTTCGCTGTACAGAACATCAGGGTCTAAATCTACCTCATTAGGCCAAACCAACGTGCCAACTTCAGGATCAACCTGGACACGGGCAAAAAACGCCACATCTTCGAGGGGTTTGAAGACGCCGCCCCGGCCGATAATTTTGTGAGCAAAGTCCATTTCGGCGGAACGGCCGTCGGCAAATGTAATAGCCAGGATATGGTTTCTTACGTGCTTAACTTTGGTAATTCGGGGAAACATAATCTGCCTCTGTTTTATTCTAGCGGTTCAATCTTTTCAGCCGGTTCATTGGCCTGTAAACGAACCCAATTTTGCATCAATTCTCTTTGGTGCAAGGCTGACCATTCAAAGATCATCGAAAGGGTTTGTCGTGGCAATTGTCCGTTTAGAATTGTGATGGGATCAATACCCACCTGTGCTTCTTGTTGCCCATAGACGGCGTGGAAGTGTGGCGGTGGGTGATCGTCATAATACATGCGAATGGTTATACCATAAAATCGGCTTAGTTCAGGGATGGTCTAATTATACAACTGTAGGGGAGAGTGTCATCCTGGCTAAGGGGGCAGGAAGCCGTTTACAAATTCAAAGTAGCCACGCCGGCCGCCCTTTTTTTGCCACATTTCGACGGATTTGCGCAACCGTTTGAGGCAGTCTATCACCTCTTGCAGGGAGAGAGCATTATCGCCCAGGTCGGCTATTTGCCCGGCTTCGTCTACCACCGGGGCGCGGCCCAGCCAGCCGTCGCAGACCAGCTTGAGTTCGTCGTGGGATTGTTGGGCCAGGGGGGAGAGGGGGATGTGGGGCGGTTGGCGGCGGCGCTGCACGGCCGTGTACTGCCGAATGAGGGCATTTAATGCATTGAGCGTTTCCCAATCCGTCATGTTCTCAGCGGTGCGATACGTTTGCACCAGGGCAATTTCCATGCTGCGCAGAGGGTCGTTGTATTGTTCTTCAAAGGTGGACATGAGGTTCTGTTGTACATTAGACCCTAAGGGTTTTTGAAACCCTTAGGGTCTTGGTTGTGCTAATTGGCCGCCCACTGCATCGTGTAGAGATTGTAGTAGCGCCCTTTTTGGGCTAACAGTTGTTCGTGCGAGCCTTGTTCGACGATACGGCCGTGTTCCAACACCACTATCTGGTCGGCATTCACAATGGTACTCAGCCGGTGAGCGATGACAAAGCTGGTGCGCCCTTCCATGAGCGTGTCCAGCGCTTGCTGGATTTGTTTCTCGGTGGTGGTGTCTACGCTGCTGGTGGCTTCGTCCAGAATGAGGATACGTGGGTCGGCCAGCAGGGCGCGGGCAAAACTGACCATCTGCCGCTGCCCCACACTCAGGTTCACGCCGTTTTCGCCCACCTCGGTCTGATACCCATTCGCCATTTTGCTGATGAATTCATGCGCCCCCACCGCTTGCGCGGCGGCCATTACCTCGTCATCGGTGGCATCGAGACGGCCGTAACGGATATTCTCCAGCACCGTGCCCGTAAACAGAAACGTATCTTGCAGCACAATGCCCAACTGCGTGCGCAAACTGGCCTGTGTCACCTGGCGAATGTCCACGCCATCAATCTTCAACGAACCGCCGGTCACATCAAAAAAGCGGGAGAGCAGGCGGATGATGGTGCTTTTGCCCGCGCCCGTCTCGCCCACCAGGGCGATGCGTTCGCCCGGTTCGGCGTGCAGGGTTAAGCCTTGCAGCACTATCTCTTGCGGGTTATAGCCAAATTGTACGTCTTCAAAATCCACCCGCCCTACCACTGGCGGCAGGGGTATGGCGTCCGGCGCGTCCACCAGATCGGGCTGGCGATCCAGCAAATTAAAGACGCGCTCGCTGGAGGCCATCGTCGCCTGGAAGGTGTTGTACCGCTGCGCCAGTTCGCGGATGGGGTCGAAGAAACGGCCGATATACAAAATGAAGGCGACCAACTCCCCGGTCGTGAGGGCATCGCCCAAGACCAGGTAGCCTCCCACTGCCACCACCAACGCGGTAGCCAATGCACCCATAAAATCAACGCCGGGGAAGAAGACGGCCGTGAGCCGCGAGGCACGGATGTTGGTGTCCAAAAAGGAGTGGTTCAAATCGTCAAAGTGGCCGGCGTTTTCCTCTTCACGCACAAAACTTTTGGTGACGCGAATGCCGGAGATTGATTCGTTCAGGTAGCCGTTAATCAGCGATAACCGCTGCCGCGTGGCGCGGTAGGCCAGCCGCACATGGACGCGCCAATAGTTGGTGAGAATGAGCATAGGCGGCAGCACGGCAAACGTCACCAACGCCAACTGCCAGTTGATCAGCAGCATGGCGATGACGATGCCCGCCAGCGTAAAGAAACTGCGGAAGAGGCCGGTGATGGACCAGGTGATGAAGTCTTGCAGCACACCCACGTCGCTGATCAGGCGGCTCATCAGGCGGCCCACGCTGTAATTGTTGTGGAAGTTCAGCGACAGGGCGTGCAGGTGGCGGAACAAGACGCTGCGGTAGTCGGCCACCACTTTGGTACCCACAAAGGCCATGATGCCAATGCGCCAGCGGTTGGTGAGCCATTCACCCACAGCGGCGAATAAAAAGAGGATGCTCCAATAACGCAGTACATCCGGCGCGTTGGCGCGGATGCCATCGTCAATGGCCCGCCCGACAATGGCCGGCTGGGCCACCGCCAGCAGTGAACTGACGATCATCAGGGCAATGGCCAGGTATAACTGGCGCAGGTAGGGGGACATGAAACCGAGCAGACGCCGCACGAGACGGCCGTCATACGCCTTACCTAACGCATCATCTTCATCGCGCAGCAACGGCCGTATGCGTTCCTCCCGCTGCTCCCGCTCCTCGTCTTCCATGCTCAACCGTGATGGCAGCAAAATGCTCATCCAGCTTCGCTTTCGTTCAATGGGGGTTGTTTCTGTAGACATGGTGTTATTTTGCCGTAATTAAGGGCGTCTCGCTTAAAAGAAAGTTTCGGTCTGGCCCATTGAGCAGCAGATAATACGTTTGTAACCAATCACGCCCCAAAATAACAAAAGGCTGTTCTGTGGCCACCACTTCTATTTCCCGCGCTGGTTGACCAGTGATGGTTAGCCGAATGGTGTAAATTTCGGTTGTAGTGATAAAGGCGTCAATGCCTTCAACCCCCATCCGGCCAACGGCATACAGGTGCAGGCGTTTGACGACCGTACTGGGAATGGCCGTTATGTCTGAACCAGTATCAATCAAAGCCGGTAGCCGCATTTGCGGCCGGCGATGTAACACACTGGTTAAAGTTGCTGTCAATACAGGAGCAGGAGGGTCATAAGAGGCATCATTGGCTACGGTCATTTGACTTTCCAGACAGAGGGCATACGCATCCGGCGCGGTGGCTCAGAAGTCACTTGATCCACATAACACGGCACTTCCCCAAACCGACGATAAACTTCTTTAACCAGGGCCAGACGGTTATCACCGACAGCAACTACCTGCCCCTGGTAAATGGCGACGTACTGCCCGGCATATTGCTCTAACAGGGCTGGCTTCATTTGTTCAAAGGCTGCGGCTTCAGCTTCAAAGGCGGCCGCTGCTTTATCCGCCTCGGCCGTATTGAGTTGCTCAGACACCCATTCACTGACCAAAGAATCTGGCGTTTTCTGCTGTGCGGCCGCCCGCTGCTGTAAAGCGTCGTAAAGGTCTGGCGACAGTTGAATCATGTTCTGGTTCATACTTTTTTAACCTGTAGTGCCTACCAATGATATGCCTGTATTATAGCTGAAATCGTTCAGCCTGGCTGACGTATGGGCGGCCCAATCTCCTAATCTTCCATCTCCATCTTCACTTCCAGATTCGTAAATTCCTCCTGATCCTTTAGCTGCAAATCATAAATCTGGCGGTAGAGGCCCGGTTGCCCCAATAGTTCGGTGTGTGTACCGCGCTGGGCAATTTGCCCTTTGTCCAGCACCAGGATGCAGTCCGCATGTTTCAGCGTCAGCAGCCGTTGGGCAATGATGAAGGTGGTGCGGCCGATCATCAGTTCTTGCAATGCTTCCTGGATGAGATGTTCCGTCTCCGTGTCCACACTGCTGGTGGAATCATCCAGAATGAGGATGCGCGGGTCTACCAGCAGGGCGCGGGCAATGGCAATACGCTGCCGCTGCCCACCGCTAAGGGTGACGCCGCGTTCACCCACCCGCGTCTCGTAGCCGTCGGTAAACCCGCTAATGAAGTCGTGGGCGCGGGCGGCTTTGGCGGCGGCGATAATTTCGTCCAGGGGGGCATCGGAACGGCCGTAAGCGATGTTCTGGGCGATGCTGGCGCTGAAGATGAACGGCTCTTGCAGCACAATGCCAAAGTGGCGGCGCAGGGATTTCACTTGCAGGTCACGCACATCACGGCCGTCAATGAGGACACGGCCGTCGGTCACATCATAAAAACGGGGAATCAGGCTCGTCACCGTAGACTTGCCCGAACCGGTAGGGCCAATCAGGGCAAAACGCTGCCCCGGCTCGACATGAAACGAAATGTCTTGCAGCACCGCCCGCTCCCCGGCATAGGCAAAACTCACATGCTCAAAGGTCACTGCGCCCACACACGTATCAAAAGGGGCGGCTTCGGACCTGTCCACAATCTCCGTCGGTTTGTCAATAATCTCAAACACCCGGCTAGAACTGGCCCCCGCTGTGGCCGCCAGATTAACCAGAAAACCCAGCCGTTGCACCGGCATCCCCAGCATCAACACATAAGAAATCAGAGCAAACAGCGTGCCCACCGTGATCGTGCCCTCCAACGCCATTGGCCCGCCAAACCAGAGCAGCAGGAAGATGCTCAGGGCTACCAGGAAGGTGAAAAAAGGCCAGTTATTGGCCCACGTTTTAATCAGGCCATACCGCTTCTCATACCATTCAGCGTTGGAAGCATCAAACTTTGCCAGTTCGTGTGGTTCGCGGGCAAAGGCCTTGACCACATGGATGCCCGTCATACTCTCCTGCATCACGGCCGAGAGCACCCCCATCTGCTCCTGAATCTTCTTAAACATCGGCTCGACGACATTGCCAAAACGCACGGCCGCACCAATGAGCACCACCAGCGGCCCCAGCGCAATCAACGCCAGAATGGCTGATTCCCAAAACATGGCCGCGACGACGCCCACCATCAACAAAATAACGGAAACCAGCCCTTCCAGGCCAATGCCCACAAACTGCTCCGTCTCGCCAATGTCGCTGGTGGCCCGGCTCATCAGGTCGCCGGTGTGCGCCTGGTCGTGGAAAGCGAAGGGGAGGTGTTGCACGGCATCATAAAAGTGGCGGCGCAAATCATACGCCACGCGGTGGGTCAGCCATTCGGCGTAAAACAACTGCACATAGCCGACAATACCGCGCAGCAAGGCAATGCCCAAAATGATGCCCCCGGCCACATACAGCGCCTGGGCGTTACCGGCCGCCAGGCCGTTATCAATGGCTTGTTTGATGATCTGGGGCACAACCAGGTTAAAGCCGGTAGCCAGGAGCATGGCGCTGTAGGTGAGGAGGAGTTGTTTCCAGTACGGCCGTAAATACCCCAATAATCGCCGATAAACAAAGTTCTTCTTCATATGATATGTCTCTCCTGGTAGGTATTAGACAATCATCTAGTAAACTCCCAGTCTATCCCGAATAGAGCGATATGTCCACCTTTCATCAGCCAAACCAATTATTTTGGCTGCCTTAATGCCAAATTTCAAAATTTTTGATAATTCATCAAAATTTTTGTTGACAACGCCCAAATTATCGGGTATATTGCCCGCATCTTTTGTAATTTAACCAAAGTATAGAAGCCCAGACCCTAAGGGTTTCAGAAAACCCTTAGGGTCTTAACAACAAGAACCTCATGCGTAAACTTTTGGAAATTTGCCCGGCCTGTGCCGGTGAATTGATTGTGACCCAACAGACCTGTGTGGAGTGCGGCACCAGCATCGTGGGCGAGTTTAAGCCCACGATTTTTGCCCGACTCTCGCCGGAAAATCTGGCCTTCCTGGAAGTTTTTATCAAGAACAAGGGGAATGTGAAGGAGATGGAGCGAGAGTTGGGTGAATCGTATTGGGCGATTCGCAACCGGATCAATGAGATTATTGAGCAGTTGGGGCTGGAAAAGAAGAATGTGGAACCGGCCGAATTACAAACGGACGTGAGCGCCCGGCGACAGGACATCCTGGCGCAGTTGAATCGCGGTGAGATTGATGCGGCAACAGCGGCGGATTTGTTGAAAGCGGTGAGGGCGTGATGCGTACCCGTGATGTGTGCCCGGAGAAGTTGCACGTTTCACGTCCAATTACCTAAACCCCAATAAAACATTTGTCAATTGATATGGTCAGCACACGGCCGTATGGCCGTTGCTGCCCCCTGCAAGGAGAAAACCGAATGAATGAAGAACGGTCTCAAATTTTGGAGATGGTGAGCAAAGGCAAGATCAGCATTGAGGAAGCGGAGATGCTGCTGGATGCGCTGAATGAGCCGGTTAAAAGCGCAGCGGGTTGGCTGGAAAAACCGGCGAAGGAGAAGAATGGCAACGGCCGTCACCCCCTCCTCACCCCTGATCAGATTGTCACCCTCAGCCGGGAGGGCGTTGGTCGGGAGTTTCTGCGGGCGGTCAAGGAACTGCACCATGTTTCCGGGCTGACCGGCGAGCATATTGTGGCGATGGGGCTGGCCGATGTGTCGCCCGATTTTATTCGGGCGGTAGCCAAATGTGACCTGCCGGGCCTGACTGGCGATCATATGGTGCGGATGGGCTGTGAGGATGTGTCACCCGATTTCATCAAGGCGTTGCATGGTCTAAACGTGAAGGGATTGACCGGCGAGCATATTGTGGAGATGGCGATTGAGGATGTGTCGCCGGACTTTATTCGGGCGCTGGCGGGGCTGGATGTGCCGGGGCTGACGGGCGACCATATAGTGGCGATGGCTAGAGAGGATGTCAGCCCGGATTTTATTCGCAGCCTGAAAGAGATGGATTTGTCTGGTTTTTCGGGGGAGCATATGGTGGAAATGGCCCTTGAGGACATGGACCCCCATTTGCTCAAAGAGATGGATGGGTTGTGGTAACACGTTTGTAGCGGGCACTTTAGTGCCGCATAAGGCGATGAATCGCCTACTACAAACATAAAGGAAATATGACGATGAACGATGAACGTAAGATGATTTTGACGATGCTGGCGGAAGGGAAGATCACCTCGGAGGAGGCCAGCAAGTTGTTGGATGCGCTGACGGTGAGCGAAAGTGCGGCTCCGGTGGGGGCGCGAGGCCCGGCGATGCCCCGAATGCCCCGAATGCCGGTGATGCCGCGCCATCCGGGTCATCCCCGTCATGGTGGTCACGGCCGTCACCCTTTTGTCAGCGAACCCTACGCCCGCGCCATGGCTGAGGCGGGGCTGGACGATTTGCGCGATGATGAATTACACCAGTTGCAAATCCACCACGTCTCGCCGGAATTTGTGCGCGAACTGCAGGAATTGAAAGCGGGCGATTTGGGTGCGGATGACCTGGTGCAGTTGAGCATTCACAACGTCACGGCCGAATTCATCAAGGAGATGCGCGGTTTCGGTTTTAAGGGGTTGGATGCGGATACGCTGGTGGAGATGCGTATTCACAATGTCACGCCCGATTTTGCGGCCGCGATTCAGGCACTCTTGCCCGATGTGACCCCGGAGCAGTTGGTGGAGATGCGCATTCATGGCCTTTCCGCCAAACGTGCTGCCAAAGCGAAAGAAGCGTTGGGGGATGATTTCACGGCCGAACAACTCATTGCCTGGCAAATACATGGCGAACTGGCATGGTAAGGCTTGTGCCCGAAGCCCGATGTTTCAAATCGGGCTTCGGGCACCGGAGCGTTATTCAGGCAAGTCGGCCGCGATGAGGGGGAGGAACAGGGTGTATTGGGGCGGGGTGACCGGGGCGATGACTTCAACAACGGCCGTAGCCACATCCACACCCACCTCATTAGTAACTGTCAGGGTTACGGTGTAATCCCCAACGGCCGTGTACGTGTGGGTGGGGCCGCTTTCGGTGCTGGTATTGCCATCACCAAAGTCCCACAGGTAGCTCAGGTTGTCACCGGTGGAACTGTTGGTGAAGACGGCCGTTTGCCCCAATTCAATGGGCGAAGTGGTGGTAAAACTGGCCTGGGGCGCGAGCAGAATTTCGACGACGGCCGTATGTACATCACTGCCCAGATTATTGGTAGCAGTAAGGGTGACGGTGTAGCTGCCAACGGCCGTGTAGGTGTGCGTGGGGTTCGTGTCGCTGCTGCTGCTGCCATCGCCAAAATCCCATTCAAACGTCAATTCCGAACCGGTAGATTCATTGGTAAACGGCGTGGCCTCACCTAAAGCATCCGGGCTGGAGGTGATAAAGCCCGCCTGCGGAGCGATATAATCCACGCAGGCTGCCCCAGATGCCCGCAGCCGGATGTCGTCTACATGCCAGCCATCCTCCACCACAGAAACATCGGAAGTAAAGCGGAAGCGAATACGCGCATCGGGCTGGTTGTCCAGCAAGGAAGCGTCTAGCGTGATCTCTTCCCATTGTGAATGTGGCCCATCAAAGGTGGCAATTTCATCCCAATTCGTGCCGCCATCGGCCGAAATTTCGACGTGGCAGAAGTCGTAACCCGCTTCGGTATCGCAGATTTGCCAGTAGGTGAGGACGATGTTTTCATAGCCGGTCAGGTCTATGAGGGGTGAGGTGAGGGCCACGTTCCGATTGTTGGTATAGTTGCCGCCGGGGCTGTCTGTCCAGGAATGGGTGGGGCTATGGGCGGCTTCGGTGGTGATGGCCCAGGGGGATTGAGTGGTCCAGCCAATGTTGCCCAATTCCACATCGTCGCTGAAGGTATCACAGAAGGGGTATAGCTGGAAATCTTGTTGCACCGTCTGGCTGTTTTGGGCCACCAGCCCGGTAACGGTGGCGCTGGCGTAGTTGGGGTCATCGGGCACGGCCGTGATCTCATACGTATCGCTGATTACCTGCATCTGGTAAATGCCGGTCGTCGGGTTTGTCTGCGTCTGGAAAATGGTGTTGGCCGTGATGGTGGCTGCCAGAGGCAGGCCGGTATCCGCCGCCGACACTTCTCCACCCAAAACTGGGGCTATCGCCGGGTCCACAATAAAGAGGAAGATGGCGCTAAAAACGCCCCACCGTCCGCTGGCATCTTGCCCACGCACGTAAATCAGGTGACGGCCGTCAGCCAGCGCCGAGGTATCAATGACCGCCTCCACCCCTTCCACCGGGTTGTTGAAGTTGCCATCAACGGCCGTCATGGGCAATGCGACCGGAGTGGTGTCAGTAATCCAGGGTGGCGTGTCAATGTAGTATTCACCGGCCGCAATGTTTTGCGTGGGTTCTGTGCCATTTTGGTTGTTATAACGGGTGTCATTGAGCACGGCCGTTAACGTGACAGGTGTACCGGCTTCCACAATGACACTACTCACGGCCATATTCAGCGCCTCCGGCCCGGCCGGGGCCAGATACGGCTCGCGGGCAGCTTTGGCGGCATAAACAAGGGCGGGCATATTACCGGGAATAATGTCGCTTTCAAAAAAGCCACACGATTGGAAAAAATTCGTGCCCAGTTCAAAGGTATAAGCAGGCAGCCCCATCTCACCATAGGCAAAATCATCGGTCGTGCCATCGGTGGGGTACAGGCCAATTGCCTGTTCCGGGTAATAGCCGTTGAAGTAAGCAAACTTGCGCCCCAACGTTTGCATGGCCGTGCCGTTGGCCGTGGGCGTGGTCGTAAACCCCCAGGGCCACAACACCAGTTCACTGTAGCTGTGAATGTCTATATAAATGCCGGTGGTGGTGACGGGTGCGCCCGCGTTAATGGGCGGGTCGCGCAGGTCGGGGTAGTTGGCGAAGATGTAATTCTGCACCGCCTGCACTTCTGGTTCAGAGGCAGGGCTGGGGCCCCGGTAAGTTGAATCACATTGTGCGCCGCTGGAACCACCGCAGCAGCCCCATTGGAACTGAAAGTTGCGGTTCAGGTCGGCCCCCCGGTTTGGGGAGGTGGCGCCGCAATAGTTCTGGTTGGTGTTTTTGCGCCAGGAGAGACCGGTTTCGGCCTGTTTACGGCCGTCCGGGTTTGTGTGCAACATCAGGTGAACTTCGTGATTGTCCAGCAGCCAGGTGGCATCAGCGTCTATGCCATAGCTGTTGATCAGGTATTCGGCAAAGCGGGTCATCAACTCGGCGGTGGTATATTCGCGGGCATGAATGGCCGAGGTGATGAATAGTTTGGGTTTGGGGCGTTGGATGGCTTCGTTGGTCAATACCAGCACTTGCATATCATAGCCACCCTGGTTTACTGTTTTTTGCCAGGAGTCGCCCACGTCCAGCCAGTCAGCCAGCGTGGGGTAGTTGGCCGCTATGTCGGCGGCCGTCGCAAACGTCTCTTCCACCGTGCGGTAACAAGGGAAATTGGGAATACCGCCCCCCTGATTGGGCAAGGGAACACGGATTTTGTTGAGTTCGGCCGTTAATGTTTCATCCACTTCCAGCCGCAGCCCCAGATCGTGCAGTGCCTGGTATTCGGCCGTGTCCACTTCCAGCACCATGAAATTTTTGTAGTAATCCACCTCCCACGGAGCCTGGGTGCGGGCAACGGTGGTTACGACGGCCGGATCATCAAAATAAGCACGCACCACCACCACTTCCTGTTCAAGTGTGGGCAGGTTGGCGGCCGGCGCTGATCTGGCCATCAGCCACAATATCACACCCATACCTCCACCTAACAACATCAATAACAAACTTACTCTTTTCATTGGTTTTCCTCTTATGTAAACAGCCTTGTGTTTTTCTGTTTTGTTCCCCCAGATAAGGATGAGAGGCGCGCCAGATAGTGCATTGTCTTAGATTATAGACAGATAGGCAACCGGACACGTTCAAAATAAATTGGACGCCGATTTCTTCTGGGCCTTTATTGGCCTGCTTTTTCTCTTTGCATCTCTGCGTTGAGACTATTTTTGCTGGATGGCGTGGCAGGTCTGGATGGGCAGGCGCAGGGCATGATCAGCTAAGGGTTGCCCGGCCGCATCAATACCTGGCGTGCGTTCCCCACTGACGTAATCATAAAGGCCAATGAGCAGGGCGGCCGGGGGAGCAGTACCATCAGTCTGGATGAGGCGATGGTCTGTAATCTGCCAGTTGGCGGGCAGCGTCAGCCAATCGGGGCGCAGTTGCAGGGGGGGGCCGTCGGCCTGGCCAAGTAAACGGCCGTCTGCTGCCACTGCCTGCACAAAGATGGATGTGGTGGCCGGGAGGTGGGGGGCAAGCTGCCAGGTAAGGTCGGCTGTGATGAGTTCGCCACAGGCAACGGCCGTTGCGCCTGGCAACCATGTTTCTCCCCAGGCAGCCAGAGGGGTAGCGGCCGTATGCGCTATAGTTGCCGGGAAAAAACGGCCGCTGAAAGTCGTGGCGACGCCTGTTTCCGTGAAGCGGCTGATGAAGACAGATGCGCCGGCCGCTGCCCAGATTGCCGGGTCACCCAGATCAGGAGATTGGGCATGAATGCCATAAGGATAGCTTACCTCTGACAATAACTCCGGCACGGCCACCGCCCGCACCGGGCGGTGCTGGTTGAGGTTTTCCCATACCAATTCTTCAGCAAAAATGTGTTCGCCCATGACGGCCACATGCTCCACGCCGACGGGGAAGCTGTTTTGGGCGGGGGCCGTCCAGGCCGGCAAATTGACCAGCAAGACGCCTTCGGTTAACGGCCGTGCCGCCATTTCTGCCTGGATGGCGCCTACGGGCGTTCCTAATTGGGCCAGGGCGGTGAGGCGGCCGCGCACAAACAGAGTGCCTATGACCAGCATGAAAGTTAATACAGCCGCCCACAACAGCCGACCAGCCCGCCGCCAGACCCATAGCCCATCTAGCAAAACGGCCCAAAGCAGGCAAACACCCACGCTGCCCACATAATGCAGGCGTGCCCCATGCAAAATATAGCTGGTGGATAATGTGCTGATAAGCAGGACGGCCGTAATGCCCCACCAGCCCCACCCTAACAATAAGGACAACCTGTCAGACGGCCGTCGCGCTGCCAGGGTTGTCCAGCAGATCCATACCAGCAGCCCCAGGCCAATTGTCAGGCTGGTGGCATTTGGCCGCAGCCGTGCCCCCAGCCAGGCCAAAGGGTAAATGATGGTTTGGATGAAGTAATAGATTTCTGGTTGTATCAAATCAGCGGAAGCTGGCGGGCCGGTGAGTGGTAAAAATTGGTAGATGGCAATGTAAACAATACCGGCCAATACAAAGAAGAGGTAGGGGGATTGTTTGAATATGAGCAGCGGATGCCGCCATGGCCAGCGTTTGATTTCAATATGTCCGGTGTATGCCCATTGAATGAGTGCGGCAAATGGGCCAAACAGCACCATGAGTTCATGTGTTAACAGGCCGAAGAAAAAGAGAACGGCCGTAGCCAGCCACCACCATCCGCCCTGTTCCAGCGCCAACAAATAGGCGTGCAGCCCCAGCAAAATGAGCGCCAGCAAAACCAGGTAGACATTGTTGCCAAAAATGGCCACCGCCTGAAAGGAGAAAGGATAGCAGGCAAACAGCAGCCCGGCCGCCAGCGTGCGCGACCAGGATTGCCACAGTCGCCAGGCCAGCGCGGCCAGGAGGGCCGTGTTGCCCGCATGGAGCAGCAGGTTCAGCCCATACATAAAGGCAGGGGGGTAATACCCAAACAGGGTGCGCGTTAACAAAACGGGCAAGAGCAAGACGGGGCGGTAAAAGCCGAAGCCGGTGTTGGGCAGCCAGACAGTGAGATAGTTAACCCCTTTTACCAGGCGAATATGCAGGAGATCATCGAATGTGAGGGGGAATTGGCGGATGGGCCAGTAAAGGCAGAGGGCGGCCGCAACCACGCAAACGGCCGTTGCCAGCAGCAAATGGCGGCGCAACAGGCTCATGGCACCACAATAACGGGAATGGTTTCCGGTACGGCCGGGTACAGCAAGCCACCATCGGCCGCCGACAGCCAGCCGCGTGTAACGCCATCTTCAAGCTGTACCAGATACCAATCGCCGGCCTGGCTGCGGCCGACAGCATAAACAAATGTGCCACGTGGCAGGGGCACGATCATGCTAAATTCCGCCCCCGGCCCGCTGTACAGGCTGGTGTTGGTGGCCCGCACAACCAGTTCTACCAGTTGCTGCCCGGCGGGCAGTGGGGTGGTGGGCTGTGGGGTAACGGGTGCGGGGGTGGTGGAACTGTTTGCCTGTGGCGTGAGTGGGGGATGGGGCAGGGTGAGTGTTTGCCCCACCATGAGCGATTCGGTAGTCAGGCCGTTGAGGGTCATTATTTCGGTTGGCGTCAGACCATAATGGCTGGCGATGGCAAACAAGGTGTCGCCAGCCTGGACGACGTAGGTGACGGGGCCGGTGGCCGCGGTGGCTGCCAGGGTTTGGCTGCTGCTGGTGGCGGTAACAAATTGGAGAGCGGCGGCGGCGGCTGTTTGTTCAATGGCGGCGCGGGTGGCGGCCGCTTCCTGGGCGATAGCGGTTTGGGTGGCGGCGACGGCCGTAAAAACAGCTTCGGCTGGCGGGGTGGGGGTGGCGGCGGCCGTTTTTCCATCACCCACAATGAGCGGCCAGACGGCCATCATCCCCCCACCTACAAATAAAAGGATGGCTAATGCCCAGACCAACCAATGCACACGGGGCAGTGGAATGTCTGGGTGAATGGTGGTAACGTGCGCCGTCCGCTCCAGGGGTTCCGCTGGCGCTGCCAGTGGGGAGAAGGGCGCCAGCTGTGTGCCGGGATAAGCGCCGGTTTTGGTATGGACGTACCCATTCCAATGATATAGGATGGCTTGAAGCTGCTCGCGTTGCTGCGGGTTTTCCACATGGGCACTGGCCGCCTGCACCTGGTCGAGCAGGGCCATGATCTCTTGCATTGCCACCGATTCGGGGTCTTCGGCCGTTTTATGGCGTAAGGTTTGGTGTTGCACTACCAGTTGGTCTACGATCATCATGGGGCACATCCGTGTTTATTCTGGCCGGTAAAGTGATGTGGCCGGTAACAGGTCATCTTCTCGCCCTTTTTTCAGGGTAGATTGAACGGCAAAAACATTGGGCAGGGCTTTCATTTGGTGCAGAATGCGCACCAGTTGGCGGGGCGTTACAATGTCAATAGTGAGGTCAATATACACTTCGTTTAGCTGAGAGGGGGGCGGGGTGTGGATGAAAGAGATGTTGAGGTGTTCGTCTTGAATGAGGTGGGTTATTTCAAATAGTAGGCCGGGACGGTCATACACCTTAACATGAATGTCTATCTGGCGAGCCTGGCGTGGCGTCTGGCCCCACCCCAGCTTTAACATGCGTCCCCACATGCGCTCTGGCTGCAAGGTATGGCAGTTGCGGCGATGAACGGTGACGCCGCCGTCTTTGCGGACAAAGCCGAGGATGGTATCAGGGGGACGGGGGTGGCAGGTGCTACAGAGGCGGAGGTTACGGCCGTCGGCGTTCATTACCACATAACGCTCCCGATCCTCCCCCCAAACTTCATTGTCTAATGCGCGGGATGGCCCCTGGCTCCATTTCTCCTCCAGCACTTCCAATGCTATTGTGGTGGGTAGCAGTTCAGCGCGTCCCAAATTGTAATAAAGCGTTTGAGTATGGGTATACCCAAACATCTCGGCAACATGCAAATGGCTGTAGTCGGGCAGGCCCAGCATATGCAGTTCATGTTCCAGAATTTGCTGCCCTTCGGCCACGGCTTCTTCTGCCGTTAACCGCCGGAACCAACGACGCGCATGGTGACGGGCATAATTGGTAACAATATAGCCTAAATCTTCATCCAGCCAGGCGCGTTGGGGCTGCGCTCGCATTTTTTTGACAATGCGTACCTGGTCACCATCTTGCAGTGGTTTATTCAGTGGGTGCATTTCGTCATTGACCAGCGCGGCATAACATTGTTCCCCCAGGCCGGTGTGGATGGCGTAGGCAAAGTCAATGGGGGTAGCCCCCTGTGGTAATTCTTTTACCTCGCCACGAGGGGTAAAAACCCGGATTTGTTTGACAAAAACATCCTCAACAACCCCTTTAACAACGGCCGTGGGTGGTTGTTCCAGATTGATATTGCCGCTGATGTTTTCAAAGAAAGCCTCCATCCGGTCCGCCACTCCCTTTGTCCAAAAAGGCGTCCCTTTGTAAAGCCAGCGTGACAAAATACCAATTTCATCCACCTTATCCATGGAAGCGGTGCGGAAACGTAGTTTCAGGTGCTGGCCGTTGGTGTGAATAACCGAAGTGTGCAGCGACCGGTACAGGTTTTCGCGGGGTACTGCAATGTAGTCGTCAAACCGACCGGGAATCGGCCGCCATATCTGGTGTAGATGCCCCATTGCCAGATAACAGGCCGGAAATTCATCCACCAAAATGACGAGCCGCATCGTCTTATCCAGGTCAAAAAATGAAACACCGCTGCGGCAAATATCCAGGTAAATGGTGTAGATATTTTCCGGCGCATAAATAACATCGCGGACATCTACATTTGCTTGCAGCAGCACATCAAAAATCTGGGCCTTGATTAGCTGGTAGTCGGCTTGCTGCTCCTGAGTGAGACGGTTGCGCTGTTCGAGGATAATCTGGTAAGCCTTGTTATCCAGCACTTGCAGTGAAAGCGATTCCAGCTCGTTTTTCAGGTTCCAGATGCCCAGGCGGTTGGCCAGGGGCGCATAAATGGACAGAGTTTCGCGGGCTTTATAAACCTGGCGGTGGGGCTGTGTGGCCTGAATGGTGCGCATGTTATGTAAACGGTCGAATAGTTTGATGATGACTGTGCGCACATCCACAGTCATAATGCTTAACATTTTTTGCAGCGTAGCGTCTTCCACTTCTTTGTCTGTGAGAATTTTGCCTTTGGCTACACCTTTCGTTACGTCTTTGAGTTTGGTAACACCATCTACAAGCAGGGCAACCTCTTGGCCAAAACTGTTTTTTATTTCTTTAATGGTGATACGGGTATCTTCCGCCACGTCGTGTAATAGGGCGGCGGCCAAGGCGGGGGCGTCTAGCTGGTATTCAGCCAGGTAATAGGCAACGGTGAGGGGGTGGGTGAAAAAAAGCTCGCCAGATTTACGGTGTTGATTACCGTGCTCCCGGCGAGCCAGGGTAAATGCGCGTTGGACGTAAGCGCGGTCTTCGACGCTGAGGTAACTGTCTATTCGGTCAAAAAATTCACGGCCGTCGGCGGCCAATGTCTCGCTCATAGCCGCCAATGATAGTTGAATTTTTCTAAAAGATAAAACGGCCTCAGTTCTTCCTAAAATCTATGAAACGATAGCCAACCCCTCTTTCCGTCATAATGTAGTGCGGGTTGGCGGGGTCGTTTTCAATCTTCTTGCGCAAATAGTTTATGTAAAGCCGGAGGTAGTGGGTTTCGTCCCGATACTCATACCCCCACACTTTTGCCAATAGCGTATCATGGGGTATTACCCAGCCGGCATTTTGAATGAGGGTATAGAGCAAACGATATTCGGTAGGACGCAGTTCAATACGTTGCCCGTCCACGATGACCTGATGGCGGTTAAAGTCAACTGATAACCGATCATCAATTCGTAAGATAGTGCGCGGTGGTGGGGCCGGCCATTCAGCGCGTCGCAGAACAGCTTCAACCCGGCTAACTAATTCGCGGGGGCTAAATGGTTTGGTAATGTAATCGTCCGCGCCTAACCCCAGGCCTTGAATTTTGTCTTCCTCATCACTTTTTACCGTGAGCAAAATGACGGGAACGGTGGAGATTTCTCGTAGAAGGCGCAGCGTTTCAAAGCCATCCATCTGGGGCATCATCACATCCATGATGACGAGGTCTGGCGTGAAAACCCGGATTTGCTCCAGGGCGCTGATGCCGTTGTCTGCTTCAATCAGTTGGTAGCCTTCCAGTTCCAGATTCATGCGGATGAAGCGACGCATCCGGGCCTCGTCATCCACCACGAGAATAAGGCGGGGGGCGGCTGGTTCTAAAGTTGAAGGGATTTTTTCTACCATCTGTTAATCGCGCACAAAACCGATTACGTCTTCTGTTTCGGCCGATGGCAGGATTTGCACAAAGTTGATGCGATGCCAGGGTATCATCATGCTGGTGACATGTTCGTCCAGGTAATGCAGGTCGCTGCCATCGCGGAGACGTGGGTTGAGCAGGGTCATGTAACTGCTATTGGGTATAGGCATTTCTTCCATTTCGCATACGACGGCGTCTTCGTTATTGATATGTACAATTAAGCTGATCATCGTTTATTCCGTAAAACCCTGAGGGTTTGGGAAAACCCTGAGGGTTTATGATAGGGTTGTTATCAATCAATAAAAATGTGTAAAAGCAAATCGCCAAAGCGAATTTCATCACCATTTTTGAGTGGATAGGGCTGGTTGGGCGGTAGCCGGTAGGTATTGAGCGTGGTGCCGTTGGTGCTTTCCAGGTCAATGAGGACGATGCCTTTTTTAACGGATTTGATGCGGGCGTGTAAGCGGGAGACACCTTTTTCCGCGCCGTCATCCTGGCTAAGGTCTAGTTCAGGGGTTGATTCGGTGTCGGCCCGGCCTACATTTATCACGTCATGGAGTTCAAGTTGTAAGCGGCGGCGGCTGCTGGGGATGACAATGGTGATGTGATGGGGGGTAACGGCCGTTTCCAGCTCTTCTTGGGTTAATGGCGGCGGCGGGGCGTGGACGGCAAATTCGGAAAACGGCAGAATGGCCGTTTTTCCTTTCGTTATTTGTTCGACCAGGAAAGCGCCACATTCGGTGCAAAATAATGCACCCACCAATTGATTGGAACCACATTCAATACATCTAATCATCTGATTGGCTGTCGTCAAAATAAGCGGTACGGTTAACCAGGGCGCGGGTGCCGAATTTTAATTTTTTACGGCCGTCTAACGACATAGTGCCAGCCTGCAAAATACGTTCCGCTTCAAAATTAGCCTGCTGCGCCAACTGTGGTTCGCCCGCTTCTATGAGCCGCGTTGTCAGGTGGCGCATCCGTCGGGCAGCCGCTTCCAGCTCACCCGCTTCTACATCTTCCCACACGCGCTCATTCATCCGATACATATTCAGCATACGCACCGCTTCCACAATTGGCTCCGGCGGTAGTTGCTTTTCCGCATTCTTAAGCGCGTTAATGCGCACATTGTTTTGAAAGGTTTGCTGCTGCATCTGTTTGGCCGGAATATCAGCTACTAAATTGATGGGGATACTGAGCCGCCTTTCCACACTTTGCGGCCGTATATTGATTTCCAACAAGAAAGCCAGACGAGATCGCCCTTCTACGTTGCCCAACCGAATCACATCATCATCAAGAACCAATGGTTGGGCAAAGGGGATAATTTTGTATCCATATTCCAACGACAGAAAATCTGGGAAGTCACGCCGGAGACGCATGTTTTGGGCATATACTGTACCCATGCCGCTGATGCGTTCCTGCAACTTTTGCACCACGCTTTTGGGCTGTTCAATAAAGGTGGATTGCCCACCAGAGGGGGCTACCAGCTTGTCCAGAAATTGGTCATTCCAGTCTGAGCCAATGCCAAAGGCGGTGATGCCAATGTTTTCAGCGGCCGTTTTGGCGGCCAACTCCAGACATTGTTTATCGTCGCCATAGGTATGCCCGTCTGTCATTAAAATCAAGTGATTGGAAAATGCCGGTAAGGAGGATTGGCGCAGTTCTTTTGCGCCAGCAGCTAACCCCTGATAAATCTCTGTTCCCCCGGAAGCTTCAATGGCATGTAGCCCCCGCAACACGGCCGCTTTGTTACGCAATGGTTCGGCCGGAACAACTACTTCGGCCCGGTCGCTAAAGCTGATGATGGATAATACATCGGATGGGGTGAGCTTCTCTAAGACCAGCTCTACGGCCGCTTTAACGGCATCCAATCGCCGCCCTTGCATAGAGGTGCTGCGGTCAATAACCAGGCTCAAATTGAGCGGGAGTTGTTGGCCGCTGCTTTGTTTGGGCGGCCGAATGTCCACTAATAAGTAAAGGCGTTGGTCTGTATCCGACAGGTCAATTTGATCACGACTGAGGGTTAGCTCAATATCCAGGTCAACCATGGTGGTTTCAACCAGGAGCGAGTCGTAGGTTGCCCGGCGTGCAGGATCGCTGAGAACTTCAAACGCATTCAGGATACGCTGGTAATCGGCATTGCGGCCGGGGTCGCGTTCAGTGGGGGCAAAGCTCTTTTGCAGGGTTTCAAAGGCAATGCGGATAGCGGCCGTTTCTGCTTTGGGGTCTACTCCCAAAATAGCATAATAGTCAAAAATCTTGCTCATTTGAACTCAGATGGCAATTCACTACCTGGTTACAGACTGAACTCCACCACAATAACTGTGACATTATCATTGCTATTGCCTGCCATAGCAGCCGCAACCAATTCGTCCACCATTTGCTGAATGGGCACGTCTTGTTTCAAGATACTATCCATCATGTCATCAGACACAAAACCACAAAGTCCATCGCTGCAAAGCAGCAGCTTCCCTTTCTTGGGCAGCAACCGCATGTAAGTGTCAATTTCCACTTCTTCCCCCTGGCCAACAGCACGCAGCAAAACATTGCGATAGCGGTAAACGGTGGCTTCTTCGGCCGTCAGTTGCCCCACATCTTGTAAACGCTGCACCAGTGAATGGTCATTGGTAATGGCCTCAAATTTCTCATCGGTGTGTAGATACAGACGGCTGTCCCCCACATGGGCCACATGCAAACGGCTGCCCAGTAACAAAGCAACCGTGAGGGTGGTGCCGCTATCTACATCAGGTTCATCCTGAAATACGGCCGTGTTAGCAATCTGCACTGCCTCCACCAAAGTATCCCGAATACCAATTTGAGGTGGGGTATCTTGGGCCAGCAGAGGGAGGTAGATCTCTTTCAGGATATGGTTGGCCGCTTGCCGCGAGGCAATTTTGCTGGCGACATGCCCATTGGTATGTCCGCCCATGCCATCGGCCACAATGTATAGGCCAAAGGGCATCATCGTAAAATGGCCGCCTGTTTCTGAAGAAAATGTGATGCACGAATCTTCATTTCGTTCTCGAGCACCTATGTCGCACCGCCGGGCATAACGGATAACTGCTTCACTTTTGTTGGCAGAGGCATTTGGGCCGGTAATGATCCCTTTAACGCCAGGGATAACCAGAGGGGGGAGTTCTTCAGTCTTGCCTGTTTCGCTCGTTATCTCTTCTTCGGTGACATTAAGAATAAACGGATGCGTTTCAGGCACGGCACGCCCCGCTCCATTGCCCATATCTGTTGCCAACTCATCTGATTCTGAAAATACCGTTGATTCGTTCATTATTGTTTAGCCTAACTAAGTGTACCAGACAGTTTACACACCGATAAAATTTACGGGCCATCTGTCAATGTGTGGCTATGCCGGTAATGCGTACAAGGTGCGGTTTGTAGAGCCGATATAGACCATGTCATCCATCACGACGGGAGAACCAATAAAACGGCCGTCGGTATCAAATCGCCATCGTAAATCTCCCCGCCGCAAGCTAAGGCAGTAGAGAGTGCCGTCCGTTGAGCCTACATAAACAGCATCATGAGATACGGCCGGTGAGCAAGTTACCTGTCCCTTCGTTTCATAGTTCCATATTTGGCGGCCCGAATCCGTATCCAGCGCATACAGATTGCCATCGGCCGAACCAATAAATACAACCGTGTCATGGACTGTGGGGGATGAGATGATAGGCCGGCGCGCCCGGAACCGCCATATCACATACCCGGAAGCCGCATCCAGGGCGTATACCGTGGCATCATGGGAACCAACATAGATAATCTCATGTGCCAGTGTGGGGGATGATGTGACATTCCGTTTGGCTTGTGCCTGCCAGATTGTCTTGCCAGAGGCCAGTTCCAGGCAAAAAATATAACCGCCTTCGGTGCCAAAAAACACGCGCTCATCATCAACATAGGGGGTAGAACGGACAGCACTGTAGGCGCGGGCTTTCCAGGCAGATCGGCCCGTTTTTACATTGATGGCGTAAAAATGACCGTCATCGGAACCAAAAAAGGCGTGGTCAAAACGAACACGGGGGGATGTATAGATGGGGCCGCCGGTAGTAAATCGCCAATTCTGGCGGCCGGTGCGTGTTTGAATACTATAAAGATGACGGTCAACAGAACCGATGAAAACATTATCTTCATACACAAAAGGGGCGGAACCACCAACGTTATCCATTGCCGGAAACTTCCACAAAAACTCCCCTTTAGCCTGGGAAAGTGCATAGAGGTTATTGTCATAGGCGCTGACAAAAATGGTGCTATTCGCCACAGCCACCCGCCGCCGAATTTCATCTTCGCACTTAAAAGTCCAGACGGGTTTTATCTGGCTGACGGCCGCCGGGGCTGCTACGCCATCAGTTGGTGTAACGGCAACTGTGCCCGGAATGGTGGGCGACACGGCCGTAACCGTTCCGGGCACACTGCTGCTGACGGCCGTCGCTGGCAATCCGGGCCGCCGCAAGCCTTCCAGGGCCGCCTTGAGCGCCTGGGCATTGGGATAGCGATCCATCGGATCATACGCCAGGCAACGCATAATGATCGCTTCAAATTCAGGGGAAACAGAGGGGTTGACTTTGGTAATCGGCCGTTCATTAAACGTAAAGGGTGGCTCTAGCCGGGGGTCTTGTTTGGTGAGTAAATGGTGCAGGGTGGCCCCCAGGGCATAAATATCACCAGCCGGTTCGGCCCGCCCCCGGTACTGCTCCGGTGGCGAATATCCTTCCGTGCCGATCATGGTGCCTTTGTCGCCCGTTTCAAACACCTTGGCAATACCAAAGTCTATGAGGACGATACGGCCGTATTGATCCAGCATAATGTTCGATGGCTTGACATCACGGAACACAATGGCCTGGGGTTTCTGGTTGTGCAGGTGATCCAGCGCGTCACATAGCTGAATGGCCCACTCCAGCGCTGTCGTCTGGTCAAGCATTTCTGTGGACTCTTCCAACCATTGATCCAGGTCTTTGCCCCGAATCAGATCCAGCACCAGATAGGAACGATCCTCTTCAGTGAAATAGTCAGAGACATCGGGGATAGCGGGGTGATCCAGCATCGCCAGCATACTGGCTTCACGTTCAAACGATTTAATGGTGAGTTCCCGCATCTGGGGGTCGGGGGCTGAGATAACCATTTCCTTGATGGCACACAGCTTGGTCACATTGGGGAAGCGCATATCCCGCGCTTTGTAGACAGAACTGAAACCGCCAGAACCCAGCGGGCCTACAATCCGGTACCGATCTTGCAGCATATCGCCCGGCTGTAAACGCGCTTTGGTTGGCGTTTTCTGTCGGTTGCGCTTGCTAGCGAGTTGTCTGGTGGTTAATCGCCCCATGGTTATCAGGTCTCTCTTCCTGTGATGGCTTGGTAGTTAATTATAAGTTGACCCCGGCGAAATGATCAAGCATCCATCGAATTCGGCTTATACTGCCATAGTCGTTCACCACCTGCGGCAACTGCGTGCTGATGAATTTGTTGTTCCAGGTCAGCACGGCCGTTAAAAAATGAACTCATCTGGGATGTATAGGCGGCAATGGCTTCAATTTTAGCGGCAATAGCCGCGCCCGTCAGTGGGATGGTCTGGCTATGCCAGGTGGGGTCGGCGGGGGGAATCACGGCCGTAACCGCCGCCTCGTCTCGTGCATAAGGGTAATCTTCATAATAAAACAGCTCTGCGCCAAAACAACGTTCGGCCGCCCGGCGCACCATCTGGTGGTCTACATGATTACCCACTGCCAGCGGCGCGATCACCCGTTTGTTGGTGGGCAAGGCCGCAAATTGCCCGGCCAACCTCGCCACAAGCGCATGGTCGGCTGGATGAATGTCGCCAGTAATTTCGGCCCAATTGGTATAGAGGGTACGGCCGTCGGCACCCATCCGGTAAATGCAATCAGGTATCACCCCATGCTGGTAATCTGCCCGTAAAATGGCGCAGGCCGCAATGTCCTCGGCGCGGCGAGCGGCCACGGCATCATGGGCCAACTGCCAACGGCCGTGCAACTCCTGTGCATACTCTGAAAAATCGCCCACCGGGTCGCCGGCCATGATGGTGACGATGAGGATGTGCTGGCCGACGGCCGTTTGCTGCGCAATCTGCCCACCACAAGACAAGGCGGCGTCATCTAAATGAGGGGAGAGGTAAATAGCGTCATACATTAGTGTTTGCGTGTTTGGGTGTTTGGGTGTTTGCGTAAGCACTCGAACACCAAAACACTTGAACACTCCCATTGGCTTGCACGTTGCCAGCTAACTATAATACGAAGCCTATGCCTGAGCAATTGACGCATTTGGATGCACACGGCCGTGCCCGCATGGTAGACGTGGGCCACAAGGATGACACCGTTCGTGTGGCAACAGCCCGCGGCACAGTGCAGATGCAGCCAGCCACCTTACAACAGATTATGGCCGGACAAATCAAAAAGGGAGAAGTGCTGACCATTGCGGAGTTGGCGGGCGTGATGGCCGCCAAACGCACCAGTGACCTGATCCCCCTCTGCCACCCCCTCATGCTCAATCACATCACCGTCACCTGCACCCCCAACCCGGCGCAAAGCTGTGTGGACATTGAGGCTACCGTTCGCCTCACGGGCAAAACAGGTGTGGAAATGGAGGCTCTCACGGCCGTGACCATTGCCGGTCTCACTATTTATGACATGGCGAAAGCCATAGACAAAGGCATGCGCCTGACCGATGTGCGTCTGGTACATAAGGAAGGCGGCAAAAGTGGAGAGTGGAGGAGTGAGCAATGAGGAGTGAGCAGTGAACGGTGAACGGTCTTACTGCTCACTGCCAACCGCTTACTGCTCACTGATTAAAGGTATGGAACTAACAATTCGTCTATTCGCCACTCTTAAAGACCGCGCCGGGCAGGGGCAGATTGTGGTCAGCGTGGCCGAACCGGCAACGGTGCAAACGGTTTTGAGCGCGGTTGTGAGCCAGTATCCGGCATTGGGTACGGCCGTCCCCAGCAGCATCGTCTCGGTGAACAAAGCATTTGCCGGGGAGGAGACGGCCGTGCGCCCCGGCGACGAAATCGCCATCTTCCCCCCCGTCAGCGGCGGCCAGATGCCTCATCCAACCTATTTTGCGATAACGACGACGGCCGTAGACATCAACGCCATCCACCAACACCTCACCACCCCCGACATTGGCGCAATTATCAGCTTCACCGGCTCCGTGCGCGGCCAGACCAACCGCCAGGGGCTGCCCGACGAAACCACCCACCTGGAATACGAAGCCTACGAAGCCATGGCCGAGCAAAAGATGGCCCAAATCGCCCAGGAAATCTGGGCGCGCTGGCCGCTCGTCAAAGGCATTGCTATCGTTCAGCGCATTGGCACATTGCAAGTGGGTGACATGACCACCTTCGTCGCCTGCGCCGCCGCCCACCGCGACCAGGGCGCCTTCGACGCCGCCCGCTACGGCATAGACCGCCTGAAAGAAATCGTGCCCGTCTGGAAAAAAGAAGTCGGCCCAGATAAAAGTATCTGGATTGAAGGACACTATCATCCAACGGAACAAGACAACCAAAGCCCGTAAGCCATCATCCGAACTCCGTAATCCGCCTACGGGTCACGGATTACGCATCACGCATCACGCTTGACGCAACACAGTCTGTAAAACTGGAGAACGATATGGAACACCAAAACATCCACCACCGCCAGCGGGTGGTCATCACCGGAATGGGGTCAATCAACGCCCTGGGGCACGATGCCGAAAGTACCTGGACGGCCGCGCTGGCGGGCAAGTCCGGCATTGGTCCCCTTACCTTGCTAGACCCCAACGATCACACCGCCAGTGTCATCTGCGAAGTCAAAGATTTTGACCCCGACAACTACATGGATCGCAAAGAATCCCGCCGCCGCGACCGTTATCAGCAATTGGCAACCGTAGCCGCCCGTGAAGCCTTAACCCAATCCCAACTCCCCATCACCGCAGAAAACAGCCATCGCGTGGGCATTGTCCTGGGTACAGGCGTGGGTGGTATACGCACCCTGGTAGAACAGGGCAAAGTATTTGTGGAAAAGGGGCTGCGCCGGGTCACGCCTTTTGCCATCACCATGATCATGCCCAACGGCGCGGCCGGCATGTTAGCCATTGATTATGGCATCCATGGCCCCTCTACCACCATCACTTCCGCCTGTGCCTCCGCCAGCGACGCCATCGGCCACGCCTATCGTGCCATCCGCTCCGGCGACATGGACGCTGCCCTCACTGGCGGCAGCGAATCCATCATGGCTACGGTGGCGTTGGCCGGTTTTGAACGAGCCGGGGCTACTTCCTCCAAAAGCAGCAACACGCCGCAACCCTTTGACAAAAACCGGGATGGCCTCGTCGTGGGTGAAGGGGCGGCCATGCTGGTGCTGGAAAGTCTGGAAAATGCCCTGGCGCGGGGGGCCAAAATCCTGGCCGAAATTGTGGGGTATGGGCAGACAACGGACGCCTTTCACATCACCGCCCCGTCTGAAGGTGGCTCTGGCGCGGCCCGCGCCATGCGTATTGCCCTGCAAGAGGCCGGTTTGCAGCCGGAGCATGTGGATTATGTGAGCGCACATGGCACAGCCACCGAACTCAATGATGCCAATGAAACGGCCGCCATCAAAACCGCCCTCGGTGAACATGCCTATTCCATCGGCGTCAGTTCCACCAAATCTATGACCGGGCACTGCATGGGCAGCACCGGGGCCATGGAAAGCGTTTTCTGTATACAGGCCATCCGCGACCAGATGATTCCGCCGACCATCAATTACGAAACGGCCGATCCCGCCTGTGACCTGGATTATGTGCCCAATGCGGCCCGGCCGGCCAAAGTAAACGTCTGCATGAATAACGCCTTCGGTTTTGGCGGGCATAACGCCGTCTTGTTATTCAAGAGGTACGAAAATGAATGATGTTGTAGATGATCTGGCATTGCTGGAGCAAAAACTGGGGGTACAGTTTAACGATTACTCCCTGTTGACCCGTGCCTTGACACATCGTTCCTTTTTGAATGAACGGCCGGAAGCGTCGCTGGAAGATAATGAACGGCTGGAGTTTTTGGGGGATGCGGTGCTGGACTTTGTAGTTGGTGCGTATCTGTATCACCACTACCCGGAGATGGATGAAGGGGAATTGACCAGTTTGCGGGCGGCGTTGGTGCAGGCCAAATCGCTGGCCGCCTTTGCACGAGAGTTGGATTTGGGCAACTTTTTACGCCTGGGGTATGGCGAGGCGGAAAATGGGGGACGAGAGCGGATGCCCATTTTGTGTGCCACGTTTGAAGCGGTCATTGGCGCGGTTTATCTGGATCAGGGTTTGCCGCCGGTGGAGAAGTTGGTGGCCCGGTTTATTGGCCCGGCGTTGGTAGAAATTATCGCCGAATCTTTGCATAAAGATGCCAAAAGCGAGTTCCAGGTGTGGGCGCAGGCCCGGTACAACATCACGCCACGTTATGATGTGGTGGAAACGAGTGGGCCGGATCATGCCAAGATGTTTACGGTGGCGGTGCGGGTAGGCGAAGCGGTGTGGGGGCAGGGCGACGGCCGTAGCAAACAAAGTGCCGCGCAAGAAGCAGCCATTCAGGCCATGGCCAGGGTCAAAGAACTGGATGAATCCGAAGAGTAAGTTGCGCCTGCTGATTACGGGAGGCAGCAGCTATCTGGGGCAAAGCCTTGTGCCGCTGGCAACGGCCGTACACGACACCCGTTACACCTATTTCCACCACGATCCCCTGGCCGCCGGGCAGGGCGAACGGGTAGATTTGCGGGATGGGACGGCCGTCCACCATCTCGTCACCACCTGCCAGCCCGATGTCATCATCCACACGGCGGGCAGCAACCGGGGCGAGGATATGGAAGCGGTCATCCGGTTGGGAGCCAGGCACATCACTCAGGCCGCCCAGGCGGTCAATGCCCGCCTCATCCATCTTTCCACCGATGTGGTGTTCCGGGGAGATGCACCACCTTATGCGGAAACGGCCGTGCCCACACCAATCAATGCTTACGGCCGTGCCAAAGCCGACGCCGAACGCATCGTCCAAAGCCACCCCAACCACGTCATCGTCCGCACCTCGCTCATTTACGGGCTGGAGAGTATGGACCACAGCACCGCCTGGGCAGCCGGGGCGCTACGCGCCAGGCAGCCGGTGACCCTGTTTAATGACCAGATTCGCAATCCGGTGTGGGTGGAAACCCTCAGCAGCGCCTGTCTGGAACTGGCGCAGCACTCGTTTACCGGCATCCTTCATGTGGCCGGCCGCCAAGTGATGAGCCGCGCCGAATTTGGCCTGAAACTGTTGGATTATTGGGGCATCCAGGAACGCGATTCACTAACAATTGGCCCAACCAATTCCAATACATGGTCGCTGAATTGTGAGCTGGATTTGCGGCTGGCAACGGCCGTGTTGCAAACCCCCTTGTACGGCGTAGATGAGGTGCTGGGGATGGCCGACCGATAATCCATTTCTCCACTCTAAAGCCTACCTTAACCCCACCTCAACGACCCCTTCTGACCCTGCTTTCCCCCCTTGACTTTGCGCTTGCGATTATGCTAGACTGCCCCGGAGTGTAAGGAAGAGGACGACTTGGGTGAGCGTTACACCCCACCATCAAAAAATTCTGGGAAGAAAGGGTTTAATATATGAGCGATATGCAAGATCCATTTGAGGAGATGGACGTAGTTAGTGTTCTGCTTACAGAAGGCGTGGAACAAGGGTATTTAACATATGATCAAATCATGGAGGCACTGCCAGAAGTAGAAGATAATCTTCAGTTATTGGAAACAATAATGGAAGAAGCCCAGGCAGCGGGTGTCCCCATTTATGAAAGCGAAGATGAAGTGGACGCCCCCCCCATACCCCTAAACGGGGCCGGAGCCGAAGAACTAGACGACGACATTTTAGAGAGTTTCAGCTTTGCCGCCGGTGAGATGGGCGATTCGTCTCATTCTGCGCCGTTGTTTGATCTGAGCAATGTGCCCATTGATGATTCTGTGGGGCTGTATTTCCGCGAAATGGGCCAACAAGGGCTGCTTTCTGCTGAAGAGGAAGTGCAGTTGGCCATGGAGATTGAGGCTGGCCGTGCCGCCGACCGTAAATTGCGCAAAGAAACGGACACTCTCAGCGACGATGAAATTGACCACCTGGTGAACATTTGTGAAGTGGGTGATGCCGCTCGTGCGCACCTGATTCGCGCCAATACCCGGCTGGTGGTGAGCATTGCCAAGAAATACCGGGGACGGGGCCTGCAATTTCTGGATTTGATCCAGGAAGGCAATGTGGGCCTGATGAAAGCGGTAGAAAAATATGACTACCGTCGCGGCAATCGTTTTAGCACGTATGCCACGTGGTGGATCCGGCAGGCCGTCACGCGGGCATTAGCCAATCACGGCCGTACCATCCGCATCCCTGCCCATTTGGGGGGCCGTATCAGCAAGCTGTACCAGATTGCCCAGGAGTTAGAGCAGGAGTACGGCCGTCAACCTACCGCCGAAGAGATCGCCGAACACATGGAACTGCCCGCTGACCGGGTGCGCTGGATGCTGCGCACCAGCCGCCAACCCGTCCACCTGGAACGCCCGGTGGGGGATGAATCCGACGCCGAATTGGGTGACTTTATTGAAGATGTGGACGCACCGCCACCGGCCGAAACCGTTGCTTCCAAAATGCTGACTGAAGAGTTGGGCGAAATTTTAGACCAACTGACACCGCGTGAAGCCCGCATCCTGCGCCTGCGTTATGGCCTGCAAGACGGCGAATCGCGCACCCTTAAAGAAGTAGGCGAGATGTTTGGCCTCTCCCGTGAGCGCATCCGCCAGCTGGAAAAAGAGGCGCTGCGCAAACTGCGCCACCCCAACTTTGCCGGGCATCTGCGCCAGTATTTGAATTAAAGCCAGGCATCGGAGTTTTTGAAAAAATCCGATGTCTCCAGGTTGCAACACCAGACCCGAAGGGTTTCCAAAACCCTTCGGGTCTTTTTTGTCCGCGCAGGTGGCAAATTCGATGGCCTGTCTGTGGCTATGTTATACTGGGTGTAATTGTTTGGGCGAAAAGTTGGAATAAGGAGAAAGCAATGCCCAGCCCCTTTCCTGGTATGGACCCCTATCTTGAAGCCCGTGCTATCTGGCCCGGTGTTCATGCCGCCATGATCACCTATATCCATGAGAATTTACAGCCCCAACTGCGGCCGAAATATATTGCCCGCATTGGCGAACGGGTGCAGTTGGCTCAGATCAGTCAAAGTTATGTGCCGGATG
>CAZOPF010000057.1:0-35836 GCA_964581605.1 uncultured Ardenticatenaceae bacterium
GTGTTTTGGTGTTTTGGTGTTTTAGTGTTTTGGTGTTTTGGTGTTTACGTGAACACGCAAGCACCAAAGCACTAGAACACTATTTTTAGTTTGTCCAACTTGCGTTGAAGTCGGCAATGGCCTGTTTGAGAGCGTTTTCGATGTCGTCGTTCCAGGCCCCTTTTTCCAGGATAGGCTGCCCGACGTTCGGGTGGGCGGTGTCCATATAGCGCACAAATTCGCGCATCCAGCGGCTCACCTGGCTGACGGCCACATTGTCCATGTAACCACGTGAACCGGCGTAGATGACAAATACCTGGTGGTCTAGCCGCCAGGGGCTATATTGCGGCTGTTTCAATAGTTCCATCAGCCGTTCGCCGCGTGCCAATTGGCGTTGGGTTGCGGCGTCCAGGTCGGAACCAAATTGGGCAAAGGCGGCCAGTTCGCGGTATTGCGACAGGTCGGCTTTCAGACCGCCGGAGACTTTGCTCATGGCTCGTTTCTGAGCAGCACTACCAACACGGGAGACGGAGAGGCCGGTGTTAATGGCCGGCCGCTGCCCGGCATTAAACAGGTCGGTTTCCAGGAAAATCTGGCCGTCGGTAATGGAAATGACGTTGGTAGGAATGTAAGCCGACACGTCGCCGAGCAGGGTTTCAATGATGGGTAAGGCGGTGAGTGAACCACCAGAGCCGGGCACTTTCACCACTTCATATTTTTCTTGCTTGGGATCGTCCAGTTCTTTGAGGGCGTGTCCAATGGCTTCTTCTTCCAGGTTGCCAAAGTAGACCTGACCATTGACACCTGTGGTTTCTTTGGTCACGGCCGTACCCTTTTCCACAATAATCCACTCATCCCGCAAACGGACGGCGCGCTCCAGCAGGGTGCTGTGCAGCGAGAAAATATCGCCCGGGTAGGCTTCGCGGCCCGGCGGGCGGCGCAAAATGAGGGACATCTGGCGATAGGCCCAGGCATGTTTGGACAGGTCGTCGTAGATGATGAGGGCGTCTTTGCCTTGCTCCATAAACTCTTCGCCAATGGCGCAGCCGGAGTAGGGGGCAAAGTATTGCAGGGGGGCGGGATCAGACGCGCCAGCGACGACAACCACGGTGTAATCCATCGCGCCGTATTTTTCCAGCGTGCTGACCACCTGGGCCACCTGCCCCACACGCTGCCCAATGGCAACGTAAATGCAGACGACGTCTTGTCCTTTCTGGTTGATGATGGTATCCAGGCAAATAGCTGTTTTCCCGGTCTGGCGGTCACCGATGATGAGTTCACGCTGGCCGCGCCCGATGGGGAACATGGCGTCAATGGAGATGATGCCGGTTTGCACGGGGGCGTTCACACCACGCCGTTCAATGACGCCAGGGGCTGTGCGTTGGATGGTGCGCACGGCCGTTGTCGCAATCGATCCTTTGCCATCAATCGGATTGCCCAGGGGGTCCACCACGCGGCCAATGAGGGCGTTGCCCACGGGTACGGCCGCAACCTGCCCAGTGGCGCGTACTTCGTCCCCTTCTTCAATCTCGGAGTAGTCACCCATGATGACGACGCCAACGCTGTTTGCTTGCAAGTCCAACGCCAGGCCGGCCACGCCGTTGCTAAATTGCACCAACTCCATGGATTTAACGTCGGCCAGGCCATCAACCAGGGCGATACCATCATACACGGCCGTAACCGTGCCCACACTCCGCGCTTTAACTTCAAAGTCGAAGCCTTCAATCTGCTTGAGAATCGAATCCGTAATATTCTTAAAATCAGGGGCAAGGGTTGCCATTCACCAACCTCCTCGGAAAAAATCTATGAGATAGGCCCCGAGGGTTTTTGAAACCCTCAGGGTCTTCGATATTTACAAGATTGCTTTTAATTCATGCGAGTTTTGTTAATCTTTTTTGACTGTCCAGGAATCATGCCCCGGAGCAGGTGGGGCGTACCGCCAGTATCAGGAATACCTGTCAGCCAGGGCTGGCGGCGGGCAAAATATACCCTACCCCGTGCCATTTGTCCAACAATTCACAAACGGTTGCTGAGAGGGCAACTGACGGCCGTTGCTTTTATCATTCCCCCCGTTACAATTCCGCACCGAGAATTTTTGAGGATGGCTGATACGCACTGAATGAGAAAGTTTTGGTCAATAGACCTGGGTAGTTATCCCCGCCACCTGCTGCTACTGGCACTGGCGGTGTTTTTTTTCTTAGGGCTGCTCACGTTGCGGCAAACGCCTCCATTTGAAGGGCCAGATGAAGCGCAGCATTATGCTTATATTTTATGGTTGGCTGAAGGCAAAGGATTCCCCCCGCAAGACGACACAGCCTGGGAAACGCCCATTGAACAAGAGGCCAGCCAGCCCCCTCTGTTTTACCTGTTAGCCTCTCTTCCCGCCCGGCTCCTCAACACGAATGATCCACCGGCCGTTTACCGACCCAACCCTCACTTCAACCTGCTGGTCGCCCGCACCGCGCCAGATAATGACAATCGGGCTGTCCATTACCCCACGGACGGGCAACCACTACGGGGCGGCTGGCTGGCGCTCTATCTGGCGCGGGGCATGGCCCTTTTGTTTGGTGGGCTGCTGCTCATCGCTGTGTATGGGGCAGCACGGCAGGTCACGCCCGGTTCGTATGCCATTCCGTTGGGGGTGGTTTACCTGACGGCCGTCACCCCTCAGTTCATCTATATTAGCAGTGTTGCTTCCAATGATACGCCGGCGGCCGCCCTGAGCACCCTTGCTCTGTGGCTGCTGCTGCTGTTTGTGCGGCGTGGCGGCGGGAACGGGCTGGCACTGGCATTGGGCGCCGTTTTTGGTCTATCGGTGCTGGCGAAGGTAAGCGCGTTTATCCTTATCGTACCCATTGGGTTGGGCTGGTTATGGGTATGGCATACAAACGGCCGTGCCTGGAAACCAGCGATCATTTACGGTTTGCTCATGGGCGGCAGTGTGTTTGTTGTGGCCGGCTGGTGGTTCATCCGCGCCTGGCAGTTATATGGTTCTCCTCTAGGGTTGCAAACCCATGACCTCACCCCCTGGGCTATCCATGACCCGGCTGAGATTGCTGACTTTATTCCCCGCTGGCAAGAAGTGTTTCGCTCTTATTGGCTGGCCTATGGTTGGGGAACCATTCGCCCACACGGTTGGGTTTATGCCTTGTTGGGGCTGGCAACAGTTATCGCCGGGTTAGGGCTGGTAAGGGCCGGCTGGCGCTGGCAGCAAAAGCCACATACCCAAGACGAAAAGACAACGGCCGCCATGCTGCTCATCCTGGCTGCCGGGCTGCTGACCGTTATGCTCTTTTTGGAGTATTGGATGCACCGGGTTGTGGCCCCTTACGGCCGTTTGCTCTTCCCTGTTCTCACTGCCACCTCACTCTTTCTGATACTGGGTTGGCGGGCCATTCATCCGCGGCTACCCGTATTGCTGTGCAGTTTAATTGGGCTGATGGCCTTGCTCGGCCCCTTCACCATCATGCACAATGCGTATGATTTGCCCCAACCGTTAGGTCTTGAGGAAATTTCCCGTTTATCACCTCCCTTGAACATCTATTTTGGTCCAACGCCCAACCAGTTAGTAGCTGAACTTCTCAGCGCACGGCCGCTTGAATCTTCGGTGCAAACCGGTAATATCATTGCCGTTGAAATTTGTTGGCGTGTGCTGGCCCAAACAGAGCGTGATTATTCCATCCTGCTGCACATTATTGGGCCGGAAAATGGTTTGCTTACTAACCGGCGCACCTATCCCGGATTGGGACTGTACCCGACCTCCACCTGGACGCCAGGAGTCGCGTTTTGTGATATTGTGCGCGTGCCCGACTGGAAAACGCTGCCGCGGACGCAACTGTATAGGGTAGAGGTGGCTCTGTATGATCAACAAATGGAAGAGCGTATTCCGGCATTTGCGGCCGATGGTACACCACTGGCGGAAACATTTGTCAATGACATTCGCCTGGTTGTGGCCAAACCTGAGCCATTGGTAAACTTAAAGCCTGAGTTGGGGGCGATTCAGTTATTAAGTTACACGGCCGCTGCCTCCTGGCAGCCCGGCCATGAAATCCCCCTGACTCTCAAATGGGGCGTAGCCGCGCCGGTCGGCCAGGACTTGCAAACATTCGTCCACCTGCGTGATCCACAGTCAGGCAACATTATCGCCCAGGCCGATGGGCCGCCGCTGGCCGGCTGGTACCCCACATCCTGGTGGGCGGCCGGTGAAACAGTGACGGATGACCGCTCATTCCCCTTGCCGGCAACTATGTCACCAGGCACCTACGATCTGGTGGTCGGCTTTTATGATCTGGCTTCGGGGATGCGTGTGGGTGATGAATTTTTTCTGGAAGAGATAACCGTGGAGCCATCATCGTGAGCGATACCAGGCAAAATCATACGGCCGTGCCCCCATGGGCCGCCAGTTTACTCCTCATCACCATCCTGGTTGGTTTTGGGCTGCGCATCCACGCACTAGACGGCCAATCTATGTGGACGGACGAAGGGCTGAGCCTTTACCGCGCCCGCCAGCCATTGACGGCCGTCACCCAAAACATCATCACCGTAGACGGCATTGACACGCACGATACCAACCCACCCTTCTATTTCCTACTGCTGAACGGGTGGCGGTTGGCAGCCGGTGAAACCATTTTCGCCCTACGCTTTTTGGGAGCGGCGGCCGGCGTATTGGCCATACCGCTACTATTCGTCATGGGGCGGCTGCTGTTTGATTGGCGGGTGGGGCTGGCGGCGGCATTGCTTATGGCCATCTCCCCCTTCCACATCTGGGAAGTACAGGTATTGCGTAATTACGGCCTGCTGCTCACCCTCAACTTACTCTCCATCTATGGCCTCTGGCGATTCATCTACCAACCTGCCAATCGGCGGCAATGGCGATGGCCTGGATTGTGGTTGTCAGCCGGGCTGGTTGGCATTTACACCCATTACTTCGGCTTTTTCATCTTCGCCTATGGGCTGGTCGTTTTGGCCGTGTGGCTGGTGTGGGGTTGGCGCCGAACGTCGCTATCCTGGCTGGCGCGGCAATGGTGGGTATGGGCCGGCATACTGGTCATCGCTTTGCTACTTATCCCCATAATTCCCCTGGCATTAGCGCGTTTTCTGGCCGGGCAGCAGGTGGATTTTCAGCCTGTTCCGTATGCCAAATTTGTCAACAATGGGTTGAGCGCATTTGCCGTAGGTATGAGCCGTAGCCTGACCTTACCCACCTGGCGGGTGGGGCCGGTTGTTCTGCTGGCATTGGTTGGGCTGGGCATTAGTTGGTGGCGCAGCCGACGGGCTGCCTGGCTGCTGCTGGGGTATCAGATTATCCCCTTAGGCATCTTACTACTGCTGTCATTGGTCAATCCGTTGTACAACGGCACCCGCCATTTGCTCATTGGGTTGCCGCCATTTTTGCTGCTCACGGCCGTTGGCATGGCTGGTTATCGGCCCACTCCCGTTCTTCGTTCCCAGGCCATCTCCTGGCTGCTGCTGCTCTGGGGCGGGCTGGTCATCATCAACCAGGGGCAATGGCTTCATGCTCAGTTCACCGCCCCAGAATTGGTGCGTGATGATGTGCGCGGCCTGGCCCAATTCTTAAGCCGCATGGCCCACCCTGATGATCGGGTTGTTCTGCACGATACCCTCATCAAGTTTACGTTTGATTATTACTACGATGGCGCGGCCCCGGTTACGGCCGTGCCCCTTTATGGCATTACCGATACGGCCACAGCCGAAACGGCCCTGGCCGAAGTAGCGGCCGCTGCCCGGTTGCTCTGGTTTGTGGCTGAACCTGTTCCCCGCACCGGCTTCCCACGTGAACACCTGCCCGCCTGGATCAGGACGCAATGGCCTCTGGCCTACGCGCAATCATTCCCCTGGATGTGGCTGCACAACAGCGTTGATTTGTATGTGCCAGAGCCGGTTGTACCCCAATTACAGGCCGACAGCACGCCTGTCACGGCCGTCTGGCAAGGAGATTTGCAACTGCATGGGGTGGCGGGGTTGGGCACGGCCGTTACCTCCGGCACCGGCTGGACGCCCCTCTTCACCTGGTCACGCCAGAGCAACACCTCCGACCATTACCAGCTTTCCCTGCTCTTCACCGACGAACAGGGGGGGGTATGGGCGGAACAGAATTGGGCCTTGTGGCGGCCGTATCCGGCTGACACCTGGATTGATGGCGAACTGGTACAACACCCTTACCTGTATGCCATTCCTGCTGGTTTGCCGCCCGGCCGTTACCAGCTTTGGGCACAGCTTTCCGACTGGGAAACCGGCCTACCCGTCCCGCTAACCTCTGGTGAGGAGCGTCTGCTGCTAACATCGGAGATCACGGTATTGCCCAATCCCCAGGCAGACACAGCCTACCTGCCAGCACACCAGGCACAAATTGTTTCCTGGCCAGGTATACAACTGGTGGGGTATAGTGTTGAAACCGGCCCATACCGGCCCGGCCACCTGCTGCCACTCGACCTGTATTGGCAGGCAAAAGGAAATGCACCAGACAGCCAGTTGGTGGTGCAACTGCTCGATGAAGCGGGCCAACTGGCGGCAGAGACGATCACCACCCTCACCCGGCCTGACTATCCCCCCACACAATGGCAGGCGGGGGAACTGGTGCATGGCCGTGCCCAGCTGCTCATTCCCGCTCAGGCCGCCAGTGGGACATATCGGCTGCGGCTGGCGCTGCGCGACCCGGCAACGGGCGGCTGGCGGCGCGGGCAAGATGGCTGGCGGTTGTGGGCTAACCATGTAACGCTGCCCGATGAAGTATCAGTAGAGGCGTGGCCGCTGGAAACGGTGTTACCCCTGATGGAACAGGCAGTAGATGCCCGGTTTGGCGATCCGGCGCGGGCACGGCTGGCAGGGGTAAATGGGAGACAGGCGGCCCTCACGCCGGGCAACCAGTTCCGCCTGACGCTTGTCTGGCAAACGGAAGCGTTGTTTCCGGCTAACTATGCCGTCTTTTTGCACCTGGAAGATGAAGCCGGGGAATTGGTGGCCCAAAATGATAGTTTTCCCTTGCAAGGTATTCGCCCCACCACAAGCTGGCGGCCAGGGGAGGTGTTGATAGATGATCATACACTGCTGCTGCCGCCCGATTTGCCGCCGGGCGATTATATGCTGTGGGTGGGGCTGTATAACCCGGATACGGGTGAGCGGCTGCCGGTGACAACAGTGAATGGAGAGAGGCCGATGGACGGCCGTTTGCTTTTAGGCACAGTGGCGGTGATGGAGTGATGGTATCCCCTAACGGCCGTCCTGTATCCCAAAATCTGGCGCATATTGGGCTAAAAACTCATCCACATATTGTTGGTAAGCGTCAAAATCGGTGAAGATGTCACGGCCGTGGGCGGAACCCCAGTCAGTAACATGCAGCACGGTTGTGGCCGGGTTGCTGTTGGCGTAGATGGCTTCAGAGTGGGTGTAGGGGGTATAGGCATCGGTGCGGGAATGGATGAGTAGGATGGGTACGGCCGTGTTTGCGACCGCTTCTTCAGGCGACACCGCATACACATCAAAATCAGCCCGCATACCAGCAATGGCAAAAGCCACCGGGACAAACGGTTTTGTCCAGGAACCAAACTGGTCTATCGCCTGTTTAGCCACAATCGCTTCCAGACTTTTATAGGGCGAATCGGCAATAATAAAAGCAGCGTCTGGCAGCAGCGGCGCAGCTTGCAAGGATGTGCCCGCGCCATACGAAACGCCAGCCAATCCTACCTGCCCTGGCTCAAGGCCGGTGTGTTCTAGCAACCAATGATAGGCAGCCAAAGCATCTAGCTTTTCATGGTAGCCATAGGTGTGGAAGGCTTCACTGCTTTCGCCATGGCCCCGCGCATCATAAGCCAACAGGTTGCAGCCACGTTCCCAGAAGAGGGGAGCGTATTGCAGGGCACTGTAACGGGTGCCGGTGTAACCATGCAACAGGATGACAGCACAGTTTCCCTCTTTTTCATTGTCATAAAAGAACCCGGACAGGGAGACATCTCCATTTTGAATGATCACATCTTCTGGGGTAGGCAAAACCGGTAGCCCCAGCTCAGCCATGCTGGCCTGGGATTCGGCCAATGAGGAGGTCTCGCGGTTAATGAGCAGATCACCAAAATACCAGCTTCCACCCACATACACTAGGAGGAATAGAGCGATGATAACTACGATAAGCCAGACAAGTTTTGATTTCATACAATCCTCTATCAGGGAAAGGATGTTGATGGCTGGTATAAGCAGCCAATCACCAGTTGGTCTCAGGGTAATGATGGATTAGGGATTTAGGGATTTAGTAACGGCCGTCATCAAACGGGTCTTTATTGCGTGAATAGAGGGTGGCGTCGCCGGTTTTCCGCCGCCCTTCAGGGCTGGCCAGCATAAAACCAAAGGTCATGATGATTTGCATGAGCACCACAATAACAAACATGGTGGCCCCTTTTAATACGCCAATGGACCAATTATTGGGAAGCGCCAGATCCGTATAATAGAATTTTTCCGAGAGGTAGCCTGTGTTAAACAAATAATCCACCAGGAAATAGGCAATGACGAAGGAGATGGCGAGCCAGATGACAAAGAGGACGGTTCGCATGGGCAAACCTTTCCGTTTCTTTAGTTGTTCCTGTTTTTTCTTTTCCAGACGCATTTTTCTATTCCTATTCTTGGCCGCTTCATGTTGGGCATGGGCCCACATGAAGGAGCCAAAACATGCTTTTTATTGAGCAGGAGACGGGGCAATACACCAATTCGCCACCCATCCTTGTTGGCCGTTTTCATTGAGAACGATACGGGAAAATGGCTGCATATAAGGCTGATTATTTATCGGTTGTATCATTTGTTCCCTGGTTTCTTGAATTGTGATCAAGGCATCGGCGTTGAATACGAGGTCATGATTTTGTGTTTCTGGATGATCGCTGTGGCCTAAGATGAGGGTACGGCCGTCGGCGGCTGAACCACATTGCCCCTGTTGCAAACACATTTCGCTACAGGTGAGGATAACAGGCACGGCCGTTGCCTCTGGTGCAGCCTGCTCTTGTGCATCACCGCCGCCTGAACATGCGGCCAACAGCACGGCCAGGCCAACCGCACAAAAACAGTGAAATAGCAACTGGTGATGTACACACGGCCGTTTCATCGAATCTTATAAATCCCGATCAACTGCGGTCCCAAATTGCCTCACCATCAAGAATCCGCTGCACCTGGCCGGCAAACTCGCCCGGTTTTAACGGCTTGCTGATAAAACCGTCAAAACCCAACCGGCGGGCATGTTCCATTTCCGCCACCAGCGTCCCGGCCGACACAGCCACCACGCGGGCCTCTTTCAACATCTCGTGTTCCCGAATTTCTGCCAATAATTCATACCCGCTTTTGCCCGGCATGTTGATATCCACCAGGAACAAATCAACTTTGGGCAGCCGCTCGGCAAAAGAGATAGCCGAATCGGCACTTTTACGGGCATAACAACGGTTGGCCCCACCCAAACGCAGCAAATCCAGAGTGATCAATTGGGCATTGGGGTCATCTTCTACCAATACGATATAAGCATCTTGAATAGTCAATTCAATCTCCATCCCTTTTTAGGTGCAGTGTACCAAAACGGCCGTACCCCGACAATTACCGCGTCAGGCGATTTAGAAAATCGTGCCCTGCCTTTTAATTACAATCTGGCGGCGCAATGAATAAGGTTTTAGAAACTGCGCTATCACCCGAAACCACTTCGCCTACCCCGGCTTGCGCGCCGCCGGTATAGCTTATTTCTACCGTCACGCCATCGTTCACTACCTCGGCGGCGATCTGTTCTCCATTCCAAAAATAGGTATAACGGCCGTTGCCTCCCTGCCCACGCATAAACACCGTCTGATACCAGGTCTGGCCTTCACATCGGCCGGCATCCGTCAGCAAGTACAGGTCCAGAGACAACGGGCCGGTCACAGGCGGCGGGGCGGTATCGCCACTGCTGATCACGGGCAGTGTTTCCACATCGCCACCCCAATCCAGCCGTTCAGAAAAGACAAAACCGGTGTCGCCCACGGCCGTCTGCACATACAACCAATTGCCATTAGCCGACCGCCCTAAGACTGTCACCGCATCACCGGCATTGATAAATGTCACTTCTTCGCTGGCTGCGTCTGGCTGGCGGTATAAGGAGGAGTTAAGCACAGCCGTGGCCACATTGCCCGGTGCAGGAATGGGCGTATCGGTCGGGGCGGCCGTTTCCGTAGTTGTTGCGGTGGGCGAGGGGCTGGGCGAAGCTGTCATGGTTGGCGATGGGGTGGGCGTGTGGGTGGCGGTTTGCGTGGGCGCCACAACGGCCGTCGCGGTATCTTCCGCCGTCGGCACAGGCGATTCGGCCACATCTGCCACCGTGACGGCCGTTGGTGATGGCTCTATTACTGTTGCTGTTGGCGGCAGCACAGTGGGGGTGGCCGACGCCACCACCGCCACCGGCGACCCTTCATCTCCCTCTTCACCCATTATCGTCAACAAGAACCAGCCGGCGATGAGCAGTAGCCCAAGGGCCATGATCACCAGCCCCCACCGGCGGCCGGCAAACGGCCGTTGTTCACGCCGCGCCAGCAGCGGATCATCTTCCAGGGGTGCTTGTTTGGGGCGGGCCAGGGTAGGTGGTGGCTCGGCGGGCACGGCCGTAAACATGGCCGCCGGTTCCGGTTCGGCCGTTGACAATTCGGCCGTTTCCGCCTCAGGCAGTAATGCTACGGCCGCAGCTACAGGCACAGCCGCCGCCACCGTCTCAGTTTCTTCCTGGTAAACAGGCAGCACTATCGTAAAACACGAACCCTGCCCCACCTCGCTGGTAACAAACATACGGCCGCCATGCCGCTCAATCAGGTGGCGAGTAATCGGCAGCCCCAAACCAGTGCCCACCCGTTTCCGTGCGGCCGATTCATTCACCTGCTTAAACTCCTGAAAAATCGTGTCATGGTGCTCTGGAGCAATGCCAATACCCGTATCAATCACCGACAGATGCAGTTCATCGTCAACCTGTTGCACACGCAGGGTAATGAAACCCTCTTCCGTGTACTTGACCGCATTACCCAACAAGTTGATAAGCGACTGCTTCACCCGCATCTTATCCACTTTCACCTGCGGCCACTCCTCCGGGTAATCACGCACCAGATCAACCTGGCTTTCTAGCAGCAGCCCGCGTGTGGTCGTCATCGCTTCTTCACAGAGGGCGTGCAGGTCACATATCTCCAGATGCAGCTTAAATTCACCGGCCTGAATCTGGGCCATGTCCAGCAAATCATTCAGCACTGAAAGCAAGTGCCAGCCCGATTTTTCAATCCGTTCCAGATAATCAATCTGCCCTTCCGAGACCGGCCCGCGCCCACCCAACCGCACAATATGGGCAAAATTCACAATCGAGTTCAGCGGGGTACGCAGTTCATGGCTGACATGGTTCATAAACCGGGTGCGTATATCCCGTTCATCTAACGCTTCCTGCCTGGCCTTTTCCAATTGGCTGTTTGTGAATTCTAATTTGGCATTGGCAAACTTCACTTCTTCCTGAATGGCATACAGTTCGTCCCGGCGGCGCTGCACATTGCGGTGCAAATCGCTCACCGTTTCCACCGCGTACTGCCACTCCACCGCTGACAAAAAAGCGATAGCCGCCAGCCCCAGATTGACCAAAAGCGGGCCTAACACCAGCAAAAAAACCTCAAACGAAGCACCTCCTTGATAAAAAACGATGAGAATTGTGATGAAAGAAGCGAATCCCCAGGCCAAAAAGCTGTTTTCGGCACGCACTAACATGGCGGTGGCCACAATCAAGATGCCAAACAGATAGGGAATGGGGCTGCCTGGCTGCCATTCTTGAAACAGGATGATAGCCAGCATCAGGTATTGCACAGCTAGAAAAAAGTGTATACCCAGGCTGTATTTATCATCTTTAATCAATCGCCAGGCTATCCAGCCGCCTAACGGCCCTATGGCCGCCGCCAACCAGAAATGGCTCACCTCCCAGAAAGAAGAGGAGCCAACCACAAAGATCAGGCTGAGTAAAAGGACGATGGTGGTGAGGACAGGAATGACAATACGGCTGGTATCTACACGCAGTTCTTGAGAATAAGATTGGTTCATAGGGTCATTGTAGACGGCCGTTATCCAGGCGGCCGTCCCACTAAAGTGAATTTTTATGGTCAGGGTACACCATCAACTGGGGAAAAGTATACTGAACTGGCTCAAGGGAATCATTAAGGCTTTAGTACCTGCATGATCCGGGCAGCGTGCGCATCTGAGGATGCGCACGCTGCTCGTTGTACTGCGATGATCAAGCCCAAGAGGTCAGGCGTTGAGGTAGTCGAGGGCGGCTTGCAATATGGCACTGGCGAGGCGCACACGGCCGTCCCCATCCCCCATCATCGTATCCAGCGCCAGCGCCTCCCCCGTACCCGCAAATGTGCCCATATCCTGTTGGTCATAGATAAACAGGTCTACCAGATCGCCGTAGTAGGCGGCTACGGCCGTTGCCGACACAGCCATGCCCATCTCCTGCATCATCTTCGCTGCCGGCCCTTTCACCGCCTGCCCGCCAATGATGGGGCTGACGGCCGTGACCACCTGCGGCACATCTTCCAGCAGCGCCCGAATCGGGTACACATTCAGAATGGGATCAATGCTCACAAACGGGTTGGAGGGGGCGATGATGACGATGTCGGCCGTTTCCAGAGCACGCACAACGGCATGGGTAGCTTTTACATCGTCCGGCAGAATGATTTGGCGTACCGGCGGCTGCCACCGTTCCCGCACAAACCAGCTTTGGAAGGGGAGGATACGGCCGTCGCTACTTTCAATCATGGTTGGCGCGGGCTGGTCGCTCATGGGCAGGATGGTGGGTTGAATATGCAGATGGGTGCAAAGGTGGCGGATGACGGCCGTGAGCGGTTGCCCCTCGCCGAGCAGTTGTGTGCGCGTCAGGTGGGTGGCTAAATCCAGGTCGCCCAGACGAAACCAGTCTGGCCCACCCAACTGTGCCACCATTTCCATGGTGCGCCAGCTTTCACCGGCCCGCCCCCAGCCTGTCTCCGGGTTCGCCACCCCGGCCAGTGTATACATCACCGTGTCCAGGTCTGGGCATACCATCAGCCCCAGGTGTTGGAAGTCATCCCCCGTATTGACGATGATGGTCAAATTGGCCGGTGGCACAATGTGCGCCAGCCCGGCGGCCAGTTTGGCCCCACCTACGCCGCCGGCCAGGCAGACGATGCGGTAATCGGTAATCCGTAATCCGTTATGCGTAATCGGTAATTGGGGGTCAGTCATTGGTCACTTGTCAATGGTCATTAGTCGTTGGTCATCGGGCTTCGGATTACGGCTCACGGGACACGCATCACAGGCCACGCATCACGCCGAGTTCAACACATAATGGGCGACCGCTTCACCCATGATGGCCACGCCGTCTATCATGGCGCGTTCATCAAAGTTAAATTTGGGGTGATGGTGCGGGTAGATGTACCCCTTTTCCTCGTTACGGCCGCCAACGAAAAAGTAGCAGCCGGGTATTTCATCCAGAAAAAAGCCCATATCTTCGGAAGCCATCGTCCGCTTTTCAACAATATGGTCGGCGCCCACAATTTTTTCGGCGGCGGCACGGACAACGGCCGTTGGCCCTGCCGCATTCACCACCGCCTGCACAATGGCAATCGTCTCCATGGAAGCCTTGCAGCCAAACGCCTCGGCCATACGCGTCGCCATTTCCAGGATGCGGCGGTAAATCAGGCGGTGCAGTTCATTGTTATAGCTGCGTACTGTGCCTTTTAGCGTAGCTTTGTCGGGGATGACATTGAAGGTGGCCCCGGCGCGGAATTCGCCGATAGAAACCACCACACTCTCTTGCGGATTGATGTTGCGGCTGACGATGCTTTGCAGGGCGGTGACGATGTGGGCAGCGGCGACGATGGGATCATTTGCCAGATGGGGGGCCGCGCCATGCCCACCAAACCCATGAATGGTAATGGTAAAGACGCTGGATGAGGCCATGCACGGCCCTTCCACCACCCGCACGATGCCCACTTTTTCGGGCGTCCAGATGTGCATGGCAAAGGTGACGTCGGGACGTGGATTTTCTAACACGCCATCAGCAATCATGGCAAAGGCGCCGCCCAGCCCTTCTTCAGCCGGTTGAAAGACAAATTTGATACGGCCGTGCATCTTCTCTCGGTACTGCGCCATTATTTTAGCCAGCGCCAGCCCCATGCTGGTGTGCCCATCGTGGCCGCAGGCGTGCATCACACCCGCATTTTTGGAGGTATACGGCTCGCCGCTTTCTTCTTGAATGGGCAGGCCATCCATATCGAACCGTAGCATGACCGTTGGCCCATCTTCAGGGCCATCCAGCAAACCAACAACGCCGGTTTGCCCTATGCCGCGCTGCACTTCAAAACCTAACTGGTCTAACTGTTCGGCCACAATCCCGGCCGTGCGAAACTCTTCAAAGCCCATCTCCGGGTATTGGTGTAAGTCCCGCCGTCTGGCAACCATTTCATCAAACAGAGATTCTGCCTCTTTACGAAAATCCACTTGCGGCATGTAATTTCTTCCTCGCCCGACAATGGCTCCCCTATCGCCGATAACTGGACGGGATTATACTTGACAAGCCGTCAAGGTGACAGGGTGGAGTATGACAGCTTTAGCCGTCATTGTAACAGGGTAACGGCCGTCATTGTAGCGGCTTCAGCCGTTATGCTCCGGTCAGAAACAAGACGGCCGTACCCCATTCCACTGTTCGTCCCAATAACTGCTGCCGGTAAAGGCTCTCCACCTGGGCTACTTCTTTTTTGGTCAGCCCACCCGTTTGCAGGCGACGGCCGTACCCCATCCGCTCCCCTTCCCCTTCGCCAAACCAACGCGCCAGGTGCGTTTCTGTAATCTGGCGCTGGCTGGTTTCAGTTTCTAGCCGCCTATGGATGGGGGTGAACCCAACGGCCGTCAGCGCCGCCTGCACATCCGCCTCATCCCAATTCACCAACGGGTCGCTTTCGTCGTGGTAAATGGACTCCTCGGCCGCCGCCACCTTCTCGCGCAGCTTTGCCTGCCCGCCCCACTCCACCAGCCGGTACAACCGCTGCCCATGCCGGGGGATGGTTTGGATGAGACAGAGACGGCCGTCGGGCAGCAGCCACTCTCGCAACCTCCCCATCTCCCAATCTCCTGGCAATTCGTTATCGGTAATGGGTAATCGGTAATCGGTGAAGAGGTTGCGGGCCAGGATGCGGTCGAATTTCAGGTCGGTTTCGCCGCGCAGGCCCAACAGGTAAGGGAGTTCTGATGGCTGGCCGATGAGGATGGACGGCCGTTCCATTTGCGGTAATCGGGCCGCCATCTGCCGCAAAGCCTCGCCCGCCTGGGGATCGGCCGTCAGCGCCCAAACGCCCCCCTCTGGCGCCCGCCGCACCGCCTCCCACGTCAACAGCCCCGACCCGGCATTGATGTCCAAAACCAGATGATGCCGCTGCACCCCGGCCAATTCAAACAACCGGTCCCGCTGCTGGCCTAAATTTCGACCACTGTTACTAATCGTCCGCTGCAACCAGGCATCCCGCGCCTTATTCACCGGGCTGGTTGTATAAATCTCCCCAATCTCCCAATCTCCCAGTTTCGTGGTCTCCAACATCGCCGCAATCTGCTCCTCTCGCCGCCGGGCCACCTGCTCCCGAATCCCCCGCTCATACCCCTGGTCTGACGGCTGGTAAAACAGCTTGCCTTGCAGCGCCGCCGGAAGATATTGCTGCGCCACCCAATGGTCGCGGTAAGCATGAGGATACAAATAACCTGCGCCATGCCCAAACCCCTCCTTATCCCGGTTACCATCGCGCAAATGGTTGGGCACCTCCGCCTCCTGCTCCTTTTCCACCGCTCCCCGCGCATCAAAAAAGGCAAACGCCGAATTCGACTTGGGCGCAGTCGAGAGATAGAGCGCGGCCAGCGCCAGCGGAAAACGACCTTCCGGCAGCCCAATCCGTTCAAACGCCTGCCAGCAGCTTAAGACCACTGTGATGGCGTTCGGGTCGGCCATGCCAATGTCTTCTCCGGCCAAAATCGCCATGCGCCGAAAGAGAAAACGGGGGTCTTCGCCGGCATAATCCATCTTCGCCAGCCAGTACATGGCCGCATCCGGGTCAGAGCCGCGCACACTCTTGATGAAGGCGGAGATGGTGTCGTAATGGACATCTCCTTCCTTATCATAAAGCACAGCCCGCCGCTGAATAGATTCTTCGGCGACTTCCAGAGTGATGTGGATACGCCCATCTTCTCCAGCGGGCGTTGTTTCGACTGCCAATTCCAGCGCGTTCAGCACACCGCGTGCATCCCCATTGGCAATATCCACCAGGTGTTCCAGGGCATCATCATCCATGTGAACGGGCAGACGGCCGTAACCCCGCTCCTCATCCGCCAACGTCTGCCGCGCAATCTGGGTCAGGTCTTCCTGGGTCAACGGCTTCAATTGGAAAATGCGGCTGCGGCTGACCAGCGCCTTGTTCACCTCAAAGTACGGATTTTCGGTTGTGGCCCCAATCAGGATGATGGTGCCGTTTTCCACCCAGGGCAGCAGCGCGTCTTGCTGGGCCTTGTTCCAGCGATGCACCTCATCCACAAATAGCGTCGTCCGCTGCCCATACAAATTGCGCCGCTCCTGGGCCGTCTCTATCGCCTCGCGTATTTCCTTCACCCCGGCCAATACCGCGTTAATGGTGATGAAGTGGCTGCGGGTGCTGTTGGCGATGACCATGGCCAGGGTGGTCTTGCCTGTGCCCGGCGGGCCGTAGAAGATGAGCGAGGAAAGCTGATCCGCCTGAATGGCCCGGCGCAGCAGCCGCCCTGGGCCCAAGATGTGCGCCTGCCCCACGTATTCGTCCAACGTGCGCGGCCGCATCCGGTTAGCGAGGGGGGATTCTTGCTGAATTTGGGCGGCACGGCCGTGTGTGAATAAGTCCATACGCTTACAACGTCGTGTCCATAATTGCCCGGATGTTCATCATGAACTCTCCTGGCGTTTGAATGAGCAGACCGCTTGGGGCGGCTACTGCTGGCGTGAAATCTTTGGTGTTCAGGGTTAAAAAACGGTCTACCCCGGCGAGTACGGCCGTTGCCAAAATTGGTGCATCTTTCGCTTCAATGATTCCCACCCATCTGGCCGTTTCTGAAGCTGGTGGGTCAGGCGCAATTTCCAGGTTTAGGCGGCTCATTAGCGCCACAAATTGCGGATAAACGCCAGGAAGTTTTTTTTGCATGTTCCGGTCAGCCTCGTCCAAAACCTGCCTGGAAACCACCAGCGTATACATGCCAAATTCGGCCAATTTCAACACCGCATGGCTGGCCCCCACATCTGACGCTGAGCCAGCGATGAGCACATTTGCATCGGCAAAAATCCTGTTTTTCATTCGTTTGCTGCTTAACCAGACGCTACTGCCAAACGCTCACGCCCGATTGCTTCGCGTTCTTCCGCCAATCCCTCCAGCAAATCGGCCAATGTTACCCCGGCGCGTTCCATTTCGGCTGAAATCTGTTTTGCCAATTCCGTAACATACAATTTTTTAGGCGTCAGAATGAGCATGTCGTCAATTTGCACCAGCGTCAGCAAATCCAGATTATCACCACCCCCACTCAGGCTATCACGCACAGGTTGGGGGAGAGTGAGCTGGCCGCGTTCCCGCAGACGCACGGTGTAGGTTTTTACTTCATAGTCCATCGTCTTGTTCTCCTGAAATCGTATATTCGCACAATCAGATTTTATGATAATGCGTATGGCTTGTCTATTCTGAATCTTTTTACAAACGGCCGTCATCTGGTAAAAATGGGGTACAAGATGGAGATTAGGAGACAACCAGACTGGGTGACTGGATAATCTCTCAGTCCCCCCATCTCCAAATAAGGAACGACGATGAGCCTGAGAAAATTCATTGAGCAAACGGCCGTGACCGGCGACCTGATCACCATTGAACAACCAGTAGACACGACCTATGAACTGGCAAACGTGGCCCATGCTCTGGAAGGGCGGCCCGTCCTGTTTAATCAGATCAAAGGACACCCCGGTTGGCGCGTCATTGCCGGGCCGTGTGCTGACCGGCGTTACTTTTGTATGGATTTGGGGGTGGAACTGCCCCATTTGCTGGACCACCTGGCGCAGGCGGTAGCAAATCCGGTTGAGCCGGGGGTGCTGGCAAACGCTCCCTGCCAGGAAGTCATTTTAGAGAAGTTTGATTTGCGCGACCTGCCCATTTTGCTGCATTTGCCGGAGGACGCGGGGCGGTATATTGCCAGTAATGTGGTGATTGTGAATGATGCGGATTACGGCCGTAACATGTGTTACCACCGCCTCCTCCTGCTCGATGACCGCCACTTTGCCGCCCGCATCATTGAAAACCGGGGCACCTACAACGCCATGCAAAAGGTCGAGGGTGACCTGCCCGTCGCCATCTGCATTGGCGTCTCCCAGGCCGTGCATCTGGCCGCCTCCATGGGGCCGCCGCCGGAAGTAGACGAACTGGCCGTCGCCAACGCCCTGGCGCCCACGCCGCTGGTGAAATGCCTCACCAACGACCTGGCCGTGCCCGCCCACGCTGAGATTGTGCTGGAAGGGCGCATCACCCGCCGCACCACCAGCGAAGGCCCGTTTATGGATTTGACGGAGACGATGGACATTATCCGCGACCAGCCGGTGATTGAAATTGACCTGATCACCCACCGCCGCGACCCCATTTTCCATGCCCTGCTGCCCGGCGGCCTGGAACATAAAATCCTGATGGGCATGCCCAAAGAGCCAACGATTTTTAACGAGGTGAACAAGGTCGCCAAGTGTACAGGGGTAGTGATTACACCCGGCGGCACAAGCTGGCTGCATGCCGTGGTGCAAATTGAGAAACAGGGGGAGGCAGACGGTATCCGCGCCATTCACGCCGCCTTCAAAGGGCACGGCTCGCTCAAACACGTCTGGGTGGTAGATACGGATGTGGACATTTACGACCCGGCGCAGGTGGAGTGGGCCATGGCCACCCGCTTCCAGGCGGACACAGACCTGATTATCCTGGAAAAACAGCCCGGCAGTTCGCTCGACCCCTCCGGCATTCACGTACCCGGCCAAAAGAGCCGCACCGCCAAAGCTGGTTTTGACTGCACCATCCCCTGGGGCGCGGATAAAAGCAAATATGTACGGGGGGAGTACGGCCGTGTGGATTTACATGATTATGGACTTTCCTGAGCGTGTTATAATCCGGCAAAAATGTATATGGTCATACTGTACATACACGGAGATGATAGTGCAATCGGAAAATGGAGATCGCATAATGACCCCCCAACAATCTATTGAGTACAAGCCCATAAATTTACTACTTTTTGACCCTGAAAACCCACGTCTCCCATCCACTGTAGATGGAAATAATGAGTTAGCAGTTTTAGAGTGGATGCTGGCAGATGCCAATATAGTCGAATTGATGTTATCAATAGGAGAAAAAGGTTATTTTCCAGGCGAGGCACTTCTTGTTGTGCCAGATAATACCGATGACAGTAAACTTCGTGTTATTGAGGGCAACCGCCGTCTAGCCGCTGTTAGACTATTACAAAATCCACAGGCAGCATCTATCAGAAAGAAAACCGTAGAACAAGCGAGTGCAGAAGCAAAACATAAACCCTCTGAACTTCCGGTCATAGTCTTTCCCAAACGAGACGATATTCTAAATTATTTAGGTTACCGTCACTTTACCGGTATTAAGACTTGGGGAGCTTTAGCAAAGGCTAAATACCTCGCTCAATTGCTAGATACCCTTTCCCCAGCCGAGCCTAGAGAACAGTATAAGCTGCTGGCAAAGATTATAGGTAGCAGAGCTGATTATGTTGCCAGAACGCTGGTGGGTTTAGCTGTATATAACAAAATAGTGGACGAAGGCTTGTTTCGTAATAAAAGTCTAGATAAAGATGCTATTGACTTTTCTATCCTTACGACAGCTTTAAGTTATCAGAATATTTCAAAGTTTATTGGGTTGAGAGATAGTCAAAATAGTGAATTAAGTAATCTAAACCTAAGACATCTAGATGAATTAACCTCTTGGTTGTTTGAAAAAAATAGCGAAAACAGAACAAGACTCGGAGAATCTCGCAATTTAAGTCAGCTAAACAGTGTACTAGACCACCCTGTAGCTCTAGAAAAATTCCGAGATGGCGAAACACTTACAAATGCTGCTTTGTATACAGAAATTCCTGGCGAGATATTCCACAGAGCTATACAAGAGGCAAAATCCCGTTTGGAAGTGGCACGCAATTACATACATATAGTTGATAACCCAACTTCTTCGGCCTCGGATAACTTGCGTGAAATTCAACAGTTAGCCAGGTTATTAAAAACAGCCGTTGATGATAAATTAGTAGATATGCAAGGGATTTGAGGTAGCAATAACAGTTATGACTCCGATTAGTTTAGAAAAATTGCCCAAATCGTCGGACATCCCTGTTTGGGGCGATTACATTGAGTTATTATGCTTGGTCAATAGGGATAATATAGTTACAAAAGCCGACGTCCTTGATCGTAAACGCGATGAAACAGATTCTGAGCTACCTACCTATGATGAAGATGAAACTATTGCAGAAACTAGAGATAAAGAGGAACAGCAAGTAGATGATTGGTTCAGGCATCTGATTTATAGACAAGGTACCTTTGACAGATCAGGTTTTTATCCTTTTTATGTTACAAACGGTGGTGACAGCTTGAAATTAAAAGATAACTTAACCTTGCAACACAAGCTTTACATATTCCTCCTGTTAGCCTCCAATCTTCGATATGTACCTAACTATAAACACTCAATTACTACTGCTTTTGAAACCGTTAGTCAAAACGCCCTTCGGAGTATTCTACCAACAAACGCGGAAGTTCATGTTTTCGGAACGAGTTCCCAAGGGAAGGGACGTTATTCTGGCAATCTCTTGAACAAGATTAGAGTTTTAGCCGAAGATTTAAGTGAGAGAGTTTTAATCGATGAAAACACGTTTTCTTCCCACAATTCTGGAGACAAAGGACTGGATATTGTAGGCTGGGTACCAGCAGGGGATCGGGGCGTCGGAGGATTGTTATGCGTTTTCGCCCAGTGTGCATGTACAGAAGAATGGGTTACCAAACAGCATTCATCTAAAGTGGATTCATGGCGACCGGTTATGACGTTTACATCTCCGCCTTCAAATCTAATTTTTATTCCCTTTTGTTTTCGTAACTCAAATGGTGGTTGGTGGCAGCCAACCGATATTCACGAAAGCATTGTTGTTGATAGGGTTCGGATGGTACATTTCGTAAAAGATGATTACAGGGTATTGCAGGACCTTCCTGTGTATTCTGATATTGAAACCATCCTCGCATATCGTGAATCTTTGGTTTAACTTATGCGCATCGCCTCTTTTTTTTCAGGAATTGGTGGTTTTGATCTTGGGTTCCAACGTGCTGGGATGGAGGTGATTTTCCAGTGTGAAGTCAATAATTTCAATCAGAAAATCCTGGAACAACACTGGCCGGAAGTAACTCGTCATGGTGATATTAGAACACTAGACCCAACTTTTATTCCTCAAAGTGACGTGTGGTGTGCAGGATTTCCTTGTCAGGATGTTTCTTTGGCAAATAATGGGAAACGCGAAGGGTTAAATGGTAAACGGAGCAGACTTTTCTACGAATTTAGCAATTTGGTTGAACAGAGATACCCCAGATGGATTATCTTGGAGAATGTTCCAGGACTTCTCAGCAGCCAAAACGGGGAAGATTTCAGAACCGTTATTAAAACGTTGGATGAATTCGGGTATGGTGTGGCATGGCGAATACTGGATGCAAAATTCTTTGGAACACCCCAACGTCGTCGTCGTGTGTTCATTGTTGCAAGTTATCAGTCAATCTGCGCCGCTGAAGTACTTTTTGACAACGAACGAACTCCAGTCCTTGCTGAACCGGGCAAGCGAGAAGCAGAGGGAACTACCCCAGGACTTGAAAGAAGCGATCCAAAACCAACTGTCTACACTATCCAAAATGCCGCAATTGGAAGAGTTCATACATCAGGCCCGCAAGGGCCAGGATATAGATGTGATGGAGAAACTTGGACTTTTGATTCAAGGGGAAGAGGTGATGCTGTGTGTACGCCATATGACTCCTTTGGAGTACGAGCTTTTACAGGGATTCCCGGAGGGGTGGACTCTGCTCGATACACAAGTTTAGGAAATGCTGTTAATGTATTGGTTGCAGAATGGATTGGCAGAGGAATTATGCGAAAAGAATTGGCAGACACTAATCGTCAATCTGAATGTCTTACCACACTAATAACAGCTACTTAAGGTTAACTCTCACCATGCCGGAACAATTCTTCACGGCCGTGCCACTGATGTGGAAATTGTAGACTATCATTCGTAAGAGGTGATTGACGATGGAAGATAAGTTATTACCCGTACATCCTGGCGAAGTTTTGGCCGAAGATTTTATGAAACCGCTGGGGCTAAGCCAGTACCGGGTTGCCAAAGATATTGGCGTTCCTGCTTTACGCATTAGCCAGATTGTCAACGGGAAGCGTTCTATTACGGCCGATACCGCCATGCGGTTGGCGCGTTATTTTGGCACCAGCCCAGACGTATGGCTGCGTCTGCAAGCCCGATATGATCTGGAAGTCGCGCAAAATGATTATGGCGAGCAAATTGAGCGCGAAGTGAAAGTGTTGGACCAAAGCCAATACACCACCCTTGCCCAGACTGTCTAAAGCCAAACATCCTCGAAAATCAGCCCGACAGTTCGCTAAACCCCTCCGGTATTCATGTGCCAGGGCAAAAAAGCCGCACCGCCAAAGCAGGTTTTGACTGCACCGTCCCCTGGGGCGCGCATAAAAGCAAATATGTACGGGGGGAGTACGGCCGTGTAGACTTACGCGACTATGGGCTTGAATAAACTTGTAGAAATGGAATTCTATGCAGCCATTGGGGTTGAGCCAGTATCCGGTATAATGCCCATTGTGAAAATACCTGACAATGCTATCATTCCCAGGGAAAAGCTGACGCTTTATTTGCTGACGCCGCAACGAAAAAATGATAAATCAAAATTCCTGGCTCAAGCGGGGTTCACGCAAGAGAATCCTGCGTTACTGGAAGAAGCTATCAGAGAATTAATCGCTGAAAACGAGGCCATCTTAGACCGTCAAAATGAATATGGTACATTTTATCGTGTTGCAGGTGAGCTTTATGGCCCCAAAGGGGTTCTGCCAGCTATAACGGTATGGATTCAGCTTACAAGCAATCACCGCTACCGCTTCGTAACGCTAAAACCAGGGTAAAGATCATGACGCAACTTGAATTGTATAAAGAAGTCGCTCTAACAAAAGATATTCCCACTGAAAAGTTGCAAAAAGGTGATGTGGCAACGCTGATAGACATTATTCCGCATCCCTCTCAGGGTGAAGATGGCGCGGTTTTAGAATTGTTTAACGCTATCGGTGAATCTATCGCTGTAGTTGTTGTTCCTGTGTCAGCAATCACACCTTTACGATCCGATCAGATGCCTGCTGTACGGCCGCTACTTGAAGCGACAATTTAAGCTACGCGTGTAGATCATAAACAGGTTGGCATTATAATTTCCCCTTATGCTAGAACAATTCCTCACGGCCGTGCGCGACCTCTTGCAGGAGTATTTCAACCTCAACGTGGGGGTGGAACTGCTGGCGCGTATCATCCAGACTCTTATCATCCTGCTCATCCTGTGGGCGCTGCGCGGCGTAGGCTACCGGCTGGTGAACCGCCACTTCCAGCAAAATCCCCGACTGCTCTACAACTGGCGCAAGGTGGTGCAGTACGTCACCGTCATCGTGGGCATCATCCTGGTGGGGCGCATCTGGTTAGCCGGGGTGGATACGCTCGTCACGTATTTGGGGCTGGTTTCGGCCGGTATCGCTATCGCCTTGCAGGACCCGATTGTGTCCATCGCCGGGTGGGTGTTTATTGTCTGGCGACGGCCGTTTGCCGTGGGCGACCGCATCGAAATTGAAGATATCATGGGGGACGTGATTGATATTCGCGTCTTTTCCTTCAGCCTGCTGGAAGTGGGCAAACGTATTGAGGCTGAACAAAGCACCGGGCGCGTTATCCATTTTCCCAACGGGGCAGTTTTTAAGCAGCCGGTCATCAATACCCATCAAGGCTATCCCTTCATCTGGAACGAAATCCCCGTCATGGTCACGTTTGAAAGCGACTGGGAAAAAGCCAAAGCCATCCTGAACAACATCATCCACGAACTCGCCCCGGACGTGAAAGAAGGCATCCGCCAGTATGAAAAAAAGCCCGACCGTCTGGTTATTTCTTACGGCAATCTGGAGCCAATGATTTATACACACGTGGCGGCCAGCGGCGTGGTACTAACCATGCGTTACCTGGTAGACCCGCGCCGCAAACGGGGCAGCGAACATGAAATTTGGGAGGCGGTCTTACGCGCCTTCCGGCTGCATGAGGATATTGATTTTGCTTACCCCACGCAGCGCGAGTTTTTACATTTTCAGGAAGGGAAACAACCATATTCACCCACTCCCCAGGAAGAGCCAACCGTTGTTTCCCACAAGGCATGGATGACTGCTGATACCGGCTTCCGACCTATTCCCCCGCGAAAAGATGAGTAACGGCCGTTACCTCAATAACACTCTGTTACAACTACTCCCTGGCCAACAAGCGATGCTCAACAGCAAGCCAGGCATAGCCCGCACATATCGCCTAACTCAAGCAGATCAAGCCGCAGAGAGCGTGTAACCTTTAAGCAACGGCCGTATCCTATCATCAGCCATAGTGTGTGTAACCATCTACACGCCTGTTTAGTTTGCATTCAAAAAGGAGAAACCCATGTCCACATTACCCACCTTGCCCGGCATTACTTCCACCATCATCCAGACTGACCGCTTGCACACCCATGTTTTGCGCTGCGGGCCAGAGGGCGGCACGGCCGTGCTCTTCATTCATGGCAATGTCTCCTCCGCCACCTACTGGGAAGAAACCATGCTCGCCCTGCCCAATGGTTTCCAGGCCATCGCCCCCGACCTGCGTGGCTACGGCGACAGCGAAGCCAAACCCATTGATGCCACCCTGGGACTGGATGATATGGTGGCTGATATTCAGGCCCTTCTCATCGCTCTCGGCATCAGCCAATATCACCTAATAGGCCATAGCATGGGCGGCGGCGTGGCCATGAAGCTCACCATTGCCAACCCGGCAAACATCCTCTCGCTTACCCTGGTAGACCCTGTTTCCCCCTATGGTTACAGCGGCAGCAGAGGCACTGAGGGCACCCCCATTTATGATGACGGCGCGCCGGCTGGCGCAGGCGGCGTCAACCCCGAATTTATCAGGCTGTTAGCCGAGAAAGAACGTGGCCTGGAAAACCCCATGTCCCCGCGTAACGTCTTCCGCCAATTCTACGTCAAACCGCCCTTCGTCCCTGCCCGTGAAGATGTCCTGGTAGATTCCATGCTGGCAACCCGCCTTGGCGAAGATTTCTACCCCGGCAATGCCGCCCCATCCCCCCATTGGCCCACCGTCGGCCCCGGCGACAAAGGGGTGGTTAATGCCTTCAGCCGCCAATACTTTGACGCCAGCAACATTGTTCACATCACCCCCAAACCACCCATCCTCTGGATACGCGGTTCAGATGACCTCATTGTTTCTGACAACGCCATGTTTGACATTGCGGCACTGGGCGCGATGGGGTTTGTGCCTGGCTACCCTGGCGTAGAGGAATGTCCGCCACAACCGATGCTGGCCCAAACCCGTGCTGTCCTGGAGCAATATGCCGCCCACAACGGCCGTTATCAGGAAACAGTCATCCCCGAAACCGGCCACACACCATACCTGGAAAAACCGGCCGAGTTCAACGCCGCGTTTCACGCGCATCTGGCTGGAAATGGGTGAGCGTGAATCGCTTATTTAGGTTGCAATAACCGCCTCAATTTCATCGTCTGACAATTCCAGGTTGGTCATTCGTGACTATTACCTGCCGGAGGCGGCCGTCTGGTTCCCTAAGTGAGCGCCTAAAAATGACTTACCGATTTGGAGCGCGGGCAGGATGCCCGTGCTCCAACAGGGAACTTGTTTCTGGACGCTCTCTTAGGTTTGCGGCTGGCTACCCCCCTGGCTACAATCCAGCCGCTATGAACCCACCCCATCTGCTCGCCCGCACCAGATTAGCGCCGCCGCGTCTGCAAAAATATATCCTACCGCGTCCCCGGCTGACGGCACGGCTGTTAGACGCCCAGGCATACCGGCTAGCGATTGTGCAGGCCGGCACCGGCTATGGCAAAAGCACGGCGCTGGCTGCATTGGCCCATGAGCCGGTCACGGCCGTCTGGTATCGGCTGGACAGGGAAGACGCCGACCCGCAGCGATTTTTGCTGCACCTCATTCAAGGTTTCCACGATGCCCTGCCCGCGCTCTCCCAAACGCCAGACGCGCTGCTGGAAGAGTGGGGGCAAAACCGGGCACAACTCAGTTGGACGGCCGTCACCGATGCCCTCCTCAGCGAAATCACCACCTTCGCCAACCAGCCCCTCCTGCTCATCCTCGATGACGTACATCTCATCCAGGAAGCAGCCGAAACGATCCGCATCCTGGATCGGGTGATCGGCCGTGCCCCCGCCCCTCTGCATGCCATCCTCGCCAGCCGCTACCCCATCCCCCTGCCTTCATTGGTACAGTGGCGGGTCAAAGGGGAACTGCTGGAAATCGGCCAGACGGAACTGGCCTTCACCCCCGCTGAAATTGACGCTCTTTTCCGCCAGGAATATGGCTACGCCCTCACCCTGGAACAGGCGGATTTGCTGGTCAACCGCATTGAGGGCTGGCCCATTGCCCTGCACCTTATCTGGCAGCGGCTGCAACGAGACGGCGGCGCGTCCTTGCCGCAGGCGTTGTGGCAGCTATCCGGTTCCGCCAGCGACCTCTTTGTCTACCTGACCCAGGAGGTATTGGCACAGCAGCCAGAGGACGTGCAGGCATTTTTGCGGCTCACGGCCGTATTGCGCGACATGACCGCCGAGAACTGTGACCACCTGCGCGGGGCCAGAGACAGCCGCCAGATGTTGCGCCACCTGCTGGAAAATGGCCTCTTTGTCGTCGCGGTGGGCGAAGGGCATTGGCGGTACCACCACCTCTTCCGCGACATTTTGCGCAACCAGCTAGAATCGGCCGAACGGCAGCAGGCACACGGCCGTGCCGCCGCCTATTACCAACAGTTGCCAGACAGTGAAGAAGCCATCTACCACTGGCTGGCGGCGCAGGCATATGAGGAAGCGGCGGCGTTATTGGAAGGCTACGGCCGTGACATGGTGCGTGTCGGCCGGCTCAACACCCTGGCTAACTGGATTGGCAGCCTGCCGCCAGAAACCCTCAGCAACCACCCGCCCCTGCTCGTCTACCTGGGTGACATTGCCCGGCTACACAGCCACTTTGATGACGCCCTGGACTGGTACAAACAGGCCGAACAGTTCAGCCGCAGCCGGGGCAACGTGCCCGCGCTGGGGCAGGCGTTGCGCGGCCAGGCGCGGGTCTACCTCGACCAGGTCAACACCCATCAGGCGGAACTGCTGCTGCAAGAAGCGATCAAACTGGCCGACGGCTCCGAAGACCGCGAAAGCCGCGCCCGCCTGCTGGAACTGCTGGCCGAAAACCTGCTCAACCAGGGCAAAGCGGCGGCGGCGCAGAGCTACCAGACCCAGGCGCGGGAACTGCGCGACCAGGGGCACGGTACGGCCGAACTGCCGGTGCGCCTGCTGCTGCGTACTGGCAAGCTGGACGAAGCGCGCCAGCTTTTGGAAACGCAGGCCGAATGGGAACAAAAAGAGCCAGTGCAGCGCCCCCGTGCCCACCGTGAAACCCAACTGCTGCTCTCGCTCATTTACAGCTTTCAGGGGGAACAGGCGGCCGCGTTGCAAACGGCCGTCGCCGCTACCGAACGCGGCCAGCAGCTGGATTCCCATTTCATCATCTCTGTGGGCTACAGCCGCCAGGGGCACGCCTGGAATTTGCTGAAAACGGCCGACGCCTACGCCCAGGCCCGCCGCTGTTTTGAGGCCGCCTTGCAGATCAGCCAGGCCATTGACGTGCCCCGGCTGCGCGTGGAACCGTATTGGGGGTTGTGCCAGATGCACGGCTTTATGGGGGAATTGGACACGGCCGGGCAAATGGCCGCAGACGCCATCGCCATTGCCCGCCGGGATGGTGACGAGTGGGTGGAAATGTGTGTGCGCACCAGCATGGGCGCGGCGTATGCCCTGCACGGCCGTTACCAGGCGGCGGCCGATTGGCTGGCCCAGGCGCTCACCGGTTTCCGCGACTGTTCTGACACCTTTGGCGAAACAGTGGCCCGCCTCTGGCTTTGCCTGGTCTGGCTGTGGCAGGATGACGAAACGCGCCTGAAACGCGACCTGGCCGATATGCTGGCGCTCATTCGCCAGCATCATTACGAATTTTTGCTCACCCGGCGCACCATGCCCGGCCCACCCGACCCGCGCCAGTTGGTGCCCCTGCTCATCTTCGCCCGCGATCACGAGCAGCAGGCCACTTTTGCCGGGCAACTGCTGGCGCAGTTGGGGCTGCCCCAGGTGCAGCTTCACCCCGGCTACCAGCTACGCATCCAGACGTTAGGCCCATTCCGCCTCTGGCGTGGCGCGGAGGAAATTGCCGCCGGTGAATGGAAGCGGAAGAAAGCGCGGCAGTTGTTCCAATTGTTGCTCACGCATCACGGCCGTCTGCTGCACCGCGACCAGATTTGTGAACTGCTCTGGCCGGAACTGACGCCTGATGGCGCTCTGCGTGACTTCAAGATCGCCTTTAGCGCCCTGTGTAATGTGTTGGAGCCGCGCCGCAAACGGAACGCCCCCTCGGCCTACGTGCTGCGCGATGGCAGCCGCTACGGGCTGGATTTGAGTGCGGACATAGAGCTGGATGTGCGTCTGTTTGAACAGGCGATTGCCGCCGGGCAGCGGGTAAAAGATAGGTCGCCCGACCAACGGTCGGCAGAAACGGCCGTAACCCATTTCCAGACAGCCCTGGCTCTGTATGAAGGGGACTTTTTGCAGGCATACCCCTACGACGAATGGCGCCTGGAGGAGCAGCAGCGGCTGCGCGCCCTCTTTCTGCAAACGGCCGAGCAGGTGGCCGATTATTACGCCCGGCAGCAGCAGTGGTCGCCGCTCATCCCCCTGTGCCAGAAGATGATCCAGCTTGATGACTGTTGGGAGCCAGCTTACCAGTATCTTATGACCGCCCACCACCATCTGGGCCACCGCCCCCAGGCCATCCGTGTTTACCAGCAATGCCTGGCCGCATTGCAAAAAGGGTTGGGGGTGGAACCAGCGGCCGTGACCCGCGCATTATATGAGACGGTAATCGGTGAACGGTAATCGGTAATCCAACTTTGGACTTCGGTTTACGGGTCACGCATCACGTCTGCGCTGTTACTTTTGCGCAACCCCCCTTTGTTATCTTCCCCAAACGCTGAAATTAAGCTGTGGCGCGGAGTGCGCATCTGAGGATGCACACTCCGCGCTAATTGAAATTTCCCACGAACCATCATGCGTCACGCATCACGGTTCACGCATCACGTTTCCTGCTATGGATACTGTTGGCATTGTCAGCATAGGCACCTATTCCCCGGAGAGTTACCTCACGGCCGCCGAAATTGCCGCCGCGGCCGGGTTGCCCGAATGGGTGGTGCGCGAGAAGCTGGGCATCAGCCGTAAATTTGTGGGCGGCCCGGACGACCACCCCAACGAAATGGGTATCAAAGCGGCGCAGGAGTGTTTGGCTAACGGCGGCATCGGCCCCCAAGAAATTGACCTCATCCTCTGCACCACCGAAGAGTGGCGCGAATATCTGCTCTGGACTTCCGGCGTGCATATGGCCTATGAACTGGGCGCGACCAACGCCTGGGCCATGGACATCCACGCCCGTTGCGCCACCACCGTCGGCGCGCTGAAAATGGCCAAGGACATGATGCTGGCCGACCCGGAAATCAACACCGTCCTCATTGCCGGGGGCTACCGCGTCAGCGATTTCATCAACTTCCAAAATCCACGCACCAGCTTCCTCTTCAACATTGGCGCCGGCGGCGGGGCCATGCTGCTGCGCCGCAATCACCCGCGCAACCAGGTGTTGGGGGCGCATATCATCGTAGATGGCAGCATGAGCAAACACGTCATTGTGCCGGCCAGCGGCACGGTGCAGTTTCCCACCGACCAGGCGGTGCGCGAGGGGCTGTTTTATTTTGACCTGGTGGAACCCGAAGCGATGAAAAACCGGCTGAACGCCGTCAGCATGGATAACTGGCTGAAATGTGTGGACGAGGCGCTGCGCAAATCTGGCCCGAAGGCGGATGGCGCCCCCTACACCCGCGCCGACCTGGACTTTCTCAACATGGTGCTCATTAAACCGTCCGGCCATCAGGAGATGTTGGCACGGCTGGGATTGACGGCCGCCCAATCCGTCTACCTGAACGAAATCGGCCACACGGGTGAGCAGGACGCCATGTTCGGCATCCGCGAAGGGCTAAAAACGGGCCGCCTGCAAGACGGCCACCTCATGGCGATAGTGGCCGCCGGGATTGGTTATGTGTGGGCGGCGGGGATTGTGAAGTGGGGAACATGACCAACGTATGAATGCAGCGGACCTATTAACCAGCCGAGCCAGATTAACCCCCGACCGGGAGGCGTTGTTTGAGGTGGAGACGGGGGTGCGGTACAGCTATGCGGAGCTAAACGGCCGTGCCAACCGCGCCGCCAATTGGTTACAAAGCTACGGCGTGGGATATGGCGACCGCATCTCCATCCTGGCGCACAACAGCGTTGTCTATCTGGATTTGTTCTACGGCTGCGCCAAAATCGGGGCGATCTTTGCGCCGCTCAACTGGCGGCTGGCGGCCCCGGAACTCGTTTATATCCTCAATGACTGCACCCCCCACTTCCTGCTGGTTGGCCCGGAATACGAAGCCATTGTTCACCAGATGCGGCCACACATCAACCTGCCGACCATCGTCCCCCTGGCGCGGTATGCCGACGTGCTACCCGGCCAATCGGCCGCCGAGCCAGCCCGCCCGCCGGAACTGAGCGGCGAATCGGCGCACTGTATCCTCTACACCTCCGGCACAACGGGGCGGCCCAAAGGGGCCATCATCCCGCAGCGGCAGGTGGTGTGGAATTGTGTGAACACGGCCGTCTCCTGGGAACTGACTGCGCAGGATGTCTCACCCGTCTTCACCCCCATGTTCCATGCCGGGGGGCTGTTTGCCTTTCTGACGCCGCTCTTTTACCTGGGCGGTCGTATTGTGCTCACCAGAGAGTTTGACGCTGACCAGACGCTGCGCCTGATTCAGGAAGAAAAATGTACCGTCATTTTGGGCGTGCCCACCCTGTTCCAAATGTGGCTAAAGTCGCCCCAGATGGCGACAACTGATTTTCGCCATGTCCGTTTTTTCATCAGCGGTGGCGCCCCCTGCCCCCCCGCGCTGATGGCGGCCTGGCGCGAAGCGACGGGTACGATTCTCCGCCAGGGGTACGGGCTGACGGAAGTTGGCCCGAACTGCTTCAGCATGACGGACGCGGAGTCTGTACCCAAGACGGGCAGCGTGGGCAAACCGATTTTTCACAGCCAGATGCGGTTGGTGGATGGGGACGGCCGTGATGTACCCCCCGGCACCACTGGCGAACTGATCATCCGCGGGCCGCATGTGTGCAGCGGCTACTGGCAAAACCCGGAAGCAACGGCCGCCGCCTTGCGCGAGGGCTGGTTTTATACCGGCGATATGGCCCGCATGGACGCCGACGGCTTTTTCACCATTGCCGGGCGCTTCAAGGACATGATCATTTCTGGCGGTGAGAATGTATATGCGGCCGAAGTGGAAGCCGTTTTCCTGGCCCATCCTGGCGTGGCCGAGTGCGCCCTGATTGGCCGGGCCGACGAGCAATGGGGCGAGGTGGGGGTACTGGTGGTGGTCACGGCCGTGAACCAGCACCCCACCGCCGATGAACTATTGCAATTCTGCACCGCCAGACTGGCCCGTTACAAAGTTCCCAAACAAATCATCTTCGCCGACGCCCTGCCGTATTCACCCTACGGCAAGGTGATCAAGGCGGAGTTGCGGGAGAGGTTTTTGGATATTGGGAGATTAGGAGATTGAAAGTCTCCCAATCTCTCAATCTCCCAGTCTCTTTCTCAAGTAAGAAGGATAACAACCATGCCCACAGTTACCGCCAACAACATCACCATCGCCTATGACCTGAATGGCAGCGGGCCGCCGCTGGTGTTGATCGCCGGGCTGGGTTATGACCGCTGGATGTGGCACCGGCTGGTGCCGGGGCTGGCACGCCATTTTCAGGTGCTGACTTATGATAACCGGGGCGTGGGTGGCAGCGACGTGACCCCCGGCCCGTATTCGGCGCAACTGCTGGCCGATGATCTGGCGGGGTTGTTGGCGGCGTTGGGGAGTGGGCCAACGGCCGTGATGGGGCACAGTATGGGCGGTTATGTGGCTCAGGCTTTTGCCCTGTCCTATCCCCATCTGGTCAGCAAACTCATCCTGTCTGCTACCAACTTTGGCGGGCCAAATGCCATCCCCGTTACCCAGGAGGCGCTGGCAATTTTGATGGATACCAGCAGCGACGCCGCCACCCGCGCCCGCAACGGCATTGTGGTGAGCTGCGCCCCCGGTTTTGCCGAGCGAGAACCGGCCTTTGTGCAGGCGTGGCTGGAACATCGGGCGGCGTATCCCATCAGCCCGGCCGGGTATCAGGCGCAATTGGGCGTAGGGCTGGGGCTGATGTCGGCCGAAGCCTGTTTTGAACACAAACTGGCGGCGATCACCGTGCCCACGCTCGTTCTGGCTGGAGACCAGGATAAAGTGGTGCCGCCAGGTAATGTGGAACTGTTGGCGGCGAAGATACCGGGCAGCCGCACGGCCGTTATCGCCAACGCCGGTCACTTTTTCCCCTTTGAGCAGGCGGAGACGGCCGTGCAAATCATCACCGAGTTCTTAATTGGGTAACTGTGTTTTCGATAAGCCGGAGGGGTGGGCATCTGAGGATGCCCACCCCTCCGGTGTAATCAATTAGCGTGGGGCGATTTTGCCAAATCGCCCTACATTGACGGAGGAGAAATGAAACAGTTTAGATGGATCGTATTGTTAGGTTTATTGTTAGTATTGGTCGCCTGCGGTGGCGAGGAAGCAGCCACGCCAACGGCCGTGCCGCCAACCACAGAAGCAGCCGAAACAGCGCCGACAGAAGAACCGGCTACGGCCGTGCCCGCCGAGGAACCCGCTGCCGAAGAACCCGCTGCCGAGGAACCGGCCGCCGAAGAGCCGGTGGCTGAAGAATCCGCTGGTGGCCTGACCTGCGCCGAACCGATCAAAGTGGGCCTGATCACCGACGAGACCGGTTCATTGGCGATTTATGGCGCACACATTCTGCGCGGCTTCCCGTTGGGCATGGAATATGCCACCGGCAGTGCGGCCACCGAGGGGGACGGCTACACAGCCTACACCCTCGATGGCTGCGAAATCCAGGTCTATGTGCGGGACGACCAGAGCAACCCGGAGACAACGGCCACCGTCGGCCGTGAGCTAATCGAAGTAGTGGGTGTGGATGTGCTGGTAGGCACGGTTAGTTCTGGGGCGACTGCCTCGCTGCAAGAATTGGCCCGCGAAAATGGCATTATCCACATTGCCGCGCCCGCCGCCGCCAATGACCTGACCGGGGCAACCTTCAACGAATACAGCTTCCGCGCCAGCCGCAACAATTATCAAGACGCGGTGAACATATGTGAGTATCTGGCCTCACAGTACGGCAGCTTTGTGCAAATTGCGCCCGATTACAGCTTTGGGCAGGGCAGCGCGGCCGCTTTCCGCGACGCCTGCACCCTCTTTGGTGGGTCATTTGTGGCTGATGACATTTTCGCCCCGGCCGATACCACCGACTTCACCCCCTACATGGATCAGGTGTTAGACGCAGTGGACGCGGGCGCAGAGGCGCTCATTGTCACCTGGGCGGGTGGTGGGTTTGTGCCGTTGTATCAGGCATATCAGGACACGGGCGCGGCCGACGAGATTCCCATGGCCGCCGGTTTTGTGGACAATGTGGTCATGCCCGCCTTTTTTGCCAACGCCATTGGCCAGACCAGCGGCACGCTCTACCATTACACCTTCCCGGACAATGCCATCAACGACTGGCTGGTGGAACAGACCAAAGCCCGCTTTGGTGTGCCGCCGGATTTGTTTGACGCCGATGGCATGAATGCGGCCATCATGCTGGTGGAAGCGATTAAAGCCACCAACGGCGACGCCAGCGCGGAAACCCTCATCCCGGCGCTGGAAGGGATGGAGTTTGAGGGGCCGAAGGGGACAGTGTATATTCGCCCCGAAGACCATGTGGCCATTCAGGATATGTACATTGCCACGTTGCTGAATGTGGATGACCCGGAATTTCGCTTCTTTGAATTGGTGGAAACGACCCGGCCGAATGTGCCCTGCCTGCTGCCGGAAGGGTTGCAAGATCGTTGTGGCGACCTGCCCGTTGGCGCGTTGGGTGATGTGTCCATGACGGAAGCGGCGGAACCGGCAGAGGAGGCCGCAGAGGGGGGCACGGCCGTGTGCAGCGAACCCGTCAAAATTGGCCTGATCACCGACCAGACCGGCGCGTTAGCCATCTACGGCGCTCATGTGCTGCGCAGCTTCCCGCTGGGGCTGGAATATGCCAGTGGCACACCTGGCGTGGCCGGTGACGTCAGCACCACCTTCCAGCTAGACGACTGCCCCATTGAACTGTTCATTCGGGATGACCAGAGCAACCCGGAAACAACGGCCACCGTCGCCCGTGAACTGATTGAAGTGGAAGGGGTAGACCTCCTGGTGGGTACAGTTAGCTCCGGGGCAACGGCCACGCTGCAAGAACTGGCGCGGGAAAATCAGATTCCGCTCATTGTAGCGCCAGCGGCGGCCAACGATATTACCGGCATCAACTTCAACGAATACACCTTCCGCACCAGCCGTAACAATTATCAGGATGCGGTGAACATCTGTGAATATCTGACCAGCCAATACACTAACTTCGTGCAAATTGCGCCCGATTACAGCTTTGGGCAAGGCAGTGCGGCCGCTTTCCGCGACGCCTGCACGCTCTACGGCGGTACGTTTGTGGCCGATGACATCTTCGCCCCGGCCGATACGACCGACTTTACGCCGTACATGGACCAGGTTTTTGATGCCGTAGACGCGGGCGCAGAAGCGCTCATCGTCACCTGGGCAGGTGGTGGTTTTGTGCCACTGTATCAGGCGTACCAGGATTCCGGTGCGGCCGATGAGATTCCGATGGCCGCCGGTTTTGTGGATAATGTGGTCATGCCCGCCTTTTTCGCCAATGCCATTGGGCAAACAAGTGGGTCGCTCTACCATTACACTTTCCCGGATAACGAGATCAACGAATGGCTGGTGAGCAAAACAATGGAACTGTACAGTGTGCCGCCTGACCTGTTCGACGCCGATGCTATGAACGCCGCTTTGCTCATTGCCCATGCGTTGCGGGCAACGGGTGGCGATGCCAGCGCGGAAGCGTTGCTGGCGGCGCTGGAAGGGGCGGAATTTGAAGGGCCGAAGGGCACTATTTATATTCGCCCGGAAGACCATGTAGCGGTGCAGGATATGTATATTGCCACGCTGTTGAATGTGGATGATCCGGAGTTCCGCTTCTTTGAACTGGTGGAAACGAACCGGCCTGACGTGCCCTGCCTGTTGCCGGAGGGGTTGCAGGATCGCTGCGGTGATTTGCCGGTGGGTAGTTTGAGTGGAGAGTGAGAAGGTGAGAAGGTGAGAAGGTGAGAAGGTGAGAAGGTGAGAAGGTGAGAA
>CAZOPF010000058.1:0-11329 GCA_964581605.1 uncultured Ardenticatenaceae bacterium
GCCACTTGCCACTTGCCACTTGCCACTTGCCACTTGCCACTTGCCACTTGCCACCATCTCTTAAGCGACGGCCGTCTCCGGGCCTGACGGCCGTCACTTACCTCCCAAATCCTCTTCTCTCTCAAGACATCCGATTTTTTGGAAAAATCGGATGTCTACCCAGACCCAGTTACGAAACTTTCGTCAGCGTGCCCATGATGACCGGATCCCGGCCACAAATCCAGGGCGTATCAATTTTGGCGGTCACGTCCAGCGTCTTCCCGTCCGCCGACAGTTCGCCTTCCACCTCAATGGTCACTTCCATGCCACTGACTTCAATCGTGGATTCCGCTGACAATTCTCGTGGGCGGCGGGATGATTTCTCGCCTTCAGCCCATATAGCACCGGCGGGGATAACGGCCGTGCCGCACACCTGCCCCGCATTCACTTTCAACCCCGTTCCCAGAGTGGCCTCGCCCGACACGATGTTAGCGCGGTCGGTTAAATCCAACGTCAGGGTCGTCTGGCTGCCCAGATCGCCCTTGACTGTGCCCGTAAAAGTCCCTTCAAATGGCCCGGCGGCCGGTTTGCTGGCCGGTGCGGCAAATGCCGTCACGCTCATTAAAACCAGGGTCGCTAAAGCTATCAAAATGCTTGTTGTTAATTTTTTCATGTCGCTGTATCTCCATTTTCGGTAACCCGTTATCGGCTATCGTTGATGAAAACAGCATAACAGAGGGGTACGGCCGTTGCCTTTAACGCGGCCTATTGGCAACCTTAAGTGGAGCTTATGGTCATCATGGGGTTGCAAGTAGCATGTGGCAGGTGGCAAGTTACGGTTTTGCGTTCACTTGCAACCTGCAACCTGCCACTTGCTACAGCCCCTAATGCCGTATCCGCATGGCCCGCTGGGCAAAAAATTGGGTCAGCGGCGTGGTGTAATCTTCATTGGTGGCGACGTGGATGCGATCTACGCTGGCATTGAGGAACGCCTGATCTTTGCCAGCCGCCAGTTGGCTCATGCGCCGCCGGAACGCTTGCTGCCAGGCGCGGCTGCCGGTATCCACCCAGACAATCTCGCCCGATTCCGGGTCTTCTACAGCCATGACACCCACATTGGCGATCCCTTCTTCCATCGGGTCGCTCAGGTCTACGGCAATCAGGTCATGCCGCTGGTTGGTAATAGCCAGTTCCTTGCGGTAGCTGTCCGGGTTGGCAATAAAGTCAGACACCAAAAAGACGATAGCTTTGCGCTTGAGCAGCCGATTCACGCTATCCAGCGCCAGCTTGATATTGGTGCCGCTGTGTTTTGGCTCAAAGGCCAGCAGTTCGCGGATGAGGCGTAGGATATGTTTGCGCCCTTTGCGCGGCGGGATGTATAGCTCCACCTGGTCGGTGAAGATGAGCAGCCCCACTTTGTCGTTGTTGGTGGTGGCGGCAAAGGCGAGCACGGCCGTTAACTCCGCCGCCAATTCGCGCTTAAACCGTTTCACCGACCCAAAATTCTCGGAAGCGGACGCATCTACCACCAGCATGACGGTCAGTTCGCGCTCTTCCACATATCGCTTGACATAAGGCTGGCCGGTACGGGCGGTCACGTTCCAATCAATGGTGCGAATTTCATCACCGGGCTGGTACGGCCGTACCTCGTCAAACTCCATCCCCCGCCCCTTAAAGACAGAGTGGTATTCGCCGGCAAAGCTGTCATTCACCAGCCGCCGCGTGCGCAGTTCAATGCGCCGGATCGTTGCCATGAGTTCGTTGGTTAACATAATATTGTAATTATGAATTAGGAATTATGAATTATGAAATGGTTCTCTTCTTCATAATTCCTAATTCCTAATTCATAATTCCTAATTACGGCACGTTGGTATAGTCCAAAATGCGCCGCACAATCTGGTCACTGTTGATGTTCTCGGCTTCGGCTTCATAGGTGGTGATGACGCGGTGACGCAGCACGTCCGGGGCCATTTCTTTGATGTCTTCGGGGGTGACAAAGCCACGGCCGTTCAGGAACGCATGGGCGCGGGCGGCCGTGATCAGGTTAATGCTGGCGCGCGGCGAAGCGCCGATGTTGATCAGGTTTTTCAGGTCACTCAGCCCATTGTTGCCCGGTTGGCGGGTGGTAATCACCAGATCAAGCACATATTCCTTAATTTTGTCATCCACATAAATCCGCTTCACCGTTTCCCGCGCCTGCAAAATTTGGGCGGGCGTCACCACCGGGGTAATGGTCGGCAGTGTCGCGCCGGTCATGCGGTCAATGATCAGCCGTTCCTCGGCGCGGGTGGGATAATCCACCAGCACTTTGAGCATAAAACGGTCTACCTGCGCTTCCGGCAAGGGGTACGTACCTTCCTGCTCAATGGGGTTTTGTGTAGCCAGCACCAGGAAAAGCGGTTCCATCTTGTAGGTGGTGTCGCCTATCGTTACCTGCCGTTCCTGCATCGCTTCCAGCAGGGCGCTTTGCACTTTGGCCGGGGCGCGGTTAATTTCGTCAGCCAGCACCAGGTTGGCAAAGATGGGGCCTTGATGCACGCTGAATTCGGCCGTACGCGGGTTGTACACCTGCGTCCCTACCAGGTCAGCGGGCAGCAAATCAGGCGTAAATTGGATGCGGGCATATTCGCCCTGGATGGCATCGGCGGTGGTTTTCACCAGCAAGGTTTTGGCCAGACCGGGCACACCTTCTAATAAGATGTGGCCGTCGGCCAGCAGGGCGATGAGCATCCGGTCAACCAGTTTTTGCTGGCCGACCATCATTTTGTTGATTTCGCTGCGTAAATCGCGCACAAAGAGCGCCTCGCGCTCCACATGCTGATTGAGTTGACGAACGGTGGTTAAGTCCATGAGTTCTCTCCTTTGAGTCAGTGAACAGTGAGCAGTAAGCGGTGAGCAGTGAGCAATGGGTACACTGCTAACTGCTTACTGCTAACTGCTTACTTTTATTTCCGTAAGATGCGTGTAGCTTATCAGGGGAGAATGGCCGGGGCTTTAAGGCAATCTGCGGGTGAGCTTAAGGGGAGTTTAAGACACGGCCGTGACTTCCACTGCTATAAGACATACGACTCTCATTCGGTATGGCTAGAGTCAACAAGCGCACTTGCTCCCAAAACGGGAGCAGTTTATAATTCTGACATGCGCATCATCGCTCGCCGAACCCTACGCGAATTCTGGGAAAAGTATCCAGATGCCGAACAACCCTTGCGCGCCTGGTTTGATCGTGTGAAAAAGGCTGAGTGGATGACACCAACAGAGGTCAAAGAGGCTTATCGAAATGCAAGCTTTGTGGCCAATAGCCGTGTTGTGTTTAACATCAAGGGGAACGATTATCGGCTGGTAACGGCCGTGAATTACGAGTTTGGCATCGTCTATGTCCGTTTTGTGGGCACACACCGCGAATATGACAAGATTGATGCCAGCACAATATGAGGCATAAGGATGGAGATTAAACCGATTCACACGGAAGCAGATTATGAAGCAGCGTTGCAGGAGATTGACAGGTTGTGGGATGCCCCAGCCGGTACGCCCGAAGGGGATAAGTTGGATGTTTTGGTGACACTGGTGGAAGTGTATGAAGAAAAACAACACCCGATTCTGCCGCCAGACCCGGTTGAGGCAATTCTGCATTACATGGAAAGCCAATCCCTGGCACGGCATGACCTGGAGCCATATCTTGGTTCCAGGGCGCGGGTGTCTGAGGTGTTGAATCGCAAACGGCCGTTATCCCTGAACATGATCCGCAAATTACAGGCCGGGCTGGGCATCCCGGCCGATGTATTGATTCAACCGTATGAACTGGAGCGGGTATAAATGGCTACGGCCGTACACTCCCCTCTCTCCCCTATCCCCGTCTGCATTAACCTGCCGATTCCGTGTGCGCGTGGAACCAATGGGCATGTTCCTATCCCTAACCCAACTACTTCGTAATCAACAACGCCTTACCGCGCCTCATGTGCCAGGCCTGGGTAAATGGGGGTCTGGCTGCATCTCGGCGGCCTATCAGAGGATCAAGGTAAGTAACGCGATCATCGCTGACGGTTTCCACAACAACCGCGTGGGCTGCCCATCGCGCTTCAAGCGGAAACAAATTCACCGATAAAATGGGATAGATACTGTTTGCCAGCCATTCCTGTAAATCTTGCCAGGATGCCTGAGCGATTTCCTTTGTGAACAAGCCATAACGTCGGGCGCAGGCCGAAGCATCTGGAAAAGCTGTACCCAAGAACGTTGTCTGGCAACAGGCGCGTAATTCGGCTTCTTCAAGCACTATGCCATAGTGAGCCAAAACCATTCGTAAGCAGGCTGGTACACAGGACTCTTCACTTTCTTGGGGGAAAAATGACAGGCTCAATGAGGGGCTTGTCCTTCGGCAACGAGTTTGTGAAAGGCGGCTTCAAGGGGGGTAGCCTGTTCGGCCAGCAAACGACGACTGGTTTCGGCCAGGCTTTCGGTAGGGGTGGCCGCAATGATCTGACCCGTCATTTCATCCACCACCAACACACCAATAGCACCAACCGGGCCATAAGCGGAACGAGTCAAGATCAAGGGCACGACCCAACTGCTGCTCAAAGTGGAATGAACGGGCCAGGGTTCACCGGCCAACACCTGATCGCCGATGTGATCCTGGATAAATTCTTCAGCGGCTAATTGGGCTTCTACGGCCGTCAACCGGGTGGGGGTATGTAATAAAGTCATCCCTTTGTCTCCTTAGATCATCACACATTTGCCATTATGGGGCGATTCCTACTGAGCGTCAACTGGAATTTGAGAAGGGACACGGCCGTACTCTCCCCCCACCTCTCTACCCCATTCCCCATCTGCTTTAACCGGCCGGTTCCGTGTGCGTGTGGAACCAATCAGCCAGTTCGGGGGGTGACGGCCGTGCCATTACCACCCACAGCGTAAATCGTTCTAATTCTGCATTACTTGTTTGCAGGCGACGGCCGTTACGCCGCGCATACCCTGTTCACCGCCGATTGCGGCAATGAGGCGGGCATGGATGAAGAGCACCTGTTGTGCCGTCAGGTGTTCGATCATTTTGCCAGGGCTTCCAACGCTGGCCGGTATTGTTCAATAAAGTCGTTGAGTTGTTGCGCAAATTCCGCGTCAATCCCGGCCAGTTGAGGCTTTGCCGGTTCTCTCATCTACAAAAAGAGAAATTTCACTGCCTTCCTGTAATCCGAGCAGTTCGATGGATTCTTTGGGCAAAGAGACAACCAGACTATTAGCCATTTTGAAGATTTTCCGTACCTTATCTGCTTCCATCCGTACTTACGCTGTATAAACAGAAAGCATAAGGAGGCAGGCGGGGAAAAGCAACGGCCGTGACCCCATCCACTGCCCTCACCAGTCGCTTACTACAGCAATTGGGATGGGTGTTACCCGGAACCGGAAATCAGGAGATGAGAAGGAGAGCGAAACGGCCGTTATCCCTCAACATGATCCGCAAACTGCAAACGGAGTTGGACATTTCAGCCGACGTTTACATCCAGCCCCACAAACTAGAAAGTGTATAAAAAAATTACCCCACACATAAACAAGAAATAGCTGCCTAGACCAGACCAATTACAGAACTTGCCCTTTTAAGGGGTAGGTAGCTGAAGGGGCGTCTCTTCTCCAGCCTTGATTTCAATATTGTCAAAAGGCAGTCCAGGGTATGGATTGATCATAACAAACTTATATGTGCCAACTGGAATCCAAAATAGTCAAAACTTACATAGGGAGAATAGTCTAGTTGTTCGCCAGTTTGTAGATCGAAAACTTTGAGACTCATCCCATCTTGAACAGGAGGAGCAAAGGAAACCACCCCAAGTTGCCTGGGCCACATGTCCGGCCCAATAATTGTTTGTTCCTCGTCCCTTACTTCTATATCGAAAGTCATTTCGGAATCATCAAATAGGCCGACAGTAACCACGTAATTGGTGTTGTAGCCAGCACTAGCCAAATAGGAGCCAAGTAACCGGATAGTATGCATCCCAATCGAGGCACAGTAATGTTCATCCACAAACAAGTATTTATTGCTCAATTCAGCATTTGCATAAAATGGGAGCGATAGTGATATCGCCGGATAATTCGTTAACAGAACGGCCCCTAATTCATCCGTAAAATCAACAACTGTTTCTTCCCCTTTCTGAATCTCAACGGTTTGGGTCATTAGTTTTCCTAAGTCAAAATCGTTTGTGAAAATGATATCATATGTACCTTCTCCAACCGGAATAGTCGTATTCGCTTGCCCGCCACCGATTGCCAGACCATCAGCTTGTATCGAAAACGATTTGTTATTGCACTCTTCCAATACACGTACACGAACAGTCAGTTGACCTATTCCCGCTGACGCAGATAAAGGTGTAATAGTTTGGTTTGTTTCAGTCGAATCTGAAGTATTTGAAAGTACCAGACTCGGCGTAGGAGATGGTGTAAACAACAATGTGGATGTTGGTGTAGGTGTGGTTTCTACCGTTTGAGCATTCAAGGTTTGGGCGACGCTGGCAGCTACGGCCGTTTGAATATCGCTTGTTGTATTGATTGTGGGAGTAGTAATTCTGGAAACGGCTGTATCAATAGGTGAACGAGTAATAATCCTGATAGCTTGACTTATTTCTGTGGGTTCAGGGGAAGGTGTGATTACCATATCACCTGATAGTGTAGAAAAGCGAGCAACCACCCCTACCAATATGACAATCGCTACCACGCCCCACACCCACGATGGCAGTTTTTGCCGCAGGTTACGAGAGTTGCTTGTAAAAACCGCAGGCTGAGAAACCGGCTCTGTTTTCGGAGAGATATCTGGTGTGGCGGACGGAATTTGGGGCCAGGTTACATTCGGCCGTTCCTTACCACACCCTTCAATCAGATCTTTCAGGCAATTGTGACGGTCACAATATTCAACTAACTCCCTTACCTTGCCATGATGTCCTTGAGCTGTCAGATTAGCATACGTAATGTATAAGTCCAGGCAGAGAGTCCTCAGTTCCTCTTCATCAAAATGCCTCTCGATTTTTTGTCTGAGTTCCTGCTTTAAGTCTGCCATGCCACCATCCTATAAGCTGGCTTCCTTTGTCAAGCATATATCTGATTATACTGGCGTCATGTTGTAGGGCAAACTCCATTGGCCGTGTATCACCTAGTCAGTCACGGCCGTACCCCTCCCCACCTACCTCAGCTCCTCACACTACTTCAATAAGCTCCCAGAAATGTATCCAACACCAAAATGTCAAGAAAGGGTTGTAGCCGGTTAAAGCCTTTGTCATTGGTCACAAAAGCGGTCGCCCCATTTACCAGTGCCGCTGCCACATCATTAACTGCTGGCTGATATCTGCCGTGCTTTCCGTTGCTCGTTTAGATAGATTGTGGCCTCCACGCCTTGCCAGATTTCCCGGTGCAAACCGGCCAGATAAAGCACATAATCATTCGGCTCCGGCGCCAAAATGAGCAATCCATCCTGAACATCTACCAGCAAACGGTCCCCGGCCTGAATGTTCAATTCCTGACGGGCACGGCTGGGCAGCGAAATCTGGTAACGCGGGCTGGCTTTGACGGTTGTTGGTTCGGGCATGATCTACCCCACAAAGCAAATTTAGAAATCTGCCTTGCATTTTAGCGGAAAGGAGGATGTCAGGCGAGAAAGAACACGGCCGCACGCCATGAAACAATCACTTAGTGATCGTTTGCAAATAAGTTAGCGATTGGGTAATTGGGTAATTAAGTAATTGAAGCGGCTAATTACCAAATTACTCAATTACATAATGACTGCGCGGTTACTTAGTTCGTAATCAACAGCGTGGGCTGCCCATTGTGCTTCAAAAGGGGGTTTTGGCCGATATTGACGGGTTGGAGGTGGGTGATTATAGTTTATGGTCGGTGCGTGATGAAGTTTAGTAATGGCCGATAATGGGTGTGCCGGTGCTGTGCTGTACCATTTTGGAGCGCGGACAGCTTGCCCGCGCTCCAACAGGGAACTTATTTCTGGACGCTCGCTTAACAATTGTTGTAAAGGTGTCAACATATTTCGGGACTTGACAATCAGTACTGGTTACTGATAACCGATTACCGACCATGAACGATCTCACCATTAACGGCCGTACCCAACTCAACACCCTCTGGCGACTGCGGGGCAAGCTGACCTGGCGGCAGTTTGGCCGGGAACGGGGGCGTATTGTGGGAGCGGCGTTTGTTATTTTCTTTTTTGGGCCCATGATTTTGGCGGCGGCATTTGGCACGGCCGTAGGCTACCGCCGCCTGCCCGACCAATGGCCTACCGCCCTACTTGGCGGCGTGCTGACCCTGCTCTGGATTATCTGGCTCGTCTTCCCCATCATCTTTGCCTCCATCAACGAAGGGGCCGATATTACCCTGCTGATGATCTACCCCATCCAGCGGCGTACCCTCATTGCCAGTGTGCTGTTGGGCACACTGTTCGATTACCCCACCTACCTGATGCTGCCGTTGTTCCTGGCGATTTTTGTGGGTTTTGGGCTGACGTTCAGCCTCACGGCCGTCATCGTTCTCATCGCCCTGGTGTTGAGCTATGGGCATCTGGTGATGATTGGGCAGTTTGTGGGCACGGCCGTGGGCGGCATCATGCAAAGCCGCCGTTTACGCGATGTGGTCATCGTGGTGGCCTCTACGATAGGTGGGTTGTGCTACTTTATCAACATCGGTATCCAACGGCTCATTGGCGATCTCTTTAGCGACATGAGCGAAGAGCAGGCCCAGGCCATGTTGCAATGGCAGCCGCTGGACGCCTTGCAATGGCTGCCTCCTGGCGCAACCGCCAAAGCCATTGAACGATCCGTAAACGGTGATTGGTTGGCTTCTTTATTCTGGCTGCTGTACTCATTAGCCTGGCTGGTACTCATCACCTGGGTCTGGTACAAACTGCTGGTGCGCCTGACCACCGGTGAAGGCTACCTGCTCTTCACCCGCCCCCGCGCGGAAGCCCACCAGAGAGCGCAAAAAACGGAAAAACGGGAACGCAACTGGCTGGGCTGGCTGCCAGATGATGTGGCGCTGCTGGTCGCCAACGAGTTCAAATCGGTCTGGCGCATCCCCCAACGGCGGGTGGGGATCATCCAGGGGGTCCTGATGCCCCTTTTTTTTATGGGTGCATTTTTCTTTAGCGGCGATGCTGGCCGCTCCAGTTTTAGCGGTGGCGTACCGTCTGGTACTGGACTGGGGCTGCCGCTGTATGCTCTCTTTTTGTTTTGGGCGAACACCCAAAATATGTTGGCCTGGGAGGGGCGTGGCCTGCCCGCGCTGCTACTCTCGCCGGTACGCCGCGAACGCATTTTCTGGGCCAAAGGGGGAGCGTTATATGTGGTAACGCTGCTGCCGCTGCTCTTTTTTGGCGGTTTGCTTATCTTTATGCAACAGAATTGGGTCAGCGTGGCCGGGGTGTTGACCGCTTTTGTGATGGGAGTAACGACGGTGGCGGTCACGGCCGTCTCCTCTGTTCTCTTTCCCATTCCCATTGCCCTGGAATCCCGGCGCAATCGGGGCCTCTTCCAATCCGGCGGCGACTCCAAAACCGGCTGTGCTTACATCACGCTGGTGCCTCTCGCTGTCCTCATTTTTAGTCTGCCGACGGTACTGCCATTGGGGTTGGCCTATGGTTTTGAACTACCCTGGCTGGCGTTTGTGGGGCTGGTGTTTAGTCTGGCCTACGCCGTGGTTATCTTTTGGGGCGGCTGCCGTATGGCCGGGAATTTGCTGTTGGCGCGGGAGCCGGAATTGGTGGCGAAGATGAAGCTGCCGGACGAAGCGTGATCCGTTATCGGTAATCCGTAATCGGTTCACGGATTATGGTTCACGAATTACGGACGGGGCCAATCTACCACAAACTTATGCCAGCAGCGGGTCACGGCCGTTTCCCCCCTCACATCTCTCTCCACCGGATACACCTGCACTCGCATCCCGGCTATTCCGGGGCGTCCCGCCGCCTGCCAGGCGGCTGCATGTGCCTCTAATCGTTTCCCCACGGTAGTGTCTTCACCATATACCTGATAACCGAGGATAAAGGTTTCTGGTTCACCCGCTTCCGGCTCAACTGGGGCGGGTTGGTGAGGTTGGCGCACATAAAAAGCCATGCCATCTTCGGTCACGATACCATTGGTGATGCGCCAGGGGTTTGGGCCGTCTATCTTCAATAGCGTGGGAATAGCGTCCGCTGTCGCGGCCGTGCCGCCCGCGTCCAGCAAGACCAGATCGGGTTCACGCAGCGCCAGCCACAGCATAAGGCTGCGCCACACCTCGCGTGGAGTCACCACCAGGTTCGTCGTCCCTTCGGCCGTGGGGTTAGCCAACCAGTCGCGTATCTGGCTGGCATCCAATTGGCGGGGTTGGGCACTGTGGGTTTCGTAATGCAGGAAAATGTCTGGTTCGTCGTTCAACGGCAGGGTCACGCCTGGCCCGGCCTGGGGGCCGCGCAATGCCATAAAACCACACGATTGGATGGAAACACTGACCAGGTAGTCGTCGGTGCGGTCAAAGGCGATGGCGTATTGCGGGCCGTTGAGGGAGAGGGGGAGCAGGATACGGCCGTCTGGCTTCAATTGTGCCAGCCAGGCCGGGCTTATCTCCCAACCGCCGACAGTGAGGATGATGCGGTCATACGGGGCGTGGGCCGCGTAGCCATCCATGCCATCACCGCAGACGATGGTCACGTTGGTGCAGCCAACGGCCGCCAGATGTTCCTGGGCGGCAGCCACAATGTCGGCGTCAATATCTACGGCCGTGACCCGCCCCTTGTCCCCCACCAGATGCCCCAGTAACGCCGCGTTGTAACCTGTGCCCGCCCCCACTTCCAGCACGTGCTGGCCCGGCTGCAAATCCAGTTGTTCCAACATGATTGCCATGATCGCCGGTTGAGAGGAGGAGGAAATGGCACGGCCGTCTTCAGCAAAATGAGTGGGAATGGCCTCATCCCTGTAAACCTCTTCCGGCGGTGTATCCGGCAAAAAGGGGTGGCGCGGTACGGCACGAAAGGCCGCTTCCACCCGTTCCGATTGGATGCTCTCATTCTCAAGCAGCAGGTCCACCAGGGCTTGCTGGCGAGCGGCAATATCCAGGGGAGGTTGGGGCGGTACGGCCGTAGACATGAAAACCTCTAACTACTCCTCTTTTATCACAACTGGCAAATAAATCCAGAATGTGGGTGGTGGTGGAGTAGCCGTCGGCGTGGCTGATGGCGTAAATGTACCAGTTGGTGTAGGCGTGGCCGATGGCGTAGCTGTGAAGGTAGGCGTGGGTGTAAGCGAGCCAGTCGGTGTGGGGGTAGGTGTGAAGGTGTTGGTTGGCGTGGGTGTAAGCGAGCCGGTCGGCGTGGGCGTAGGCGTGAAAGTGTCAGTTG